>NZ_LDUJ01000014.1:0-641270 GCF_001043675.1 Lysinibacillus sp. LK3
TATAAATGAATATCCGAGTTGGATTTTAGTTGACGAAACACTATCAATAAAACAAAAAGGCAAATTTTTATATGAAGAATGAAAATTATAGTACTTTTAAAAATTTAATTAAAATAATTAAATTTATTTATAAAACTACTCCTATTTTATTTGTTATTAATATCGTTTTTTATATTATGCTAGCTTTTACTCCGCTATTAAATTTAGCTATTATGAAAGAAGTAGTAAATTTAGTTGTCGATATTATCCAAAATAAAGGATCGATATCAAAAGGTATTTTGTTGTTAATAATTCAGGCTCTAATATCTATATTAACTTGGTCTGCAGAATCAGTTCACAAATTAATTGAAATTAAAATGAAACAAAAAATCGATTTTTCTCTTCAAAAAATAATAATACAAAAAGCAAATAGCTTACCGCTTGTTTTTTTTGATGACCATGAATCCTATAATAAAGTTGAACGTGCATCAACTGCTGGAGAAAGAGCTACAAGCATTCTAGCTGCTATTCTAGAGATATTTAAAAATTTAATCACTTTGACAGGTTATCTTGTTATGCTTTACAGCCTTCATTGGATATTACCAGTAAGTATTATATTACTGATTTTCCTTCCACTCTGGGTTAATATTAGAATTGGGCAACAGAAATATAATCAGGCATATGAACAAACACCTACACAAAGAAGAATAAGTTATTTATACAATCTTCTTATTGGTAAACATGCTGCAAAAGAATTAAGATTATCGAAACATGATGAATATTTGAGTTCGTTGTGGGAAAAGTTACTTTGGAAAAATAATACAGAGCAATTTAATTTAGAAAAGAAAGCTGTTAAATCTAATTTAGGGGTATATAGTGTAAAGGATATATCTAATCTGATTTTTTTAAGCAGTATATTATATATATCTAGTAATGGCCGATTAACTATGGGGGATTATTTTATATTTTCGCAGGGTATTACTTTCTCATTATCAATGATTGGTGAAGTTGCCCAAGGGATTTCTAGTATTTTTGAAGGGGCTATATATATTAATGATTACTATGATTTTATTAATCAAGAGGATGAGAAATTGAGTGCTTACTTAGATAATCCTTTAATTTTCCAGAAAGAAATAAAGGTAGAAAATTTATCATTCCAATATCCACATAGTAATCGAAAGACATTAAATAATATTTCATTTGAAATAAAGTGTGGAGAAAAGATAGCAATTGTAGGTAAGAATGGAGCTGGAAAAAGTACTTTAATAAATTGTATTATAGGTCTTTATAATACTACTGAAGGAAAAATATTCTATGATGGGGTACATATTAATCAGATTAACCCTTTAAATTTAAGGAAGAAAATAAGTGCTATTTTTCAAGATTTTGTACGATACCAGTTATCTATAAGAAAAAATATATGTATTAGTGATATTAAAAATATTGATAATGATGATAAAATCAATAGAGTAGTTAAGGAAACAGATATTGATTCGTTAATAGAAAAATTAATTCACGGTTATGAAACTGAATTAGGGACTGCCTATTCAGGGGGCCAAGAGTTATCTGGAGGTCAGTGGCAAAAGATTGGTTTAACAAGAGCATTGTTTAAAGACTCTGAGATTATTATTTTAGACGAACCTACTGCAGCTCTAGATCCAATTGCTGAATCAGATATTTTGAGTAAGTTTATTAAATCTACAAAAGATAAAACTTCTATATTCATTACTCATAGATTAGGGATTTGTAAAGAGGTAGACCGAATTATAGTTTTAGATAATGGGAGACTTATAGAACAAGGTAATCATAGTGAGTTAATGGCGTTAAGAGGGGAATATGCTAGTATGTTTAAATCACAAAGTGATTGGTATAACTAGCTATAAATTTTGGGGAAGTATGTCAAAAAGGCAATGACTAGATAGTTGGCATGAATGCCTCTATATTTTTATTCCTACATAATTTAGGTATGAAAATTTGTCTTACTTAGTATCTCATTTATAATCTTTAATCCTTTTAAATGTTCATTTATGATAAAAAATAGTAATTATGTTTAAACTCCTAAAGTAAAACTTGCAGTTGTTGAACAGTATCATTCGATCCTTCAACGACTGCGTTTTATTAGAGATACTTCCATTTTATTGACAGAAGCCTGTTGTTACTCAGCACTTGCTGAAATTTCTTCAATTTTCTCTGTAATGATATAACTAATTTTGTAATAGAATTGAAAGCATTTCTTGTATCATAAATTTCAGAAACCCAATCTTGTACAGAAGTTAAGCTATAGCAGCTGAAACACCCGTGTATCAGTTAATATAAGAGCATTATATAGTACCCAACTACTTTAGCATGCGCATTTCAACAAGAAGAGCATGGGAATGTCTTTTTAACTGAAACACCATGGCATTTGAACTTTCTACTATTTTAAATACGTATTGTAAGTCGGCAAATAACTTATTTGAGCTAAAGCAGATGGTAAATACATACATGGAGTACTACAATATATCACGTTAGTAATGGAATTTGAAAAAGGTGGCTCCGACAAAATGGCGGAACCATCTAATAGTAGCTTAGCTTGCAAAGATACTTTTATTATTCTGTCCGTTAAATAGGGTTCAATTTAATGAGAAAGCAGAAAATTCTTTTTGTTTCATTCATCAAAGTATAAATTGCAGTAGTAACGACTGTAGCTGCTGAGCATTATTGTTTAATTCCTCGGCTACCTCATTCACCTGTTGCATAGTTGTAGCTTGCTCTTCTACTGCTTCAGCAATGATTTGTGAGTTGTTCGCTGAAATACTCGCACCATTTGCAATTTCAGTTACAGAGGCAGCGACTTCTTTCGCACTTGCTGAAATTTGTTCAGAGGTGGCCGATATATCTTCAACTTGGTCAGTAAATGCTTGCACTGACTTCGTAATGGATTCAAAAGCATCTCCAGCCTCATGAATTTTGGCTACACCATCCTTTACAGAAGCTAAACCATTATTTACTGATGCTGCAACATTTTGTGTATCTGTTAGAATTTCTCTTGTAATAGCAACGATTTGATTGGCAGATTGATTCGATTCCTCAGCAAGTTTTCGTACCTCATCCGCTACGACTGCAAAGCCTTTCCCATGTTCTCCTGCTCTTGCTGCTTCAATAGCTGCATTTAGTGCCAGTAAATTTGTTTGTTCTGAAATTGCTGTAATCACTGTTGTAATTTGCCCAATTTCTTCTGATTGCTTACTTAGTTTTTGCGTTAATGTTGCAATATCAGAAGTTGCTAGTGCGATCATATTCATCTGTTCTTTTGCTGTTGCAATCGTTGCACCACCTGTATGGGCAAGCTGAGTCAGATTTTCTGCATTGTGATGAAGACTTTGAGTAGCCTCTGCAATGCGTTGGACACCTGATGCAGTTTCATCCATTGCCACAGCACTTTGCTGAGAGGCACTAGCAGAAGAAGAGATATGTGTTACATTATTTTGAATTCGTTGAGCAATATTATCGGAAGTTGCAGTTACTTCTTCAGTGCTAGCAGAAAGCTCTTCTGAAACAGCCGATAAATGGGATGCACTATCTTGAATGTTAGTCATTAAACCAGCTAGATTTTGTTTTAATGTATTGACTGCATTGGCAAGTGTACCGATCTCATCTTTTGATTGATGGTCAAGCTCAGCAATTGTTAAATCACCTTGTGCTAATGTATCTGCTGCTCCAATAACCTTGCGTAGGGGCAGGACAATGGAGGCTTTGACCATATGCATAAAATATAAACCAATAATAATACTTGCAAGGAGAAGGCTAATAGCAATGATAATAGCGCGTGAAACGGTTTGATTAACAGATTGGTCAACATTTTGAAGCTGTTCATCGTGATAAGCTAATAATTCAGTTGTTAACTTAAAAATGTCCTTATTGTATTTTGTAACATCATTATTGATGATTGAGAGTGCTAGATCCGTGTTGCCACTATTAAACGCATGTAAAGCCTTCTGTGAATTTGACAGTAACTCTTTTTGCAATTCCGTGATTTGCTGCATAATATTTTTTGTATAATCTGATCGAACAATAGTAGAAAGTTCATGAACTGTTTCAGGTAACAACTTTTCATAGCGATCTAAATTGGCCTTAGCTGTTTCGTCCTTCTTATTTAAAATATAGGAGCGTAAAAATAAACCTTGAGAAGCAAGTTGTTGTTGGATTTTATCTGTTAATTGGATTTGCACCATCCGATGCTTTAATACTTCTTCTAAATCATTCTGAGTTGTTTTAAATTGAATAAATGATACGATGCTTGAGATAAAAAGTAAACATGTTAAGGAAATGAATCCTATATTTAATTTTTTGCGAACGGACATAAACTTCCTACTTTCTTTTATTATATGGAAAAAATTGATGTTCTGAAATTACTATAACTTGATATATTTACATGGTCAATAGTCAAGGAATTTTCAATCGTAGGAAATCTTATTCTCCAATAAGTTTTTATAGAAGGATAATATACCTACTTTTGATTCCTCTGATAAAATAGGAATTTCAACTTTTTTCGTCAGAATTGATTGACAATAGTATTGGATTGGCATAGAATTAAGGCTAACTTTTTGTTCGGTCAAGGTAGAAGATCTCGGGAGCGAGGTCAGCCACAGAACAGATGAGCTGAGTTTAGATGAGAATAGCTGAGAAATTGTTGAATAAGAGTAGTAGCCTAAGTGTGTAATAAAGAGAGTCAGTGGCTGGTGTAAACTGATTTACAGCTTATGTGAATGGACTTATGAGAGTCGCTTATAAAAAAGCGAACGTGATTCCCCACGTTATAGGGGTGCTTTCAAGGTATGGTTTACCATAGCCATGATGTAAAGCACAAAAGTGAGAGCATATGCTCTAATATGAGGTGGCAACGCGGTCATAATCGTCCTCTGCAATTAGGAATAATCCTTTTTGCAGAGGGCTTTTTTATTTTCATTCAGCATTCGTCTAGACATTAGCTAAAGGAATCTTTGAAAAAGGAGCAAAATAGCTATGCAAATAACGAGTTCAAGAACAAAAATGAAAACGATCAATGGCGATTCTTTAACACCTATTTTGATTTTTAGGCGTTTACAGGGAAAACATAAATTTTTATTGGAAAGTTCTACCCAACACGAAGGAGCTGGAAGATTTTCCTTCATTGGTGCTAATCCACGAAAAACATATAAAGGTGTGGGCCAAGAAATCCAAGAGGTTTCCTATAAAACAGGAAAAACATACGTGCATCAAGGGGAACTTATTGTTCTTCTTAAACGCCTCATGCCACGTATTTCCAATACGACGCAATTTCCATTTTCAGGAGGTGCCGTTGGATATATAGGCTTTGGCGGTACAACGATGTTCGTAGATAAAAAAATAGAACTGCCTGATGCTTATTTTCATGTCTATGAAACGATTATTGTCTTCGATCATCAAACAGATGAAGTGACATTGATTCATACAAATATAGATGCAGAAAAGCAGGAACCTGATTTGGAAGAATTGGCTCAACAAATAGTAAACGGGCATATCAGTGACGAAGCATCTTATCGTTATCAACCGCTTGATACTACAACAAACCAATCATTTGCAACGGTTTTACAGACAATGCAAGCCAACTTACATGATGACATAACAAGGGTAGTTTTGCCGAACCGCAATGTAGCCAATTTTCAAGGTGATACGTTGGCTTTGTATCGACAGCTACGTAAAAAAAAGCCTGCAGCCTATATGTATTATATTGAATTTGAGGATCATGTTGTGTTAGGTACTTCTCCTGAAAGTCTAATCCGAGTAAAAGGTGAAAGCGTTATTGCGACTCCTACAGAGGGAACATATCCGCGAGGGGAAACAAAAAATGAAGAACTAGAAAATGAACGTAAATTATACAACCATGAAAGCATTAGGCAATCACATGCACTTCTTGTTAGGGCTATTCAGCAAGAATTACAGTCGGTTTGTTTCCGAGATTCTGTTCAGGTCATGGAGGCTATGCGTATCCAGCGGTCCAAAAAGGCACTGCACATGACGACTAGGGTAGAAGGAAAGCTTTTACCAATGCTTCATGCCCTGGATGTTTTAGCAGCAACCATATCCCCGCTTTCAGCAACGGAGCTTCCGCATGCAGCTGGTTATTTTGGTGCTCTCGGCTTTATTGGATTTAATGGCCATTTGGATTTTGCCTTAACAGGTCAATCTATTGTAGTTAAACAGGATACCATGCATTTGCAAGCAACAATAACTGTTACCAAATATACAAATGTGCAAAACGTTTTACATCAAGTGCAAGAGGAAGAACAGGCATTTTTACAGTTACTGGTGAGCAATGGGGGGCAAAACTAATGGAACGATTACAAGGGAAAGTACTGCAGGGAACACATCTCATGTACGAAGAAATGCTACAGGCAGCGCAATGGTTATTTCGGGATGATACTCCTAAAGAAGAAATAGCAAGCTTTTTAACAGCTTTAGCTGCGAAGGGAGAAACTGCACATGAAGTAGCCGCATTAGCAACTATTATGCGATCTTTTGCTCTTGATATAGCCGTAAAAGAAGGTAGCTATATGGATAATTGCGGTACAGGTGGAGATGGTCTTCATACTTTTAATATCAGTACAGCTTCTGCTTTCGTGTTAGCTGGGGCAGGTGTCAAAATTGCCAAGCATGGGAACCGTAAAATTTCTTCCTCCTCTGGTAGCTCAGATGTGCTAGAGGCACTAGGTATTCATACAGCTATTTCCATCCCACAAACAGCCCATTTGCTCGAGCGAGAGGGAATCGCTTTTATTTATGCACCGAATGTTCATCCGAAATTAAAGAGAATTGGTGAAGTTCGCCGTTCATTAGGAAAACCGACAATCTTTAATCTTGTTGGTCCTTTAACAAATCCGGTCCCATTATCCACACAATTTACAGGCATTAATCGACCGAATTTTGTCATGGAATATGCCTCAGTCTTACAAATGCTTGGACGTGAGCGGGCCATTGTCGTCTCAGGACCACAAGGCTTAGACGAGGCTTCATTAGCAGGTCAAAATACATTGGTTTTAGTAGATAAAGGAGATCTAATTCCCTTTTCCCTAACCGCAGAAGATGTCGGTCTTCAAATGGCCCCTTTAAAGGCCATCCGTGGTGGCAATGCAGATGAAAATGCGGTGATTATGCAAAAAATATTGGCTGGGGAACGGAGTCCTTATTTAGATACAGTAGTATTAAATGCTGGCATCGGCTTATTTGGCTATGGTCAAGCGGAAACCATCAAAGAGGGTGTAGCTATGGCAAAGGAAAGTATTTTTAGCGGTAGAGCACAACAAAAATTAGAGGCGGTTGTAACATATAGCATGCAAATTAAAGAAGTGGAGGTAGGGTAATGAATATACTCAATAAAATATTACTGCAAAAAAAGATTGAGGTAGGTGCATTATTAGAGCAGCCAGATCCTTTAGCAAACTTTACAGAAACGCCACGTCGCTCGTTCATTGAATCATTGTGTCAAGCTCATACACTGCAAGTCATCGCGGAAATGAAGCGTGCTTCCCCTTCAAAAGGGTTAATAGCTGGCGGAGCAGACCCAGTTGCTCAAGCAAAAGTCTATGCACTAGCAGGAGCAGCAGCTATTTCGGTCTTAACAGACAAGGAATTTTTTAAAGGCTCCTTTGAAGATTTAGCAGCAGTTGCTGCTGCTGTAGATACCCCACTTCTTTGTAAGGATTTTATGATTGATCGAGTGCAGATTCGATTTGCCAAGGCGGCAGGTGCATCCATTATTTTATTAATTGTGGCAGCCTTAACAGACGATGCCTTACGTGATTTATATAGCTATGCAACGGGCTTAGGCCTAGAGGTTTTAGTGGAAGTACACGATTGTGAAGAGCTTGAACGCGCTCTTGCGGTAGATGCAAAGTTAATTGGCGTTAATAATCGTGATTTACGTACCTTTGAAGTAAGCCTAGAGCGTACCAGAGAAATTGCTAATGTGTTTCCATTTGATGAGAATCGAGTATTAATTAGTGAGAGCGGCATATGGACGCAGGACGATGCGAAGCTAGTAGCCTCGATGGGGGCTAGTGGTGTCCTGGTAGGTGAAGCTTTGATGAGGAGTGGAGATGCGGGGCAAGCACTACGAGATTTGCAAGTAAGTAAAGAGGGGGCATCGGTATGACAAAGGTCAAAATTTGTGGTCTACAGGAGCAAGAACATGTCAAAACAGCTGTTCATGCTGGTGCAGATGCTATAGGGTTTGTTTTTGCACCGAGTAAACGCCGTGTATCCATTGAGCAAGCCCAACAGTTAGCGAAGCATGTACCACAAGGTGTTTTAAAAATAGGTGTCTTTGTGAATCCAACGTCAGCCGAATTAAAGGAAGCAGTAGAGCGAGTGCCCTTAGATTATGTGCAATATCATGGGGAGGAAACGCCAGCATTTATTCAGGAGCAAGGTTATCCCGCCATAAAGGCATTATCGATACGAGAAAAAGAGGATGTTCAAGCGGCTGCCGACTATCAGGTAGATTATTATTTATTTGACGCGCCTGGTACAGAGTTTAAAGGCGGGAGTGGTCACACTTTTGATTGGACACTCCTTGAGCAAGTAGGGATTCCCAAAGAAAAATTACTATTAGCGGGTGGTCTCAATGTAGACAATATTGAAGCGGCTATTACGGATGTAGGGCCTTTTATGGTGGATGTTTCAAGTGGTGTAGAAACAGATGGAAGCAAGGATTCTACCAAAATACAAGCTTTTTTACAGGCAGTAAAGAGGGGGAGCAGATGATGGGAATATCAATAGCAAATAGTGTACCGACAAAAGAAGGGCGTTTTGGACAATTTGGTGGTCGGTTTGTGCCAGAAACATTAATGACAGCCTTGCTTGAATTAGAAGCTGCTTATGAGCAAGCATTACTAGACCCTGCATTTACAGAGGAGCTGTCCTATTATTTAGAAGACTATGTTGGCCGCGAAACACCGCTCTATTACGCAGAAAATTTAACGAAGGCGCTAGATGGAGCAAAGATTTATTTAAAGCGTGAAGATTTAAACCATACAGGTGCACATAAAATTAATAATGCGATTGGGCAAGCACTTCTAGCCAAACGCATGGGTAAAAAGAAAATCGTTGCTGAAACAGGAGCTGGTCAGCATGGTGTGGCAACAGCTACTGCATGTGCATTATTAAATCTAGAATGTGTTGTTTTTATGGGAGCAGAAGATATAAAACGTCAGCAGTTAAATGTCTTTCGTATGGAGTTGCTTGGCACAAAGGTTCAATCGGTGGAAAGTGGTTCTAAAACATTAAAGGATGCTGTGAACGCTGCCCTACGTTACTGGGTGACAAATGTTGAGGATACACACTATATTTTAGGCTCTGCCTTAGGTCCTCACCCATTCCCAAAAATTGTTCGGGACTTTCAGCGTGTCATTGGAGTAGAAACAAGAAGGCAAATCGTGCAAAAAGAGGGGCGTTTACCTGATGCAGTTGTTGCCTGTATTGGAGGTGGCAGTAATGCAATCGGTATGTTTCACCCATTCGTTGATGATGAATCAGTTGCCTTATACGGTGTTGAAGCAGCAGGAAGTGGTCTTGAAACTGGGAAGCATGCTGCGGCCATCGCAGGTGGAAAATTAGGTGTATTACATGGCGCCTACATGTATTTATTACAGGATGAAAACGGCTTTGTCCAAGAAGCACATTCTATTTCAGCTGGGTTAGATTATCCAGGGAAAGGACCAGAGCATTGTTATTTACATGATATTGGTCGAGCTCAATTTGACTCCATCACAGATGCTGAAGCACTGGAGGCACTACAATTATTAAGCCGAACAGAAGGGATACTGCCTGCACTTGAAAGTTCTCATGCTATTGCTTATACGGCAAAACTTGCAAAGACCATGGCAAAAGATCAGATCATTGTTGTGTGCTTATCTGGTCGAGGAGATAAAGATGTTCACACAGTTCGAGCAGCACTAGGGGGGATGTAAAATGACAACTTTACAGCAAGCGATCGATCAGGCAAAAGCTGAAGGTCATAAAGCTTTTATACCTTATATCATGGCAGGTGACGGAGGGCTAGAGACCATTAAGCCAACTATTTTGAAACTGCAGCAATTAGAGGTAACAGCTATTGAAGTAGGGATTCCTTTTACAGATCCTGTTGCCGATGGTCCAACAATCGAACGAGCAGGAGAACGTGCACTCAAAGCTGGTGTGACATTAAGAAACGTGTTGCAAACACTCTCGTCATTTAGAGATGAAATAACAGTGCCTCTCGTAGTCATGACTTATTTCAATCCAGTTTTAGCATATGGCTTAAAGTCTTTTGCGCAAGCCTGTGTAGCTGGAGGAGTTAAGGGATTAATTGTACCAGATGTCCCATTGGAAGAGAGCGAGTTGTTACGTGATGCATTAAATCCATATGGCATTGATGTGGTACAGCTTATCTCATTGACAAGCCCTACAGAGCGTATAGCACGCATCGCAGCAGCTAGTCAGGGTTTTGTTTATGCAGTGACCGTTAATGGGATCACAGGAGCAAGATCGCGTTTTGCCGATAATTTAGAACAGCATTTTGCAAGCTTACGTCAAGCAAGTCCAATCCCTGTGCTTGCAGGCTTTGGTATTTCAACACCTGAGCAAGTGAAAAAGATGGGGGCTTTGGGAGATGGTGTAATTGTCGGTAGTGCCATTGTGACGGCATTGCATCAAGGAGATTTGGCAACGGTGGAAGCATTAGTAGCCGCCTCGAAAGGTATGTTAGAAAAGTCTACTCTTTAGAAGAGTAGGCTTTTTTGATGATGAAAGAAATGGAAAAGTGACGAATAGAAATTAAAAATCGATGGATAAAACTATCAATCTAACGGATAGTGCGCAACCTATAGAAATTCGGTATAATAGCTTTCGTAAGGAAGTGAGCAGATGATTCTATCGAAAAAAAGATGGCAGGTGGAGCGTCCTGACGCAACACTTGTACAAGCATTACAAAATGACTTACAACTTTCTGCGATTGCAGCAAAAATTTTAGCAGCACGAGGCTGCGAAACAACGGCTGAGGCAGAAAGCTTATTAAATATGACTGAGGCAAATATCCATGACCCATTTCTTATGCATGGTATGGCTGAAGCGGTAGCACGAATTGAACAAGCACTAGAAAATGGTGAGAAAATTTTAGTGTATGGTGATTATGATGCGGATGGTGTGACAAGCACAACCGTTATGTTACATGTTTTACTAGATCTTGGAGCAGACGTCTCCTTTAAAATTCCGAATCGTTTTATCCATGGCTATGGTCCGCATGAAGCCCTATTTCGGGAGGCCTATGAAGATGGTGTACAGTTAATCATTACAGTAGATAATGGTATATCTGGTATTGAGCCTATTCGAGTAGCAAAGGAGCTTGGTATGGATGTCATTGTGACAGATCACCATGAGCCAGGTGAGGAGCTACCACCAGCAGATATTATTCTTCATCCCCGAATACCAGAAGGGCAATATCCATTTGGCGAGCTAGCAGGAGTAGGGGTAGCCTTTAAGCTGGCACATGCTCTTTATGGTGAACTACCAAGCCATCTAATAGAATTTGTGGCGATTGGCACTGTAGCAGATTTGGTTCCGTTGGTGGATGAAAATCGCTATCTCGTGAAGAGGGGCATACAAGAAATGCGTCGTTCCCTTAGTCCATGGGTACAAGCGATGTGTGACATAGCCAGTACAGAGCAGATGAAAATTACAGAAGAAACGATTGGCTTTTATTTTGGTCCACGATTGAATGCTGTTGGTCGTCTAGGTGAAGCAGCTCCTGGTGTCGAATTATTAATGGCGGAGGATAATGCTAAAGCAACCGCATTGGCAAAAAAGCTAAATGCCTGCAATACCGAGCGCAAAGATATTGTGAAAAGTATTACAGATGAAGCCATCGCACTGATTGAAGCAGATGAAAAAATCGGCAATTCCTTAGTTCTTGTTGTTGCTGGCGAGGGCTGGAACGCAGGTGTTGTAGGAATTGTAGCCTCACGTCTCGTTGAACTGTATTACCGTCCAACGATTGTGCTGTCACTCGATCCCGAAAAGGGCATAGCAAAAGGTTCTGCTCGAAGTATTGAAGGTTTTCATCTATATAATGAACTAGCTAAAAATCGAGATATTTTACCGCATTTTGGTGGACATCCTATGGCTGCAGGTATGACCTTATCATTAGAGCATGTGGATGAACTACGTACTCGCTTAGATGCTCAGGCAAGAGCCTGTTTAACAGAGGAGCAATTAACACCTGTAGTGCATATTGATATACCGCTCAGCATTGACGAAATTTCAGCGGATGCTATTGAGGAAATTTCAACACTAGGACCATTTGGCACAGATTTCCCTAAGCCTGTGTATGTGCTAGAGGATGTAGAAATCGCCTCCATGCGTAAAATTGGAGCGGGCGAGAATCATATTAAAATGGAAATAACAAACGGCTATGATAAATTGGATAGTGTTGGTTTTAACAAAGGGCATTTACATGATGAATTAACGTATGGCATCAAAGTTTCCTTTATAGGCGATTTGCAAATTAACGAATGGCAGGGACGTAAAAAAGCCCAATTTATGATCGAGGATGTCCAAACTACAGAATGGCAGTTATTTGATATTCGTGGTATCCGTCAAACAGCTCGATGGCTGAATACGGTACCGAAGGACGTGGCCCGGTTTATCGCCTTTCGTCCAGAAACGATGACCTATTATCAATCATTAATCGGTGCACCTATTACACTGGTTGACCCAGCCCTTTCAAATATTGAACAAAGTGATTACATCGTGCTATTAGACTTGCCACACAATGTTCAAAAGCTAGAGGACGTTTTACAGAAGACAGCCCCTTCACGTATTTATGCTCATTTTTATATGCCTGACTCGCAATACTTCAGTGGTCTACCTACTCGTGAGCAATTTGCTTGGTATTATAAGTTCTTGAAAAATCGACCAGCCTTTCCGCTTGATATGCATATCGCAGATTTAGCGAAGCATACGGGGTGGCCATTAGATACACTAAAATTTATGACACAGGTGTTTTTTGAGCTTGATTTTGTTAAAATGGAGAGTGGACTGACGACTGTCAACGTGAATGCTCCAAAACAAGCACTAACAGAGGCACCGTCTTACAAACAACGTTCAGAACAGATTGAAATGGAGCAAAAGCTTGTCTATGCTCCTTATATAGAATTAAAACAATGGTTTGATGAACGTTTAACATCAGCGGACGAATAACGTTTCGTAGGAGGAGCAATAACATGGATTTAAAGCAATACGTTACAACGGTTGAAAATTGGCCGAAAGAGGGCATTACCTTCAGAGATATTACAACAATTATGGATAATGGTCCTGCATACAAATATGCAACAGACCAAATCGTAGAATATGCAAAAGAAGTGGGCGCTGAAATTATTGTTGGCCCTGAGGCACGTGGTTTTATTATCGGTTGTCCAGTTGCCTATGCACTTGAAATCGGCTTTGCCCCTGTTCGTAAACCTGGTAAATTACCACGTGAGGTAATTAGTGCAGACTACGGTCTTGAATATGGTAAAGATACGTTAACAATGCATCATGATGCAATTAAGCCTGGTCAAAAAGTTTTAATCTGTGACGATTTACTAGCGACTGGTGGTACAGTTGAAGCAACGGTTCGTTTAGTAGAACAATTAGGTGGTCAGGTAGTAGGCTGTGCATTCCTGATTGAACTTCTAGAATTAAATGGTCGCGAAAAGCTTGGCGATTTAAATATTAAAACACTTATTCAATATTAAGAGCATGGCAAAAAGCGCCCTATACTGTGGGCGCTTTTTTTATACTTCGTCATAGGCTTGAATAATTTTTTGCATTGTTCGCAAGGTATCGTAGAAATCTGCGTATTTTTCGGTTCCAATATCCTCGATAATTCTATCTTGAATGCCTTGCCAAATAGGTGCTGCTTCATGCAGCTTTTCTAAACCTTTTTCAGTGAGCGTTATTTTTTTGGTACGAGCATCATTGATATCTCGCTTTAACTCAACATAGCCATGTTGCTTTAATAGATTAATATTACGTGTTATAGTGGTTTGATCCAGTTGTAAAATTTCACCTAAACGGCTGATTGAGACAGCTTGTTGAAGGTCGATATGTGCAAGCATTGAATATTGTGTAACTTTTAAACCTGTAGGCTGTAGCAGCTTATCATATAATTGTGTGACAACCCTTGTTTTTTTTCTAAGGTTTGCACAAACACAAATTTGTGTATAATCAATATTTTTAAGTTGATTCTTCATCGACAGTACTCCTTTAAGGGGATTCTACTAATTATAAGTATACACCCAATAACTAGAAATTACTTCTTGACAGCTTTATGAACGATTACTATGATTATACATGTATATACATATAAATGAAATAAGCGGACTTAAACATGTATATACATGTTTTGTAGTCTATCAAAGAAAAGAAGGTGTTGAGGTGAAGCGTGTTCATTATAGTTGGTTTATTTTAATCGTCACATTTTTCTCGATAATTGTCGCAGGAATTACAATGTCATCATCTGGCGTGTTTATCGACCCTCTTGAAAAAGAATTTCACTGGGATCGTTCAACCATTGCTTTAGCCTTTGCTGTAAGTTTGTTTTTATATGGCATATCTGGACCATTTATGGCTGCATTACTTGAAGTCATTGGCTTAAAGAAAATGATGCTAGGTGCTATGGCAACTTTAGTATTAGGAATGACTTTAACATTTTTGATGAGTGAATCCTGGCAGCTAATCGTTATTTGGGGGGGCATTATTGGTCTTGGAGCAAGTCTTTTTTTAACTGTCCTTAGTCCATATGTTGCGAATCATTGGTTTGTAAAACGCAGAGGATTAGCGGTTGGTATTTTAACGGCAAGTACAGCCACGGGCCAGTTAATTTTATTACCAGTTCTAGCTATCATTATTGAACACTATTCTTGGCGATGGGCTATCACATTAATGCTACTCCTTAGTATCATAATGTTTTTCATGATTGCGCTTTTTATAAAAAATAGACCTCAGGATATGGGGTTAACTCCTTATGGACAAGAGGAGGCTATAGAGGAACAACAAATACAGCAAAAGAAGAATCCAATAGCTATGGCTTTTAAAGGTTTATTTGAGGCGATTAAGGTTAAAGCATTTTGGCTCTTAGCAGGTAGCTTTTTTATTTGTGGGCTATCGACAAGCGGATTAATTGGTACTCATTTTGTTTCTTATTGTATTAGCTTTGGCGTTCCTTTAGTCACTGCCGCATCATTCCTTTCTTTTATGGGCATTTTTAATTTATTAGGTACAACTGCGTCTGGCTGGTTATCTGATCGCTTCGATAATCGGTGGTTATTGTTTTGGTATTACCTGTTAAGAGGCGCATCTCTATTATTGCTCCCTTATGCACTTGCACAAGGATCATTTGTTTTATTAACGATTTTCACGATCTTTTACGGACTAGATTGGATTGCTACAGTGCCACCGACCATCAGTATTACACGACAAATTTTTGGTATGCAAAAAAGCAGTATTATCTATGGGTGGATATTTGCTTCCCATCAAGCAGGAGCGGCGGTTGCTGCGTATGGTGGAGGGTTAATTTATAAATTTTTTAACTCTTATACATGGGCTTTTTTCCTTGCAGGAATGTTTTGTGCAATGGCCAGTTTATTCGTCATCATTGTTAAAAAACAAACACCTCAGCAAGCATAAACAAAAAAAGTTGAACCTCAGTAAGATGAGGTTCAACTTTTTTAATAAAGAATCTTTTGACATAACACAAACAAAAGTTTATAATATAAACAAATATAATAAAAGGTGATGCTATGAATGAAAGAGAACAGGCGGTGCTTGCTTTAATTCGCCAGAATCCGTTTATGTCTCAGCAAGAAATGGCAGATGTAATGAATCTGTCGCGTCCTGTGCTTGCTAATTTAGTGTCTAGTTTAACGAAGCAAGGAAAAATTGTAGGTCGTGCTTATATATTACCCGAAGAAAATGAAATTATTTGCATCGGTGGAGCTAATTTAGACCGCAAATTCCATGTCAAGGGCAATGTTCAATTTGGAACATCTAACCCTGCCAGTTCTTCCTTTAGTGTAGGTGGTGTTGGTCGAAATATTGCTGAAAACTTAGGCAGATTAAACCACCAAGTGACGTTACTGACAACGGCAGGTAAGGATGCTGATTGGCAAGTGATCCAAGAGGCTTCGGAATCCTTTATGAATCTACGTTATGTAGAGCAGCTTGCAGAGGCTTCCACAGGTTCTTATACTGCCATCATGGATGAACAAGGTGAGCTAGCACTAGCTGTAGCAAATATGGAAGTTTACGACCTTCTGTTACCGAGCTTGTTGAAAAAACATGAAACAATGCTTGTAAACGCGGGCTGTTTTATTTTGGATTTAAACTGTCCAAAAGAAACAGTGGCGTATATCCAGCAAGTAGCCCTTGCTCGTGATATTCCACTTGTCATTGTGCCAGTATCTTCGCCAAAAATGAATCGACTACCTGAAACATTACAAGGCGTAACTTGGTTTATTTGTAACACAGATGAAGCGGAAACGATTGTTGGACATAAAATTGAAAACGCTACCCATTATGAAAAAGCTTTACAACAGCTCCTACAATTAGGTGCGGAGCATGTCATTATCACGGCTGGTAGCAAGGGCGTTTATGCAGCATCTACAACGATTGCCCCTTGTCATGTTGCCGCTAAAGTGATTGACAAAATTGAAGATGTGACAGGAGCAGGAGATGCCTTTGTCAGCGCTGTTATTCACAGTTGGCTGACTGGACAATCTTTTGAGACATGTATTGATGCTGGATTAACCAATGCAAAAAATACATTGGCATCTCCTTATACAGTAAGACCTGAATTATCAGTAGATTTGTTGAAAAATGAAATGGAGGAATAACAACATGAAAGAATTCATCGTATTATCAGAAGAAGTAAAAGCAGGACAAGCAAAAGGTCTACCAATCGTTGCGTTAGAATCAACAATTATTTCACACGGTATGCCATACCCACAAAACGTGCAAACTGCGCGTGAAGTTGAGCAAATTATTCGCGATAATGGTGCAGTCCCAGCAACAATTGCATTAATTGATGGGAAAATTAAAATTGGTCTATCAGATGAAGAACTAGAAATGTTCGGTAATGCTCAAGGTGTTGCAAAAGCTTCACGTCGTGACTTAGGCTACTTACTAGCAACGAAAAAATTAGGTGCTACAACAGTTGCAGCGACAATGATCTGTGCAGAGCTTGCAGGTATTGAAATCTTTGTTACAGGTGGTATTGGTGGTGTACACCGTGGTGCGGAAACAACAATGGATGTCTCTGCTGATTTAGAAGAATTAGCACAAACAAATGTTGCCGTTATCTGTGCGGGTGCAAAATCTATTTTAGACATCGGTCTTACATTAGAATATCTTGAAACAAAAGGTGTGCCAGTGGTTGGTTATGGTACGAATGAATTACCAGCATTCTACACACGTCAAAGTGGATTTGATGTAAACTTCCAATTAGATACGCCAGAAGAAATTGCAGCAATGCTATCTGCGAAATGGCAATTAGGCTTAAAAGGTGGCGCTGTCATCGCAAATCCAATTCCTGAGTCTGAAGCATTAGAGCATGCATTTATTACAAACATTATTGAAAAAGCTTTAGTTGAAGCTGAAGAGAATGGCATTCAAGGTAAAAATGTTACACCATTCTTACTTGGCAAAGTTAAAGAATTAACAGAAGGTAAAAGTCTTGATGCCAACATTGCATTAGTGAAAAACAATGCAGTAGTCGGCGCGAAAATTGCTGTAGCTTACAATCAATTACATTAATCAATTTGTCGAAACAAGGACTCTTTGTGACGTGAAGTCGCAGAGGGTCTTTTTTATTAAAAAGAAGAATATTTTTTCCATTTTTCGAACTGTTCACGAGATTAACTAAACTAAATGATACAGTCTCTTTACAATAGACCACAATATTTTATACAATTAAGTTTATATCTAATCTGAAAAATTTGACGAGCAAGGTGGACATGTTATGGCGAAAGAGCAAATTTTGACTCCTGAGGACGTTTTTGAGTTAGTCAAATCCTACATGAATGATGAAAATGTCGCATTCGTGAAAAAAGCATATGAATTAGCAAGGGATGCCCATATTGAGCAATTCCGTAGCTCTGGTGAACCGTATATTATTCACCCAGTACAAGTAGCAGGTATTCTAGCTGAATTACAAATGGACCCAGAAACTGTAGCGGCAGGTTTTTTACATGATGTTGTCGAAGATACGGATTTTACACGGGATGATTTGGTACGTGAATTTGGCGAAGAGGTGGCCGTTCTTGTTGATGGTGTTACCAAACTAGGGAAAATTAAATATTTATCTAAAGAGGCGCAGCAGGCAGAAAATCATCGGAAAATGTTTGTGGCTATGGCGCAAGATATTCGTGTCATCCTCATTAAGCTAGCAGACCGTCTTCATAATATGCGTACGTTAAAGCATTTACCTGCTGAAAAGCAACGACGCATTTCAAAAGAGACGCTCGAGATTTTTGCACCACTTGCTCATCGTCTTGGAATTTCGACTGTAAAATGGGAGCTTGAAGACACAGCACTGCGCTATTTAAACCCACAACAATATTATCGTATTGTCAGTCTGATGAAGAAAAAACGTGATGAACGTGAAGCTTATTTAGAAAATGTGATGGCTGAGATGAAATCACAACTGAATGAGGTTGAAATTGACGCAGATGTCTATGGTCGACCAAAACATATTTACAGTATCTATCGAAAAATGGTGTTACAAAAGAAACAGTTTAATGAAATTTATGATTTATTAGCCATTCGTGTTCTTGTCGATAGTATTAAAGATTGCTATGCCGTATTAGGGATTGTGCATACACTTTGGAAACCAATGCCAGGACGCTTTAAAGACTATATTGCTATGCCAAAACAAAACCTGTACCAGTCCCTACACACGACTGTTATTGGACCATATGGTGATCCGTTGGAGGTACAGATTCGTACAAAGGAAATGCACAAAATTGCAGAGTACGGGATTGCGGCGCACTGGGCATATAAAGAAGGCAAAAACGTTGATCATCAAAAGCAGAATGTTGACCAAAAATTAACGTGGTTCCGTGAAATTTTAGAATTTCAAAATGAATCTTCCAACGCAGAAGAATTTATGGAATCCTTAAAATTTGATTTATTTTCTGATATGGTTTATGTCTTTACACCTGAAGGTGATGTCATTGAATTGCCAGCAGGTTCTGTTCCTATTGATTTTGCCTACCGTGTTCATTCCGAAGTGGGAAATCGTACGATTGGAGCGAAAATCAATGGGAAGATGGTACCGCTTGATACACCATTAAAAACGGGCGATATCATTGAAATTTTAACTTCTAAACAATCCTTTGGTCCGAGTCGCGATTGGCTAAAAATAGCTCAATCCTCGCAGGCGAAGAATAAGATAAAGCAATTCTTTAAACGACACCTGCGTGAAGAAAATATTGTCAAAGGTAAAGAAATGATTGAAAAAGAAATCCGTGCTCAGGATTTCGATTTAAAGGAAACGATGTCCTCCGAAAACCTAAAACGGGTATGCGACAAATTTAACTATACGAATGAAGAAGATTTGTATGCTGCAGTTGGTGTGAATGGGATTACTGCGCAACAGGTCGTAAATCGTTTAGCTGAAAAACGTCGTAAAGAACGTGAGCAGGAAGAAGCACTAGAGAAAATTGAACAAAAAATGAAAAATCCAATTCCACAAAAACGTACGGAATCGGGTGTTATTGTAAAGGGTATTGATAATATGCTCATTCGACTTTCTCGCTGCTGTACGCCCGTTCCTGGTGATGATATTGTAGGTTTTATTACGAAGGGTAGAGGTGTTTCTGTCCATCGTGAGGACTGTCCAAATATTCAAATTGAGGATGAGCAGGAGCGCTTAATTGAAGTAGAATGGGAGCATGGTGTCATTCCTGAGAAAAAGGAATACCCTGTTGATATTGAGGTTTCAGCTTTTGATAGACCTGGCATTTTAAATGAAATCATGCAAATTGTTAGTGAAACGAAAACGAATATTTTAGCAGTAAGTGGTCGTGCTGACCGTGATAAAATGGCAACAATTCATTTAACAATTTCTATTTCGAATATTTCACATTTGCATAAAGTAGTTGAGCGAATTAAACAAACACCTGATATTTATTCGGTGCAACGTGTCATTAACTAATTGATAGGCAATATAGAATTGGGGTTTAGTACATGAAAGTAGTATTACAGCGCAGTAAAGCTGCCTCTGTAACAGTGGACGGAACTGTTACAGGAGCCATTGATCACGGCTATGTTCTTTTAGTGGGAATCACACATGAAGACACACAAGAGGATGTTGCCTATTTAGCAAAAAAAGTAGCCAATTTACGTCTCTGGGAAGATGCAGATGGAAAAATGAATCATTCGATCTTAGAGCATGGGGGCGCTATTTTATCCGTCTCACAATTTACATTGTATGGGGATGCAAAAAAAGGGAATCGTCCAAGTTTTATCAATGCAGCTAGACCAGAAGCAGCTGAGCCACTGTGGGAGGCTTTTAATCAAGCTTTACGCGAGCAGGGCTTACATGTGGAAACAGGTATTTTTGGTGCCATGATGGATGTAGCACTAATTAATGATGGTCCAGTCACAATTCTTCTAGAGTCAAAATAATGGAACATTTCCTATAATTCCTTCATATACTAAAGAGTATGGTTAGTTTTATAGGAAGGAGTGTCTTAAACATGACGCAGACGAGAAGTATAACAAATCCATATTTATACGAAACTCTTAACATGATGATTGGTCAGGCAGTAGTTGTGCAAACAGAAAAAAATATTCAACAAGGTATTTTATTATCCATACTACCTGACCATATGGTTCTTGAGAAAAATCGTACGCCTTTCTTCATTCGGATGGAGGAAATTGTATGGGTTACATTGGAAACTACAAAAAAATGAGAAAATATGAACCTTCAAATCATAATAAATGATAGAAGGTTTTTTTATTTGTTTAGGGCAAATAAAAATACCTAAATAGCAAATTTATTTCGAAGAGATAAAAACTATTAAAACAGTTTCTACTCTTTGAATATTATTTTTTTAAAAAAATATAAACGATATGTAAGAAAGTCCATTTGATTCCTCATGGATAGTTAACCTACGATTTCCATTCTACTTACAACCTTTGATGTCTTTCATCCCAGTAATAAGGGGATCTTTATGAAGTTCATGAATAAAAAGCATTTAAGGACAATCCATACAAACTTTATCATTTCTAACACCGCTGCATATTGCTCCTGCCTTAATAAAAACAATTCGTCATATACGATGAAATTATTATTTTGGAAAACAAAAAATAATGTTGAAAATGCCCATTATTATTTGAGTATGTGTATAAAATTTTCCATGTTTATAGAAGAGGAACAAGAGGTTTAATTAGGAAAGATAGCGTGTGCTTTCAGAAATAATAGAAAATTAATACTTTACAATAAATTTAAACTCATGTATATTTATTTTCAATTAGCGACAAATAGCGACAATATACTGCTAATGTCTAAATCAGAAAAAGGAGCGTGATTTAATGGAAAATGAACAGGGGGTCAAGAAGAAAAGCTGGTTGAAAGTACCTCATACATATACGATTATTTTTGCTATTATTTTTTTAGCAGGTATTGCAAGCTATATTATACCAGCGGGTGAGTTTGAACGTGTAGAGGATGAAGAAGGGCGAATGCTCGTTGTAGATGGAAGCTATCATCATATTGAGAGTGAGCCAGTTTCCTTTTTTGAAATGTTTACAGCGGTTCCAATGGGTCTCGAAAAAGGGGCTCAAATTATTTTCTACATTTTTTTAGTCAGTGGTGTATTTGGTATTATTCGTTCTACAGGTGCTATTGAGGCTGGTGTTTATAAAGGAGTAAAAGCTTTAGAGGGCAAAGAGAAATTACTGATTCCTTTATCGATGATTTTATTCTCTGTTGGTGGTTTTACAATGGGGATGGCGGAAGAAACTATTATTTTCGTACCAATTGGTGTGGCCATTGCACGCGCGATGGGCTTTGATGCTGTAACAGGAACAGCCATGATTACACTTGGTGCCGCCAGTGGATTTTTTGGAGGAATGCTTAATCCCTTTACGGTAGGTGTAGCACAATCATTAGCGGATGTGCCATTATTCTCAGGGATTGGCTTCCGTGCTGTTGTCTATGTTTTTGTATTAGGTTTTGCTATTTTCTATGTATCTCGCTATGCTTTTAAGGTGAAAAAGAATCCTCAAGCAAGCGTTATTTACGATATTGAGCAAAAAGCTAAATCCAATGTTTCAGCGATTGACATCCCTGCATTAACAGGCAAGCATAAATTCGTATTTATTGTCATGGCTTGTGGGATTGGCTTTAATATTTATGGTGTCTTTAACTGGGGCTGGTTCTTAACGCAGCTAACTGCATCCTTTTTAATTATGGGGTTAATTGCAGGATTAATTGGTGGTTTAAAACCTGCTACTATCTTTGATTCCTTTATTGAGGGAGCCAAGGCAGTAACATTTGGTGCTTTAATTGTAGGTTTTGCCCGTGCTATTACAGTTGTTTTAGAGCAGGGGAAAATTATTGATACAATCGTTTATGCAGCATCAGAAACAATTGGACATTTGCCACATGCTATCAGTGCAATCGGCATGTTATTTATCCAAGCTCTTTTGAATTTATTTATTTCATCTGGTAGTGGACAGGCAGCTGCAACAATGCCGATTATGATTCCAATCACTGATTTACTAGGATTAGAGCGACAAGTGGCTGTTTTAGCCTTCCAATATGGGGATTCCTTAACGAACTCTATTATTCCTACTTCGTCTGCATTAATGGCGTATTTAGCTGTTGCAGGTATCCCATATGAAAAGTGGATTAAGTTTATCTGGAAGATGATTCTTGGGTGGGCATTGATTGCCTGTCTGGCGCTAATTGCTGCGGTAGCATTAGGAATATCTTAAATATAAAAAAGCTGTGGATGTTATCATCATCCGCAGCTTTTTTGCTTATTCTTCTTGTTCATTAAAGTAGTTGAGAATTCCCTGATAAATACCAAGAGTCGCTTGTTCACGGAATTTAGCTGTTGTAATGACGCGCTCCTCACTGGAATTACTTAAAAAGCCTAACTCAATAAGGACGGCCTTTTGACGATTCTCTCGTAAAACTAAATAATTCCCTTGTTGTGTACCACGGTCTCTTAAATCTAGTTTACTGGAAAGACCATCATGAATTGCTTCAGCAAGCCCTTTTTGATTGCTATTCATATAATAGGATGTGAAGCCGTTAATGGAGCTATCATCTGTCGCATCATAATGAAGGCTAATAAAGGCATCTGCCTCATATTGATGGGCAATCGATACACGCTTACGCAATGCCACATATTCATCCGATTCTCTCGTCATGACAACGTTTGCGCCAGCAGCACTTAACTTGGAAGCAAGCAAAGTAGCCGTTTTTAACGTAATGCCCTTTTCCTCTGTACCTCGTTGACCAGTTGTGCCATGATCATTTCCACCGTGACCAGCATCAACAACGATTGTTAATCCAGTTAAAGTACCTTTTTTGCGAGGCTCTTCCTTTTCTTTCTGTGGACTTGTCGCTTTATTGGAACTTGTTGTGACCACCCAGTTCGCGACAAAAGCTGTTTTTTCGTCGTCTATTTGTATTTCATAAAAATCATTTTTAACGCCTACTATCGGGTAATTTACACCAGCATCTACACGTTCAACCACTTCTGCTGCTGTTGAGGCATCCGTTCGTAGGTTTGTCCCATTATAAATAATCGTAACAGACTCTAACTCTTTGGAAGTTGATGTTTTTGAGGTACTTTTTACTTTATTAGAGAATGTACCGTAAAAACTATAGACCCAACCTACTTTTTTATCATTGTACTGAATTTGTACCCAATTATGCTCATGTGCGAGGACTTTAAAGGCTTGTCCTTTTGTTGCTGTGCCGATTTTTTTAGCATTCAAATCTGGCTTCTTACGAACATTAAGGGTGTCCACTAAAATGGTGAAGGTTGTATCTTTGTTAGCGGGTGCCGTGGTTGTAGTGGTTACTTCTACAGCATCTTCTTTGGGTTCTGTTTCTTTTTTAGGGTTATCGTTGATCGTGACATAATCCTTCGACACCCATCCTGTTAGTCCATTCCAATCGATTTTTGCCCATTCTCCATTTTCTTCAACGAGGTTTGCTTGGTTACCAGTTGAAAGTTGACCAAGAACAGCTGAAGAGATATCTGGTTCTGTTCGAATATTTAAACGGTCAACTTGTGAAATGACGGTTTTGTCGATCACTTGTTTAGCATTAGTAGGTGCTGTCAGCCAAGAGGCAACCCATCCTTCGTAATTGCCTGCTTTGACTTGGTACCAATCACCTTCTCGACCGATTGAGGTTAAAGGGTCACCTTCTTCTAAAGTCGTAATAATGGGATAAGACAATCCAGGACCCTCTCGCAAATGAAGAATCGTTCCAGCGACTTTTAGATCACTGGTGTCAGCGGAAGCTCTTTGAACAAAGTTCTTATTTGGCATCGCCATCGTTACCATTAGTACGAAGATGATTATACTATGTAAAATTTTTGTCCTCATCAGATTCCTCCTATTCCTTGTGCTATTTTACCATGCTTTTATCATAAAATTCGTGGTAAAATGGTAACAGAATTAGTTATTTTCAACATAGACTGATGAAAAATACAAAAATAGTTGACATTGCTTTAGCTAGTGACTAACATAAAGGGTAATCGAAAAATGATTAATCGCTTATGACCAAGCAAGTAGCGTATACCACTATTGGAAAAGAGAGGGAAAGACTTAGGCTGCAATCTTTCCTACAAAAATGTATCACGTGAATAACACTTGAGAGGCTTTTTTCTGAAAAGCAGTGCCTAGTAGGAAAAAACGGAATCGGCCGTTATCCGATTAAGAGGAGGACACATGTAATCATTTGTGTCAACTAGGGTGGAACCGCGGAAGCTTATACAGCTCTCGTCCCTTGCTATTGCAAGGGACGAGGGCTTTTTTGTTGTTCAAAAAGTAATGAGTTTTTTAAGAGGGATTGTTGTTTTTGCTCAGAAAAGAGGGGAAGGCGCTCTAATTAGTATGAAAAGCGCTCATCAAGGCTGTAACCCGCTCCAACCGGACAAAAATTTGCTCAACCAAAGCATGCATTCGCTCAAAGTGGGACTACAGCTGCTCTATCATAAGCAATCAATATAGGAGGGAATTACATGAGTTTTAAAGTGCCACGAGGGACACAAGATATTTTGCCAGGTCAATCTGAAAAATGGCAAAAAGTTGAAGCGATTATTCGTGATATTTGTCGTGTTTATCGCTATAACGAAATTCGCACACCAATTTTCGAGCAAACGGATCTATTTGCACGTGGTGTTGGGGAAACAACTGATGTTGTACAAAAGGAAATGTATACATTTGAAGATCGTGGAGGGCGTTCATTAACACTACGTCCAGAAAATACGGCTGGTGTCGTACGTGCCTATGTGGAGCATAAAATGTTTGGTGCTCCTGATCAGCCAGTTAAGCTTTCTTATTTAGGACCAATGTTCCGCTATGAGCGCCAACAGGCTGGTCGTTATCGTCAATTTGTACAGTTTGGGGTAGAAGCAATTGGTTCAGCAGATCCTGCGATTGATGCAGAAGTCATTGCTCTTGCTATGGACGTCTACGAATCAGCGGGTTTAAAGGATTTAAAATTAGTGATTAATTCTCTTGGCGATAAAGAAACACGTGATACACATCGTACTGCTTTATTACAGCATTTTGAGCCACATATTCATGAATTTTGCTCAGACTGTCAAAATCGTTTACAAAAGAATCCATTGCGAATTTTAGATTGTAAGGTAGATCGTGAGCATCCATTAATGCAAACGGCTCCAGCGTTAACTGATTTCTTAACAGAAGAGTCAGCTGCTTATTTCGATCAAGTGAAATCGTACTTAGATACATTGGGTATTTCATATGAGGTCGATCCAAATCTTGTACGAGGACTTGATTATTATAATCACACAACCTTTGAAATTATGTCCACAGCATCAGGCTTTGGTGCTATTACAACATTATGTGGTGGTGGACGCTACAATGGATTAGTGCAAGAAATTGGCGGTCCAGATGTACCAGGTATAGGTTTTGCATTAAGTATTGAGCGTTTGTTGCTGGCACTTGAAGCGGAGGGTGTTGAATTAGACACAGCTTCAGGGCTAGATGTTTACATTATTGCAATGGGCGATGAAGCGAAGCAAAAGGCTGTTGAGCTGACAAGCACTTTCCGAGCGAAGGGACTTGCGACAGAGATGGATTATTTAGACCGTAAAATGAAAGCTCAAATGAAATCAGCGGATCGACTAGGTGCAAAATATACGCTTGTTCTTGGCGAAACAGAACTTGAAGAGCAAGCAGCGGCTGTAAAACATATGGAATCTGGGGAGCAGCACAAAGTGGCGTTCTCAGAGCTAGTGAACTATTTAACACAAAAAGCTTAAAAATAGACAGAGGGCATTTCTAGGAAATGCTACATAAATTGAAGATATTTTGGAGGAATTTAACAATGGCTACAAGAACACATGCTAGTAACGAGCTGTCAGAAGCGTTACAAGGCGAAAAAGTCGTATTAAAAGGTTGGGTACAGCGTCGTCGTGACCTTGGTGGTTTAATTTTTATTGATTTGCGTGACCGTACAGGTATTACGCAAGTTGTGTTTAGTCCAGATGTTGCAGAAGCACACGCATTAGCGGATAAAGTGCGTAGTGAATATGTGATCGGAGTGGAAGGCACAGTCATCCTTCGTACAGAGGATCAAATCAACCCGAATGTACCAAACGGTAAAATTGAAGTGGAAGCAACAAAATTAGTCGTAATTAATACGGCAAAAACAACGCCATTCCAAATCGAAGATCGTACAGATGTATCAGAAGATTTACGTTTAAAATATCGTTATCTAGACTTACGTCGTCCCGTAATGTTCGATACTTTCAAAATGCGTTCTGATGTGACACGTACAATTCGTAACTTCCTACAAAATGAAGGATTCTTAGAAGTTGAAACACCAATTTTAACAAAATCAACGCCAGAGGGTGCTCGAGACTATTTAGTTCCTTCACGTGTACATGAAGGTGAATTTTATGCCTTACCACAATCACCTCAATTATTTAAGCAATTATTAATGGTTGCTGGTTTTGAAAAGTACTTCCAAATTGCGCGTTGCTTCCGTGACGAAGATTTACGTGCTGACCGTCAACCAGAGTTTACACAGGTGGACATTGAAACGAGCTTCTTAACACAAGAAGAAGTATTAGAAATGAACGAGCGATTAATTCAAGCGGTTATGAAAGAAGTAAAAGGAATCGACATTCCTGCACCATTCCAGCGCATGAAATACCAAGAAGCAATGGATCGTTATGGTTCAGATAAGCCAGATGTACGTTTTGGATTAGAGCTTGTGGCGTTAAATGATATTTTTGAAGGCTGTAATTTCAAAGTATTTGCTGATACGGTTGCACAAGGAAAACAAGTGAAAAGTATCAATATTAAAGGTGCAGCTGACAAATATTCTCGTAAAGACATGGACGAGTTAACAAAATTCGTTGGGATTTACGGAGCAAAAGGTCTTGCCTGGTTAAAGGTAACAGAAGAAGGCTTAAACGGACCAATTGCGAAATTCTTTGACGAGGCATTAGCAGCAGCTTTAATCGAGCGTATGGGAGCAGAAGTTGGCGATATTCTAGTATTTGTAGCAGATAAAGCCGATGTTGTAGCAGCTTCATTAGGTGCTCTTCGTACAAAATTAGGACAAGATTTAAATCTGATCGATGAATCACAATTTGCTTTCCTTTGGATTACTGATTGGCCATTATTCGAATACTCTGAGGAAGATGGACGCTACTATGCAGCACACCATCCATTCACACGCCCGTTTGATGAAGATATAGCGTTAATGGACACAGACCCTGCAGCAGTACGTGCACAAGCATATGATATCGTTTTAAACGGCTATGAACTTGGTGGTGGTTCATTACGTATTTACGAACGTGACCTACAAGAGAAAATGTTTGAATTACTTGGCTTCTCAGAAGAAGAAGCACAAGCACAATTTGGCTTCCTATTAGAAGCGTTTGAATACGGCGTACCACCACATGCAGGTCTTGCCTTTGGTCTTGATCGCTTCGTTATGCTATTAGCAGGTCGTACTAATTTACGCGATACAATCGCATTCCCTAAAACAGCTAGTGCAAGCTGCTTGATGACAGAAGCACCAAGCGAAGTATCTCCTGAGCAACTAAGTGAACTAAGCCTGGCTATCAAACCATTTAGAAAATAATGTATAATTCAAAATACCTGGATTACCTAGCAAATACTGTTGGGAATCTAGGTATTTTTTGCGTTTTCGTAAGAAATTATAGATTATTAGAGAAAATCGTTTGAATTATCAGAAAAGTGGTGTTATGATAACTGTAATACGAATCCTGATGTGTTTGTCTAACTGCTAACTCTACTTCACAGTTTTGACCGAACATTATAGAATCGGGAGCCTTCATTTTGTAGTCGCAAACATGCCCCTAACAAAGCGGGACGTTTAAAGTTGCAAAGCGGGCACCCACCTGCAAATTGCGGGTTCAAAACGAATGTTTCTTGGCATTACGGCACAATTGGGATTCGTCCTATACATAGGATTGAGAGGAGCTTATTAATAGCTCCTTTTTTTACATAAAATTAAACAAGAACTAGTAGAGTGTTTTAAGTGAATGTTTAGAAAATATGAACAATTACTTTTTATTTCTGATGAAGCAGCATATAATTGGTATAGACAACTATACCTTTTGAGAAGCTATATCCGCTAAAGGAAAAGATACATTATATCTTTAGGCAGATATTACGAGGAAAAACACTTTATTTAAATGATTTTGAAAGCGTTTTAATTGTGGTTGATACAAAACACAGTGAGGGAAAAGCCTATTGAAATAAGGCAAATTGGATCAAAATTACAAGACGGTGATTAGTCAGTTGAGAATATAATGGTACAATGATTGAGCTCAGATGCTACAATGATAGTGAGAAAGTTACCACATCAAGCGACTGTGTAAATATGTCTTTTTCACACTGTTATCGTGGATATCATTTAGCTTTGTTTAATCATGCGAAATACAAAAACCGATCTAACGAGGTAAAGTTGTATGGAGAAATCATAAAGGCGATAAGGAAGGTGCAAGAATTGTTAGAGAAAAATTCTCATATACCTATTTATATACAAATAGAAGAGATTATTAAACAACGAATTTATTTAGAAGAATACAGAATTGGTGAGACTATCCCATCAGAACGAGAGCTTTCTGCACAATTTGATGTAAGTAGAATGACTGTTCGTCAATCCATTACCAATCTAGTAAATAGTGGTCTATTATATCGAGAAAAAGGGAGAGGAACGTATGTTGCAAATCCAAAATTAGAGCAACCGTTAAAAGGCTTAACGAGTTTCACGGAAGATATGCGGGCAAGAGGAATGGAACCAAGCAGTAAGGTATTACGATTTGAGAAAATTATACCACCAGTGGATATTGCAAGAGATTTGATGATAGAGTCTGGCGAAGAAGTATTTTTTGTAGTGCGCATAAGAAATGCAGATGCGCAACCAATGGCAATCGAAAGAACATATATCCCAGTTAAAATTTATCCGGAGTTGGATGAGAAGCAAATAATGGGCTCGCTTTATGCCTTAATCGAAGCAAAGTTCCATCAAAAAATAGGGAATGCGGTACAACAGATGGAGGCAGCCATCGTATCGAAAGAGGATAGTAAGTTTCTACAAATTAATCAAACAGCACCAGTTTTAATTATCAAACGTACAAGTTATTTATCAGATGGTAAGCCCTTTGAGCTTGTGCGCAGTACGTATCGAGCTGATCGTTATAAATTCATAAGTGAAATTAAAAGGTGATTTTATGCATGCATATTTTTCTGAAATCGAAAAGCTTATCCAGGTTGTGAAGGAAAAGGAGGCATCACATATAAGTGATGTGGCTCAAATCATTGTCCAACGTCTCCAAAAAGGTGGGATAATTCAATTATTTGGTTGTGGTCATTCACAGCTATTGGCACAGGAGGCATTTTATCGAGCAGGTGGTTTAGTACCCGTCCGTCCTATATTTATTGAACCATTAGCTTTACATGCTGGAGCATTAGCTTCTTCAATCAATGAGAAAGATTCAACTATTATTGAACAGCATAAGGAACAGTTTGACTTTCGTGAAAATGATGTTTGCATCGTCATTTCAACCTCAGGGAGAAATGCAGCACCTATTGACGCCGCTTTATTAGCAAAGGATTCAGGGATATTTGTGCTATCCCTCCAATCGCTCCACTATAAGGAACAGACTACACGTCATCACAGTGGGCTGCGGCTAGAAGATGTGGTAGATTTTGTAATTAATACACATATACCGATTGGTGATGGTGTACTAACTATACATGACATACAGTATGCGCCAGCATCTACTGTTATTGGTTCATTACTATTAAATGCTTTGTTCAGTGAAATCATAGAAACACTAGCAAAGTCCTCAATAGAGTTACCGATTTTTGTCAGCAATAATGTTGATTCGGATTGGTCACATAATGAGAAAATGATTGCCAAATATCATCATCGGATTAATTTCACGTGAAAGAGTGGAGGTATGTAAATGAAGAAAATGTATAAAATTACATCTACTGAAGGTATCCATGCCAGACCGGCTGCATTACTCGTAACTGCAGTGACACCATTTCAAAGTGATATTAAATTAACATACGAAGAAAAATCCGTTAATTTAAAGTCTATTATGGGCGTGATGTCATTAGGTGTTAAACCAGGAAGTGTAGTGGAAATTTCAGCGGATGGGCCAGATGTAGCAACATTATTTCAAACTATTACTGAAGTCATGTTGTCTAAAGCAATAGGAGAAGAATGGCAAGAGGGATAAAAGATTCTTGCAGTGGTTATGATTATGCCACTGTAAAAGAATCTTATGACTAATTATCTGAATATTAGGAATTTTAGGGGTGGTTAAATGGACATTCACATCGTCTCGCCTAATGATTATGGGCAGATTCATCGATTGAGAGACTATTGCTTTCCAAATAAGTACTCAGGGGCTCGTCGAGAGGATTTTCATTATTGGATTGAGCAAAGCACGACCTTAGGTGCTTATGATGACAAAAAAATTGTTGGGCAGCTATTAATATTACCGCTAAATATTACAGTGCATGGAGTTTCATTTAAAATGGGAGGCATCGGCTTTGTTGCAACGTATCCTGAGTATCGACAACAGGGTATTATCAAAAGGCTTATGACAGAAGCGCTGCAAAAAATGAGAGACAATGGACAAACGATTTCAGTATTAGCGCCATTTTCTGTGTCCTTCTATCGTTATTTTGGTTGGGAATTATTTTTTGAGAAGCTCCATTATACAATCCCTCAAACTATGTTTCCCTCTTTAGGGAAACAAGTAGACGACATGAAAAGGATGAGCTTTGAGTGGTTAGATCCTGTGCTCTTTCAGATGATTAAGGATTTTCATAATGCACAGGCAATCATTCGAAATGGTGGCATGGTAAGGGATGAAGGATGGTGGAAAAGACTTGAAAGAAGGAGTCCAGATAGTCACTTTGCTGCCTATTTTCAAGGCAGTAACATAGAAGGCTATATTCGTTATACGATTCGAGATGGGGCATTTACTATCCAAGACTTTGTTGTAGCAAATCTCTTAGCTGAACAAGCTATGTGGCGTTATATGACATCTCATGCAGCAAGTGTCAGTAGCATAACTGGAGTTACTAGTAATCATTATCCTTTTGGCTTTTATTTCAAGGAGCCACAATTCAAAAGGGAAGTCATACAGGATGTGATGATTAGAGTAGTAGATGTTTATGCATTTATGCAGCAGTATCCGTGGAAGGATATTCAAGAAACATTAACGATTCGTATTGAAGATCCATTTTGTCTCTGGAATGAGCATATTTATCAAATAAATAAAAATGGTCAGGTCGTAATAATTGAGACAAGTTCAATCTCTGACAAGCATATGTTAACACTACCAATTAATCTTTTTTCTGCGATGATGGCAGGTTATCTTTCTGTCAAAGAAACAGTTGTCTATGCTAATCAACCTACGGTAGAAAAGGTGATCGAACAGTGGGAATGGGCAATCCCTACTGAAAAGCCAGCATTTTATGAGTATTTCTAGGTATTGAATAATAAGAAAATTTAAAAATTTTTTGGCTTTTTTTCTGGACTATACCAGTTGATTATAATCATTAATTTCACGACAAAATTGATATAGCCCAATTTTGTAAATAACTTGATATAAATAAATTTAATGTAAAATTTATATTGTGGTATATACCAATAGGTGCTATTCTCAAAATAAGTAAGCGATTACACAATCGAAGAAAATAAAAGGAGTGTATCGAATGAAAAACATCATGTTAGTGTGTGTAGCAGGTATGAGTACTAGTTTATTAGTGTCGAAGATGCAAAAAGCAGCGCAAGAGCAAAATATTGACGCCGATATTTACGCCATTGCTGAAGGAGAGGTGGAAAAGATTTTAGCGACAAAGAAGGCTGATGTTCTTTTATTAGGCCCACAGGTTCGTTATTTGAAAGGTTCATTTGAAACAAAATATAAGGATAAAGGCTTTCCAATCGATGTGATCAATATGGCGGATTACGGCATGATGAACGGTGAAAATGTCCTGAAACAGGCTCTACAACTAATTGGATAAAAGAAGGGGCAATGGGGAATGGAAGATACAGCATTAATGGCATCCATTATGGGACTGATTGTGCATAGTGGAAATACGAAAAGTGAGTGTATGGAAGCTATTCAGCTAGCAAAAAAGGGGCAAATTGAGGCAGCAAAAGAAAAAATCAAATTAGCGAATGAGTCATTAATTGAAGCGCATCATGCTCAAACGGGGTTACTGTCTCAAGAAGCAAGGGGAGAAAAGGTAGAGGTTTCGATGTTATTAATTCATGCCCAGGATCATTTAATGAATGCTATTACTTTTCGAGATTTAGCACAGGAAATGATTGAGCTATATGAACGAATCCAAGGGGAGTAACATCAAATTTTGATGTTATCAATAAAAAGCAAAGGGAGTGTATGTGAGTGTTCCGTTTTTTAGAAGAAAAGTTTGTACCGGTTGCTGCTAGGGTTGGGAATCAGCGTCATTTAGTTGCCATTCGTGACGGATTTATTACGATTATGCCTTTAACGATTGTGGGATCTTTGGCTGTACTTATTAACAATTTGCCTATTAAATTTTATCAAAATACACTCGATGCCATTTGGAAACATGAGACATGGACTCAATTCGGCGGTAATATTTGGAGTGCTACATTTAATATCATTTCACTGCTACTTGCCTTTACTGTTGCTTATCATCTTGCTAAAAGTTATCAAAAAGATGGTCTGTCTGCTGGAGTAATTAGTTTATCAAGCTACATGACGTTTGGGACTTTCGGGGAAGGCGGATTAACCGGCTTAACAACAGGCACGGGTGGTATATTTATTGCTCTGATTGTAGCACTACTTTCTACAGAATTGTTTTGTAGATTGTCTGGTAATCCTAAACTACTAATTAAAATGCCAACTGGTGTACCACCAGCTGTTTCCAAATCATTTGCTGCGTTACTTCCTGCCATTATTACGATTGGAATATTTGCTTTAGTACGTACAATTATTTCAGCAGGTTTTGATATACCAGATATTGTCGGGTCCTTCTACTCTGCGATTCAAGAGCCATTTATGGGTCTAACAAATACATGGCTTGCTGCTTTAATTTTGGCATTTATACCTACATTTTTATGGACACTTGGCGTACATGGAGCAAATATCATCGAACCATTCATGCAAACGATTAATTTACCAGCTATTAATGAAAATGTTGCAGCAATCTCTGCTGGTAAAGTTGCGCCTTACATTGTCAATAAACCATTCTTTGATGCTTTTATTAATATGGGAGGCTCTGGTACAACAATAGCACTTATTATTGCGATTTTCATATTTGCGAGAAAGAATAAGCAATATAATACAGTTGGGAAATTATCCGCAGCACCTGGGATTTTCAATATCAATGAGCCATTACTTTTTGGGTTACCAATTGTATTAAATCCGGTTTTATTTGTTCCGTTCATTTTGACACCAATGATAAACGTAACAATTGCATTCTTTGCAACGAAATGGGGCTGGGTGCCAGCCGCTACCGTTTCACCGCCTTGGACAACACCGCCGATTATTAATGGCTTTTTAGCAACTCAATCTTGGCGTGGTGCTGTTTTGAGTATGGTCTTAATTATCATTGCTGTTTGTATTTATCTGCCATTTATCTCGATGGCGAACCGTATGGCAAGGCAGAATGAGCAAAAAGCTGCTTTAGCGGCACAGAGTGAGGAATCTGTAGTGGAATCCAGAGGACAAAAAGTGGAAGTATAAGCATCAATTAACGGAGGGTTTGAAGTGAAAAGATTAGGAATCTCGCTATATCCGCAGCATAGTACGCTAGAGGAGATGAAGCGCTATGTTCAGGTGGCTCATGATAATGGCTTTGATCGTATATTCACATGCCTAATGTCCTTAAAACAGGATGAGGAGCGTCAAAAATTACAACAAATCAACGAATTTGCGCAACGCCTCGGCTTTGACATATCCGCTGATATTGCACCAGGTGTTTTTGATGATTTAGGCTTAACTTATAGGGATATTGGCTATTTAAAAGAACATTATTATTTGGCAGCCTTACGTTTAGATATGGGATTTTCAGGTCAAGAAGAAGCGTTGATGTCACTTGATGGAAGTCATCTAAAAATAGAATTAAACATTAGTAATGGTACGAAGTATGTAGATAATATTATCTCTTATCAGCCCAATAAAGAGAACATTATCGGCTGTCATAATTTTTATCCAAAACGATTTACGGGGCTATCTCGTCAGCATTTTTTACAAACGTCACAACACTTTAAAGCGCACAATGTGAGAACAGCAGCAATGATCTCCTCACAACATGGTCAATATGGACCTTGGGAGCAAACAGAGCACGGGTTACCTACATTAGAGGAACACCGTTATCTCCCAATCACTGTACAGGCGAAAGATTTATGGCATACAGGGTTAATTGACGATTGTATTATTGGCAATATGTTTGCTTCTGAGGAAGAACTACGTGCATTAGGACAATTAAATCGTAATAAGCTTGAGTTAAGGGTTGTCCAGTCTGAAGACACAAGCATTTTAGAGGAGACGATTCTTTATAAAGAGCCTCATTTTAATCGGGGTGATGTGTCTGAATACGTGATTCGGAGCACCCAATCCCGTGTGAAATATAAAAATGGAGATTTTCCTGTGCATGATATACGGCCATTAAAAAGAGGAGATGTCACGATTGATAATAATTTAGATGTTCGTTATAAGGGAGAGCTACAGATTGTGCTAAAGGACATTCCGAATACAGGATCGAGTAATGTCGTAGCTAGCATTGTAGATGAAGAACTATTTTTATTAACATACATTCAACCATGGGCATCATTTGGATTTACAAAGTAAAGAAGAGTGAGAAAGAGATTGAGTCATCAATCTCTTTTTCTTTATGTGGTTGAGCATAATGTTATATAAGATTTACCTGATTAATCAACTAATTTTATTGTACTATTTTACCATATATAGCAGAATTGGATGAAATGTTTTTATGGATTATTATTTCAAAGGATTGAAGTAGATAATTTTGACTTTTTCTTTATATTTTTATCTTGAACAATAACATGATAAAATGTAAGATAGGTTTTGATTTTATCTTAGTATATAACTAGGTTTACTAATAAAATTTCATAGATGGAGAGTGTCAGGATGTTACATCAATTTTCACGTAACGAGCTCGCAATAGGAACAGAGGGTCTCGAGAAATTAAAAAATACAACGGTTGCCATTCTTGGTGTGGGTGGTGTCGGTTCATTCGCGGCTGAGGCATGTGCACGAAGCGGAATCGGCCGTATTATTCTAGTCGATAAGGACAATGTAGATATCACAAATGTCAACAGACAACTTGTTGCATACTTATCAACAGTTGGTCAATCAAAATCAGCTGTCATGAAAGAGCGTATTGCAGATATTAACCCAGCATGTGAAGTGATTGACATGCACATGTTTTATACGGAAGAAACCTATGAAGAATTTTTTGCACAAGGCATTGATTATGTAATTGATGCAAGTGATACAGTGATGTATAAAATTCATATAATGAAGGAATGTTTAAAGCGTAATATTCCTATTATTTCAAGCATGGGTGCAGCAAATAAGATGGACCCTACTCGCTTCCAAATTGCAGATATTTCAAAAACACATACAGACCCATTGGCTAAAATCATTCGTACTAAGCTACGTAAAGAAGGTATTCATAAGGGTGTTACGGTTGTATTTTCAGATGAAAGTCCAATTGTCGTACGTCCAGATGTTGTCGAACATGTAGGTAAGCCTGATGCAGCAATTCGAAAAGCAAAGATGCCACCTTCATCTAACGCTTTTGTACCGTCAGTAGCAGGTTTAATTGCAGCAAGCTGGGTAGTCAATACCATCCTAAAAGATGTGAAAATTACGCGCGTACAAGGTTAATACCAAATACGGTGCTTTGGTAATAGTCAAAAAACAGCATAAATGTTCATTTTCGTAGAAGTAGCTGCCTTAATTGTATTTAGAGGTAGCTACTTTTTCTATGTTACAATTAGACCGTTGTAAAAAAGGAGGCCTATACAAATGGAAAAAATTTATCAAATGGAGTATAGAGGTTTAAATCTTTTCGACGAGATTAGCACAGTAGAGTTAGCTATAGATGAAGAAAACCAAACTATACATATTTTTGATGTTGGACAGGTTGTCAGCCCCATTTTTAATTTTGATGTATCAGCCTACGAATTGTCAGATGGTTTTTATAAAATGGCTGATGTTCTGCGACACAAAAAAATCTTAACGAATCAACAAGCAGGTAGTGATTTAACATTAAGTGAATGGTTAATTATGAACAATGCTTATTTTTATATACCTCAAAAGCGCATTAAAAAATATGTGCATGGAAGTATTATTGAAATTATCGATCGAGCAAACGAACCATGCTTATTTGATGATTATGTACAAAGGGTATAATTTTACCAAAATAGTTCCTCTTATGTACATAAAATGCTATTAATTCACGAAATTGTCTTATTTTTTTCATGTCCACACTACTTCATATGGTTTATTGCTATAATTTGAATCATCCATTAGATAATCGATCAGTTTGTTTGGGATGCTTGGTGCTACTCAGTGAATAGACAGAAAGCTAAACAGCAAATGACATATGGGAGAGTGGGAAAATGGAAATTCAAGTAATTCGTGATCATTTAGATATTGTTAAACTTCAAGAGAAAATGAATGCCATTGTATTTGACTATTTGGATACATCCAACAACTATCCGAAAGCCATGAGAGAATTGAATCCTTTATATATACAAGTCACTACCTATTATAAGGAATATGTTAATCAGCGGGCAGGGGAATTACCGAAAGCAAATACGTATTGGCATTTATTTATCGATTGTTGTGCAAAATTATGCTACTTTTTAGCTGCATCGACCTATTATTCTTCGAATGCTTTGCAAAAAACGCCTGAAAAAGTAGAGCATTTATTAAAAATAGCAGCCTATTCCTTACCGAGTATTGAGCAGGAAGAGAATGAGCAATTATTAGAAGATATCATGGCTCTTTTAACTGAAGTGCTAGAGGATGAAGAAAAAGCAACAAACATACGCAACGAAGTACTGTCACAAAAAGGTGAAGTGAAGCAATGTCTTCAACAATTTAAATTATTTGTGGAACAAGAACTTCCTGCATAAACCTTAGACAATAATAGACTATCTATTTTCTGAAAATAGCCTATACGTCAAGAATCTACGTAACTTATTGGGATTTAAATCAGTTTTTTCTACAATGTTCGATGTGGAAAGAGAGTGATTTACTTGCCTCTTTTAGTAGCGTGGGTTCTTTTTTATTATGACGAAAGTAAAAAGGCATATTTTCTTGAAAGGTATTTATGTTTTTTTGTCGAATTATAGTTAGAAAATTGGTAATATATGTGCTCACGCTGTAAGAACTTAGCTAAAAGAACTTATTGGAAGGGGGCTAAGCAATGATTGTAAATGGAATAGAAATAGATTTGGCGAATTTGGAAAAGCCGCTTTTATTAGTTAGTGAGGAAGATGAACTTTTATTTCTACAGCTTATCCAACCGACAATTGAACAGGAGCTTATTCAATGTCAATTAGCGCTCTCAACAAGGAAATCTATTTCATTGGTCAAAGATATTTGGTTGGCTATGTATAGAGATCGAGAAAAGCTGTACATCAATAGCGGTCATGCCATGCTTTATCCAATACGTTTAATTCTTTTTGAACTAGTCACACAAGCAGAATATTTCCAACGCTTAGCAAAAAAATCACGTGGCGATGAATGTCTTTCCCTTATCTATGCAGTTATTCTTTTGCAATTTGTCTTGCAATGGTTAAAAGATCGATTTAGTGGAAATAAAGAGGTATATGGTGCATTAAAACGGTTATACAGAGTGTCGGATGATGAATTAAGTAATGAGCCCTCCTGTGAAACAAGAGAACAAAAAATTGCACAAGCAATTGCTGTAAAAGCAATTCGCTTTGAGGTGAGAGAAAACAATCAAGAGTTCGCCAGCTTGCTGTATCAGTCGTATAATTTGATTGTTTTTTTGCATAGTAAGGAAAAAGAAGGAGATGTGGAAGAGTCCATTTTGCCATCACTTCGACATTTGGCAGAACCATTAAATTTGTTTTACCAAGAACGATATACAACAAATAACCCGAGCTTTACAGGATGATTGCTAGAGTAGCCTATCCTGTTGTTATATAAAAAGCAAAGTCATTTCAATTACTTAAGATAGTGACTTTGCTTTGTTTTATTATTTCTTATCTTTAAATGATTTTAGTTTGTCGTAGATGCCAGCCATGCGCTTTTCCTCACCAGCAATAACAGGTTTGTAGAATTCAGTTCCTACAAGTTCGTCTGGCAAATATTGCTGGTCTACCCAACCACCAAAAGTACCGATCGGTGTGTTATGAGGATATTGATAGCCAACGTGTCCTAAATCTTTTGCACCCTCGTAATGAGCATCTCGCAAATGATGAGGTATATCACCTGTTTTGCCTTCATGAATAGCCTTAATGGCAGCATCAATAGCCATAATGGCTGAGTTGGATTTTGAGGCAAGGCACATTTCAATGACAGCACTGGCAAGTGGTATACGTGCCTCTGGTAATCCTAGTCGTTCGGCTGCTTGAATAGCAGCTAATATATGAGGTCCGACTTCGGGATTAGCTAGACCAATATCCTCATAGGCCATAACAAGTAGGCGTCTGCTGACAGCCACTAAATCGCCTGTTTCCAATAAATGCGCTAGATAATACAGAGCAGCATTGGTATCACTGCCACGCACAGACTTTTGCAGGGCTGATAGTAAATTATAAAAATGTGATCCTTTTTTATCGCCATACACACCAATTCGACTAATGAGATGTTCAATGACATGGTCGGCAGCAACCGTTTGTCCATCCACCTCATCACTGGCATAGTAAATGGATTCTAGCAAAGTTAACGCCTTTCGTGCATCTCCGTTTGCTGCGGCTGCAATTTGTTCAATTTGTGATGGTGTTAAGGCAAAATGATATTTACCTAGTCCGCGTCTTTCATCAGCAAGTGCTTTTTCAACTAGTTCGATTAAATTTTCCTTCGTTAAGCGTTTTAGCTGGTAAATTTCGCCACAGCGTGAACGAATCGCTGGATTAACATCATGATAGGGATTTTCTGTCGTGGCACCAATTAATATAATTGATCCATTTTCTACATGTGGTAACAGTGTATCTTGCTGTAATTTATTGAAACGGTGAATTTCATCTAGGAAAAGTATTACTTTCCCTGAAATTCTTGCTTCTTGTACAATATCTTCCACATCTTTTTTGCCAGCTCGTGTGGCATTAAGTGCGAAGAAAGGGAGCTTGGAACTTCCTGCAATGGCATTGGCAATGGATGTTTTACCGATACCAGGTTCTCCATATAGCAACATGGAAGGGACATGTTCATTTTGAATCATTTTATAAAGGGCTGTGTTGGGACCAATGAAATCCTGATGACCAACAATCTCATCAAGGGTTAAAGGTCGCATTCGAAAAGCGAGTGGTTCATTGTGCAAAATAACTTCCCCTTTCTGTCGTTGTCATTTTTTGCTTCATACATTTTTTTACGCTAAAATAAAGCACTCATATGGATTTTGAACGATTATGAATCGCTTTAATTAGTATATCATATCCTTCTAGGTGTATTTCCGAGTTCATCAAGAGGAGATTATGATATACTGTTGGTAGTATTTTGACTAGACTAATTGAGGGTGATAAAATGAAAATTTCAACAAAGGGTCGTTATGGGCTTACAATTATGATTGAATTAGCAAAGCATTATGGGGAAGGGCCAATTCCCTTGCGTAAAATTGCGGCGGAAAAGGAGCTTTCAGAGGCATATTTAGAGCAATTAGTATCTCCGCTTCGTAATTCAGGCTTAGTAAAAAGTGTACGTGGTGCTTATGGTGGTTATATGCTAGCAAATCCACCTAGCGAAATTTCAGCAGCCCATGTTATTAGTGTGCTAGAAGGGCCGATTCAACCAGTAGAGGGTATTGAAAATGAAGAAGCCCCGCAACGTGAGTTATGGCTACGTATTCGTGATGCAGTAAAAAACGTGTTAGATACAACGACAATTGAAGATTTAGCACAATATACAGAAGAAAATGTAGTGGAAGGCTACATGTTCTATATTTAAAATAGTTTAAGCTAAAGCGCTACTCCTGCATTCACTTCATCTTTTTGGGAGATTGTGAACTATTCACATCTCAATGGCTATTTTTACGATGAGTGATGTGGGTTTTGTGCTTTTATCTCGATTCAGCAAATGTTTTGTACTAAAATGAACCACTAAGTACGGAAGACTCCCCACTTATAGAGGAGCGAAGAACACTTGTATTATTTTGCAAGCATTAACTGAATCAAGCGAAAGCCTCTGGCGGATGTCACAGAGTTTAAAAAGGAGTTTTCAACATGAATTCATATATCTATCTCGATCATGCGGCCACATCTCCAATGAATGGCCAAGTAATAGAAGCGATGACGACTGCTATGCAAGAGGTATTTGGCAATGCATCGAGTATTCATAAAGCAGGTCGAGAAGCAAGGAAATATCTAGATGATGCACGTGAGCTATTGGCGAAATCAATTGGTGCGCAAGCAGGGGAAATTATTTTCACAAGTGGTGGCACAGAAGCTGACAATATGGCAATTTTAGGAACTGTCTATGCCCGTGCAAATGAAGGAAAACACATCATAACAACGCAAGTAGAGCATCATGCAGTATTACATACATGTGAAAAACTTGAACGTGATGGTTTTGAGGTGACCTATTTACCTGTTGATCAAAAAGGGCGTGTCGCGATTGAGGATGTCCAAAAAGCCCTTCGTGATGATACCATTTTAGTGACAATTATGTATGGAAATAATGAAGTTGGAACGATACAGCCAATTGCTGAGATTGGCGCGCTATTGCGTGAGCATAGTGCCATATTCCATACAGATGCGGTTCAGGCTTATGGCTTAGAATCCATTGATGTAAATGAATTACAGGTGGATTTATTGAGTGTATCTGCTCATAAAATCAACGGTCCAAAAGGTGTTGGATTTCTTTATCAAAAAGCAGGAACACCGTTAGCAAGTTATGCTCTTGGGGGCGCACAAGAGAAAAAACGTCGTGCAGGTACTGAAAATATACCTGCCATTATTGCTTTTGCGACTGCAGTGCAAGTTGCAAATGAGTTGCGTGAAGAAAAGCGTTCACTATACAATCACTTTAAGCAAATTATGCTTGCTGTTTTTTCACAGGAAAAGCTAGCATTCCATGTAAATGGTGATGAGGTGTATTCGTTGCCTCATGTCTTAAATATTAGCTTTGCAGGCATGGAGGTAGAATCATTTTTAGTGAACCTTGATATGGCAGGTATCTATGTTTCGAGTGGTTCGGCATGTACTGCAGGATCGATTGATCCTTCTCATGTGTTAGTAGCAATGTTTGGACAAAGTGCAGAGGAGCTACGAAATTCAATCCGATTCAGCTTTGGGCAGGGTTTAACGGAAAAGGATATACAAGATGCAGCAGAAAAAACGGCTCAAATTGTGAAAAAACTAGCTAAAAAATAATTTGCAAAATACTTATGTTATGTTTCGTTAAAATATTGAAACATAAACTGTAATTAGATAAAAGAAAAGGTGACCACAATGAAAGAAACACGTGACCCCTCTCAAATTCGAGTTGTTGTCGGCATGTCAGGTGGGGTAGATTCATCGGTGGCGGCATACTTGTTAAAACAACAAGGGTATGAAGTAATCGGGATCTTTATGAAAAACTGGGATGATACAGACGAAAACGGTGTTTGTACAGCAACGGAAGATTATGACGATGTAATAAAAGTATGTAATCAAATTGGTATCCCATACTATGCTGTCAATTTCGAGAAACAATATTGGGATAAGGTTTTCACATACTTTTTAGAAGAATATAAAGCAGGGCGTACACCAAATCCTGATGTTATGTGCAATAAAGAAATTAAATTTAAAGCATTTTTAGAGCATGCCATGAACCTTGGTGCTGATTATTTAGCGACAGGTCACTATGCACGAATTGATCGTAGTGGTGATGGTGAAGTTAGAATGTTACGTGGCGTTGATGATAATAAAGATCAAACATACTTTTTAAATCAATTATCGCAAGAGCAATTGGCGCATGTAATGTTCCCAATTGGTGATATAGAGAAAAAAGAAGTACGAAAAATTGCAGAAGAAGCTGGCCTTGCTACGGCAAAGAAAAAAGATTCAACAGGCATTTGCTTTATCGGTGAACGTAATTTCAAAGAGTTCTTAAGTCAATATTTACCAGCACAACCTGGGAAAATGGAAACAATGGATGGCGTTGTAATGGGCCAACACGATGGTTTAATGTACTATACACTTGGTCAACGACACGGGCTTGGTATTGGTGGGGACGGCGAGCCTTGGTTTGTGCTAGGAAAAGATTTAGCGCGTAATGTTCTACTTGTCGGACAAGGCTTTGACAATGAATATTCGTATTCAACATCTTTAACAGCTGTGAAAATGAACTATACTTCGACAAAAAAATTGCCTGGGAAATTTTCTTGCACAGCAAAATTCCGTTATCGTCAAACCGATACACCAGTAGAAGTTGAAATTTTACCAGATGGGCGTGCACACATTACATTTGCAGAACCTGTACGTGCAATTACACCTGGCCAAGCTGTAGTGCTATACAACGGAGAAGAATGTATGGGTGGCGGAACGATTGATGAAGTCTTTAAAAGTAATGAAAAACTAACATATGTTGGATAAATTGCGTTAAGACTGCTTTTATGGCCTCTTGGCTTCCTAAAAGCAGTCTTTCGCTACATAGAGGTGAAGAACAAATGAATTATAATGAACAGGGCATCCAAGCATTTCAAGAAAAACGTTATGAGGATGCTGCTCAACTATTTACAAAAGCAATAGAGGCAGAGCCTGAAAATGCTATTGGGTATGTAAATTTCGGCAATTTATTAGCCGTATTAGAGGATACTGAACGTGCAGAGCGTTTCTTCCAAAAGGCAATCACTGTAGATGAATCAGCAGCTACAGCCTATTACGGTCTAGCGAATTTATATTACAATGCTGAACGCTATGCCGAGGCCGTGAAGCTATATGAGCAAGCGCTAAAACATCATATTGAAGGTGCCGATGTCTATTATATGATGGGGAAATGCTTTGAACGGTTGGATAACTCAAAATTGGCATTACCTTATTTACAACGTGCGGTAGAAATTGCTCCAGAGGATACACAGATTCGTTTAGCCTATGCGATAGTACTATGTGCATTAGAAATGTTTGAGGAAGGGAAGAAGGAACTGGATCTCTTGATTGAACAGGATTGGAATAATGCAGATGCACATTATAATTTAGGCGTACTATATGCAGTGTCTACCGAACAAACAGAGGATGCAATGTATCATTTGAAACAAGCCTTTACCTTACAACCTGAATATGACCAAGCACGTTATATTTACGATATGATTGCTCAACGATTTAACTGATAGATAATAAGCAGCGAGTGAATGTTGATTAACATTCTTGCTGCTTTTTTATTGATTTTATCTAGTAATACAGAAAAAATTGTTTATTTTTTCATAAATTGAATCTCTTTCTCTTTTAATTCTAGTTCAAACTTGGTAATGTATGTCATGCAGGAAAGGAAAAGGTGACAGAATGAATAAAGTTTTTATTGCACTATTACTTGTAACAGCACTTGCTGCAATTGAGGGAACTATTGTTAGTACTGCTATTCCGAGTATTACGGCTGATTTATTAGGTGTAGACTTAATAAGCTGGATTTATTCTGCTTATTTACTAGCTTCAGCCATAGCGGCGATTATTTTTGGTAAATTAGCCGATTTATTTGGTCGTAAACGGATGATTATTACTGGTATCATTATTTTTTTAGTTGGTTCTATGTTATGTGGTTTAGCTCAATCCATGGAGCAATTAATTGTTTTTCGAGCAATTCAAGGTATTGGCGCAGGTTCAATTTTACCGATTACATTAACAATGGTTGGTGAATTGTTTAAGACTGAAAAAGAGCGTGCCAAAGGACAAAGCTATTTAAGTATGGTATGGGGCGTTTCTGGTGTAGTAGGTCCGTTATTTGGAGGCTTTATAGTTGACCAAGTATCTTGGCATTTTATTTTCTTCATTAATGTACCGTTTGGTTTAGCCTCTATTTATTTAATTGCTAAACATTATAAAGAACAACTAGAGGCAGTGAAGCGTAAAATTGACTACCTAGGTGCAGTGTTTTTTACAATTGGCATGGTTGCGTTACTGTTTGTTATTATCGAAAACAGTAAAACACAAACCTGGTTATCAGGTCAATCGCTGCTAATGTATGGTGTTGCTCTTGTATTCTTAAGTATTTTTATCTGGGTGGAGTTACGAGCAGAGGAGCCAATTATTCCGTTAACACTATTTAAAAATGGACGACTAATGGTCATTAATGCATTAACTTTAAGCGGTATGTCTATTGTCATTGGTGTAACGGTTTATATTCCTATATTTGCTCAAAGTGTTTTAGGCAAAAATGCAACGCAGGCTGGTTTATTATTGACGCCAATGTCTATTTTTTGGACGGTGAACTCGATTATGGCAGGTTATTTAATCGGTCGTTTAACAAATAAACGCATTATCCAAATGGGTACGATTTTACTTGTTACGGGTACACTATTGTTGGCAAGACTATCTTCAGGTTCTAGTGATTTCAGCGTTTATTTCGCATCATCGTTAATAGGGCTAGGGATGGGCTTTATTATGCCGATGTTGATGATTTCCATACAAAAGGTGGCAGATCCAAAGCAACTTGGTATTTCAATTGGTTTGAACTCTTTTACAAATACATTTAGCCAAGCGATTGGTGCAGCGCTATTTGGTATGATTTTCAACCTGGCAACGAGTGAAAAAATGGCTTCATTAGGAAAAGGTGAAATTCAATTAAATGGTGAATTTGCAAAAGGTGGGTTTAATTTAGAAGAAGTAAACTTTTTAAAGGACACTATTGCGAATGGCGTCAGTTATATATATATAGCTACCTTTATTTTTGCTATTGGTGCTCTTATTTTCTCCTTTTTTGTAGCAACGAAATCTACAAGGAAAGCGCAATAGTGAATAAAAAGTAAAATCCACCTCACATTCTGTGATCAAGCAGCGTGTGAGGTGGGTTTTTCATTTGACGACTAAACCATAGAATAAATTTACTTTTTGAATAGAGTGTCATCAATTATTTGATTGCCAGGTAGTTCCGTTAAGTATTTCGCTAAATGTGCGATGGGGGTACTGTCTAGCAATGAAGGTTCGGCTTCATTTTCTTTTAAAATATTGATTTCCTTATTCAGTCGCTCCATTTTTCGATCTAATTCAGCTGCTTGTAGTGCGGCTTCCTTTAATTCATGTCGAATATGCTCAGGTACTTCTTTGTTATACTTATAATAAATTTTGTGTTCTAAGCTTGCCCAGAAATCCATTGCAATTGTACGAATTTGGATCTCTGTATAGACCTTTTCCATATGGTCTGACATAAAGATAGGAATTTTAATAATAAGATGTAAGCTTTGGTAGCCATTTTCTTTTGGATTGGCTATATAATCCTTCACCTCAACAACTTCCATGTCATGCTGTGCTTGTAACATGGCACTTACCTTGTAAATATCCTCCACAAAGGAACAGGTGATGCGAGCACCAGCTATATCGCGGATATTTTCACGCACAGCCTCTATTGATGGCGGAAGCTCTTTTTTCATCATCTTCGTTAAAATACTTTTAGGTGATTTTACACGTGTAGAAACATGCTCAATTGGATTATATTCATGAATTAACTTAAATTCTTCTTGTAATATATTAATTTTCGTTTCCACTTCCTGTAGAGCAAATTTGTAAGCTAAAAAGAAGCGTGTTAATTCAGTTTGAAAAGATTTTAAAGTGTTTACTTCTAGTTCAGTTTTCATCGTTTGTAAATCCTTTCTTTTACGGTTTGTTCGATTTTTATTTTTCGTATAGCTGTGATGGCAACGAGATAGCCGATCATTGGTGAAATTCATAGCCCTAGGCATAGGAAAATGACCAACGAACGTGACAAGGATTGTCATTAGAAAATATAGACCTAAAGCTGCTACAACACCTAAAAAAAGCATAATACTGCCCATATCAGTCATTAAAAAATAATTTGCTCCACATATGGAACTGAGGCTAAATGATCAAGAAACATCCATGATGCGATGACAAAAAAAGCGAATAAGAGTAGTGAAATGTACTTCCAAATGGAATTTTCTATAGCTCTCCATAAAAGAATGTTTGATGCACAAGCAAACGTAATGATTTGCCCTGCATCTGATTCATTAATAATATACCTTCTATGATGAACTTCAATCCTATCGTCAATGATAAATTTTTATTGATTGAAAGCTTCCATAAATAAACAATTAATATAGGCAAACTAATACGAGCTATATAAAAATTAAACGGACCAAAAGTTATCCACCATGTTCTGTATCCACTATGAAAGCCTACACCATAGGGGATCACGGTGATCATCTCTATAAGAAGAGCGGAAAGCATAAAAATAAGGTAGGAAAAAAATATGTAGTTTAGTCATGTAAGCCCCTGTGGTTTATGCTATACAATATATAACTCACATGACAATGAAAAGGTTTCAGAAATAGGGGCAAGGAAGAAATGCAGAAGAGGGTTTGAGGTTAAACAAAGGGAACCATTTGTCCCCTTGTTTTAACTAATAATTTCAGCATTTAAGTTATAGCGCTTATTAAACTCATCAACGAAAATTTGTAAATCAATATAGGTTCCAATATAAGGCTCTGTTTCTTGATCGCGTAAGAACCCACATGTTGCCTTTAGTGATTTTGAAAATTCCAATAACATTTGTTCGTTGTCAAGTTGTACATGAATCGCAAGAGAATGATCTTTTTTATTCACTTTAAAATACTTACCATCTATGATTCTCTCTAAATTAGTTTCTTGAAATGGAAAAACATAATCTTTATAAATGAGCTTCACAAGATCCCGCCTTTTTTACAATATTCTACTACATCTGTATAAGGTAAATCGCCACCAAAAATTGAGAGCGCACTTCCAATGGTTACATGAAGTTTTCCGTGGGCTAATTGATTAAATTTTTCTAAGTCTTCGATTGAACGAACGCCACCTGCATAGGTAGTTGGAATAGATGTCCAGGCAGCTAAATCCTGTACCAAGCTTTCCTGCATACCACCCTTTTTTCCTTCAACATCGACAGCATGTATTAACAGCTCATCACAAAAGTCTTCAATATAGGCAATCGACGCAGCATTGACTTCGAAATGACTAAATGTAGTCCATTTATCTGTCATGACAAACCACTTTCCGTCACGCATCTTACAACTGAGATCGATAACAAGGTGTTCTTTACCAATTAATTGATTTAAGCGCTTTAAACGCGCTAAATCGAGCTGACCATCATGAAAAATATAGGATGTGACAATGACATGCGAAGCGCCTGCGTCAATATACTTTTGAGCATTGTCAGCCGTAATGCCGCCACCTATTTGCAAGCCTTGAGGATAGGCTGTTAAAGCGGATAGGGCAGCTTCTTCATTACCAGAGCCTAGCATAATAACGTGTCCACCTGTTAAACGATCTTGGGCAAACATTTGTGCATAGTGGCTAGCGTCATGTTGAGAAATAAAGTTTTCTACAACTGCTTGATTTGTATATCCCAAAGTGCTACCTACAATTTGCTTTACTTTGCCATCGTGTAAATCGATGCAAGGTCTAAATTCCAATAATTTCACAATCCTTCCGTGCAACTAATTCATATTAATCATAGCATGGAACGGAGGATAAAGGCAGAGAATTGTCATTTGTCAAAATAATGTAAAAATAACAAAGTGGATATATTTTTGTCTGCGATATTTTCATGTGGCTATGGTAAAATAAAAAGATTGAAAACTATAAGAAAGGACGGACCGAACATGACAGATCATTTAGATTTATTTGAACTCAATAAATTTTTTATACTCGGACGTCCGATCGTCTCTATCTTTCATAATGCGCAAAATATGTATTCGATTGTACGTGTGAAAATTCAAGAGACGAATTTGCAATATGAAGATAAAGAGATTATTGTTGTTGGTTATTTTCCCCCACTACAAATGGATGAACAATATCGATTTACTGGTATTTTAAAACAGCATCCTAAATACGGTGCTCAATTTCAAATTGAGACATTTACAAAAGAGGTACCTGCAACTGAGCAAGGAATTATTCATTATTTATCTAGTGACCTCTTCGTAGGGATCGGGAAAAAAACAGCTGAAACGATTGTTGAAAAACTAGGTGCTAATGCACTCCGTGTTATTTTAGAAGATCCTAGTGCCCTCGATGCTGTTCCGCGTCTATCCGCTGAAAAAAAAGAAGTCATTCACCGCACCATTGAGCAAAACTTAGGCTTAGAGCGGGTCATGATTCAATTGAATGAGTGGGGATTTGGTCCACAGCTTGGGATGAAGATTTATCAAACCTATCGAACAGAAGCCATTGAATTACTGACAGAAAATCCATACCGCTTGATTGAAGATGTGGAAGGAGTGGGTTTCTTTCGAGCCGACGAGCTAGGTGCGAAATTAGGTATAACTGGTAAACATCCTGATCGTGTCAAAGCAGCGATTTTACATATTTTAAATACAGCAGCTTTATCGGATGGACATGTTTATCTAGATGCAGAACAGGTTTTACCGCTCGTTAAGGAAATGCTTGAACAAAGCCAACGACAGGAGATACCATTCGAGGATATTTCTCAAGCCTGTATCAGACTCCGTGAAGAAGGCAAAATTTGTGGTGAAGAGACAAGGTTATATTTGCCATCACTCTATTTTTCAGAGGTAGGGATTGCATCGAAAATCTTATCGCTTATCGAGCGGAATAATAAGGCTGAACATTTTAGTAAAGATGAAATTCGAAAAGCCATTGGAGAAACAGAGGAGCTACTCAATGTTACCTATGCAGAAACACAAGCGAATGCCATCGAACAGGCTTTAAATTCAGCTGTTATGATTTTAACGGGTGGTCCTGGTACGGGGAAAACCACTGTTGTACGGGGAGTCGTAGAAGTTTATGCAAAGCTTCATGGGCTATCCTTAAATCCAAAAGAGTATGCTCAAAAAGAGGAGCCTTTTCCGATTATTCTTTGTGCGCCGACTGGACGTGCTGCTAAACGATTAGCCGAATCAACAGAGCTTCCTGCGATGACCATCCATCGACTGCTCGGTTTTACAGGGCAAGAAAAAGAGGAAGAAACAGAGCGGGAAGTAACAGGTAAGCTGATTATCGTGGATGAAATGTCAATGGTTGATACATGGCTTGCCCATCAATTATTAAAAGCTTTACATGAAGATGTTCAAGTTGTCTTTGTTGGAGATCAGGATCAGCTTCCACCAGTAGGTCCAGGACAGGTGTTAAAGGATTTATTAGCATCCAAGCAGCTACCAACTGTCGAGCTAACAGATGTTTACCGACAAGCAGAAGGCTCAACGATTATTGAACTTGCGCATCAAATAAAAAAAGGAACGATTCCACAAGAGTTAACAGCTAAAACCTCTGATCGTTCGTTTATTAAGGCTTCAGCAGACCAAGTTGCCAACGTTGTTACTCAAGTTGTCAAAAGTGCTGTCGCAAAGGGCCAGGAAATCCGTAATATTCAAGTGTTGGCGCCCATGTATAAAGGACCAGCTGGTATAGATAATTTAAATAAAATGATTCAAGAGCTTATTAACCCAAATGATACTGGCACACGAAAAGAGCTAGTCTTTGGGGATGTCACCTATCGAATAAAGGATAAAGTTCTTCAGCTTGTCAATCAACCTGAAAGCAATGTCTTTAATGGAGATATGGGTGAGGTCATTAGTATTATTAAGGCGAAAGAGACGATCGAAAAACAAGATTTACTGATCGTATCCTTTGATGGCATTGAAGTGACCTATCAACGAAGCGACCTCAATCAATTGACACTAGCTTATTGTTGCTCCATCCATAAATCACAGGGCTCTGAGTTTCAAACGGTCATTATGCCAGTGGTTAGAGGGTATTCCAAAATGTTACGGCGTAATCTTTTATACACAGGTATTACACGTGCTAAAAACTTTTTGATTTTATGTGGTGAACCAGAAGTGCTTGCGGATGGTTTACAACGTACAGATGACCTTCAGCGTTTCACCTCTTTACGTGCAAGACTTAACCCAATGGAAATTGAGGAAGAACTTGTGGAAGTCGAGGCAGTGCCAGTAGATAATGAAGGGATGCAGGAGCCTGTTTCCGTTGAACAAAAGCTAACAGTAGAAACAGCCCCTTATATTCATCCAATGATTGGTATGAATGATGTCTCTCCATATGATTTTTTGGATGACTAAAATATATATTCCCGATTAGACTGTCTAATCGGGTTTTTCTAATTGATGTATCGTCACCTAATATTTGGACATTTCATATACTAGATGAGTACAAAAACATAGGGAATGTATAGGGGTGACAGCATGCCAATAATGACAGGGCAACAGTATATTGAACGAATTGATGCTTTAAAAACGTATATTTCGATAGATGGGAAAGTCGTGACAGGAAAGGTGTCAGAACATCCTGCCTTTAAAGGAATTATCCAGAGTCAAGCGAAACTTTTTGATTTACAACATCAAGAGGCACTTCTTGAAAAAATGACCTATGAATCGCCAACTAGTAAACAGAAAGTTGGCATGTCATTTCTTCAAGTATTGACGCCAGAAGATCTTGTGAAGAGGCGCAAAGCGGCAAGGGAATGGGCATTATCTTCTCAAGGCTTTATGGGGAGAAGCCCTGATTATATGAATACAACATTAATGGCCCTTGCATCAGCGTCAGATTTTTTAAAAGAGAAGTCAAATTGTTTCCCAGAGCATTTGCTAAAGTTCTATGAGTATGCTCGCGAGAATGATATTACGATAACACATACCTTTATCGAACCACAGGTAAATCGCAAGCGCTTTTACTATGAGGATGAAGAAGTAACCATTGCAGCTAAAATCATTGGGAAAACAAGTGAGGGCTTAGTCATTAAAGGGGCAAGATTACTAGCGACACAGGGTGGCATAACAGATGAGCTTCTTGTTTTATCAACAAATGGCTATGATGAAGGAAAAGGTTTCGGGTTTTCTATTCCAAGTAACACGAAAGGCTTAAAGTTTTTATGTCGGCAATCATTTGTAGGCGGAGATTCTACCTTTGATTATCCGTTAAGTGCACGTTTTGAAGAAATGGATGCAATCGTTGTGTTTGATGAAGTAGTTGTCCCGTGGGAACGGGTATTTTATTACGAAAATGTTGAAGTGGCCAATCAATTTATGAATGTTAGTGGCTTCCAAGCGTATACTTTGCATCATGTGCTGTCACGTCAAATTGCTAAGACGGAATTCATCCTAGGGGTTGTACAAATGATTGTGGATTCCATAAATATTGGGGATTACCAACATGTCCATCAAAAAGTGGTAGATGTCATCGTAGCATTAGAAACGATGAAAGCATTGCAATTAAAATCAGAAATTGAGGCACAAAGGGATTCCTTTGGCTTTATCAGACCAGACCAATCCACATTACAGGTCGCTATTCATATCTTCCCGAAAGTATATCCTACCTTTACAGATATCATACAGCAACTGGGAGCAAGTGGATTAATGTCGATACCGAGTGCAAAAGCTTTTGCAACGGATGATGGGGATCTTGATCATTATCTGCAATCATTTCAAGACAAAGGGGAAGAGCGAGTAAAGAAATTCCGTTTAGCTTGGGATTTAACGATGAGTAGTTTTGGCACAAGACAGACATTGTATGAACGCTTTTTCTTTGGTGATCCTGTACGTTTATCTAGCCTGCTCTATCAATCTTATCAACGAGAGCATTTAGTGCAAAGAGTGGAAGACTTTTTGAAAAATGATTGATAGAAAGTTTGACAGTTGTGAAACTATCCGTTATCATTTACAGGAATAAAAAAATAAGACTCCCTTCGTTAGGTGAGGCTCCTATGCTGGAGATACGCTACTACCCAAAAATGTCGAGAGACGCCAATGGGTCAACAGAAATCATCGAAATAAGGTGTTTTTTAACGTAGCTGGACATATTCCTATGCCGCATAGTGCTAAAACTCAACGTTTGAAGGTAACAAGCATGCAATGTATTTTATTGCTATTTTTTGATATGTGTATTCAACACGCCTTCATTCGTAGAAGGCGTGTTTTTGTTATGGAAGGAAGGTGATGAGAAATGGATAGTAGTCCTGAACCGAATAAGTATCATTTAGGCAAACGGAAACACATAAAAAGTCATCGATTTCTAATCACCGATGCAGACAAAGGGTGATTAAGGATGACCTTTTGTTTCCCTCAATAACAAACACGAGGTGAAATGCAATGATTAAAATCCACTATTATAATAGCAGCAGGAAGACAGTCCAACATGATTTCAATATGATTGATTTACAACTCCCTATTCATAACGAAGATTTATTATGGGTAGATTTATATGCCTATAGTTATAATGAATTGAATAATATAGCTGATGTATTTGGCTTTCATCCACTAGCAGTTGAAGATTGCTTACATGAAGGCTCACGTCCAAAAATGGATAGTTATGGTGATTATAAATTTTTTGTGCTCCATGCACCAATTTATAATGAGAAAAGTAACAATGAAATTACAACCGTTGAGTTAAATATTTTTATGGGACCAAACTATATTGTGACTGTGCATAAACAAAAGTTGCAATGGCTAGGAAAAATGGAAAATGTTTGTGTCAATAGCCCAAGATTTTTAGAAAAGGGTACAGATTTTTTATTGCATACAATTATTGACGGTATTACAGACGAATACTTCCCAGTATTAGAACGAATTCGCGCACGTATAGATGAACTAGAAGAAGAAATTTATGATTATCAACCAAAAGAGGTGACAGAGGAATTTCTTGCATTGAAGCGGACAATTATTTTAATTCGTCAGGCCATTATGCCACAAAGAAGAATTTTTTCTACAATCAATGGCCAGTGGAAATTTGACATTCAAGAAGAAAATATTCCATTCTATAAAGATTTGAATGACCATCTAGAACGTATTGTCGACTCCACAGAGACATATCGAGATTTAGTGAACAGCACGCTTGATACGTATTTTTCAATTATCAGTGGGAAATCCATTGAAAAGCTGAATTTATTAACGGTCATTTCGACAATTATGTTACCACTATCAGTAATTACTAGTTTTTTTGGAATGAATGTACCTTTACCTTATCAAGATACCCCTTATACAACTATTGCAATTAGCGCCTTCTTAGTTATTTTTACATGGGGTATGTGGATATATTTCAAAAAAATGATTGCTTAGTTAGTGTTAGTCATACTAGTACTAATTGACAGCGCAATAGATTTTTTTTATAATTTTCGATAGAAAAAGTAAAAACGATGATGGAAAAAGTACGTATTTGTGTGTGCACAAGAAAGGGATTTCTAGGCTGAAAAAATCCTCACAACAGCAAATGCCGAAAGCTACTCCAGAGTGCAGCTAATCCCTGCCGTTCACTGACGTTACAAGTGCTAAAGAGGTAAGTAAGGTTTTTACTTACAACTAGGGTGGTACCGCGAGACTAATGACAAGTCCTCGTCCCTTTTTGGGGATGAGGGCTTTTTTTATTTTCTTCGGTAAATCGCAGGATTCGTATCGTGATTTTACAATATAAAATAGGAGGAATTTATCCAATGAAAGCAGTAGATATTCGCCGTATGTATTTGGAATTTTTTAAAGAAAAGGGGCATCATCATGAGCCATCAGCTCCACTTGTGCCAATAAATGATCCATCACTTCTTTGGATCAACTCAGGTGTGGCAACTTTAAAACCATATTTTGATGGCCGTATTATCCCTGATAATCCACGTATTACAAATGCTCAAAAATCGATTCGTACCAACGATATTGAAAACGTTGGGAAAACAGCTCGACATCATACATTCTTTGAAATGTTAGGAAACTTCTCTATTGGTGACTACTTTAAAAAAGAAGCAATTCATTACGCTTGGGAGTTTTTAACAGATAAAAAATGGATGGGCTTTGATCCAGCGTTATTATCCATCACGATTCACCCTGAAGACCAGGAAGCATATGATGTTTGGCATCAGGAAATCGGTATTCCAGAAGAACGTTTAATCCGTTTAGAAGGGAACTTCTGGGATATAGGAGAAGGCCCATCTGGTCCGAACTCAGAGATTTTTTATGATCGCGGCGTAGAATACGGCTCAGATGAAAATGACCCTGAAATGTATCCAGGAGGAGAAAATGAGCGTTACCTAGAAATTTGGAACCTTGTGTTCTCTCAATTTAACCATAATCCTGATGGCACTTACACGCCACTACCAAAGCAAAATATTGATACAGGTATGGGCTTAGAGCGTATTGTGTCCGTCGTGCAAAATGTACCAACAAACTTTGATACTGATTTATTTATGCCAATTATTGAAAAAATTGAGGAGTTTGCCAATCGTAAATATAAACGACCTGGCGAAGTAGACTTAAATGAAATCTTTGGCTCAGATGAAGATATTAATACACCATTTAAAGTGATTGCAGACCATATCCGTACAGTAGCATTTGCTATAGGCGATGGTGCCCTGCCATCAAATGAAGGCCGTGGCTATGTATTACGTCGCTTACTACGTCGTGCCGTTCGCTATGCTAAACAAATTGGTATTGAAAAACCATTTATGTTTGAACTTGTACCAACTGTGGGTAAAATTATGGAAGACTTCTATCCAGAAGTTACAGAGAAATGCGAATTTATTCAACGTGTCATTAAAAATGAAGAAATTCGTTTCCATGAAACATTAGATGGTGGTTTAGCTATCTTTAATGAAGTAGTGGAATCTCAAAAAGCAGCTGGTCATGATTACATCCCAGGAGCAGATGCTTTCCGTTTATATGATACTTATGGTTTCCCAATCGAGCTAACGGAAGAATATGCAGAGGAAGTAGGCATGAAAGTAGATCATGAAGGTTTTGAGGCAGCGATGGAAGAGCAACGTGAACGCGCGCGTGCTGCACGACAAGATGTTGATTCGATGCAAGTACAGAATGAAGTATTAGCAAACTTAACGGTTGCAAGTGAGTTTGTTGGCTATGATACGTTAAATGTTAATACTGAAATCGCTGCAATGATCGTCAATGGTCAAGTTGCGAAAGTCGCTTCGGAAGGTCAGGAAGCATTGGTTATTTTAGCGAAGACACCATTCTACGCTGAAATGGGTGGTCAAATTGCTGATAGTGGTACTATTTCAAATGATAGCTTTACGGCTGTTGTAAAAGATGTTCAAAAAGCACCGAATGGTCAACCGCTTCATACAGTAGTAGTTGAATCTGGGGAAATGCATGTGGAAGATGCAGTGCAAGCAGTGGTCAATCGTGATGACCGTAATTTAATCATTAAAAACCATACGGCAACACATATTATGCAACGTGCATTAAAAGATGTGCTAGGTGATCATGTGAACCAAGCTGGATCATATGTAGGACCTGATCGTTTACGTTTTGATTTCTCTCACTTTGGTCAAGTTACAAAAGAAGAATTACAGCAAATTGAACGTATTGTAAATGAAAAAGTGTGGGATGATATAGAGGTCGTTATTGAAGAAAAAGGTATTAATGAAGCAAAAGCAATGGGTGCTATGGCATTATTCGGTGAAAAATATGGAGATGTTGTACGTGTAGTATCCATCGGAGATTATTCGATTGAGCTATGTGGTGGTATCCATGTTAAACGCTCTTCTGAAATTGGCTTCTTTAAAATTGTTTCAGAGGGTGGTATCGGTGCAGGTACTCGTCGTATTGAAGCTGTTACAGGAAAAGTTGCTTATGAAGCAGTAAAAGAAGAAGAAGCATTATTAAATGATGCAGCAGCATTATTAAAAGCAAATGCTAAAGATATTGTCACAAAAGTACAGGCATTACAAGCAGACTATAAAGAATTACAACGTGAAAACGAAGCATTATCTCAAAAAATCGCCAATGCACAGGCAGGGGCAGTTGTTGATGCCGCTCAAACAATTGGAGATGTGACAGTGCTATCTACAAAAGTGGAAGCGAAGGATAACAATCAACTCCGTCAAATGATGGATGACCTGAAAGCAAAAATGCCAAAAGCAGTCATTGTTCTTGGAGCAGTTGATGGTGAAAAAGTTATGTTATGTGCTGGTGTTTCAAAAGAATTAGTTGGTGGCAATTACCATGCAGGGAATATTGTGAAAATGGTTGCGGAAGCATGTGGTGGTAAAGGTGGCGGTCGTCCAGATATGGCGATGGCAGGTGCAAAAGATGCATCAAAACTTGATGAAGCACTACTTTCTGTGTATGATTATGTTAAATCCATTTAATTAATTCACCAAAACATGTTATAATAAAGAGAAATTGGAGATGAGCTTGTTTGCACATCTCCTTATTTCTGAAAGCGAGGTGCTGGTCATGAGTTCATTTGATCAAACGATGAAATTTAATTTTCCAGAAGAATCAATGGAACAGGAAGTCAAGCAGGTAATGTTGAAAGTTCATTCTTCATTAGAGGAAAAGGGATATAACCCTATCAATCAGATTGTTGGTTACTTACTTTCTGGTGATCCGGCGTATATTCCTCGCCATCAGGATGCTCGTAATTTAATTCGCAAGCTTGAGCGTGACGAAATTCTAGAGGAGCTTGTTAAATTTTATATCAAAAAGAATAACGAGGACTAGAAATGAGAATTATGGGATTAGACGTTGGGTCAAAAACTGTGGGTGTTGCTGTAAGTGATGCACTTGGTTGGACCGCCCAAGGTATTGAAACCGTAAAAATTGATGAAGCTAATGGTGAGTTCGGTATTGACCGTATCGCTGAGCTAGTAAAGGAATATACTATAACAGAATTTGTTGTAGGTTTTCCAAAAAACATGAATAATACGGTTGGACCGCGTGGAGAGGCTTCTGAGAACTATAAAAAGCTATTAGAAGAGCATTTCTCACTACCGGTCAAATTATGGGATGAACGTTTAACGACGATGGCTGCTGAACGTATGCTGATCGAAGCGGACGTGAGTCGCAAAAAGCGCAAGCAGGTCATTGATAAAATGGCAGCTGTGATGATTTTACAAGGCTACTTAGATAGCAAAAATTAATTGATGAGGTGACTATGCATGGCACACGAGCATAACCATGAAGAAGAACTACATGTTCAACACATTACAGTGATTGACGAAAACGGAAACGAGCAGCTTTGTGAAGTGATTCACGTTCATGAATCTCCAGAGTTTGGCAAATCATATGTGTTTTACTCAATGGTAGGCGCAGAGGAAGATGAAGATGGCTCAGTTGAAATCTTTGTATCTTCATTTGTACCATCTGAAAATGGTGAAGATGGTGAATTAACACCAATCGAAACTGAAGCAGAGTGGGATATGGTAGAGGACGTTTTAAACGCTTTAGAGGATGAAAACGAAGACTAATCTTCTAACTCAAAGCTTGGAACAAGGATCGCAGCTTGCAGTCCTTGTTCCTTTTTTATTGAAGCTTTTCTAATGTAGAAGGATTGTTAAATTGAAGAATGAATGCATTGTAGATGTGTGAATTTGATCCACAATTGTTGGGAAACGTTCATAAAGTTTGTGGATTCGCTTAGAAATAGAGTGTAACCGCTCCAAGCCCCACTCCAAACATCGAGAACCTGCTCAAAGGTAGAGAAGAAATGCAGGGAAAACTTGCTCAAAATACGAGAAGCTATTCTAAAGTGTCTAACCTCAAAAAAACGATTTAATAAATGACATCAAATTGTCATAAAGGAGGAAACAGAATGAATGAAGAAACGCAAGAATTTATGATCATTGGGAAAGATGGTAAGGAACAGCAGTGTCGTGTGGTCTTTACCTTTGATGCGGAGGACAAGTCCTATGTGTTATTTTCCCTTCTAGATGAAACCGGTCAAGAAATTCCAGGAGACCTTTCCGCGATGACTTTTGATTATGATGACAATACAGGTGAGATGACAAATTTACAGCCTGTTGAAACAGATGCCGAATGGGAAATGATTAATGAAGTGGTGTTAACATTACTTGATGAATTTGAAGAAGAACCACAGCTAATTACTGTGACAGACGAAGAAGGAAAAGATCAAGTGTGCGAAGTCATTCATACATTTTCATCTGAGCAATTCGGTAAATCGTATGTATTATATGTGCCAGCAACAGATGAACCGATTGATGAGCGTGATATTTTTGCAGCCCAATATATAGCTGGAAATGAAGGCCAGATTGAAGAGTTATACCCGATTGAGTCAGATGAAGAATGGGAATTTGTAGAAGAAGTATTAAACACTTTATAGGATAAACTATTTCTAGAATGCTCAAAAATCTGCTAACGAAAGTTGTTGGCAGATTTTTTACATATGTAATTTCTCCTGAATTGTCGATTTCTGTTTGTCGTGAAAGTTGATTTCTAGTATGATATTGAATAGTGATAGGGGGGAAACCCGTGGATAACGGTTCAAAAAAACAAGAAATGTTTTCAAAAATGCAAGAAAGAAAATCTGAGGTAAAAATGGTGAGAAAAATCGTCGCAATTATTGCCATTGTTTTCGTACTAATAATTGGAGTTGTTGGTTTATTTGGGTACAATTATGTAAAAGGTGCTTTAAAACCATTAGACCCTAATGCAACGAAAACAATTGCAGTAGAAGTACCAATTGGCTCTAGTTTGTCCTCCATTTCAACACTACTAGAGAAAAAAGGTGTCATAAAAGATGCACGTGTTTTTAAATACTATGCAAAATTTAAAAATGAATCACAATTTCAAGCGGGAAATTATGATTTAACACAGGCAATGACATTTGATGAACTCATTGAAAGCTTGAAAACAGGGAAGGTATATCGTAAGCCTGTCTTTACGATGACAGTCCCAGAAGGCTTAACACTTGAACAAATTGGGAAAGTGATTGAAAAGAAAACACCGTACACACAAAAAGAATTTATGGATCTTGTGACGAGTGACACATTTGTTCAGCAAATGATGGCTAATTATCCTGAGCTAGTTACAGAGGCTGTTTTAGCTGACAATATTCGCTATGACTTAGAGGGCTATTTATATCCAGCTACGTATTCTTATTATGAAGAAAAACCATCTTTACAAGCGATTGTAGAAGAGATGATAGCAGCCATGAACAATGTAGTGAAGAACTACAGTGATGTATTAGCTGAAAAACAAATGTCCGTACATCAGCTGTTAACATTTGCGTCATTATTGGAAGAAGAAGCGACTGCTCAAACGGATCGAGAGACTATTGCAAGTGTCTTCTATAATCGAATCAATGAAGGGATGCCACTCCAAACAGACCCAACCGTGCTCTATGCACTGGGTGATCACAAGGATCGTGTTCTATATGAAGATTTAGAAGTGGATAATGCCTATAACACTTACAAAAATAAAGGTCTACCACCTGGTCCAATAGCAGGTGCAGGTAAAACTTCGATTGAGGCATCATTAAATCCAAGTCAAACAGATTATTTCTACTTCCTAGCAGATAAAGAGGGTGTCAACCACTTCTCAAAAACCTATGATGAGCATTTGCAGAAGGTAGAAAAATATTTACGAAAAGAAGAGTAAACGTATAGGAAGAACAAAAATCATATAGCAAACAGATGGATAGAAGGAAAGAAAAATAGCTTTCCTTCTATTTTCATGCTATTATAAAGTGTGATTTTTGATCAATCCGTTCATTTATGCGGGACAAATATGCGTGGTGGCAATTGTTTGAGCATATCGAAGCAATTGCTCATTTTTGTATGGCAAAGTACCAAGACATCACGTTTGGTCTTTTTCTTTTTGTTGATAAATGATGAAGTACAGACAACGGCAAACGCTCGTTGCCTTTTAAATGAGGGTGGAAACAATGGAATTATCAGATGCATATATACAATCATTTATACAGCCACGTAATGAATTGCTTTTAGAAATGGAAGCATTTGCGGAGGAGCATCACGTACCGATCATGCAGCTAGCAGGTATTGATGCATTAAATCAACTTTTGCGTATTCAAAATCCGTCAAAAATTTTAGAGATAGGTACAGCAATTGGTTACTCTGCTATTCGTATGGCAGAGGCATTGCCTTATGTCCAAATTGTTACAATTGAACGTGATCAAGATCGTGTAGCAAGGGCAAAAGCCTATATTAAACGGTCGACTGTATCAGATCGAATTACGGTCATTGAGGGTGACGCTTTAGAAGTGGATGACGAGTCCATTAACACAACATTCGATGCGGTCTTTATTGATGCTGCAAAGGGACAATACCAACGCTTTTTTGAAAAATATGCACCTTTAGTAAAATCAGGTGGGGTATTGTATATCGATAATATGTACATGCATGGTTTGTCTGATTTAGAGTTGAAGGATGTTCCACGTCGTAAGCGAACAATGATTCGCAATTTAAAAAACTTCACGGATTGGATTATGCAGCACCCAGATTATACAAGTGCTTTTTTACCAGTCGGTGATGGTTTATTACTATGTTTGAAGAGGTGACTACTATGAAAAAACCAGAATTGCTTGTGACACCACAATCATTAGAACATATAAAAGCACTTTTAGCCGCTGGAGCAGATGCTTTTGTTATTGGTGAACAACAATTTGGTCTACGTCTAGCAGGAGAGTTCTCCGTTGAAGAAGTAGAAGAAGCGACAAAGCTTATTCACGAAGCGGGTAAAAAGGTATATGTTGCAGTCAATGCACTTTTCCATAATGAGAAGCTAGAGGCACTTGCTGATTATTTAAAAGAAATGCAACGGATCGGTGTGGACCGTTTAATCTACGGTGATCCAGCGGTTCTCATTATTCGCAGAGAGCAAGGTGTTACGATTCCGTTACATTGGAATCCAGAAACGACAGCTACAAACTGGTTTACGGCTAATTACTGGGGGAAACGTGGTGCAACGCGTGCCGTGTTAGCGCGTGAGCTTTCTCTTGATGAAGTATTAGAAATTAAAGAAAATACCGAAATGGAAATTGAAGTACAAGTACATGGCATGACATGTATGTTCCAATCAAAACGCCCATTACTCGGCCATTATTTCTTATATCAAGATAAAGTAATGGCTATTGAAAATCGCCAGGAAAATCGTAATATGTTCCTACATGATGATGAACGAAATAATAAATATCCAATATATGAAGATGTAAATGGTACACATATTTTCAGTCCAAATGATATGTGTATTATTGATGAACTAGGCGAATTATTTGAAGGTGGCATCGATGCTCTGAAAATTGAAGGTGTACTTCAAACGCCAGATTATGTAGTCGCGGTAACAGAAGCTTATCGAAAAGCGATCGATACGTATTTTGACGAATCAGAAGAGGCATATGAAGAAATAAAAGACGATTTATTAGCAAAAATTGAAGATATTCAACCAGCTATTAGACCATTAGATACAGGCTTTATCTTCAAGGAAACAGTTTACTAGGAGGGGACAATAACATGGCATTAGCGTTAGAGCAAAATGACAAAATCCGTGAGATTGTCAACGGTAAACGTGTCATTACTAAAAAACCAGAGCTACTTGCACCAGCTGGTAGCTTAGAGAAATTAAAAATAGCTGTCCATTACGGAGCAGATGCTGTATTTATCGGTGGGCGAGAGTTTGGTCTACGATCGAATGCGGATAACTTTTCAATTGAAGAGATGCGTGAAGGTGTAGAATTTGCCAATCAATATGGTGCGAAAATATATGTAACAACAAATATTTTTGCCCACAATGAAAATATGGATGGCTTAGAGCGTTATTTAAAGGATATTGAATCAGTGGGCGTAACTGGTATTATTGTAGCAGACCCGCTCATTATTGAAACATGTCGTACAGCAGCACCTAAGCTTGAAATTCACCTTTCTACTCAGCAATCATTGTCCAACTGGAAGGCCGTGCAGTACTGGAAAGAAGAAGGTTTACATCGTGTTGTATTAGCACGTGAAGTGGGCGGAGAAGAAATGAAGCTGATGAAGGAAAAGGTCGACATTGAAATTGAGGCCTTTGTTCATGGAGCAATGTGTATTGCCTACTCTGGTCGTTGCGTTCTTTCTAATCATATGACGGCTCGTGACTCAAACCGAGGGGGATGCTGCCAATCATGCCGTTGGGACTATGATCTATATGAATTAGAAGATGGGGAAGAAAAAGCACTTTTCGATGAGAGCCATGCACCATTTGCGATGAGTCCAAAAGATTTAAAATTAATTGAAGCGATTCCTCATATGATTGAGCTAGGTATCGACTCATTAAAAGTTGAAGGTCGTATGAAATCCATTCACTATGTAGCGACAGTTGTTTCTGTGTACCGTAAAGTGATTGATGCTTATTGTGCAGATCCTGATAACTTTAAAATTAAACGTGAATGGCTAGAGGAATTAGACAAATGTGCTAACCGTGATACAGCTGAAGCATTCTTCCATGATGCACCTGGCTTTGAGGAGCAGATGTTTGGTGTGCATGGTCGTAAAACAACCTATGAATTTGCTGGACTTATTTTAGAGCATGATCCAGAGACAAAAATAGTGACAATGCAACAGCGTAATTATTTTAAACCTGGTGACGAAGTAGAATTCTTTGGTCCTGAAATTGAGAATTTCAGTTTAACAATGGGTGAAATTTGGGACGAGGATGGCAATAGCCTAGATGCAGCTCGTCATCCATTACAAATTGTAAAATTTAAATGTGATACACCATTGAAGCCGCATAACATGATGCGAAAGGAGAATAACTAATGGCAGTGAAGCGCCCTGTTGTCATCGGAATCGCAGGTGGCTCATGCTCGGGAAAAACGAGTGTGACGCGCGCCATTTATGATGTTTTCCGTGAGCATTCTGTTGTGGTAATTGAACAAGATTTTTATTATAAGGATCAAAGTCATTTAACATTTGAAGAACGTTTAGGAACTAACTATGATCATCCGTTAGCTTTCGATAATGATTTATTAATTGAGCACATAAAAAAGTTGCTAGTGCGTCAACCAATTGAAAAACCTGTGTATGATTATGTCCAGCATACAAGGGCAGAAGAAGTTATACATGTTGAACCAGTAGATGTTATTATACTAGAAGGTATTCTAGTCCTTGAGGATGCTGATTTACGTGATTTAATGGATATTAAATTATTTGTGGATACAGATTCAGATTTACGTATTATTCGCCGTATTATGCGTGATATTAAAGAGCGTGGACGTACAACGGATTCGGTGATTGAGCAGTATTTATCAGCGGTTCGACCGATGCATAATTTATTTATTGAACCAACAAAACGTTATGCTGATATCATTATTCCTGAAGGTGGGGATAATGAGGTGGCGATTGATTTAATGGTAACGAAAATTAAAACTATTCTTGAAACCGACAACGTATTGTAATAAGATAGAGTGGTATTGACAATATTTACATGCATATTTTGAAAAAGCATGCATACTATTAGGTCAAAGCGTAATTTGAAAACGTTTAAAAATAATAAAATTCGATTAAATGCATCTTCCGTGCATTTAGTCGAGTTTTATGTTTTTATATTGAAGAAACAAGGAGTGAAGGACTTTGGCAAATGAAAAACAGTACCCTATGACAGCTGAGGGAAAACGTAAATTAGAAGAAGAATTAGTAAAATTAGAAACTGAAACACGAAAAGAAATCGTTGAACGCATTAAAATAGCACGTGATTTTGGAGATCTTTCTGAAAACGCTGAGTACGATTCTGCTAAAGAAGAACAAGCCTTTTTAGAAGGTCGTATTTCAACATTAAAATCAATGATTCGCAATGCAGTGATTATTTCTGAAGACGAGACAGATAACAGTGTAGTATCACTAGGGAAAACGGTTACATTCGTAGAAATCATCAATGGTAAGCCATCAACAGATGAAGAATCTTATACAATTGTTGGTTCTGCTGAGGCAGATCCTATGGAATTCCGTATTTCGAATGAATCACCGATTGCAAAAGGTCTACTTGGTCGTGCTGAAGGTGAAGAGGTTGTCGTTCAAACACCTGGCGGCGAAATGAAAGTGAAAATTGTCTCAATTAAATAATATGTATATGTACAAGCAGTTAGCCTTTGGCTGACTGCTTGTACCATTTTTAGCGTGATAACTATGTAGTAAAATAGTGAGTAGAATTATTTTGCAAGTGCTGTCGAACTTGATAGAATATTGCCTAGAGAGGGGGAGACATTATGAGTGAACGACAAACTCGAAGTGGTCGTCATTTGCAGCCATCTCGTAATAAAAAGCTAGATAAACTATTGAATGTTCTAATTGGTGTTGTGGTTGTACTCATTATTATCACAGCAACCTATGTGTTTAAATGGCAAGATGATGCAGATCAAGCAGTGAAAGAGGAACCCGTTCAAGAAGAACAGAGCGGTGATGATGAAAAAGAAGTAGAAAAAGAACCGACGGATGAAGAAAAAGAAGATCTTGCTGTAGAAGAAGATAAACCTTCAGAAGAAGAATCAGAACCTGAGACATCCCAGGAAGAACAAGGCACAGCAGAAGAATCAGCATCAGATAATCCTATTGTTGAGAAGGTCATCACGAATAAAAATTGGCAACCAACACCTACAACTCAAACAGGTCAGCATGTGTCTTCATATGACGACACGTCTGTAGACTGGGCTGAGAAAGTAGCAACAGTATCTACTGTGACAGGTATTGACCAAAGCAATATGATCATCTGGCGTATGCAAAATAATGGTGGTCCTAATTCATCCATTGCAACTGTTTCGACCAATGATAAATCTCAAATGTATCGTGTAAGCATGGAATGGGTTGATAATGAAGGGTGGAAGCCTGTGAAGCTAGAGCAACTAAATACATTAGAAGGCGCCTATTGACGAAAATCACTCTTTTGATTATTTTTAATAGAGTTGATAAAAGAAGGGAAGTAACAGTACATGAAAATTGCAGTAATTGGCGCAATGGAAGAGGAAGTGGAGCTTCTAAGAGCAGCATTAGACGATGCACACAGCACAACGATTGCAGGTAGTGAGTATACAACAGGAACTTTTGAAGGCAAGGAAGTCGTATTATTAAAAAGCGGTATTGGTAAAGTAAATGCTGCTATGTCTACGACAATTCTTTTACATGAGTTTAAACCAGATGTTGTCATTAATACAGGCTCTGCAGGTGGATATGATGAAGCTCTTGAGGTAGGCGCTGTCGTTATTTCTGATGAAGTTCGTCACCACGATGTGGATGTCACAATCTTTGGCTATGAAATTGGACAAATGGCTGGGATGCCAGCAGCATATAAATCAGATGAGAAATTGATGAAGGTAGCTGAGGAGGCTGTAAAGGCAGTTGGAGAGCACCAGTATGGCGTTGGTTTAATTTGCTCTGGGGATGCTTTTATGAATGATCCTGAACGTGTAGAGGCTGTTCGTCGCCATTTCCCTCAAATGAAAGCTGTAGAGATGGAAGCGGCTGCAGTTGCACAAGTTTGTTATCAATTTGCTACACCTTTTGTAGTCATTCGTGCATTATCAGATATTGCAGGTAAAGAATCGAATATTAGCTTTGATGAATTTTTACCAGTTGCTGCAAAACATTCGACACAAGTCGTATTAAAAGCAATTTCCTCACTATAAACTACACAGAATGGTCAAAATGTGTGGTTTATTCTGTGAGAAAAATCACAGTTGATACAAAAAACTAATGCTACACTGACATTAATAAATCTCTTCATAATAGAATGGGAGGCATTCATGATGTTATTTTTAACAGCAGGTGTAGTGATTATTACAACTTTAATAGGTACGTTGATTTCAGCAGAACTCTCTGAATCAGCACACTAGTATGACGGGAAAGCTCCTTTGCGACATAGTCATGTCGCAGGGGAGCTTTTTATATGCCATGAAATAGGCATATTCTTCCGTCATTGAAGGATTGAATTTTTTTCATAACCATTTTACAATATATTATTCAATAGTTTTTTGGTCTCGTTTATATAGTTGATAGAGTTTAATAAGTGCCCGTTTTTCAATGCGAGATACATAGCTACGTGAAATATTTAAGCGTGCTGCAATTTCCTTTTGCGTAAGTGCATCCTGTTGATTTAAGCCATAACGGAGTGTCACAATTTCGAGCTCACGTTCATCGAGCATATGCAAATAGTGGTATAGTTGTGCTACATGCTCTTTATGCTCTAGCTTCTCTGTGGCACTTTCTTCATCACACTGAAGTAAATCGCGAATTTGCAGTGCGTTCCCATCTTTATCAGTTCCAATCGGCTCAAATAGCGAAACGTCTTTTTGCACTTTCTTTTGGGTGCGTAGATGCATTAAAATCTCATTTTCAATGCAACGAGCTGCATATGTGGCAAGTCTAGTTTTTTTATCAGGGGTATAGCTCTCAACGGCTTTCATTAGTCCAATTGTTCCAATAGAAATATAATCATCGAGTTGCTCATGTTTTGGATGGAATTTTTTAACGACATGTGCGACAAGCCTCATATTACGTTCTATTAGATCAAGACGCGCCTGCTCATCGCCACCTAAAAATCGTTCAATACAAGCAGCTTCCTCTTCTTTTGAAAAGGGTTTATGGAATGTTTGCCCCTTTAAATAGCCAAGCAACGCAGGGATTTCAAGCCATAACTGCAACATCGATGTAAAAATTCCGCTCATTGAATGATTTCATCCTTTCCCCATTTTTCGACAGTATATGTTTAAAAGCCGTGGGAAATGAAAAAAGTGCAACAGCAAATGTGCTGTTACACTTTTTTTAACGTAAATGTACTAATCATGAGTAAAGCTAAAATGGGGAAAAGGAAAAGATAAAATGCCGGATGGAACGTATAAGCTGCGAAATACGTTAAAGTTAAGAACGTACCTGCGGCTGTAATTGGTAAACCTGTGAAATAACCGTTCGCTTCGCTAATATTGAAGCGAGCTAAACGCATCGCGCCACAGACGATAAATAATACGGCCATCATCATGCCGACAAAACCAAAATCAACTAGAACAACTTCATACATTAATAATGCAGGCGCCACACCAAATGATATAATATCACTCATAGAATCTAATTGTTTACCTAATTCTGACACTTGTCCGAGCGCTCTCGCTACCTTACCATCGTAGCGATCAAGAAGAGCTGCTATAAAGATAAACAAGACACTATAGCTATAGTATTCATGTAGAGTGGCCATAATAGCCGCGCCTCCAAAGGACATATTACTAATTGTTATGAAGTTAGCTGCGTGCGATTTCATTTTCTTAACCGTGGTATCCACCAACTTGTGATAAAAAAACAAGGGGGATCACTCCTTTGCACTTAAGATATTGTACCATTATACTTCGAATGCGAAAAAATTGACAGTCTAAATTAATGGATAGGGGTTTTACTGTATGAAAGAAAAACTATATCAACGCTTGATAGAACTAACGAATGGTAAGCAATCTTCCCATCTTTTGCAGACAATAGCAAAAGCGAAGTGGAGTAAACGTATAATACCAAGCTACATGAAGTTATACGATATTAACCTTGAAGAAGTTTCAAAAAAACAACAACAATTTTCATGTTTACATGATTTTTTTACAAGAGAACTTATTGAAGAAGCTCGACCTATTGAAAAAAATCCAACTGTCTATGCCAGCCCAGTGGACGCAAAAGTGGAATCCTTTGGACGTATTGAATGGGATATGACATTTCTTGTGAAGGGTAAGCCTTATGCATTACAAGATTTACTCGGCAATACAGAACGAGCTGCACAATATGCAGACGGACATTTTATTGTTTTTTATTTAAGTCCTGCTGATTACCATCGTATCCATAGCCCGATAGATGGAGAAGTCTTACGACAATATACACTTGGTCAGAAATCTTATCCTGTGAATCAGTTAGGTCTTACATACGGTAAAAAACCAATTTCTCATAATTATCGTTTAGTGACTGAGCTGAAAGCAGCAAATAATCAGCATGTTGCATTTATCAAAGTAGGTGCAACCTTTGTGAATTCCATTGTACTTACCAATACAACAACGAAATGGCAGAAAGGGCAGGAAGTTGGTTATTTCTCATTTGGTTCCACTGTTGTGATGCTGTTTGAAAAGGATACAATTAAATTTACGGATAATGTTGTAAAAGGAAGCCCAATTCGAATGGGTGAAGCCTTTGCAAATATGCTATAATGGTCGAATAATACGTTAAGATTAGGGGTCGCTATTTTGTATAATTTTTTATTACCGAACGAATTTGTGACGAATATTTTTGAAATTACGCCGGAAAAGTTACAAGAATTAGGGATTAGAGGAATCATTACGGATTTAGATAATACGCTTGTTGAATGGGATCGTCCAGATGCAACAGAAGAGCTAATCATTTGGTTACGCATTATGAAAGAATCAGGTATTCGTGTTATTATTGCGTCAAATAACAAGGAAGCTCGTGTAAAGCATTTTGCTGAGCCGTTAGGTATCCCTTATATTCACAAGGCGAAAAAGCCACTTCGTAATGCTTTTTATAATGCACTGATTCAACTAGGCTTACGTCCAAATGAAGTAGTAATGGTAGGAGATCAACTCCTTACGGATGTAATGGGCGCAAATCGCTTAGGCTTACACACAGTGCTCGTGAAGCCTGTTGCACAATCAGATGGGCTTGTAACAAAATTGAATCGTTTCATTGAACGTCGCGTATTTAATGATTTGAAACGAAAAGGAATTATAACTTGGGAGGAACAAGAATGATTGAAATGCCAAATTGTATTGGCTGTGGTACAACAATTCAAACAGAAGATAAAACAGCAGTTGGGTATGCACCCCCATCATCATTAGAAAAGGATGTGGTCATTTGCCAGCGTTGCTTCCGTTTGAAAAATTACAATGAAATTCAACCAGTATCGTTAACAGATGACGATTTTTTACGTATTTTAAATGGTCTTGGCACACAGCAAGGCTTAATCGTAAAAATTGTTGATATATTTGATTTTAATGGAAGCTGGCTACCTGGGCTTCATCGTTTTGTAGGGAAGAATCCTGTCCTATTGATTGCCAACAAAGCTGATTTATTACCAAAGTCTGTGAAGCCAAAAAAAGTTATCAACTGGCTGAAACGTGAAGCAAAGGCTCTTGGACTACAGCCTGTCGATGTCCTATTAGTCAGTGCCCATAAAGGCAAAGGGATGGCAGAAGCAATGGAAGCCATCGATGAATATCGTAAAGGACAAAATGTATATGTTGTTGGCTGTACAAATGTTGGGAAATCTACGTTCATTAACCGAATTATTAAGCAGGCAACAGGTGAGGGTGAAGTGATTACAACCTCACATTTCCCAGGTACTACTTTAGACATGATTGATATTCCATTGGATGATGGTAGTGCATTATATGATACGCCAGGTATTATTAATCATCATCAAATGGCTCATCATATTGATGCCAGTGAATTAAAATATATTATGCCGAAAAAAGAAATTAAGCCGAAAGTCTATCAACAAAATGCTGGGCAAACTCTATTTATTGGTGCATTAGCAAGATTTGATTTTATTCAGGGTGATCGTTCTGCCTTTATCATCCATGTGGCAAATGATTTACCAATTCATCGTACAAAGCTTGAGAAGGCAGATGCGTTATATGAAGAGCATAAAGGAGAATTATTGGCACCCCCAACTGCGGACTTTATTGACCAGTTACCGCCATTGGTTCGTCACGAATTTTCCATCAAAGAAGCGAAAACAGATGTAGTATTTTCTGGGCTTGGCTGGATTACCGTTCAACATGCGAATGTAGTAGTAGCAGCTTACGCACCAAAAGGTGTACAAGTTTCAATTCGTCCTTCGCTGATCTAAATGGAGGACATAGTAGAGAGAGGGACTAGGAAATGAAGAAATGGTTTGCAGTTATGGGTGATCCAATTGAACATTCAAAATCACCTGCCATGCACAATGCTTGGTTTGAGGACATGTCAATTGATGCGACATATATTCCTTTACATGTAACGCCTGATCAATTAGAATCTGCTGTTGCTGGTTTGAAGACATTAGGGGCAAGTGGCTGGAACGTGACCATTCCTCATAAAACAGCAATCATTCCGTATCTAGACGAGCTAGATGAGCTGGCACAAAAAATGGGCGCAGTGAATACAGTCGTACGAACAACAGAAGGAAAGCTGAAAGGCTATAATACAGATGGTATTGGATTTGTTCGATCACTGGAAGAAGCCGTTGGGGTTTCTCATAAAGACAAGCCTGTATTACTTGTTGGTGCTGGAGGTGCTGCTCGAGGCATTGCCTTTGCTATGCAGCAACAAGGCTATCGTCATGTAACCATCGCCAATCGTACGGTGACGAATGCACAAATGATTATTGATGAAATGGGTATGGGACGTGCCATTTCATTACAACAAGCGGAAGAAACGCTAGCTGATTTCAGCATTATTGTGCAAATGACATCAGCTGGCCTTTCCACGGGCAATTTTTCAATACCATTTTCATTAGATCGGCTGATGAAAGAAGCAATTGTTGCGGATATTGTGTATAATCCATTAATGACGCCTTTTTTACAAGCGGCTGAAGAAAAAGGAGCAACGATTGTCACTGGCTTAGGAATGTTTGTCCATCAAGGAGCCATCGCTTTTGAACACTGGTTAGGAAACTATCCAAATACAAATTCAATGATTGCGCAACTGAAGGCGCAATTAGGAGGAAACTAATTTTTATGTTAACAGGTAAACAGAAACGTTTTTTACGTGCAGAAGCACACCATTTAACACCTATTTTCCAAGTGGGAAAAGGTGGCGTTAATGATGAAATGACAAAGCAAATTCGCGAGGCATTAGAAGTACGTGAATTGATTAAAGTACGTATTTTAGATAACTGTGAAGAGGATAAACATGAAGTCGCAGAAGCATTAGCCACAGGCGCTCATGCGGAGCTTGTCCAATTAATCGGTCTGACAGTTGTTTTATATAAAGAGTCCCGCAATCATAAAAAGATTGTATTACCAAAAGTAACGAAATAAGGTGAGACGATGAAAAGGGTCGGTTTACTTGGAGGTACATTTAACCCACCACATATGGGTCATCTTTTAATGGCAAATGAAGTATTTCATGCGCTAGAACTTGATGAAATCCGCTTTATGCCTAATGCCATCCCACCACATAAGAATGCACGTTTTGATGCTAGTAATGTTGAACGACTTGAAATGGTAAAACGTGCGATTCGTCCATTTCCTTATTTTTCAGTAGAGTCGTATGAGCTTGAGAAGGGTGGCGTATCCTATTCCTATGAGACACTTTCTGCATTGTGTAGAAGAGAGCCGAATGTGAAATTTTACTTTATCATCGGTGGCGATATGATTGATTCGCTACATACATGGCATTGTATAGATGATTTAGTGAAACTTGTTCAGTTTGTCGGAGTAAAGCGTCCAGGGACAGCCGCGGCAACAGAGTACCCTATACGTATGGTGGAAATACCTCAAATCGATTTATCGTCCACACTGATTCGTGAACGCCTGGCTACAGGAGGAACGGTGACATTTCTACTACCAGAAGCTGTAGAGACGTTCATACGAGAGGAAGGTCTTTATGGAACGCGAACAGTATTTAGCGGCGATTAAGCCAAGAATGCCTGAAAAACGTTATATTCATACAGTCGGAGTGATGGAAACGGCCATCAACCTAGCTCATAAATATGGCGAGGACGTAAAAAAAGCTGAAACAGCAGCTATCCTCCATGATATTGCTAAATATGCTGATATTGAGTGGATGGAGAATATCGTTCGTGATGAAAAATTAGATGAAAGACTAATTGGATGGGGTAGTGAATTACTACATGGTCCAGTAGGTGCATATATAGCACAAAGTGAGTTTGGTATCACAGACGAAGAGCTGTTGAATGCTATTCGTTTCCATACAACTGGGCGGGCTAATATGAGCCGTTTAGAAAAAATTATTTTTGTCGCAGATATGATTGAACCGAACCGTCGATTTGATGGAGTTGATCGTCTGCGCAAAAAAGCACAAAAAAATTTGGATAAGGCGATGAGTGCATGTGTACGCCATACTTTGGCATTTTTAATTGACACAAAGCAGCCGATTTATCCTTTATCTATAGAATGTTATAACGATATGATGAACAGAGAGGATAGTGAAGGATGACTTCAACTTTATTACAAGCAGCGTACAAAGCAATTGACGACAAACATGGTGAGGATATTGTCGTTTTAAATATGCAAGGAATTTCCCTTTTAGCAGATTATTTTATCATTGCTCATGGTAACTCAGATCGCCAAGTGCAAGCCATTGCACGCGAATTACAGGATGTAGCTGAACAACAAGGCTATGAAATTCGCCGTGTCGAAGGATTTGATGGAGCTCGTTGGGTACTAGTTGACCTAGGCGATGTTGTGGCACATGTATTCCATAAGGATGAGCGTGCTTATTATAATTTAGAGCGTCTTTGGGGCGATGCACCGCAACTAGACATGCCAGAGGCCTAAGTGAGTTACGAACGCTTTGCTCATGTCTATGATGAGCTGCAAACGGATATTCCTTACAATCTTTATGTAGATTGGGTTGTACAGCATGCACCAAGCAGCCAGTACCCAAAACTGTTGGATATTGGTTGTGGCACTGGTGTACTTAGCTTGTTATTTGCAAAGTCTGGTTATCAAGTCAGTGGAATCGATTTATCAGAAGAGATGCTGTCCATTGCCGCAGAACGCTTTGCTGGTGCAGGCTACCATGCACCATTATACTGTATGTCTATGGTCGAACTAGATGGCTTTGAGGAAATCGATGTTGTCACAATCACAATTGATTCCTTGAATTATGTGGTAGAGGAGCACTCTGTTTATACGACATTAGAACGTATCTATACGTCGTTGCGTGATGGAGGTCAGCTGTTTTTTGATGTTCACTCGTTATTTAAAATGAATGAGATTTTTTTAGATGGTCCGTTCACGTATGATGATGGTGACATTAGTTATATATGGCATACGGAGCCTGCCGACTTTGAACATTCGGTTATTCATCAAATGACCTTTTATGTACGAGATGACGCAAGTGAATTATATGAACGCTTTGATGAGGAGCACGTGCAACGTACTTACACTATCGAGCAGTATATGGCTTGGTTGCATGCCATCGGTTTTAGTCATGTGGAAATTACAGCAGACTTTACAGATGAGGCACCTGACGAGGAAAGTGAACGCATTTTTATTCGTGCGCTGAAATAAAGAAAAGGGAGCTACACTGTGTAATACGCAGTGTGGCTTTTTTGATGGATAGAAAAGCTAAAGTAGTGGATAGAAAGATTAAAGTAGCGGATAGAACACTTGAACAGGCGGATAAAGAGGCTAAATTGTCGGATAAAACTGGATATAACTAAGAAGATAGCTCTCTTCAACAGGTAAATTGAAACTTCTGACGTTTTTTTATCATTTTCAACCACCCATCCATAGTGTAAGATATATATAACTCCATATGATGACCTTTCGCAAGGAAAGGATGGTACTGTGCTACAATCTTTATGGCAAAAGTACAAAAAAAGTATGTTATTCCCCAGCATACTAGTCGTCAGTGGACTTTGTTACTTCTATTTTTCGAGTTCTGACTCTTCACCTCCCCAAGAAGAGCTCATCGAAACAATCCAACCTATTGAAGAAAAAAATTTGAGTGAATCTGCTGAGGAAGCGGTTATGCAGCAGGTATTTGTGGAAATAAAGGGTGCTGTAATGTATCCAGGCGTTTATGAACTTGAGCAAGACCAACGTATAAAAGATGTTGTACAGCTTGCTGGTGGCTATACAGAGGATGCTGACACACAATTTATCAATCATGCCCAAAAGGTACAGGATGAAATGGTAATCTATATTCCTCTCAAAGGCGAACAGCTAGAGGAAGGAGCCTCTTCTCTGTTAACGCTACCTACTGAGACTAATAAGGAGCAAAAGATTAATATCAATAAAGCTGATGTAGCAACGTTAGCAACATTGCCAGGAATCGGTCCTTCTAAAGCACAAAGTATCCTTACGTATCGAGAGGAAAATGGGCAGTTTCAAACCATAGATGACTTAAAAAATGTTAGTGGTATTGGTGATAAAACATTTGAAAAGCTAAAGGATGCGATTACTGTAAAGTAATGCTTTTACAGGATGGTATATTGACGCCCCTTTTCTAAAAGGGCTACACTGTAGTAGAAAAGCAAGAGAAAGTTAATTAGTTAGACAATTTTTGGAGGTAGTCATATGGAGCGAATTACTTGGGATCAATTTTTTATGGCACAAAGCCATTTACTCGCATTACGTAGCACATGTACAAGACTAGCTGTAGGAGCAACTGTTGTACGGGACAAACGCATCATTGCAGGTGGTTATAACGGTTCCATTACAGGGGACGAGCATTGTATCGAAAAAGGGTGCTATGTGGTTGATAATCATTGCGTCCGTACCGTGCATGCTGAAATGAATGCCTTACTGCAATGTGCTAAATATGGAACACCGACAAAAGGTGCTGATTTGTATGTAACACATTTTCCATGTTTACCATGTACAAAATCTATCATTCAAGCTGGCATAGAACGTGTGTATTACGCAACGGATTATAAAAATAATCCATATGCACAGGAGTTATTTGCAAAAGCTGGAGTGGAAGTAGTTCATGTACCCTTTGATGAACGTAAAATTGATTTTTTACGAGATGACAAACTAGCTTTGTATACAGAAATGCTGCACGAGCTTCGCGAGAGTGGGGTATCTGCTGAAAAATTGCTCCCATATGAACAGAAGGTGAGTGCATTATTTGGCATCAAGCTTTAAAGCATAGATGGATTATGGTAGCTCTTGCTGTATTGATAGCTGCTATTGCAGTATACAAATCAGCATGGCTACTCATTTTTTTACTGCTACTAGTCCTGTGGCTCACCATAAAAGGTGAGTCACGTTTTCTTGCAATTTTTGTGCTAACTAGTGGTCTACTAACTTATTTTTTCCTTTCTATCAATCATCTGACGGAACCTTCCCCTTTACCGTCAACCTTCCCTATAACTTGGTCAAGTGACTATAAAATAAACGGGCAAAAACTCCGTGGGTTTGCTACAACAACAAATGGCCAAAAACTTTACGTAGTTTATACCTTTTCCTCGGAACAAGAGAAAAATTTTTATGAAAATACCTCATTAACTGGAATGACGTATTCTGCAAAAGGTGAACTCGTGACTCCCTCTCCATCTGCCCATGCTTATGCCTTTTCCATGTCAAACTATTTAACGAGCAAAGGAGCAACAGGCGTTGTTGAAATCACGAATTGGCATTATGTAGGAAAACGAACCTCCATCTTCACTATTCTTGCCGAAGTAAGACACAATATGAAAAAGCATATAGAGAGGACTTTTCCAAAATCACTTGTAGCAGAGGCTCAAGCACTTTTAATAGGGGTGCAAGATCAGATGGAGGATGAACTGCAGCGTGCCTATCAAAAGCTTGGTATTACCCATTTATTTGCAATTTCTGGGCTACATGTCGCGCTGATGTCTTGGCTCTTTTTTGAAGGATTACTTAGAATAAGAGTTCGCAAGGAAATGGCTACTGTCGTGCTATTGATCCTCTTACCGGTTTATGGAGTCATTGCAGGGGGAGCACCTTCCGTATGGCGTGCTGTTTCTGTAGTAGAATTGATGATGTTACTGCGCTTTTTTAAGTGGGTTCTTTCGATCGATGATGCATTAGCTATTAGCTTTATAGGCTTTGTTTTGCTTGAGCCAGGTGTTATTTTCCAAATTGGTTTCCAGCTATCCTATTTAGCAACCGCTAGTCTTCTTTATTCTGGTATTATTTTTAAGCAGACAAGAACTTGGCTAGGTCGTTCTTTTTTTATCACATTCGTGTGCCAACTGCTCGTTTACCCACTATTACTCCATCATTTTTATGAATTATCTTTATCCTCGTTTTTTGTCAATATTGTTTTTGTTCCACTGTTTTCCTTTATTATATTACCCTTTAACATGATTGCCTTTGTGCTATCTTATCTTTCTTTACCACTTGCTAATGTCCTATTTGCTGGCTATGAACCACTACGTAATTGGCTGACCGAAGTAATCTTTTATATGCAAGAGCTTCCTTGGCAATTATGGTCACCAGGCAAACCATCTATTTGGCTGAGTTGCGTGGCGATGATAAGTGTTTTAGTAAGCTTCTATTATTTGGAAATAAAAAGGTTCAGGAAAGCTATTTTGATCCTTGTCATCCCTGTTATTTGGATTCATTTGGCACCCATGTTGTATAACGAAACAAAGATTACCTTCTTAAATGTAGGGCAAGGAGATAGTATTGTCATTGAATTGCCTTTTAGACGGGCTGTCTATGTTATAGATACAGGTGGAGTATTGCGCTTTGAGCAGGCATCGTGGAAGAAAGCAGATAGTCCATATGAGGTAGGGAAGCAAGTTGTCGTCCCATTTTTAAAAGGCAAGGGAATACGAACTATCGATATTTTTATTGCTTCGCATGCAGACGCAGATCATATTGAAGGAGCAGAGGAAGTCTTACAAGAGATTAACATGAAGGAAATACACGTTACACCTGGTTCATTGAATGAGCCTTTAATGGATGATTTATTGCGAGAAGCAAATAAGCGACATATTCCTATTAAAGAAAAAATGAAGGGGACATCGTGGCATGTAGGGGATACAGATTTTTATTACTTATGGCCTGATGACGCCTTGTATGAGGGAAATGATGATTCTCTTGTCCTGTACATGCAGCAAAAGGCGTTTACAGCGTTATTTACAGGGGATTTGGAGCAATATGGCGAACAACAGCTGATCAAGCGTTATGGACCTTTATTGGCCAATCTCACATTGCTGAAGGCAGGGCATCATGGGAGTAAGACATCAAGCACAGAAGCTTTTGTCGAGCTGCTACAGCCCCAATTAACGGTTTTTAGTGCAGGTCTCCATAATCGTTATGGTCATCCACATGAAGAAGTAGTACAACGTTTTGTCAGTAGAGATTTAGTGACATGGACAACAGGGGTGAATGGATCAATCGAAATACGTATTCGTGATAATCGCTGGTCCGTTAGCGTAAATGAAAAGGGCCTTGTCCAATGACCAAGGCCCTTCTCCTGCATAAGTCCAATTACTGTGATACAAATTCTACTATAGTTGCAATAATAAACATAAGCGTGAAAACGCCAAATGATACACCGAAGCCAACACCAGAATCGATGGCATCGTTACGTCGACATTGTATGTTTTTTCCTTCAAATGGATTCATTGTTATCCCTCCAATTCTGTTATTTATTATAAGACAACATGGTCATAAAAGCTATATCGAAAAGGTGATTTCCCCGTCTGGCAAGGAATCGACACAATTCGGTCAAAGACACAAAGGACTATGAAATCATGTATACTAATAGTATTGCTAGATGGAGGGGAAATTATGATTTCAACGGTTTGGAATACAATAAAAAAAGGTGAGCTTGCACCAGTATATTTGCTTGTTGGTGAAGAAAGCTATTTTATAGATGAAACCATTAAACGTTTAAAAGAGGCATTGGGTCCAGAAGAAGATCTGGAGATGTCGACATTTGATTTAGAAGAAGTACCAGTAGATGCAGTCATGGATGAAGCAGATACCATTCCTTTTTTCTCAGAACGTAAGCTTATTATTGCTAAAAATGCTTCATTTTTAAAAGCAACCGAGAAAGGGAAGGAAAAAATCGATCATGATGTGAAACGATTGGAAACATGGTTGTCGAATCCTTCTGATTTTTCCGTAACGGTTTTTATTGCTCCTTATGAAAAATTGGATGAGCGCAAAAAAGTGACTAAAATGATGAAAGAGCATGCATTATTTGTACAAGCAGAAACACCAAAAGAGCAGGATTTAGCCGTATGGATTCAAGGCATTGTCAAAACACAAGGTAATAGCATTACACAAGATGCTATTGAATTGCTTGTTACAATGGTCGGAGCCAACATGCTACAATTACAGATGGAAATTGACAAGCTAACCCTTTATTTAGGTGATGGTGGCGAAATTACAACTTCTTTAGTGGAGGATTTGGTGGCAAAAACATTAGAGCAAGATGCCTTTAAAATGCTTAACGCATATTTGGCAAATGACTCTGTCGGAGCCTTGTCTATCTATCATGATTTATTGCGACAAAAACAAGAACCTATTATGTTAGTGGGCTTGCTAGCATCCAATGTTCGTACCATGTCAAATGTTTTTTATTTATTGAAAAAAGGTTATCACCCTCAACAAATCGCTAAAAATTTAAAAATTCATCCGTATCGCGTCAAACTTATGATTGAGCAACGGCATCGGCCTTCAGAAGAAAATTTGCTACGGGCATTATATCAATTAGCAGAGGTTGATTTACAGCTAAAATCGTCTGGTGGAAATCGAGAGCGCTATCTAGAGCTATTTTTATTGCGCCAACTATAGGCAAAGAAAGCTGTCCAATAAGGGCAGCTTTTTATGTTCTCTATAAAATTAAAAAGATCAGCTACTCCTAATAGAGTATCTGATCCTTTAAACAATTACGCTTTTTTAGCAAGGCGAGACTTTTTACGAGCCGCCGCGTTTTTGTGGATAAGTCCTTTTGAAGCTGCTTTATCTAAAGATTTGAAAGCTGCTTGTAAAAGTTCTTGTTTGTTTTCAGCGTTAGCAGCAACAGCGTTTTCAGCTTTTTTCACTGTAGTACGCATTGCAGATTTAGCTTGAGAATTAGCAATGTTAGCTTTTTCGTTAACTTTTACGCGTTTAATCGCAGATTTAATGTTTGGCATATATTTCACCTCCTAAATTAGGTACGAGATGATATCTTCTCATTGATTTCTTGTGTCAATACAACAAAAATCATTTTAACAAACGCTTGGCCAAATTGCAATAGATAAATGCAAAGAATATTTACTTGACAGTTTGAACAAACTACAGCTTGAGGTGAACTGTATGCAAAATTTTAATTGGCAACGAACAGATTTAATCGATGAATCAGAAGAGGTAGTTGTCCATCAGACCAAAGAGCAAAAAGAAAAGCTTGAACAATCAAGTGGCATTCAAATTGAAGATCGGAATGCTGGTAGAGTAAAAATTACAGATGTTCTTGTAGATGCTGAAGGGGAAAAGCAAATTGGTAAAAAAGAAGGGCAGTATATTACCCTTTCTGTCCCGACACTAACATTAGAAGATCAAGAAGGCTTTGCACAACTTGAAAAAGAATTGCTTGTAAATTTCAAAAAAATGCATGACGCACTTTCTTGGCAAGAAGACGATAAAATTTTAATAGTCGGTTTAGGAAATCGCACTATAACACCCGATGCAATAGGTCCATATTTAATTGACCATTTGCATAGTTTAGATGTCATTGATGAAAAATTTGTCATGTATGCTCCTGGTGTAACAGGACAAACAGGCTACGAAACAGGTGAGTTTGTGGCTGCTATTGCTGAACGTTTGCAACCGAAATTAATCATTGTAGTAGATGCACTTGCTACAAGAGCGAGTAATCGACTCTGTAAAACGATTCAATTAACAGATACAGGCATACATCCAGGTTCAGGAGTAGGCAATCAACGGCAAGAGATTTCCTATGAGATGCTTGGCATTCCCGTAACAGCAATAGGGATCCCTACTGTAGTAGATGCACCTGTATTAATTGCGGATGCGGTAGAAACTATGCTACGTTCGATAGCTGCTCGTGTGGCTGAACGCAGTAAACCGTCATCAAAGCTTTCATTATCCTCATGGCAACCAGATATCAACAAGGAACTGGATATGACATTAGTACAACCTATATTTGGAGAATGGGCGACATGGACGAAGGAGGAGCGGCAGCAGCTGTTTGAGGAAACCTTCGCTGGCTCACACACACAACTGATGGTTACACCAAAAGAAGCAGACTATTGGATTGATCGCTATGCAAAATTAGTGGCTTCTATGCTAATGAATTGGGCAAGTGATTTATAAAATAATGAAGAAACAACGCAAAGAGTAGTCCTTCTAAAACACGCTTATTTATGCGTAAAACAAGAAATTTATTTTCGTTCTAATTAACATCCCCCCTCCATACGATATGGGGAGGAGGGTGTGACTTTGCTAAAAAAACTACAATGGTCATTTGGTATATTATTGTTCTTTTTCGTATTACCTGTCATTGCTGGGCAACTTCCGTTCAACAAGCAAGCATCGACTCCGATCAAACAATCAGAAGATAAGCAAGTCGTGTTTGCTGCTACCAATTTAGCTGAACAAAGTGTACTGGAACAAACGAAAGAACCTGAACCAGATCAAGCCCTAGACCCGGACCCATTTAAAGTGTTAGTGTTATTTACCCATACGCATGAAGCATATGAACCTATGGTGAAAGCAGTGAGTGGTAAGGTAGCGACTTCTCATGAAACGGTCAATATTATGAGCCTGAAGGATAAGATTGTGAATCATTTTAATGTAAATGGTTTAAAGACGGATGTTCTTGATGTAGATATTATGAAGAAATTACAAGAAGAAGGTAAAGGCTATCATGAATCTTATAATGTGATGAGGCCATATTTAAGTAAGCATTTAGAAACAAATAATTATGATTTAATAGTTGATTTACATCGTGACTCATTAAAACATGATCTTACAACGATCTCATATAATGGGGAAAATTATGCGAAAATCGCTATTGTTGTTGGGGCAGAACATGCTAATTACCGCTGGAATACAGCCTATGCTGAAAGTTTATCATCCACACTAAACGCCATTGTTCCGAAAATTTCCAAAGGTGTTATTTCTAAAAGTGGTGATGGGGTTGATGGGCGATACAATCAGGATTTAGCAAAGCAAATGATGATTATTGAGATTGGTGGAATTGGTAATACTGAGGAAGAGGTTAATCGTACGATTGCTGTAATTGGTAAGGCAATATCAAAAGCGTTTGTCAATGATTCAACAAAATAGACCAATCATATTAAAAAGTGGGACTCTTGTGGGCTCACTTTTTTAATATTGTATGATAATAAAATTTCCAGAAATAATTCTCATTAATTGTCTTTCCATTGCTCCATTCTTGTCTTATAATTTTCAAGTTGGCTCGCGAATTTCATGATAAAACGTTAAATGAAGGCATATGCAAATAAAGCAAACTTACTTTTGGAGTATATACCATTTTTGGGAATGCCTCTATAGCAAATATACATATGATTTTTTAGAAGACTAAAAATGATAACGTTTCATTTTTCTCTCAAACTTTTATCGTATTTCAATCGTCAAACATATAAGTGAATAAGCAAAAATAATAGAGAGGGGATGGTTATCAATCCAAAAGGTTCTATTACGTGACAACAGGTTTTATCTTGATGCAGAAGGGAATACCTTCAAAAAGCGATACTCCTTGTAGCATTTGGATGTAACTAACATCATTTAACCAAAGCCGTGTGCGGTTATTACAGATTGTGACAGCGCTTTTAGATTGACTTCTACTTTGTACAGCTAGAAAAAACCAACACATTATACCGAAACGAAATTGAGAGATTATTGAAGGAAGGAATAGTATGTCAGGCAAGTCATTAAATCATCGTTATATTCCTGGACTAGACGGGATTCGAGCATTGGCTGTATTAGCAGTTATTGCTTATCATTTTAACTTCAGTTGGGCTAGAGGTGGCTTTTTAGGAGTAGATATCTTCTTTGTATTATCGGGCTATTTAATCACCTCTACCATCTTACCTTTAAAGGGCAATCAATTAACAGTCAGCTTAAAGAAATTTTGGGTGGGACGATTTAGAAGGCTACTACCAGCTGCCTACGTTATGATTGTTACATCATTTGTTTGGGCAATGCTCTTTCATAAAGAGCTTCTCCATACTTTGCGCGGGGATGCATTGTCCTCCATTTTTTATTCAAGTAATTGGTGGTTCATTTTTCATAAACTCTCTTATTTTGATAGTTTCGGTTCTCCATCACCTTTAAAAAACCTATGGTCATTAGCTATTGAAGAACAATTTTACTTGATATGGCCATTGCTCTTAATGATTGGACTTTTTGTTGTTAAAAAACAAAATAAACTAGCAAATATCATCTTTTGTGGTGCCCTTTGTTCAGCATTCGTAATGGCGTTACTCTATCAGCCAGGCGCTGATCCTAGTCGTGTTTATTATGGAACGGACACACGTTGTTTTGAATTATTAATAGGCTGTTGGCTAGCACTCGTTTGGCCAATGAAAAGATTATCTTCTCAAAAATTATCAGCGAACCATGTGAAGAAACTAAATACGATGAGTTTCATTGCACTTACTATTTTTTTAGTAAGCATAGTGTATGTGGATGAATATCAATCCTTTCTTTATAGAGGAGGCATGTTTTTATTTTGCTTGAATGCTGCTGTTTTGATTGCATGTATTTCTCATCCAGTCAGCATACTAGGAAAAATATTAGCATGGAAGCCATTAAGTTGGATAGGCTCTCGTTCCTACGGCATTTATCTATGGCATTATCCTGTCATGGTTTTAGGGACACCTATTCATGAAATTGGAAATCCTTCCTATTGGCGAATATTCCTGCAGCTTTTACTAATCCTGATGATTGCAGAGCTATCCTATCGCTTCATTGAAATGCCCATCCGGAAAGAAGGGTTCCGAGTCTATTGTCAAAAATATCTGATTTGTAATAAAAACAAGTGGGGAAGCCTTACTTTTCCACGAAAAATATCAACGGTTATGGTTCCTCTTTTTCTGCTTGTATTTTTCACAGGCATGACAGGTGTAGTGGGTGAAAGTCAGCAAAACCCATCTAAAACGCTGCCAACAACGATAAAAATTAATGGCGAAGAGCCTACAGCCAATCTGAACAAGCAGGACAAACAAGCTGAAGCCTCTACCGACAAGCCTTCTCAAAGTAAGGATGAGGGAGTAGAGGATGTTCAAAAGATAGAAACACCTAAGCAAGAAGAAAATAACACCATTATAGAGCCTGAAAAGGATGAGTTTTATCGTGGCATACTAGCCATTGGTGACTCCCTAATGATTGATATTGCACCGAGCTTACATAATATGTATCCGACTATTACAATCGATGGAAAAATAGGCCGTCAAGTTTCGCAAGCTGTAAAACTTGCACCAAATTATGCAAGTTTTAATCAACCTAATCATGCTGTCATTCTACAATTGGGGACAAATGGTTATTTTACGACTGACCAAATGGATGCACTCCTTGAAGCTTTTTCAAATGCCGATATTTATCTAGTGAATACACGTGTGCCGCGATCTTGGGAAGCAAAGGTGAATGAAGCTTTACTGCAAAAAGCACAGGAACATGAGCGAATAACACTAATTGACTGGCATGCAGCAGCAATCAATCACCCTGAATACTTTGCCCCTGACGGTGTACATTTAGAGAAAAAAGGGATAGAAGTTTTAACAAAGCTCATTCAACAAGCCTTAAATAAATAAAATAAAAAAGGTCAGTATACACAGTTTTGTCTGCGTAGCTGACTTTTTCTATATCTTAGAAAGGGAGCTATTTGCTCTACCTCTATTAGTTGTTCCTGTATGGTAAGCTTGATATTTGATCTGTTCCATTATATGGAAGATGGTGCGATGTCCATTCTTTCTTTTACTAATCATAGTTTAGGTTTATAAAAATGGGATTGTGTTCACGCTTTTTAGCAATATGGATGATGATATCTTTTGGAGATAGCGTGCTTTTCTTGGTTGATCAGGCGAAGATTCATCCATCGAACCTCTCCTCATGTCGAGTAGACGCATTTTCATTTCAACTGCTACACATCGAGTACTACTATAGCTGATTTGTCTGCATTTATATACTTAATACTGTAAAATTTAAAAACGACATGAAACACTGAAAGTATTGATATTATAGGCTTTCAAGTCTAGTTGCTGTTGTACTTTGCGTTATGTTCATAGTATAATTCATTATAGTTTAATTAGGAGTGGAAAAGATGAACCGAGAAGCACGTTTAAAACGACAAGAGAATATACGAAATTTCTCTATTATTGCACATATTGACCATGGGAAATCAACGCTTGCTGACCGTATTTTAGAGCAAACAAAATCTTTAACTTCCCGTGAGATGAAGGCACAGCTCCTCGACTCAATGGATTTAGAGCGTGAGCGAGGCATTACAATTAAGTTAAATGCAGTTCAATTAAAGTACGAAGCAAAAGACGGCGAAGTGTATACATTTCATTTAATCGACACACCAGGACACGTCGATTTCACATATGAAGTATCACGTAGTTTAGCTGCTTGTGAGGGTGCCATATTAGTTGTGGACGCAGCACAAGGTATTGAAGCACAAACACTAGCAAATGTTTACTTAGCACTTGACAATGATTTAGAAATTTTACCTGTAATCAATAAAATTGATTTACCTGCAGCTGACCCTGAACGTGTACGTCAAGAAGTAGAAGACGTTATTGGATTAGATGCATCTGAAGCAGTATTAGCGTCTGCGAAAGCAGGTATTGGTATCGAGGATATTTTAGAGCAAATCGTAGAGAAGGTACCAGCGCCAACTGGTGATCCAGATGCACCACTACAAGCTTTAATTTTTGACTCTGTTTATGATGCTTATAAAGGTGTTATCATTTCGATTCGTGTCATCAATGGTACTGTCAAGCCTGGCGATAAAATTCGTATGATGGCAACAGGTGCGGAATTCGAAGTTATTGAAGTTGGGGTACATACACCAAAAGTTGTGCCACAGGCTGAGTTAACAGTGGGTGATGTAGGTTATTTAACCGCATCTATCAAAAATGTAGGGGACACACGTGTAGGGGATACTGTAACCTATGCAAATCGTCCTGCAGCTGAGCCATTAGCTGGTTATCGCCGTTTGAACCCAATGGTCTACTGTGGTTTGTATCCAATTGATACAGCCAAATACAACGATTTACGTGAAGCGTTAGAAAAGCTAGAGTTAAATGATTCTGCTCTACAATATGAGCCAGAGACATCGCAAGCACTTGGTTTTGGTTTCCGCTGTGGATTCTTAGGATTACTACATATGGAAATTATTCAGGAGCGTATTGAGCGTGAATTTAATATCGACTTAATTACAACAGCACCTTCCGTAATTTACAATGTTCATATGACAGATGGTACTGAGCTGAAAGTCGATAACCCTTCCTTTATGCCAGACCCGCAAAAAATCGATCGTGTCGAGGAACCATATGTGAAAGCAACAATCATGGTACCAAATGATTATGTGGGAGCGGTTATGGAACTTTGTCAAATGAAGCGTGGTAATTTCATGACGATGGATTATATTGATACATCGCGTGTAAGTATTATTTATGAAATGCCATTATCAGAAATTGTCTATGATTTCTTTGACTATTTAAAATCAAATACAAAGGGCTATGCATCATTTGACTATGAACTTATTGGTTACCAGCCATCGAAATTAGTGAAAATGGATATTTTATTAAATGGTGAGCAAGTCGATGCCCTAAGCTTTATCGTACACCGTGACTTTGCCTACGATCGAGGTAAAATCATCGTAGAAAAATTAAAAGAATTAATCCCACGCCAACAATTTGAAGTACCAATTCAAGCAGCAGTTGGACAAAAAATCGTGGCGCGTTCAACAATTAAAGCCATCCGTAAAAACGTATTAGCGAAATGTTATGGTGGAGATATTTCCCGTAAACGAAAACTTCTTGATAAACAAAAAGAAGGTAAAAAACGTATGAAACAAGTAGGCTCAGTCGAAGTCCCTCAAGAGGCATTCATGGCTGTGCTGAAGATGGATGATTCGAAGTAATATTGATATAACAGGGTTTATAGGGGTTTTTAATAATTGATTTTATATCAATTTGGTGGGGTTCCCCACCAATTCCCCACCATAAAAAATAAAATAGAAATTCTTTTCTTATATATCTTGAGCAAATGAGTCAAAGATGTTCGCAGCATCTCTAGCCATTTTCTCAGTGAGGTGGACATAGCGATCTTCTGTTACAGTAGCTCGACTATGTCCTAATCTTTTTTGTCCTGTTTTAACAGGTGTACCATTTTCGATTAAAGTTGTAGCATGTGTGTGGCGTAAGGAATGATAGTTAAAACTAATATTTAACTTTTCGCTTATTTTTCTAGTATTATATTTAATTACACTTGGCGTACAATGTTCGCCATTTTTTTTTTACATACATAATCATGTTCAGAATCCTTTTGATAAAACTTACTATATTTTAAATTGATTTTCTATTTGTGCTTTTTTAATACGTTTTAGCATTTCTGCGAGCATATTACCAAATGGAATTGTTCGATAACCAGCCTTTGATTTTGGAGGTCTAGGTTGCCATTGTGCTTTCCCATTTTCATCTTTAATACCAACTAATTGTTGTTCAACCTCCAATGTCATTTCTTCAAAATTTATGTGTTTCCATTCAAGTCCACAAACTCCTCCTACACGCAACCCGCAGTGGAAATGGAGATTTAAAAGGATTAGAAATTATCATTGCACAACGTAGCGCTTAACAGTAGGGGCCGGTTACCTTAATTGGTAATGGTTTTTTTTTACAAACATAGAATCAAATTATGCAGTCCTACTTAATAAAAATACTGATGTTATCGATACAGTATATAATCAAAAAGAAAAGAAATTGAAATGGTTAAAAAGCAATTGGCAGTACCAAGGAGATATTAAGTAAAAAAAGCACTACGGGAGATCCAGTATAAAGGTAATTCATATATAACATTACAACAATCCATGGTATAGTCACTGTGGATTGTTGTAATTTAGTTAATATAACTATTGCTAATAGTGTAAAGGGGTTTAAATTATGGCTTTATTAAAAGATTATAGTGATCAACCTAATTGTGAAGTTGAAATAAATTTAATTTTAGTTAATGAATCTAGTGTGAAATTTAATATTCTATTTCGATCAGGTCATAGTTTTCCTGAAATAAGTTCTGAAATAGTTTGTATGAGAAGAGACTTTTTTAAATTATTAGAAGATCTAAGACAAATTGATACTAAACATCTAAGTATGTTAGAGGTCCATGATCCTGGTTTATGTATTTATCATATCCCACTATTTGGTTCTTATTATTACCCTGGAAATGGTTTTCTTCAAGTACCTGAACATGAAAGAGACGAATGGGAACCTTATTATAGACTAATTTTTGTGTTAGATGCAGGGGAGAGAAATAATCATAGTGCATCAGAAACTGGGCCTGCACTATGTTTAAAAGTGAAAATGGAGCAAATTAACGAATTTGTAGAGACCTTAATATCAGAGGCAAATAGATTTTGAGTTTATAATAAAATCAATGTAGTAGGATATTTAACTAATAGAACATAATAAAGCCTTTAATATAAAAGTTGAATAATTTTTAATCAGTGACCAAAATAAAGACCAGGCGCTCATTTGAACTGCACCTCCAATTGTTGTATGTGTCTAACAATTGGGGTGCAGTTCAAATGGGTGGTCTTAAATTTTTCCCCATCAAACCTAGAGCAAGGCTGGGGAGCGGTCTAATATGAAGTCTAATCATGCATTTCATATAAAAGAAACCCCATATAAAAAACGTTCAGTACCTTTTTATAATTGATTAAATATAAGTGATAGTCTTCCAAAAAATATAAATAGACCTAATTTGGAGAATTGGCTTTTATAATAAATGGAAATAGTTATCCAAATAAACTTTATTTGAGGTATTATTAAAAGAGTTCGAACAAAATTGAACTAGAGGGAGGAGTATGTAATATGAAAATACAAAGCGTTATTATAACAATTGTCGCACTTTTATTTGTAATTATTGCAGGGTGTAGTTCAGAGACAGAAGAAGAGTCTATGGGCGAAGTTGAAAAGGAAATTCATACGCAAGAACTAGTAGAGTCTATGTTCAGTGAGGACAGCCTGGAGGCAGCGAAAGAAAGAATAGAGGAACGGGGCGGCTCAGTTTATATGATTCCACCACCTGAGCATACTGCTATCGGAGAAAATCAATCAACTGTAGTAGAACTTAAAGAGTCGGACATTTTAGACGGAGAAGATTCTAGTTTTGAAAATTATGACAACGTAGGAGAAATACGTCTTGATACGTTAGAGCTGGACTCTACTTTTGAGGAGCAAGATACATATATTAATGTCATGCTTACAGAATTAGGAATGGAGAAAGCTTATTATGCAATGCGTAAAACTTTATTGTGGACAGCCGGTAATCCTCCAGATGGACTCGAAAAACATAGTGATGGCACTCTATCTTTTTATCTAAGTAAATACTCTGAGCTTATAAATTGTCACTTTCAGAGCGCTAACCCTGACGTGAAAGAAAAAATTATCAGAAACATGCAGAACGCTTATAAAAACAATACACCTATAATTGTCTATGGAGAATTTGAGGAGTTTCTAGACGAAGAAGGATACTCTGGCTATCGTCTTATCATACATCGAATAGGCTTTAAAGAGGTCATAAATTAATAAAAGAATTTGATAAAAATCTTGAATTATTCATGGAAATGATGTTTAGAAACCTGCCAATTAAGACCACTCTGTTATGGGGGCTTGAATGTTTTCTTCCACCTTCATGTCACAGTGTTCAGAGCCTACTAAGAGATAAAGAAAAATATAATGAGCATTTCTGCGAGCTTATGAAAATGGTAATCGGTAATATGATAAATGCATATAAAAAAGAGGAACTTCGGAATAAAATTTGGTGCTTCCTTTGATTCCAAAACAACCATTATTTAACTATTCAAAATGGTATAATACATACACAACGTAGTAATTAGTCATAATAATGCCCAGTTACTTGTTTTTATTGAGTACTTGGGCATTTTTTGTTTTGGCTACTATCCTCTGCTTTTTTTCAGAAAGTTTACAGTGAATGTTTTCGAAGGTCTCGAATCTCCTACTTTTAATTAAGTTATTTTTCCTTACTTTTTTCTTTTTCAATTTTTCTAAATAATAAATAAACTATTGAAATTATCATATAAAGTATGACAAAATTTAGAAGCACGCTATTTTCACTTTTACTGGCTATATATACGTATAACCCTATTACCACCGCTAATATGAATGATTTGTTTATTGAAATCATATTACTTCCACCTTTTCTCAATATTAGAAATAATTTTATAGTACTTTCATATAATTTTATATTAATAGCCCTTTGTAATTGCAATCTATTCAATTTTTAGAAAAATCAAATTATTAGCGAAGTGCAATTTAAAGATTTTACGAAACGCTCCGTAGCTACTTGCTTTGAAATATGGAATTCAAAATCCCTAACAATACATTCATCTAGATTATTTCTATTACTATGTAGGAGTTTATGACATGACTATTAAATGGAACAGAGAAGAAATACTTTTCGATACTCTATATGAAGCTGACACCCGGGCAGATTCAATTGCAAATGAAATATATGGAAAAATTTACAACGGATATGATACTCCAGATTACAAAATAGCCTATTCGCTGCTTTTAGATCAGCTTCTATAAAAGAGTGTAGAGTTTATACAGAAAATAGTATTGAAGGTAGATATAAAGTTTGGGTATTTTTGAAATTGAATAGTAATGATGAGGTGCTTATTTAATATTGAGTAGTTAATTTTTAGTAATTTAAGGTTCTTCCTTTTCATTTATTTAAATGTAGTGGTGTAGAAACTAACGAAGCAACAGTATGTCCTGAGCTTCTCTCACTCTCTCTTTCATTTCCTGGAGCTTTAAGGTATATAGGCACCCACAACTTCAAAAGTTAGTTTGTCATCAACAATAATATATTTTATATCTATTTCTTTATCAGATTGGAACAACAGAATGTGTACTATTTGGATAACTGTTTCTACCTGAGCTTGCAGCGTATTGCAGTTAATTATGGTCACAGTTAAGTAGAGTTATTACTTTGGGATTGTTGGTTTAAATAGTTCACATTTGTTTCATGAATAGATTGGGTGATTGTTTAAATGAAACCAAGCATAGAATTAGCTTGATGGTCATGTTGAAGAATTTTATAATATCGTTATAGAACAGTATTTGGTAGTTGAGTTTAGATTAGTAAGTCAAGAAAGGTGAGAGGTCGTTGGGACAAATTAAAATTTATGGTGTTAAGGGAAGGTTAAATCCCATTAAGGAAACATTATCGAATATTATCCATTCTTGTATGGTGGACGCACTTGAATATCCATTAGATAAGAAATTTCATCGCTTTTTTCCTATGGACAAAGAGGATTTTTATTTTGCAAGTGAAAGAACTGAATCATATACAATAATAGAAATTAGTATGTTTGAAGGTAGAACGATTCAAGCTAAAAAACAATTAGTAAAGCTACTATTTGAACGCATAAATAACAAATTAAATATTTCACCTCAAGATGTTGAAATTACAATTTTTGAAACGCCTAAACATAATTGGGGAATAAGAGGGTTACCTGGGGATGAATTAGCACTTAATTACAAAGTAAATATTTGATATAAAGCTGCTAATTTTTTAGAGTTAATTCGACTATGTGAAATGTGCTCTGTCTTATTAATTATCTGACCACTAAAAATCGGTAAATGAAGAACCTATAAGGACTAAAATAATCTACATAACTTTATTTAATGAATGATTCTAAATAATGCTTGAAGCAATGGGTTTGTCGCTATTCACAATTTATTTACTATTTTTAGGGAGGAGAAAATTGTATGAGTTATATCATAGACATTTCACATCATCAAGGAGATATTGATTGGTCTGAAGCGGTTAAAGATGTTGATTTGGCTATCATCCGCACTCAATATGGTACAAGCACAATTGACCGTAAATACGTTCAAAATATAGAAGCTTGTATGAAGTACAAGGTACCTTTTGGTGTTTATATTTATGTTACCTTTAAAAATGGTACTGAGGCATTGGAACAAGCAAAAGACTTCTATAACAGAGCAAAAAACTATAATCCGCTATTTTATGTTGTAGATATCGAAGAAAGCTTTGGTGCTAGTGTCCAAAATATCGTACAAGGCACACAGGTGTTTATTGATTATTTAAAAAGTAAGGCTGTAAAAGTCGGGCTATATACAGGCCATCATTTTTACAAACCTTATCTGATGGATACCGTTAAAAATTATGATTTCCTGTGGATTCCTCGCTATAGTGGCTCTAGCTCACCTGGACTAAAGCCAAACTTTGCCTGTGACTTATGGCAGTACACAGACAAAGGGATTGTAGCAGGTATTAAAGGAACTGTAGATTTAAACCAATTAAATGGATCTAAGTCTTTATCCTGGTTCACAGATACTGATAAGAAGAAGGAAATATCATTGTCTCAGTATGAAGAATTAAAGAAAGAAAATAAACAACTAAAACAGGAACTTACTGAAATGAAAGAGTTATTAGTTGGGATAAAATCAAATGCTATGGTATCACCAGCACATAAAGAAGATTGGGAGTGGGCCATTGAAGAGGGAGTTATACGAGGCGATGGCAAGTGTATGAATCCTACAGATCCACTCACAAGACAACAAATGGCAACGATGCTCAAACGTTTCTATGATAAATTTATTAAATAATAGCATTTTCTCGCCCATAAGTACCTGAGAACTAGCAGCAAAATATTTAGCCTAATATTGAGTGTATTCGTCATAAAAGGAATCACTATTTATAGTGATTCCTTTTATAGTGCGACCAACCTGTTTGAAATTTAGTGAAACAATAGGAAAAACTTGGCTAATAAAAAAATGGGGACTCCTACAATTATTACGCCTGCAAAGAAATAACAAAACAACATAAAAACATCGAAAACCGCACCAGCTAAATCATCAATGAATTTTAACATTTCATTCCCCTCCAAACATAATAAGTATTAGCATTTATAATCTCTTTATTGCTTATCAATCATCATCCTGATCCAAAGTCTTTTTTAGAGTCTTATCCCACATATCGAGAGTCCCGTAAATTGTTATTAGGATATTTTCACCAGATGGTAACACTTGAAAGCTAAGTGGAAATCATACTGAGTATTCATTGTAATTTGTCATACCCTAAACCACGAACCTTATGTGTAATTCCTAATAACACCCTGTAAATCATTTGGGAAAGTGTTTTATATTGTATGCATAAAGCATGTTATTGACTAAAGATTTGTTTTTTACATTGAGGTTCTTGTGTAATCTGATAGAGCATTTTTTACTTCTATATTCGAAATGGTAGTGTTCGTTTCCATATCATATGGTGACTATTTGCTCCCCAATAGTTTTCAAGGACAAAATCAGGCTGTCCAAATTTCTTCTGCCAGATCATTTGCGCTTGTTTATATCCACTATCTAAACAAAAACTAGGAACCCTTCGATTTTCTAACGTTAGGAGCATTTTCTGTAGTAGCATGGTGCCGATCCCACGATTTTGATAGTTAGGATGAACAAAAACGGTACCGATTTCTAGACAATTGAATAGTTCCTCTTTGATCGTTTGTTGAATGATTTCGTTGGCTGCACCGCATTCGATAGTGCCTATTATGTCATTGGTTTCATCATTTAAAGCTAACCAGAAAAATCTTTTTTTGCCCTGGCTTTCTAAGTCCATTGCTACATACTGTTTTTTCGTTTCCCATTCATCCTGTTGATCGTCCACTAGCTCGGCAATTCCTTCTTTTTTATAAGTATCCCGAATGACAAGATCAAAGAATTCGTGTAACGCCTGGATGTCCGACTGTTCTGGACGTCTAATAAGTAATTTCATGATTGCTTGCTCCTTATAATGGATGTCGATGGTGGTTTAGTAGGGATCGAGCTCGTTGCACATCCACATCTAGTAAGTCATTTATATCTTGCTGTACTGCGGTCAATCGATCAAGTGCCAGCTGTAACCAATGATCGGAGGCATCATATTTTTCAGCGTGCCATAGCAACTCTCCATAACAAATGGCAGCACGAATAAATGTGATATGGTCATTCAGCAGATTTGCCAAATGGGTGGCTTGTTTGAGACATACTTCCCCTTGTTTTACCTTGCCATAATCTAAATAGCGAAGTGCTTTCAAAAATTCCGTGTTGGCTTGCTGTAATATCTGTTCATTCGCATGTTGCATGACAGATCGCTCCCATCCGTTATTTTTGTTCACGTTATGCATACTACCAGTCTATTTTAATGATTATAACATGTTCCCCTTATTTGGTTAATGATGGGGTATGTTAAAATGCAAGAAAGACACTTGGTCATCAAAAGGAGAGAATTCCATTGAAAGATTTAGAAAAGAAAGTCGATGCAGTATTACAGCAAATGCGTGATTTTATTGATGAGCTTCAGGAGCGGGAGTCAGCCTATCCCATGGTTTTTTATCATCACTCAGAAAAGGATATTAGCCAATTTGTGGATGGTAGGTGGTCATTGCCAGCAGAGTATGTTTATTTTTTGAGACATTATGTTGTTGAAAGGGTTACATGGGCTACAGGTGATTATATTAATCTAAATATCTATGGCGCAAGAGATTTAATACGTGGGCAGGAGGGCTATAATTATAATCCAGTGACAGATGAGATGATTGAGGATTGGCCACATGATTATTTAGTCATTGCAACAGATGAAGGCGATCCCTATTGTTTGGATCTATCAAGAGGTGATACGGCTGTTTTTACCGCTCCCCATGGGACAGGCAATTGGCATTTTTCAATGGCTTATGACAATTTAATTTTGTTCCTTGAAAGTGTACTGATTCCACCTAGTTTAGAAGAAATGTTGCCTGAAGAAAGTTCTGTAGCATACTATGAACTAACTATTACTGGGGACGGAAAAGATAAACTAAAGACATTATTGTTGCTAAAAAAATTATTATCTTATGATTATTCACAAGCGAGAAAGGCTTTAGAACAGCCTCCGCTAGTAATTTATAGGGGAGTTGAAGCAGGTGCCTTAAAGTTAGAAGCCGAGTTACAGGCTATCCGTGCAGATTTTCAAAAAAGGAAAATTAGCTTAGCTGAATTTATTGAATGAGGGAAATTAACAAGAATGATGGATATCCCTCCTCTAAAGCAGGAAAGGAAGTGTAAGGATGAAAATTAACAAAGCATTAGCACAACACTATCAATGGGGTGCACAGTGTGATGGCTGGCATCTTGTACAAAATAGGGAGCTTAGTGTGATACATGAGCGGATGCCTGCTCAAACAGCTGAGGTAAATCATTATCACCATCATGCACAGCAGTTTTTCTTTGTTCTTTCAGGCACAGCTACAATAGAACTGAATGACCAAAGAATTGAGTTAAAGCAACATGACGGAATTGAAGTACCACCAAATTTACCACATCAAATGCGAAACGATTCACAAGAAGATGTTGAATTCCTCGTGATATCGCAGCCAAATAGCAGGGGAGACCGAGAGCTGCTTTAACTATACGAAAGTAAACTCATTCTTTTGCATGAAGCCATTCTTATCAGCTACTTGTATAGTAGGGAGTGTAAAGGGGTGCTTAAAGATGAAGATTACGAAGGTAAAATTATATGTCCATGATATGCAAAAAATGGAGCAGTTTTATGTTGATCTGTTAGGTTTTACATTGTTAGAAAGAACAGCTGACTATTTTACAATAGCCGTGGGAGAAAGCAGGTTGACATTTGAAAAGATGCCTTCTAAAATGCCAAAGCAGTATCATTTTGCATTAAATATTCCTAGTAACTTATTTCAACAGGCAAAGATTTGGGCAGAAGAGCATGTAGGCTTGCTGGATTCAGAGGGGCAGGATGAAGTCTATTTTGAGTTTTTAAAAGCATATGCATGCTATTTCTACGATCCAGAAGGCAATATAGTAGAGCTTATTGCAAGACAGGAAATAAATCCGAAACATGCTGAAGTTAATTTTTCTGTAGAGCAAGTGTTACATATTGGAGAAATCAATTTAACGTCAGATGACATTCAAACAATTGCTGAAAAATTAAAGAAGTATGCTATAAACCCTATAGCAAACAAGGAAATTCAACTGGATGGCCTTAATTTTCTAGGAAACTATGAAGACGGAGCCAATATCCTATTAGGACCGAGTGGACGTCTGTGGTATTTTTCTGATAAGAAAGCAGTTATCAGCCCGATTAGTATTGAAATAGACGAAGCTTTACAATTAAATATGGATGAAGAAGGGCAATTAAAGCTTCTGCAACTCTAACATCATAAACTTATTGTTGATTAAATATGTGTTATTTTGTATATTTATTCAAAACAAGGAGGGTGTTATATGTATATAATCAAAGAAACAAATCCGACGATAGACTCGTATAAAGCATTGCACCAAACAACTGGCTGGAATGCAAAAGGGCAGTATACGTATGAACAATTATACAAGGCTATTTGTAATAGCTGGTTCAGTACATCTATATATGATGAAGGCAATCTAATTGGCTATGGACGTATTATCTCTGATGGTATCTATCAAACATTTATCTGTGATGTGATGGTGCACCCTGATTATCAACGAAAAGGAGTTGGCACAATGGTGATGGATGCTCTTTTAGAGCAATGTCAGAAAGAAAATATAAAATGGGTTCAATTATTTTGTGCCAAAGGTAAACAACCTTTCTATCAGAAGCTTGGATTTAAGGAACGTGAAATAGATGCTCCTGGTATGATGTTGTTCTATACAGAATGAATAAAGGAGCTAGAATCGTTGAAAGCAAAATGCCTAAAAATTTATGAATTTGGAAATCCGCAAGAGGTTGTAAGGCTAGAGAATAAAACAATCGAGCCTCCTCAAGGTCAAGAAATTCTTGTTCGCATGCTAGCCAGACCGATTAATCCCTCAGATTTAATACCAATATGGGGGAAATATGCTCATAGAATCACTTTACCAACCATCCCTGGCTATGAGGGAGTAGGAATAATAGAAGCTGTTGGACCGCTTGTTTCACCAAGGCTTATTGGTCAGCGCGTATTACCGTTACGGGGAGAGGGAACTTGGCAGGAAGTAGTGAAAACGCAAGCAGATTTTGCAGTGACTATTCCTGACACGATGAATGATTTTACAGCATCACAAATGTATATTAATCCAATTACAGCCTTCGTAACATGCTCAGAGGTACTTAATTTACAATCAAACGATGTCTTATTAGTAAATGCTTGTGGCTCTGCCATTGGACATCTCTATGCTCAACTTGCGAAATTGCTAGGCTATCAACTTATTGCTGTGACACGAAGTAATCAGCATACTGAAGAATTACTGCAACTTGGTGCAGCTTTTGTCATTGATACCTCTCATATGCCACTTTACGAAACCGTTATGGCATTAACAAATGGTAGGGGAGCAGATGCAGCAATTGATTCGATTGGTGGAGAGGCTGGCAATCAGCTTGCCTTCTGCGTAAAGCCCGAGGGTATTTTTTTAGCTATTGGTCTTTTATCGGGTATTCAGGTAAATTGGACAAACATTGTGAAGGAAGCAAAGGTACAAGCGAGGATGTTTCATTTACGCCATTGGCAACGTCAGACGTCAATTGAAAAATGGCAACAAACGATGCAACAACTTATACACCTTGTACAGGAAGGCTCCTTAAAAATGATGAATGTACATGCTCGTTTTCCATTATTGGCTATCCATAAGGCAATCGATGCTGTTGAGGGAACTAAAAAAGGAAAAGTATTTTTAACGAATGTTGATTAAATAACATACTACCGTCGTAGTTGAGCTACTACGTGTAGTATGTTTTTTTATCGGGACATGAGTGTTTTTAGCTCTGGAGAAAATAGTTCATACATTGTCCTGCCCCAAAAAGTGAGCAAGTCGCTCAAAAGAAGTGAGCCTCCGCCCAGATTAAAGAATTCACTAGCAATAGTAGTAACATATCTTTAAAACTAACTAAATTAGTAATTTGAGGTAATAAAGAGGTATGATAAGGTTAGGTGTTTTTAAATAAAGGAGTACAGATGATGGAGAAGATCAACCAACTAAAACAGTCAATACAACGATTGAGTGAAGCTGATGCGAAGTCGATGCTTCTTTTAACTTTAATAAATGAACAGTCAAGAGATAGCATGTTACAGTTTTTATTACAGCAAGCTAAGGAGCAGGATCCTTCAAAGGTACAAACGGTGCATATTGTATTCGGTCATTCACCTGGGGGGAGCTTGAAAGCAGCCTTTCGTAATCCTGACTATGCTAAGTCCGAGGAGATTATTGTTGTGCCAGGTAATTTTTCTGTTGGTCCTTTGAAAGATGTACATACAAGGGACGGAATTGAAGCTCGTTTTCAATGGTTGGAACAGCGCTATCTAATAGAAGATGATGGATTGATCATATGTGAGAGGGAGATGAAGGAAGCCATAGAGAAAATTAAAAATATCCCCCCTCATCAGGATATACTGATTTGGACTTGTCAAAATGCTCATGAGCAAATAGGGCTTCGACTCGTTTTGGCGATGCTCGAACAGAAAACAAATGATATCTATGTATTAGATACTTTTCAGTTATTTCATGAGTTATATACTTTACCACAGTTAGCAGAGGATCATTATCCAAGATCGACTGGAGAGGTCAGCACAGAGGATTTACTTTACTTTTATGAACATTTCCAAAGATGGCCATTAAAAGAAGCATTGAGGCACTCCCTATGCAAAGAAGGGCTAAATCTGTTAATGGATGATTACGATTGCATACATACATGGAAATATCATGAACTTTGGGGAAATAATAATGAGGATAGAGAGGATGACTTGATCATTACCTGTGCTAAACGTTTACAGGAAGAACAAGAGGAAATTCATTACGAAGTTGCAGCTAGGTTAATTGGAGAGGTACTGGGGCATATGGAAGAATTGAGAGAGGCTGAATGGATTGACTATCGTCTGCGTCAATTAATTCAGCAAGGCATTTTTTCTTATGAAGGTGAGTTAAAGGGAATATTACACTATAAAGTAAAGTTAGCAGATGCAACGAACTATAATCCTTCATGATTTTTATGATATAATTTTTTTGATATAGACGGTTAGAAGGAGTGAGATCATTGTTAAAAACAGAAGTATTTGAACAATTAAAAACGGCAATGAGAGAAAAAGATACGTTAGCGAAGGGTGTATTATCTCTTTTAAAGTCAGCATTAGATTCAGCTGAAAAAGAAAAGGGAGAGGCTTTAACAGCTGACGAAGAAATAGCTATTATTAATCGAGAGGTCAAACAAACAAATCAGGCTTTAGAAGGTGCACAAACGGCTGGGCGAGCAGACCTGATTGAAAAAGAGGAAGCCAAATTGACACTTTTGAGATCCTTTTTACCAAAGCAATTATCAGAAGAAGAAATTGCAGAGAAATTAGTGGCAGCGGGTGTTGGAAAAGGAATGAACATGGGAGAAGCCATGAAAATTGCAAAACCATTGCTGACAGGTCAGGCTGAAGGTGCCGTTATTTCAAAAGTTGTGAAAAATATTATTGCCTAAACTTTTACATTTTGGTAGGAGAGTTTTTATGGAAAGAAGAATCCGCTATGCCAAAAATGTGCATAGCGGATTTGTTATTTTTATAACTGGAATTTTTGAATGATATTGCGGAGCTGTTGAGCCATTTCAGCTAAGTTATTAGAGGAAGCTGTTATTTCTTCGATACTTGCAGATTGCTCCTCAGAGGCAGCAGCTACGTTTTGAATATTGCCTGAAGCTTGAACAGCTACGACCCCCACTTGTTCAACAGAACTAGCAATACTGCTAACACCTTCATTGATATTGGACATCACGTTATTGACATGGTTCATTTCTCTCGTCAGTGCAGTGACTTGGGTATAAATTTCAGCAAATGCCTCTCCGGATGCATTGAATGTTGTTGAGCTTTCGGCAAGATTACTGCTACTGATAGCCATTGATTTGACGGCTTGTGCAGATTCTTCTTTAATCGTTTCAATGCGTGTACGAATACTGTTAGTTGCCTCTAAAGATTGATCGGCTAATTTACGGACTTCCTCCGCTACAACTGCAAAGCCTTTACCGTGTTCGCCTGCACGCGCTGCCTCAATCGAAGCATTTAATGCAAGTAAATTCGTTTGATCTGTAATTTGGGTAATCAATGTCACAATATCCCCAATTTCATTTGTGTATGTGCTTAAACGTTCTACTACAGCTGCTGACTCTTGTATAGCCTGAGATGTTACGGCCATTTTTTCAGTAGCATCTTGGATTGTTGTGTTGCCTTTTTCTGATATAGCAGATGCTTGGAATGCCTTATCTGTTACATCGGTTACACTTGTCACTACCTCTGACATTTTGTTAGAGATGGTTGTAATATGACTATCCACTTCTTCAATCGAAGAAGTTTGCTTTTCTGAACCCGCTGCAACCTCTTGCATAGAAGAGGTTATTTGCTGAATGGATGCACTTGTCTGTTCAGAGCTTGCTGTTAATTCCTCCGACATTGCGGCCACTTGTTCAGCATTTTGAGCGATTTGTTTAATTAACGAACGTAAATCTTCCGTCATGTTTTCAATGCCTGATGAAAGCTGGGCAATTTCATTGGAACCTTTTATGTGAAGAGGTTCAACAGCCAAATCTCCCTGTGCAACTTGACCAACATAACGTGTCATTTTTTTTATTGGCTTTGTAATGCCTACACTAATAAAGTAAGCAACGATTATACCAAAAATTACAAATACTATCGTTAAAATAATACAAATCCAAAGTGTTTCCGTTTGAAGCTTAGAAATGAAGGAAGCATCCATATCTAAACCGAAAATAATATCTGTATCTTTAAATGGGATAAAAATGGATTTATGGATACCATATTCATCCTTATAAATATCACTTGTTTGTGTGTTACCACTAGCTACGGCTTCATGCATTTCTTCACTAAATACATAATCTTGCTGATGATTGTCGGTATTACTTAGAGCGACGATATGTTCCTTACCATTTGCTTTAGAAAGGATATAGGCGTTTTCAACATCATATTTTTTAACCGTTGCATTCAATTGATCTAAAAGCTTTTTGTATTTGTCAGGGCTACCATTATCCGCTGCCTTTACATCATTTTTCTCAATATCTTCAAAAATCGTTGTCGATGTAATCTCTAAAGTAGATTCAAATTGTTTAATAACAAAGTTGTCAATAATGCGGTAAGAAACGGCAAATAACACAATACTAAAGAGCAAGGAAATAATCGCTATTGGAATGGTGAAACTGGCAATATATTTGTAGAGTAAAGAACTCTTAAATTTAGTGACGATACGCAATGTGGGACGCCTCCAGTACTTTAAGCTTTTGCTGTAAGAAATGAATCATATTAGAGATGTGTTCTGTCTCCGTATAAGGTGAGATAGAGAAAAATTTTGCCGCTGCAACTGGTACTTGTTGTGTTGTATCACTAGTACTAACCGTGCAAACACGCGTTGTGTCACCAAAGAATACTTCGTCTCGACCTTCTCCAATAATTTCAAAGAATGAAGCATTGATACCGTTTATGTGTTCTATTTGGTCTTGTGTATAGTGACCAGCTTGTTCAGCTTGCCAATTCATGCCATCTGGATATAAACGAAACGCTGTGACTGGCCCAATATTGGATTCATTAACCACCTGTAGCATTGGCGTTTTCGCAGCTAATTGAGCACGGAATGCTAAATTCACACGTACATAATTAGCTAATAGTTGTTGATAGCCCTCTTTGCCGAATGCCTGCAATGCAGCAAAAATAGCAATGGAGCTACCCATTCGAGAGCATTCTAATGTATAGCCAGTATGATAAGAGCCATAACCACGATTGCCTACATATGGCGTATCAAAGTCCTCAATATCTAGTAGCTGTAAACTTTTACCTTCCTTAATTAAAAATAGACTAGTTAAATAAGGTGTTTGGCCAAGCTTTTGGAAATCAAAGCATAGGCTATCCGCAATGGCTAGATGTTGCATACGTTCATGGATTTGTGCTAATCCCTGTAAAACCTCTGACTCGAATTGGAGTGGGTTTTTATTAAAATCATAATCATTGAAGAAGGCATAAAAACCACCTAAAGCCGAATCAGCATGAATATGTACTGGTTGTAAGTTGTATTTCTTCTCAAGGGTTGTTGTGACTTCTTTGATAGCTTGGACATCATCAATACCAAATTGATCAGTAGCACCTGTTGTCGCTACTACATAGACAGGAATACCACCATTTTCGATGACGTCTGTCATACGTGCACGTAAGTCTTCTACATCCATCGAATGATCTTTACCTGCTTTTACACGCACTAAATGTTTACTGCCGATACCCACGGCTTCTACTGATTTTAAAAGACTGTAATGGGCATTCTCTGAAGCAAAGCAATATAAATTAGTAGGAACACCATCTTCTTTTGCTTGAGGGAATTGTTTTGCAATGGCAAGACGAAGTCCACTAAAAACAGCACCTTGTCCACCCCATGTAGTATAGCCAAAACTTTTCGTATAATCATAGCCTACTAATTTAGACATCATTGCTACTACTTTAACCTCACACTCAGCAGCAGCAGGACCATAAACATCCCATAAATTATTGCCATTCAATAGCGCATTTGTAAACTGTCCTAACACTCCAGGAATACTTGCCATCGGTAAAACATTTGTTACAAAGTTACGTGTATGATAAGGGTGTCCTTGCATTAAATGTGTCAATTCTTTTACAACTTGATCTAGTCCGATCCCAGTTGTTGGCACTTGATGCTCTTGCATAAGCTCTTGATAAAAATTAGCAGATCGCTCTTTCATTGGACCAAGAGTTGTCTTATTTGGGTTCTTTAATTCATCTAATGAGGAAACAATTTTCTCTAATAGGGACAAAAAATTCTCTCTTTGTTGGATATTTCCATCTTCGCTCTGGAATAATTGTTGGATATTTTGCATATTCATCATCCTTTTGTAGTTCATATTTCCTCTATTTTTACTTTGATAAAAATAGGACATTATACTAAAGGTATAATAGCATATTTTAGCAGAGATGGTGATTATATTTTACTGAAAAAATATTTATAGACATTTCTGAAAAATCTAAGTTTTATTGACAAATTCTAACTATGTTACTGTAGCTTGATTTTTAAAGAAATATCTTAAAATGAAAAAGGATGATGATATTATTATAAGAAAAACTTTAAGAGCTATTACTTTTTATCTATTTGACTAGTTAAAAGAAAAAATCTGCACAAAGAAAGTGCAGATTTTAAGAATTTCGTTATAGTTTGTTTATTTTGTGGTTTCAAAATTATAGACATGCTGTGCTTGTTTTTGAATCATTACTTGGGGTGTTAATTTTAATAACTTATTTCTCAGGCTAATTAAAAAACGATTATTCATCTGAGCCATTTTGCCAATATTCCATGATTGCTTAGAGATAGTATTTACTTTTTCTTTTCGATGGGCATTGTAGTTGGCAAATGCTTGAGTGATATTTTCATACTTATTAAGATATTCTGCTAATATTCGTGCGTCTTCGATTGCTTGACATGCCCCTTGCCCCATGTTGGGTGTAACTGCATGCGCAGCATCCCCAATAAAAACGGTACGATGATGATAGAACTTATCCATTGGTACAATATCAAACACATCACGGTGGATCATTTGATGTTCATCCGTATTGTTTAATAAAGTTGGTATTGGAAAATGATATTCTTTAAAATGATTAAATAAATCAGTGGTAGTAAATTTTATATAATTAGCATCATTGGGCTTTGCATTGACAAGAGCATACCAATAGACTTGATCATTTGGTAATGGAACTATCCCAAATCGCCCCTGGGAGCCCCATGTTTCGAAAAATGATTCCTTAATATTGGGTATTCCTTTTGTAGCCATTACGCCACGCCAGCATGTGTAACCAGCATAGCGATACGAACTATTGGGAAATAGTTGCTTGCGAATAGGGGAATGAATCCCATCAGCAGCAATTAAAATGTCGCCAGTCACAATACTATTGTCTTCGAATGTCACCTGTACGCCTTGCGAATCCTGTATGACATGTGAAAAATTTTTGCCCCAATTAACAGTGTTTGGCCTTAATGCTGACAATAGAATATTATGTAAATCCTTTCTGTGGATGGAATACATGTATTGATAACTAGAAGGAATCGTAAGTTTATTAAGCATCTTTCCTTGCTCTGAAAGGATATGGAAGCCATCACTAGGTTTGCCTCTTTCCTTAATTGTTTGAGCTATCCCGAATGGCTCTAGAGCTTTTAAAGCGTTTGGTGCAATGATAATACCAGCTCCTGCAACAGTTGGTTTTGAAGCCCTTTCATAAACTGATACATCCATGTCCATTTTCTGCAGAGCTACAGCTACACTTAAACCTGCTATTCCACTGCCTACTACAATAATTTTTTTACGCATTCTTATCCTCCATTCTTTTAAATTATTTACTAATGCCTTTCCAAACAATGTCTAAATGTTTTTCAAACAAAGCTTCTATATCTTTTTCTTCACTGTGCTGTAAAGACCAAGATAATAATGTGTGGAAATATGTGCTGATGATGGAAGAGGCGATAATAGGTGTTTCGTGCTCACTTTGTAAAGTGCCATTTATTTTTGCTTGTTCAACAATGCTTTCTATACTTTTTTGTAACTTTTGAATACTGTTGTATTCGTTTTCAACTAAATAGGAGGATTTCATAATTTCCATAACAACTAGCTTCATTAACTCACTATGCTCTGTAAGCCTTTTCAATAAATCACCCAATAACACTAAAATGAGCTCTTTAGGGTTTTCTATATAGTGATAATGATTTAATTGTTTTGTTAATTTTTCTAATTGTGATGTACCTAAATAAAGTAAAATGTCATCTTTCCTTGAAAAATAATTGAAAAAAGTACCTTTAGCAATGCCACATACCGAAACAATTTCCTGAACGGTTACAGCCTCATAACCTTTTTCCTTGAATAATTGAATAGCCTGTAGAAAAATTTGCTCTTTTAACTCTTTTTTACGCTCTGCTCTTAGCATTTCTGAAACGGGCTCCTTTATAAAAAAATGACCAAAGTCAAAATATGACCATGGTCAATATAATATTTAATATTACTTTTTGCAATAATATGTCTAGCTTATTCATAAAGTTTTCAAAAACATGAAACAATCTCATGACGCTTTAAATTTGAACAGGTCATCTATCGTGACAAATGTATAGCCCTCATCCGTAAGGGACTGAAGAATTCCTTCTATTGTCTGTAGTTCGTTGTCAGTTTGATCATACATAGGGTGCAATAAAATAATGGAGCCTGGTTGAATGTTTTCCTTTACATAATTTATTTTATCCTCTGTCTTTGTAAAGAACGTGTCAGGCTCTAAGTTCCATGTAATGGTCTCGCGTTGATGTTTATTTAAGTAATAGGGAAAGCCGATTAACTTTTTACCATATGGTGGTCTTACTACGGGTGTTTCTTGATAGCCAATATTGGCAATAAGGGCATCTGTTTTTTCTATTTCATTTTTAATAAAGGAGGGGCTTTTTAATACCATACGTTTATGAGAATACGTATGATTACCAATCTGGTGTCCTGCTTCCACTATTTTTTTAGCCTCTTCTGGATGTTCTTCGATATCCTGTCCAATTAGAAAAAAAGTGGCTTTTACTTCGTAGTCCTCTAATAACGACAGAATAGAGCCAGTTTTGTCAGTTGGTCCGTCATCAAATGTCAATGCAACCACCTTTTCTTGAGTTTCAACCCGAGAGGTAATAGGACCAAATAATTGATAGTCACGTGCATTCATTAATTTATAAGCTGAAAATGCTAATGCAAAGATCAAAATAAATCCGATTCCACTATAAGCCAGTTTCCTTTTCATTCACTGTGTCCTCCCTTTCACCCTAAAGATGTATGGTTTTAATGTATGTTATCTGAAAAACAATATCAATGTTGTTACGTATTGAACCTCGTTAGCTGTTTGAATACCAAAAAAATACCCATACTACAATCGAGGTGAGAACATGTATAAATTATTATCACATAACGATTTAGACGGAGTAGGGTGTGGGATTTTAGCCAAGCTTGCTTTTAACGATAAGGTGAAGATACGCTACAATTCCATTACAGCACTTGATCGCGAAATCGAATTCTTTTTGGAGAATGATCAACAGAAAACATTTTTGTTTATTACAGATCTTTCTCCAAATGAAGAGAATGAAAAAAGGATTCATGATTATTATCAGGCGACTGGTAATGTGCAATTGTTGGACCATCATAAGACAGCACTCCATTTCAATCAATATGAATGGGGAAAGGTATTAATTGAGGATGAGCAAGGCTTTTTAACGTCAGCTACATCTTTATATTATCAATACCTGGTTATCCATGGACTATTAGAAAAAACAGAAGCCGTTTCTGAATTTGTAGAGTTAGTAAGACAATACGATACATGGGAATGGGAAAAGAACGGCAATTTACAAGCGCAAAGATTAAATGCACTCTTTTTTCTAGTGTCTATTGAAGAATTTGAAGAGAAAATGCTTGAGCGTTTAAAAACAAGTGATCACTTTGACTTCGATGATTTTGAAAAGAAAATTTTAAGCATGGAAGAAGAAAAAACAGAGCGTTACATTCGGCGTAAGAAACGGGAGCTTATTCAAACTACTTTGGGAGAATACTATGCTGGGGTTGTCTATGCAGAATCCTATCTTTCTGAGCTTGGTAATGAATTGGGAAAGGAAAATCCGCATCTTGATTATATTGCGATGATTAATATGGGCAGTAAAAAGATATCCTTTCGAACAATCCATGATCATATTGATGTGTCAGCTATTGCCGCCAAATATGGTGGAGGTGGACATCAAAAGGCTGCTGGCTGCTCATTAACAGAGGAAGCTTACAAGCAGTATGTAGTGGCAACATTCCATATAGAGCCTATTCCAGAGGATGCAAAAAGAAATCGTTATAATGTAAAAGGGTCTACGTTTGGAACTTTCTATAAAAATCAGCAAGATGAAATGTTTATGCTCTATTCAAACGATGAGGTTGATTGGATAATTGAAAAAAATAACATGCTACTGACACAATCCTTTGCGAGCTTTAATGAAGCGGAGTGGTTTTTAAAGCGAAATAAACAAGCATGGCTAGTAAGAGATGATCTCTTTGTGGACTATTTAATGCGTGAAGTCAATAAAGGTCGTCATCTACATAAAGGGATGTAATATCCTTTTATACATAAATGAATCTTCAACATAGAAGGTTATATAATGCATGATTGAGCACTACAATGAATCATAATGATTTTTATAAAAATGAGGTGTACGGTTGTCCAATGATATGATTCGAGTTGTGGATTTGGATAAGGAAAATCGGAGAAGTAAGAAGTGGCTTATTGTTGTGATCCTTTTATTAATGATTGCTAGTGGATCGACGCTGTATTTGTGGTGGGATCAGGATGTGAATTTTGAAGCCTATAAAACGGATGTAGGGAAAACAGCTAGCAATAGCTTAGGACGGTTAACATTAAATGAAGTGATTATAGATGACAATCAAATTTTACTGAATGCAACTTTCGAACCTGGAAAAGAGTTTAAGCCAGACCATCAAGTATTTTTCTTTCCGCAAATTCTTGTCAATGGGCAAGATTATATGGTTCGTAATGGAGGACAGTCCATAGCAAAGTCTGCCAACGTCTATACGATATACAATAGTATTAAAATGGATGATTTTCCGGCTGATGAACAATTAGAATTAGTTATTCGTTATAAAGATTGGAATGTTGAAACACCAATTGAGAAGCCTTGGGAATTTCAGGTAGATGCTTCACAAGAGCAATTACAACAAGATCGTGAAATCTTTTCCATTGATAAAAAAGTGAAGCATGTTGATCAGCAGGAAATAACCATAGACAAAGTTGTCTCCACACCTATTTCCACAACGATTTATTTTCATGCTGAGGAAAGTGTTGTCAATGATGCGTTACACTTTAAAATCCAATCAAAATCTGGACAATCATGGGATTTTGCAGCACCCTATCCATTAAATAAAGAGGGTACAAGGTGGGGAAGTCGTGTAGATGCACTCTATCTAACAGAAAAAAAATACACTTTAATTCCAATCAATAAAGAGGGTAGTAAAGTAGGTTCTGCAATTAAAATAAAGAGAGATGAATAATGAAGTAAATTTTACAAACTCTTAATCTAAAAAAAACTGCTTTCCGTGTAAGATGAAATAAAAGATATGGAAAGTAGTTGAGAGTTTGCGAAGGCTTTGGGAGATTTTTTTTGTTGCTTTAAAATTGGGCTGTACCTCATTTGGAGGCCCAACAGCTCATCTAGGTTATTTTCAACAGGAATATGTACAGAAACGTAAATGGCTTTCTGCACATGATTATGGTCAACTCGTTATGTTAAGTCAATTTTTGCCTGGTCCTGCATCTAGTCAGGTGGGGATGGGGGTTGGTTTACTTAGAGGAGGAGTACTAGGAAGCTTTCTATCATTTCTTGGTTTTACCTTACCATCAGTTCTGATACTTATACTTTTTGCCTATTTCTCCAAGTATACAGAGTTTAAGATGGATTGGATTCATGGTTTGAAGTTAGTAGCAGTGGCGATTGTCGCTCATGCTATTTTTGATATGGGCAAAAAACTACTCTCGACAAAATGGCATTTGTTGATTGCTTTATTGACATTGATAACAGTATTGACATGGCTAAATCCATTGGCACAAATCGTAGCAATATTGATCGCTGCTTGTTTAGGCTTTCAACTACTGAAAAAAAGTGATGAGGGTAATACCTCAAAATTAGTTCATATACCCATCTCAAAAACCACGGGCATTGTTTTACTAGTACTTTTTTTCGTGCTACTCCTAGGTTTACCTATATTAGCTGCTTTATGGCATCATGAGTGGATTTCTATGATAGAGAAGTTTTATCTTGCAGGTGCCTTAGTATTTGGGGGCGGACACGTTGTTTTACCTTTACTGGAAACACAATTTGTTCAAAGTGGTCAAATAAGTACCTCAGATTTTTTAGCTGGCTATGGTATGACACAGGCAGTTCCAGGACCTTTATTTACATTTGCTGCATATATCGGTATGGTCATTGCTGGCGTTCCGGGAGCTATTATTGCTACTTTCGCAATATTTTTACCAGCGTTTTTGCTAGTGGTTGGAGCGCTACCATTTTGGATTAGCCTAAGTCGAATTGCACGACTTAGAGGTGCGATGGCAGGCGCAAATGCGGCAGTCGTTGGCATTCTAGCCGCTGCTTTTGTACATCCCATTGTGACACAAACCATCATCAGCACGTTAGATATTTTCATAGTAGCTGTCTTTTTATGGTGTTTAATTCGATGGAAAATACAGCCATATTTATTGGTGCTGTTAGGAATTGCTGTGGGCGTCATTTTTTATACATGAAAAATCTGCACTTTCGATTGTTAGATTCTAACTAATAATCGGAGGTGCAGTTTGTTTTGTCATTACGGAATCAATATTCATTAAAAGTACCTGTGAGGTTTCATAGCGTTCCTTCTATCGATTCGTTATAATGTAGAAATGGAAAAGACTTAATGCGAAAGAAGGGATTGCTATGGCACGAGGTGTTTACATTCATATTCCTTTCTGTCATCAAATCTGTAATTATTGTGATTTCAATAAATTTTATTTTAAAAATCAACCAGTGGATGAATATATCGAAGCACTTGGAAAAGAAATGGCCCTGACAACCGAAAAACATCCTGAAACATTCCGTAACATCGAGACGATTTTTCTTGGTGGCGGAACACCGACAGCTTTATCTCCTGAGCAATTGGACAAACTACTAACGTCTATTCATACGTATATTCCAATGAATAGTGTGACAGAATTTACATCAGAGGCAAATCCAGATGAATTGTCTGCAGCCAAATTGCAGGTGTTGTTCGACGGTGGTGTTAATCGTTTAAGCATGGGTGTACAATCTTTTGACCAGGGATTGCTACAGAAGATTGGACGCACTCATAGTAATGATCATGTCTATGAAACAATCGACTTGGCTAGAAAAATTGGCTTCCGTAATATCAGCATTGATTTAATGTATGGTTTACCTGGGCAAACGATGGCGCAATGGAAGGATTCATTAGCCAAAGCTTTTACTCTTGATTTGCCACATTTCTCTGCCTATTCTCTTATTGTGGAACCCAAAACGATTTTTTATAATCAGTACGCTAAAGGGAAACTGTATTTACCGACAGAAGATTTAGAAGCGGATATGTATGATGTGCTGATGCAACAAATGGCCTTACATGGGCTTCAACAATACGAAATCAGTAATTTTGCAAAACCAGGGTATCATTCCGAGCATAACAAGATTTATTGGGATAATGATGAATATGCGGGGTTTGGCGCAGGAGCTCATGGGTATTTAGCAGGTATACGCTATTCCAATCACGGTCCATTAAAAAAGTATATGGAAGCTGTTGAGGCAAATAAGCTACCAATTGTCCACGCACATGAAGTATCACAAGTGGAAAAAAGAGAAGAACAAATGTTTTTAGGGCTAAGAAAAACAGAGGGTGTTATGCACTCTATATATGAAGAGAAATTTAAAACACCTATGACTGCGCATTATGATGTGGTAATAAAAGATCTAGTGTCAAAGGGGCTTTTAGAACAGGATGAGCTTGGTGTTCGCCTGACAAGAAAAGGGCGTTTTGTGGGCAATGAAGTATTTCAACAATTTTTGCTAGAAGATTGAGCGATATCGTTGACATAAAATGTGGGATTTGATAACTTAATAATAGTATTAGCACTCCTCTTAGTTGAGTGCTAACAGAGGTGATAATCATGCTAACAAATCGGCAGTTACAGATATTGCAAGTCATTGTAGACGACTTTATTGTGTCTGCGCAGCCGGTAGGTTCTCGCCAAATCTCCAAAAAACAAGGGATTACATTTAGTCCAGCCACTATTCGAAACGAAATGGCGGATTTAGAGGAATTAGGCTTTTTAGAAAAAACGCATACCTCCTCTGGTCGAGTGCCTTCGGAAAAGGGTTACAGATTTTATGTAGATCATTTGTTGAGTCCTCAAGGTATCAATTCCAAGGACATTCAACAAATTCAATCAATTTTTAATGATCGACTAGTAGAAGTAGAGCATATTATCCGAAAGTCAGCCAACATTTTATCAGAGCTGACATCGTATACTTCCATACTTTTAGGACCTGATGTCCAAAGGCATCGTGTTAAACGGTTTTCAATTGTCCCTCTTTCTAGCGACACAGCAGTAGCGATTATCGTGACGAATAATGGGCATGTAGAAAACCGCATGTTCAATCTACCACCTGACTTTACCGCTTCTGATTTAGAGAAAATGGTAAATATCTTAAATGATCGCCTTATTGGAGTTTCATTAGAAGATCTCCATAAAAGCCTTGAGGCTGAAGTGCTAGCAGTGTTACAGCAACATGTTCGATCAGCGGATGATTTTATTCGCGCACTTATCACAGCAACAATGCATAATTCAGAAAGTAAAATTTTCTATGGTGGGAAAACGAATATGTTCAACCAACCAGAATTCCATGACTTAAATAAAGTCCGAATGATTTTGGACTTAATGGAGACGACTAGCCAAGTGCAGTCACTTTTCCATCCGAATGAATCAGGTATTCATATTCGGATAGGCTCAGAAAATAAACAACTAGAAATGGAAAATTGCAGTGTCATTACCACTACCTATTCTATTGGTGATGATCAACAGGGAGCCATTGCTATTATTGGCCCTACACGTATGGATTATAAGCGTGTTGTGGCTTTATTAGACGTAATGCGCTTGGATTTAACACAAGCCTTTATGAAGAATCGTAGTGAATGATAATGAGGAGGATTCAAGTGACGGAAACAACGGAAAACAAAGATTTAGTACAAGAAGATGTACAAGCTGAAACGACAACTGAGGAAGTAGAGCAAACAGAAGTTCAGGAAGAAGTAGAGTTATCAATAGAAGAACAGTATGAGGCTAAGCTGGCTGAACTACAAGCAAAGCTGGCTGACGAAGAAAATCGTCACCTACGTTTACGTGCTGACTTCGATAATATGCGTCGTCGTAATCAGTTAGACCGTGAGGCAGCTGAAAAGTATCGCGCCCAAAGCCTACTATCTGATCTATTACCAGTCCTTGATAATTTTGAACGTGCTTTACAAGTAGAGACAACTTCTGAAGAGACTGCATCGATCATTAAAGGAATTGAAATGGTGTATCGCTCTTTAATTGAAGCAACAGAAAAAGAAGGTTTACAAGTGATTAAAGCTGAAGGTGAGCAATTTGATCCAACGATTCACCAAGCTGTTATGCAAGAACAAGATAGTGAAAAAGAAACGGGTATCGTCTTACGCGAACTACAAAAAGGGTATATCTTAAAGGATCGTGTATTACGCCCAACAATGGTATCTGTGAACGAATAGTCTTTGCACTATTTAGTCAATTAAAATTAGTTAGAAAACGCATCCCTTGCGTTGACATAATAGGAGGAAATTTTAATGAGCAAAATTATTGGTATTGACTTAGGAACAACAAACTCTTGCGTTTCTGTACTTGAAGGTGGAGAACCAAAAGTAATTCCAAACCCAGAAGGAAACCGTACAACGCCATCTGTTGTTGCCTTTAAAAATGGTGAACGTCAAGTTGGTGAAGTTGCGAAACGTCAATCAGTAACAAATCCTAACACAATCATTTCTATTAAATCAAAAATGGGTACGGCTGAAAAAGTAACAGTAGAAGATAAAGACTACACGCCACAAGAAGTATCTGCAATGATTCTTCAATATTTAAAAGGCTATGCTGAAGACTACTTAGGGGAAAAAGTGACAAAAGCAGTTATTACAGTTCCTGCTTACTTTAACGATGCACAGCGTCAAGCAACTAAAGATGCTGGTAAAATCGCAGGTCTAGAAGTAGAGCGTATCATCAACGAACCAACTGCTGCAGCTCTTGCTTATGGATTAGATAAACAAGATCAAGATCAAAAAGTATTAGTATTTGACCTTGGAGGCGGTACGTTTGACGTGTCTATCCTTGAGTTAGGTGACGGTGTCTTTGAAGTACTAGCTACAGCTGGTGATAACAAACTAGGTGGAGATGATTTCGATGACGCAATTATCGAATATCTAGTAGCTGAATTCAAAAAAGAAAATGGCATTGACTTATCAAAAGATAAAATGGCGATGCAACGTTTAAAAGATGCAGCTGAAAAAGCGAAAAAAGATTTATCTGGTGTAACATCAACTCAAATCTCTCTACCATTCATTACAGCTGGAGAAGCAGGTCCATTACACTTAGAAATTTCTTTAACGCGTGCGAAATTTGACGAAATTACTTTACCATTAGTAAACCGTACAGTAGGACCAGTGCGTCAAGCATTATCTGATGCAGGTTTGTCAACTTCTGAAATTGACCAAGTTATTTTAGTGGGTGGTTCTACACGTATTCCAGCAGTACAAGAAGCAGTACGTAAAGAAACAGGGAAAGAGCCTCACCGTGGTGTTAACCCTGACGAAGTTGTTGCAATGGGTGCTGCAGTACAAGGTGGCGTATTAACAGGTGATGTGAAAGACGTTGTATTACTTGACGTAACACCTCTTTCACTTGGTATTGAAACAATGGGTGGCGTGTTCACAAAATTAATCGACCGTAACACAACTATTCCTACTTCAAAATCTCAAGTTTTCTCTACAGCAGCTGATAACCAACCAGCAGTAGATATTCATGTTCTACAAGGTGAGCGTTCAATGGCAGCTGACAATAAAACATTAGGTCGCTTCCAATTAGCAGATATTCCACCAGCACCTCGTGGTGTACCTCAAATCGAAGTAACATTCGATATTGATAAAAACGGTATCGTATCTGTAAAAGCAAAAGATCTTGGTACGAACAAAGAGCAAACAATTGTGATTCAATCTGATTCTGGTTTATCAGAGGAAGAAATTGAACGCATGGTAAAAGACGCTGAAGCTAATGCTGAAGCAGATGCTAAACGTAAAGAAGAAGCAGATCTTCGTAACGAAGCAGACCAATTAGTATTCCAAGTGGATAAAACAATTGCTGACCTTGGTGAGCAAATTACAGAAGACGAGAAAAAATCTGTGGAAGATGCTCGTGATGAATTGAAAAAAGCGCTTGAAGCTGGTGAATTAGAAGGTATTAAAGCAGCTAAAGAAAAACTAGAAGGCGTATTACAGCCACTAGTGATGAAAGTTTACGAACAAGCGGCAGCAGCTGCTCAAGCAGCTCAAGGTGGCGATGCAGGTGCAGACACTGGTGCTGGTAAAAAAGATGACGGTGTTGTAGACGCTGAATTCGAAGAAGTAAAAGATGATAAATAAGAAGTAACACAGTAAAGTGAAAAAGCCAAAGACCGCTTGCGGCTTTGGCTTTTGTCATGATGTGAGGTCACTTCACGTAAATGCACCATTTATGGGATAGTTGCATACGTTAGCTGCTAGGAAGTGAGTATCTTCATTTTTGGAACTTATAGAACCTTTAATCGAAAAAATGAGGCAGTTTTTTCAACTGCATGTTACAATAGATTTTATGCAAACAGAGCGGAGTGTGAATCATGGAGAAACGCGATTATTACGAGGTGCTTGGTTTAACAAAATCGGCTACAAAAGACGAGATTAAAAAAGCATACCGTAAATTATCAAAACAATATCACCCTGATCTTAATAAAGAGCCGGGTGCAGATGAAAAATTCAAAGAAATCGCTGAAGCATATGAAGTATTAAGTGACGACCAGAAAAAAGCACGCTACGACCAATTTGGTCATGAGGATCCGAATGCTGGTTTTGGTGGTGGCTTTGGAGGAGGCGGCTTTGGCGGCTTCGAGGATATTTTCAGTTCATTCTTTGGCGGTGGTGGTCGCCGTCAAGACCCAAATGCTCCACGTAAAGGGGATGATCTGCAATATCGTATGAACATCCAATTTGAGGAAGCTATTTTTGGGAAAGAAACAGAAATAGAAATCCCAAAAGATGAAACGTGTGAAACATGTCACGGTTCAGGAGCAAAGCCAGGCACGCAACCTGAAACATGTTCAACATGTAAAGGTGCTGGACAAATCAATCAAGCAGTGGATACACCATTTGGTCGTATGATGAATCGTCGTACATGCTCAACATGTCATGGAACAGGTAAAATTATTAAAGAAAAATGTACGACTTGTCGTGGAGAAGGAAAAGTCCAAAAACGTAAGAAAATTAAAGTGACGATTCCAGCAGGCGTGGATGATGGACAACAAATTCGTGTATCTGGTCAAGGTGAACCAGGTATAAACGGAGGACCTGCAGGGGATTTATATATTATGTTCCGCGTTCAAGGTCACAAGGATTTTGAACGAGATGGAGACGATATTTACTTCGATTTGAAATTAACATTCCCTCAAGCAGCACTTGGGGATGAAATTGAAGTACCAACAGTCCATGGGAAAGTAAAATTACGTATTCCAGCTGGAACACAGTCAGGTGCTCAATTCCGTCTAAAAGATAAAGGTGTTAAAAATGTTCATGGTTATGGTATGGGTAATCAATATGTGACAGTAAAAGTGATGACACCTGAAAAATTAACGGAAAGACAAAAACAATTACTACGAGAATTTGCAGAAATTAGTGGCGATATCCCTGAAGAACAAGGTAGTTCACTATTCGATAAAATTAAGAAAAAATTCCAAGGTGAATAATTAGAGGAGCTGAAGAGCTACGTGAAGTGGTCAGAATTATCCATTCATACAAAAAATGATGCGGTAGAAGCAATTTCGAATATTTTGCATGAAGCAGGTGCAAGTGGTGTTGTCATCGAAGATTCTGCAGAGTTTGCGAAGCCACGTGAAGATCAATATGGTGAAATTTATGCGCTAAATGAAGATGATTTTCCGAAAGATGGCGTGATTGTTAAAGCTTATTTATCGGAGTCTAGTTTTTTAAATGAAACAGTCGAAGAAATAAAAGCAGCTATCACAAATTTAACGAACTTTAACATTGATATTGGTGAAAATGTGGTATCCATTGTGGAAGTCAATGAAGAAGATTGGGCAACTGCCTGGAAGCAATACTACCATCCTGTTAAGATTTCTGAACGCTTTACTATCGTACCGACATGGGAGGAATACACACCTGTTTCAACAGATGAACTAATTATTGAATTAGACCCTGGTATGGCATTTGGTACAGGTACTCACCCAACAACGGTAATGTGTTTACAAGGACTTGAAAAGGTCATTAAAGAAGGGGATACGGTTGTTGATATCGGTACAGGATCGGGTGTATTGTCTATTGGTGCAGCATTACTTGGTGCCAAAAGTGTGCATGCGCTTGATTTAGATGAGGTTGCTGTACGTTCAGCGCGAGAAAATGTAGCATTAAATAAAGTGGAAGATAAGGTGGCAGTGTTCCATGGTAACTTATTGGATACTGTAAAAGAACCAGCAGATGTAGTAGTCGCTAATATTTTGGCTGAAATCATCATGTCCTTCACAGATGACGCTTATACAATTGTAAAACCAGGTGGATTATATGTCACTTCGGGCATCATCGGTGCAAAACGAGATGATGTGAAAGTAGCACTAGAAGCTTCAGGCTTTGTGATTGAAGAAGTATTATTAATGGAAGATTGGGTAGCCATTATTGCCCGTCGTCCACTATAACATGACTGAGGAAGCGCCAAATCGTGAGCCGTGTGCTTGTGATTTGGCGTTTTCCTTTCTTGCTAGAAAGGACTGTGTGACATGCAACGTTACTTTATTGAGACAGCTATCGAAAATGCACGTATTAGTGGAGAAGATGCACGGCATATTGAACGAGTGATGCGTATGAAGCAAGGCGACAACATTGTAGTTGTTGCACAAAACACTGCGTATATATGCACAATTGAAGGATTTGAAGGGGATGAGGTTGTCATTGAAGCGACTGGACAAACAATCCCTTCCCCAGAGTTACCCATTCAAGTAACAGTAGCATGTGGTTTACCGAAGGGTGATAAGCTGGAGCTTATTACCCAAAAAGCCACAGAGCTAGGAATGTTTGCTTTATTACCCTTTGAAGCTGAGCGCTCCATTGTGAAATGGGACAAGAAAAAAGGAGCAAAAAAGCAAGAAAGATTACAGAAAATTGCTAAGGAAGCTGCGGAACAAGCTCACCGTACGCATATTCCAACAGTTTATGAACCTATATCATTTAAACAGCTAGTACAACAAATAGATCATTTCGATGCCGTTTTTATTGCTGATGAAGAGAATGCAAAGGCTGAAAAGCGCACAAGGTTTGCGGAGAAGCTAAAAAACGTGTATGATAAGAAGTCGAAATCAATGCTTATTATCTTTGGTCCTGAAGGGGGCATTTCTCGTCAAGAATCAGAAGCGCTATTACAAGCAGGCGCTCAAACGATGTCATTAGGACCGAGAATTTTACGAGCAGAAACAGCGCCATTATACGCACTGTCTGCCATATCCTATGAATTTGAATAACAGCTATGTATAATTTATTATCAACATAACTTAGAGAAAACCACTTAATATTATTAAGTGGTTTTTTTACGTAAATCATATTTGAAGGGGGTCTGCGTTAAATCCCTGCTTAAATGGAGTTTTAGCCCATTGTGTAAGATCAACCGGGAAAATCACTACCTCAAACATTCCAAATAAAATATGTAAAAGAACAAGTTCAATGTCCATACATAGATTTAATTGCGACATACTCTAGCGATAGGAGAGCTCACTAATACTATATTGAAATGAGGGAATTTTTTGAGTGAACAATTTAATCAGATTCAACCTTGTCCAGTAACATCAACTGAACAAATACCCTTAACGAATGAGATTACACCACTCGTTACTACACCACTTACGACGCCAACTATTAAAATTCCAGTTGTACTGGCAGAACCAACACTGCAAATCGTTGTCGAGTCGGATATTACACTTAGTCCTGCAGCGACAGAGATTAAACGAGTGAAAAAGAATGTCTTTCTAAATCAAGTGAAATTGGTACCAGTTAGCTTTGCACGTATTGCTAATACTGATTTCTTTAGAGTAACACGAGCTAAATTATTTGTAGCAGGACATATTCGGAAAAATATCGAATATGCTTCATCAGCATGTAATGGGGCCCTTCAGGATAGAATTGCTGATGTTCCGTTTTCAGGTTTTACAGATCTTATATTTCCGCAAACAGCAGGAGGCGCTACACCAATTTTAGGCATTTCTGAGTTTGCCGAAGCGAACTTCCTTAACGAAAGAACACAAATGGATGCTCGATTAGATAAGGCTTTCTTCCAAAATCTCGTTAAATACAATGAACAACCATTTGGTGAATTAGTAGCTGCCAATTTCTTTGAACTTGATTTTTCACCGATTATGGCAGCTCCTGAAGAAGCATTCAGCACATTACGTGAAAAAATTGTATTAGAACTTACTGTAAAAGTATTGCAAGTACAACAAATCCGTTTGGGCGCTGGAAGTAGTGTAGTAACACCTGTTCTACCAGGGCTTACTCCACCAGCAACACCAATTGTTCCTGATATGATTCCGCCTACTGAGCCTTGTTAATTTTTTTATGTAGTGGAGCAAAAATGGTAACAATAATACTGATATAAAATCAAATATGTTGTTGGGCAGTTGAAAGTTCACTTTTACTCGAACTTTTAACTGCTTTTTTTGGCAAGATAAGGACATGCGCCTTCCAATTGTATCTCATAGTGGGACTGTGACAAAAGTAAAAATATTGCATAATATGGATTGTAATTAGTATTGTAGATTTTCAATTGTCCTAACATAATCGCATCAGAAGAATTAGCTAATGGATTAAAAATTGATTGTTATGCTTTTTTTGTCAAATCATTATTTGGGAGTGAATGAATGGCAACTCCATGGATTAATTTTAGAGAGATGAAAAAAATATCCTCTAAACAAAATAAATACACTGAGTGGAGGTATCAAACTAAAATAGATGACGAATCTCCATTTGAACAGACTTTTAATGGAAATAATAATCTGCTTGATGAAATAGAAGATAAACCAATTACAGAGGAATCAACTTTAACAGACCATATAATCTCTAATGAAGAGCTCCCCGAACCTATGGAGCCGATTATTGAGGAAGGAAACGAACATCACCCAAATTTTGAGAACTTCAGGGAGGATGCTAGCTTAGCAGAGCTATTAGCATCTAATGAAGATCTACCTATATCTAAAGAAACAAATGTTGAGCAAGAAAACGAACATCCTCTAGATATCGATGAGAGTCACACAAAAGTGACCTTAATAGAGCAATTAGCGTCCATACCCATACCTATAGAAGCGAATGTTAAGGAGAACGAAGAAAATTTCCGACATATGGATGAGAACCATGTAGAGGAATTAACTTTAGACCAGATAGCATGCAATCAAAGTGTACCCAGTCCAACAAAGGTAGAAATTGACCATCTACTAGATAGTGATGAGAACTCCCTTGAAGAACAAAATTCAACAGCCCAATCAGACAATAATCCAAAATCTTTCAATAGAGCTCTGTCAGAGGCTGAAAATAATATGCATTTGGATGATATAGCAGAAAAGGAGAAAAACAATCCTCCAAATCGTAATAAAGAGATTGCAAAGTCTTTACAAGGAGAAGTATGCACCATTATCCAAAAAAGTCCCTTTTCTACTTATGTAGAAATTAACGATTTTCTTCATGCTCCTATTTATGGTGAAAATGTTCAAAATACAATATTTGATTTTCTTGATTTAAATGATAACCTATCTCCCCAACTTCAGACGAAGCTACTCCAAACGATTTCGATTTACCCTGAACAACCAGATTGTCGTTTGGTTAGCTCCAACATTAATCAAATGATTTCTTTAATGAGAACGGATACTAATAAAAAAAATGGTAGTGAGCAGCATCCGTTTAAATCAGTAGTAGTTCCCTTACATAACTCACAAGCAATTAAAAAAGGAGAAATTAACTCCTCTGAGCCATTTATACATATACGAGTTCCTGTTGTGCTAGGGGAATACAAAATAGAAATATGTATGGAGGAAAAAATTGCTTTTGATAGAGGAATTGAAGAGGTTAAAGAGATCACAAATGAGGTAGTACTATCCGATTGTAGATTTGTACCTACTCATAGATCCCAGTCATTGGGAAATGGAACAAGAACTGTATTAAAGGGGAATTTATTTATAGAAGGCTACATACAGCATAATATTGAGTATAGGGTATCTAATACGCAAAATAAGTCAGCCATTCATCCCAATCGATTGTGTCAAAATATAGTATTAGAATTAATTATCCAAATGTTACAAGTACAAAAAATTAAAGTACTGTTTGACTGGCAAGGTAATGGAGGATTATAGAAATTTATTCCTTAATTCAAATAAAATGAATATAAAACTAATATATACGTCCATGTATAGATTTAAATGCTACATATTCTAGCGATAGGAGAGCTCTCTAATACTAAAAAAATGAAATGAGGGAATTTTTTGAGCGATCAATTAGAAAGCCAATTTCAACCTTGTCCTGTAACATCAACTGAACAAATTCCATTAACGAATGAGATTACACCAGTAGTCACTACACCAGTTACAACGCCAACTATCAAAGTTCCAGTTGTATTGGCAGAACCAACACTGCAAATCGTTGTTGAGTCGGATATTACACTTAGCCCTGCTGCTACAGAAATCAAACGAGTGAAAAAGAATGTCTTCCTAAATCAAGTGAAACTTGTACCAGTTAGCTTTGCACGTATTGGTGTTACTGATTTCTTTAGAGTAACAAGAGCTAAATTATTTGTAGCAGGACATATTCGGAAAAATATTGAATATGCTTCGTCAGCATGTAATGGGGCACTTCGAGATAGAATTGCTGACGTTCCGTTTTCTGGTTTTACAGATCTTATTTTCCCACAAACACCAGGAGGCGCAACACCAATCTTAGGCATTTCCGAGTTTGCTGAAGCGAACTTCCTTAACGAAAGAACACAAATGGATGCTCGATTAGATAAGGCTTTCTTCCAAAATCTTGTTAAATACAATGAACAACCATTTGGTGAATTAGTAGCTGCCAACTTCTTTGAACTTGATTTTTCACCGATTATGGCGGCTCCTGAAGGGACATTCAGCACATTACGTGAAAAAATTGTCTTAGAACTTACTGTAAAAGTATTGCAAGTGCAACAAATCCGCCTTGGTGCTGGCAGTAGCGTAATAACGCCTGTTCTTTTAGGACTTACACCTCCTCCTAGTCCTTGATAAATGCTAGTTTAGAGGACAGTAGAATATTATAATATATTAACAAAGCTGGTAGTACAGATGGATATTTTGTTTGTACTACTAATTTTCTTATAGGAGCTGTCAATCTTTAAAAGCATTTATCAATATTATGAAAAATCAAATACAAGTGAATGATTAGCTTCATTAAAAGGAAAAAGGGTTGCCATATAAAATGAGCAACCCTTTTTTCACTATTTATTTCACTGTTTCTAAAACGCGTACAAATTGTCCTTTTGAGTGAGGGTAGCCTGCTTGTGTAATTTTTACTTTTACAAGTTGTCCGATTAGACTTTCTGGACCCTCAAAAACTACTTTTAAGTAATTGTCTGTATAGCCTGTTAGAAGGCCTTCTTCTTCACTGTCATCATGCACAAATTCTTCAGGGATAACTTCTAGCACTTGATCTTCAAAACGAGAAGCATACTCTTTTGCTAGCTGATCGTTTAAAGAGATGAGTCGATGCACACGCTCATTTTTAATGTCTTCATCAATTTGATCTTCCATACGTGCAGCAGGGGTTCCTGTACGAGGAGAGAATGGGAAAACGTGTAGCTCAGAAAATTTATGATCGCGAATAAAGTTATATGTGTCCATAAACTCTTCCTCTGTCTCACCTGGAAAACCAACGATTACATCAGAAGTAACAGCTAAATCAGGTAAAGCCTCATGTAATTTTGTTAAACGTTCACCGAAGAACTCCATTGTATATTTACGACGCATACGTTTTAATACCGTATCAGAACCAGATTGAATAGGGATGTGTAAATGATTCACGACAATCTTTGATTCACGTAGTACTTCAATTACTTCATCTGTTAATTGACTAGCCTCAATAGATGAAATACGAAGACGCTTTAAGCCTGTTACATTGGCCTCTAAATCACGTAGTAATTGAGCAAGATTATAATCTTTTAAATCCTGACCATAGCCACCTGTATGAATACCAGTTAAGACAATTTCAAGATAACCAGCATCTACTAATTGCTGTGCTTGATGTAATACTTCTTGTGGGTCACGAGAACGCATTAAACCACGTGCCCATGGAATAATACAAAATGTACAGAAATTGTTACAGCCTTCTTGGATTTTTAACGAAGCACGTGTACGGTCTGTAAATGCTGGTACATCTAATTCTTCGTATACTCGGTTTTTCATAATATTACGTACAGCATTAATCGGTTGTCGTTCCGCACGATATTGTTCAATATAACCAAGTAATTTCGTACGATCTTGTGTTCCAACAACAATATCAACACCAGGGATTGCCATAATTTCTGCAGGGGATGTTTGTGCATAGCATCCTGTTACACAAATAACTGCATCCGGATTTTGGCGAATTGCTCGACGAATAACCTGACGTGATTTTTTATCTCCAGTATTCGTAACTGTGCATGTATTAATGACGTAAACGTCTGCTTGTTGATCAAATTCTGTTCGATCATAGCCTTCTTCTTTAAACAGCTGCCAAATTGCTTCTGTTTCGTAATGATTTACTTTACAACCTAGAGTATGAAAACTCACGATTTTTGATCGCTCGTTACTCATGATATATATCATCCTTTCAATTCACATTACCTTGTGTTTCCAAACATTTAATAAGTTTTTCGTTGTACATATTTTAGATACGTGATTTATGATAACATAATCCTTATAAAATCAGTACATATAAGATTTTTTTGTGAAATAATTAAGTTATCAATTTCTATATAATCTTTTGAGGACTTCAGATATACATGACTCTTTCTGTAATGTTTATATTTGGGTGTTCATTATATAGAAAGAAATTAGACGCCATCGCGAAAAAATGATATGATTCGAAGAGGTACGTACATCTTATTTAATGAAGGAGCGTTCAACAATGGAAAAAAATTTTGCACGTATGATTGATCATACATTATTAAAGGCTGAGGCAACAAAAGAACAAATTGAAAAATTATGTGCTGAAGCTAAACAATTTAACTTTGCTTCTGTTTGTGTAAATCCAACTTGGGTAAAGCGAAGCAGTGAATTATTACAGGGTACAGACGTGTTAGTTTGTACGGTTATCGGCTTCCCACTTGGTGCCAATACACCAGCAGTCAAAGCATTTGAAGCAAAAGACGCCATTGCTAACGGTGCAAAAGAAGTAGATATGGTTATTAATATCGGTGCGTTAAAAGATAAAAACTATGACCTTGTACAAGCAGATATCGCAGCAGTGGTAGAAGCAGCTAAAGATAGCGCACTTGTAAAAGTCATTATTGAATCATGCTTACTAACAGACGAAGAAAAAGTGAAGGCATGTGAGTTAGCTGTAGCAGCAGGTGCTGACTATGTGAAAACATCTACAGGTTTTTCTACTGGTGGAGCAACAGCAGAGGATATCGCGCTTATGCGTAAAACTGTAGGTCCAGAACTTGGTGTAAAAGCATCAGGTGGTGTTCGTAGCTTAGAGGACATGAAAAAAATGGTAGAGGCAGGTGCGACTCGTATTGGGGCTAGCTCTGGTGTAGCTATTATGAATGGTTTAATTGCCGACTCCAACTATTAATATTATCTTTTTATAGTGCCATAAGCTCATGTGTACATTGACATGAGCTTATGGCTTCTTTGTGTTTAATCAGCATAATAATTTTCTATGCACATATACTCCACTGATGAATGTAAATACAGAAAGGAGGATGTCATGTTTACACAGTATAAGTCTTGGAGGCCCTATATTAGCCCCTTTGATCCTTGTAAGCCTATAGAAGTTAAGTATTATGCAACACCCCCACAACTATATATGGGTTTTCAACCACCTGGACTTCCACAATTTCCAACCGCAAGAGAAGCGCTAATGGCAGGAACACTATGGCCACAGTTGTTTAGCCCATACCCATTTCCCCTAAAAGGAGGGAGGAAGCATGACTAAAAAGATGCCGCCCGAATTTTATAAGCAATTAGAAGAAATACAAGCAATTGATTTCGTCATTGTTGAATTAAACCTCTATTTAGACACTCATCCACACGATTATGACGCCATTCAGCAATTTAATGAAAATACAGAGAAAAGTATGAAACTTAAAATTGATTTTGAGCAAAAATATGGACCACTCATGAATTTTGGGAGAAGCTATTCGAATTATCCTTTTAACTGGATTGATACACCATGGCCATGGCAAGTCTAAACAAAAGACTAGGAGGAAAAATCTTTGTGGTATTATGAAAAGAAACTCCAGTATCCGGTAAAAGTTAGTACATGTAACCCAATGCTTGCAAAGTTTTTAATTGAACAATATGGAGGAGCGGATGGGGAACTGGCAGCAGCTCTACGCTACATGAATCAGCGCTATACGATTCCTGACAAAGTAGTAGGGTTATTGACCGATATAGCAACAGAGGAATTTTCACATTTAGAAATGATTGCCACGATGATTTATAAGCTAACAAAAGATGCAACACCAGAAATGCTGAAAGAAGCTGGATTGGGTGATCATTATGTAAATCACGATCGGGCTCTATTTTATCAAAACGCCTCGGGGGTACCATTCACAGCAACCTATATTCAAGCAAAGGGTGACCCTATCGCGGATTTGTATGAGGATATAGCAGCCGAAGAAAAGGCACGTGCCACATACCAATGGATTATTGACTTATCAGATGATACGGATTTAAATGATAGCTTGAAGTTTTTACGTGAACGGGAAATTGTTCATTCCCAGCGCTTTAGAGAGGCTGTTGAAATTTTAAAAGATGATAGAGATCAAAAGAAAGTTTTCTAAGACAAAAATGGCAGGCTGTATCAAGGTGAACTTGACACAGCCTTTTTGCGGTTACTGAATATTTGAGAATAAGCTAAGATCTTTTCGATGACCAATCATTACTAATAAATCTTCCTTTTCAATAATTTGCTCAGGAGAAGGGGAGATAATAATTTCACCTTCGCGCACAATCGCAATTACACTGACGTTATATTTTGCGCGCAAGTCTAAATCCCGAAGGTTTTGTCCAGCCATTTTGGAAGGAATCATAATTTCTTCAATGCTGTATTCCTTTGATAATTCGATATAATTCAACATATTTGGGGATAGGAGTTGATTAGCTACACGTTCACCCATATCTCTTTCTGGGTAAATAATCCAATCAGCTCCTACTTTATCTAACACTTGCCCATGTCTTTTACCAAGTGCCTTTGCGATCACTTTTTTGATCCCTAGCTCTTTTAATAAAGAGACGGTTAAAATACTAGATTGCATATCATTACCGATCGCTACGATAACACAATCGAAGTTACCAATACCAATCGATTTTAAGGCTTTTTCTTCTGTTGTATCTGCAACCACAGCGTGAGTCACATAGGGTTCGGCATCCTCTACTCTTTCTTCATTTATATCAATTCCTAATATTTCCTGTCCAGCTTCATGCAATCTGCGAGCGACGCTTGTTCCGAATCTACCTAAGCCAATCACAGCGTATTGTTTAATGGTCATAGCGTTCTGTCTTCCTCTCATTTGGTTATCCAATCATAATATTTCCTTTTGGGTGGCGGAAACTCTCTTTTTTTCTTCGTTTTGCAATGGCAAAAGCAATGGTTAGTGGTCCTACTCTTCCTGCGAACATTGTAATAATCAGAAGAAGACGACCAGCAGGTGTTAGCTCTGGAGTTAGGCCCATCGAAAGACCAACAGTACCAAACGCAGAGGTAGCCTCAAATAAGTACATCATAAAGCTATGATGCTGTTCCGTGATACTGAGAATAATCGTCACGACTACAACAATTAATCCTCCACACATTGTAACCGTCAAAGCCTTTAAGATAGTTTCAGTAACAATTCTACGTTTAAAGAGAACGACATCTTCTTTTCCACGAATTTGTGACCACATAGTAGCTACTAAAACAGCAAAGGTTGTGATTTTAATACCTCCAGCAGTCGACCCAGAGCCTGCCCCAATAAACATGAAAAGAATCATTAAAAATAATGTAGAATGCGTTAAGTCCCCAATAGCCAGTGTATTGGAGCCAGCAGTTCGTGGTGTAACCGCTTGGTAAAGGGAACCTAATACTTTACCCCATTCGGATAATGGTCCAAGTGTTTTTTGGTTGCCATACTCAAACAAAAATATCAAAATGGTTCCGCTAACAGTGAGCAAAAGTGTCGTTACTAAGACTATTTTTGAATGGACAGAAAGCCTTTTAGTTACACGATATTCATACAATTCATTCATAACAATAAAGCCTAATCCACCGATTGTAATAAGAGCACAGATGGTGAAAACAACAAAGGGGTCATCAACATAGGCAGTCATTCCGTTAAAGCCACCCATTAAATCGAAGCCCGCGTTGTTGAAGTTGGATATGGCATGAAAAAATCCAAAATAAAGGGCCTTTCCAATAGGCATATCAAAAGAAAAACGAATCGATAGAATTAGACCACCGATTATTTCAATACATGCTGTAAAGAGCAATATTCTTTTCACTAATCGAACAAGACCAGCAATGGAGATATTATTAAATGCTTCTTTAAGCAGCAGTCTTTCTTTTAATGAAATTTTCTTTCCAAGCAGTAAAAATAATAATGTGGCAAATGTCATAAATCCTAAACCGCCAATTTGGATTAAGAATAAAAGGACCACTTCGCCAAAAATAGAGAAGGTATCACCTGTATCAACTACAATTAAACCTGTGACACAAGTAGCTGATGTAGCAGTGAATAAAGCATCTAAAAAGGGCAAACCCTTCCCATCCTCAGTAGAAAATGGCATTGTTAAAAGAAACGTACCTATGGCAATGATGAGGGCAAAGCCCAATACAAGAACTTTGGGAGGATTTAATGCTCTTTTAAAATTGTTCATTTAATTTTTCCTCAATTCTGAATAGTAAACAACTGTTTGTTAGATGGCATAATAAAAAGACCTACGATTAGAGCATGAAAAGGGTAGAAAGCATGCTAATAATGGTGGTCAATAACGACCTCCTTCGCTTTAGCCGACGAAGTTAGCTGACGGGTAGGATGGCGAAAGAGCTTTCTCATCCCTTCTGCTAAAGCAGAATTAACCCCAAAAGATTGGTTCCTCCGTTCTCAAATAGTTGAGATTTGGCCGATATGAAATTGAATGTGATTATTCTACGCCCTTATTCTATTTTTTGTAAACCCCTTAATTGTTAAGAAAATGTAATTATTTTTATTGTGGGCGAATTGTGTGTGAATAATTCGAGCAAAAATAAAACCAAAAATTCACTTGATAATTTCGCATACTTTCTATTGACCATTATTAGACAATACGATATAATTTTTTAGTACACAACAGAAGGTGATTTGCCTAATTGTGTATTGACGTGTGTTCGGAGGGAGGGAAAGAGAGATGTCAAAAACTGTCGTTCGCAAAAACGAATCGCTTGAAGATGCTCTTCGCCGCTTCAAACGTACTGTATCAAAAAGTGGTACAATTCAAGAAGTTAGAAAGCGCGAGTTCTACGAAAAACCTAGCGTAAAACGTAAAAAGAAATCAGAAGCTGCACGTAAACGTAAGTGGTAATTTAATTTCCCATTAAAAATCCCTACGTTCATAACACGCAATTGTATGATTCACTGAGCAGACAAAGTTATACCTGAAATTAATCACATTTTTGATTAATTTCAGGTATTTTACATTGCTCAACTTTACGTACATATGAAAAAGCCGAATGAAATCACTTTGATTCATTCGGCTTTTTTGCACATACTAAGTGTTAGTAATTGGCATTAGATCGAATGATAAATAATTAATAAATTTTTTAAGATTTGTGAAACTTTTCGCATGATTGACCGTATATACAGAGGAGAGGCATGTTAGAAGGGAGGGAAAAAGATGCGAAAACGGAGAATCCTCAGCTATTTACTAGTGATATGGATGACTTTTTTGTTAGCGTTTCCATTAACTTCGGCTTTTGCCAGTAATAAGGTTTATCATGTTCCGATTCATAATGAAGTAGAGCGAGGACTTCATGCATTTTTAGAACGAGCTTTTAAAGAGGCTGAAGAAAACAATGCAGAGGCGATTATCTTAGAAATACATACGCCAGGCGGTTTTGTGAATGCAGCAAGCGATATCGCCATGCTTATGGATGCAACGCAAATAAAAACGATTGCTTATATTAATAAGGATGCGCACTCAGCAGGAGCGTTTTTAGCCTTACATGCGGATGAGATCTACATGGTTCCAAATGGAACAATCGGTGCAGCGGCAGTTATCGATTCAGCAGGTAATGCAGCCGACCTAAAGGCCAATAGCGCTTGGCTTGCTCAAATGAAAGCAGCAGCAGAAACGTCAGGGCGCGACCCTAAGTATGCATTAGCAATGGCAGATACCAACTATGAACTACCAGAATACCGTGCTGGCGGAAAGAATTTGTTAACCCTATCAGCCTCAGAGGCAGCAAAGGTTAAATATTCTGAAGGGACGGTTAAAGATTTTCAAGAGCTTTTAGAAGTAACCAACTTGAATGGTAGTGATGTTGTTCCCATTGAACCAACCTTTTCTGAAAAGTTAGCTCGTTTTATTACAAATCCCATCATTGTACCTATTCTATTGTCTATCGCTAGCTTAGGACTTGTGATGGAGCTTTATTCGCCAGGATTTGGTGTTCCAGGTATAATGGGCTTATCAGCACTTGGTTTATTTTTCTTTGGACATATGGTGGCCGGCTTTGCGGGATATGAAACATTATTGTTATTTATTGTTGGCTTAGCCCTTTTAATTGCAGAGTTTTTTGTCCCCGGTGGAATTGTTGGTATTTTAGGTGGTGTCTTAATAGTACTAAGTCTGATACTGGCAGGTGCAAATATGATGCAAATGATAGTAGCAATTCTCATTGCGCTTGTGATAGCGATGATAGGAATGGTGATTCTGATGAAATTTTTCGGAAAAAAACTGCATGTCTTAAACAGGCTTGTGTTAATGGATGCAACCACGACAGAAGAAGGGTATGTATCCAATGTGAATCGCACAGAACTGTTAGGAAAAATTGGGAAAACGCTTACACCACTTCGTCCATCTGGAACAATGGTACTTGGTAGTGAACGCATTGATATTGTATCAGAAGGTGGCTATATCGATGCCAATCAACATGTAGAAATTATTAAAGTTGAAGGCTCACGCATTGTTGTGAGACAAACAGATAAAGAGATGGAGGAATAGAAAATGGGTTTTGATTTAGCTTTGATTGGTCCTATTGCTGGACTAGTTATTTTATTCATTGTGCTTGCGGTATTTTTTACCTTTGTACCCGTTGCATTGTGGATTTCTGCATTAGCAGCAGGTGTACGTGTGAGCATTTTTACATTAATTGGGATGCGATTGCGTCGTGTAATCCCTTCTCGAATTGTTAATCCGTTGATTAAAGCACATAAAGCAGGTTTACCTGTAACGATTAATCAGTTAGAGAGTCACTATTTAGCAGGTGGTAATGTTGACCGTGTAGTGAATGCCTTAATTGCGGCTCACCGTGCCAATATTGAGCTGTCATTTGAACGTTGTGCAGCAATCGATTTAGCTGGGCGTGATGTATTAGAAGCTGTTCAAATGTCTGTTAATCCAAAAGTTATTGAAACACCTTTCATTTCAGGTGTAGCAATGAACGGGATTGAAGTAAAAGCAAAGGCTCGTATTACCGTGCGTGCCAACATCGAGCGTTTAGTCGGTGGTGCTGGTGAAGAAACAGTTATTGCCCGTGTAGGGGAAGGGATCGTTTCTACAATTGGTTCGGCTACTAGTCATACAGAAGTATTAGAAAATCCAGATATGATTTCACAAACAGTTTTATCTAAAGGTTTGGATTCAGGAACAGCCTTTGAAATTTTATCCATTGATATTGCGGATGTAGATATCGGTAAAAACATCGGGGCTGAATTACAAATTGAACAAGCACAAGCTGATAAAAACATTGCGCAAGCAAAAGCTGAGGAACGTCGTGCAATGGCTGTAGCAAACGAGCAAGAAATGATTGCACGTGTTCAAGAGATGAAGGCAAAAGTAGTAGAAGCAGAGGCGGAAGTACCACAAGCGATGGCTGAAGCCTTACGTTCTGGTAATCTTGGCATTATGGATTATATGAACTATCGCAATATCCAAGCAGATACAGCGATGCGCGACTCTATCTCAAAAGTAAGCAATGATAAACCAGAAAAAAATGAACCCAATGCTTAATAACGGAAAGGAGCGAAACTAACATATGGAACAGTTAATAATCTTCGCCATAATTGCCATAGTCAGCTCTATTTTCGGAAAATCAAAAAATAAAAAGCCTCAGAAGCAGATGCCTCCTTTTAATAAAGACACCGTGGTGGAGCCTCCAGTTACGGAGAAAGCACCACATCGTACTGGGAAAGCACAGAGTTTTGAAGATTTTGCACGAGAATTTATAGGAGATTGGATTCCAGAAAATGAGAAAGTCGAGGAGCCTAAAAAATTTGTTGAAGAACAAGTGAAAAGGGAAATACCAAGCTATGTTGTTCCAGCTGTCATTCCAGCAGATATCCCTAGCCGTTCTTCTAATCGAGAAGGTCGAGGACGATTAGCTGCTGGAAAAAAAGAAGTGCAATCAGTTGGCACAAATTCGACTTTACAACTACCTCAATCTAAAAATGATCTTATGCAAGCAATCGTGATGGCTGAAATATTAGGGCCACCGAAATCAAAAAGAAAATAACTAGCATGTCCTCCTTTTTCGATGCATATATTGCCGAAGAAGGAGGCATTTTTTATGAAAAAATTATTTCAATTAACGCCACTACTTGAGTTGTTAGAATACGAATCATTAAAAATTATTGGACCCTACCGTTTTATTCATGCAGATGCGACGACCTGTTCGTTTGTCTATGCAGATTATCATATTACTGTCAATGCGGATTCAGTGACAATCAATGCGCTCAAAGAAGAAATGCTACATCTCACTGTTGACAATCTACAGGAGCTTCATATGAAAATGACAAAGAATATGGGTGTGAGCAAAAATGTGGAATAATCGGCCAATTATTATACGTATAAAGCGCCATGAAAATGTTCATCCTTTTATTCAAGCATTGCACGCTCAACATGTCCCATTAAAGCGTGTTGTCTTTCGTGAGCAGGAAGTTTCCTTTGAAACAACGATGCATTATCTACCAAAAATTCGCCGTGTACGAAGACGTTTTCGCTTAAAAATGGCTGTATTTTATGCAGATGAGCTTCAAGTTTTTCGAGCGCAAATTTGGACTTTATTGGGCTTAGCCTTTATGATTGCTATTCCAATTCTTTGTGCACAAGTCATATGGCGAGTGGACATAGAAGCTGCAACACCAGAACTAGAGCAGCGTTTAGGTAAGACCTTTCATGAAACCTTTCAATTAGAAACCCCTTTATCTCAAAAAAAGTTACCTTCCAATACGGTTATACGACAAAAGCTGTTAGAGCAACACCGAGAGCTATCATGGGTTCATATTGATAAACATGGCGGACGAGTAATTTTGAGACCACAAGAATCACCTAAACAAACAGAGCAAACAACTGATAAATTAGCCTCCCATATAGTAGCAACGAAAAGTGGTGTCATTACACACTTTAATATACAGCATGGCGAGCGAAAAATTTCAGTAAATGATACAGCCTACGAGGGTGACGTCCTCGTAAGTGGTGTATTAGAAAGTGGCACAGATCAAGTTTTTGTAGGGGCGAAGGGAGAGGTTTATGCAGACTATTGGCTTGAATGTTCATTTAAAATTCCAACAAAAATTACCGTGGAAACCTTGCAGCAAAAGCAATGGCGAGTGTTGATAAAGGGTATACATGAGGAAAAGGTGGATTATGTACAAAGAAAGGATTTACCGAATTGGCTATCTCCCTATGTTTCAATTGTAGAGGAGCAACAGACGAAAACGATGCAAGTAGAGTTGGATGAATCGAAAATTGAGTCATTGCTGATTCCTTTATTGCATGAAAAAGTATTACGCTCGTTACCTGCAAAAACAATCATCAAGAAAGAAAACCTTTTACAGGCAAAGTGGGGGAATGGTACAGTTGAAGGGAAAGTTCTATTTTTAGTCAATGAAAACATTGCAAGTCCAATACAAGGCCTACAAGGAGAATGATTATGTCAGAACAGTTAACTGTATTACAGGTGGATAATCCAAATGAAGCGGTTATGCTACTAGGTATTTCCGATGCAAATATGAAATTAGTTGAAGAAGCGCTTAATGTTCATATCATTACGCGTGGTGAACAAATTCAACTTGCGGGTGAAGAAAATGCTAAGGAACAGGCAACATTTCTTCTGCATGCTTTATTGAAGGTCATTCGCAAAGGAATTAATATTGATCAACGTGATGTCACAACAGCTATTGAAATGACACAAAAAGGAACAATCGAGTATTTTGCAGAACTATATGATGAAGAAATAGCACGCACAACGAAAGGTAAGTCAATTCGTGCAAAAACAATTGGTCAACGAGAATACATACAAGCAATCCGTCATAAAGACGTTGTTTTCGGTATTGGTCCAGCCGGTACTGGGAAAACGTATTTAGCGGTAGTCATGGCAACACAGGCACTTAAAAACGGCCATGTTAAGAGAATTATTTTAACTCGCCCTGCTGTTGAAGCTGGAGAGTCTCTAGGCTTTCTTCCAGGAGATTTAAAGGAAAAGGTTGATCCATATCTTCGACCTCTCTATGACGCTTTAAACGACATCTACGGCTCAGAACAAACACAGCGGCTAATTGAACGAGGAACGATTGAAATCGCCCCTTTAGCCTATATGCGTGGCCGTACATTAGATGATGCCTTTGTTATTTTAGATGAAGCACAAAATACAACACATCAACAAATGAAAATGTTCCTAACTCGTCTAGGCTTCGGCTCTAAAATGGTCATCACAGGTGATAAAACGCAAATCGACTTACCCAAAAATACAGAATCTGGCTTGATTGTAGCAGAACGTACATTAAAGTATGTTAAATCTATTCATTTCCAAGTACTAGAACAAGGCGATGTCGTACGTCACCCAATCGTAGCCAAAATCATTCAAGCCTACGAAGAACAGCAACTTTAGAATTGCGTAGCAATTCTAAAGTCTGCCCCGAAAGCGAAGCGACAGGGGTAACGAGGTTTAAAACATCCGTATAGTTAAAACCTAAACCACGAATTTAATCAAAATATGGAAAAAAATGTGACAGCTATGCGAAGATGCATAGCTGTTTTTTGCTTTCTTATACATTTTTCGAGAAAAATGTATGTTGAATTGGTATGATAGTAGGTAGATAGAGGAGGTGCCAGATGGAGAAACAACTTCGAAAATTTACAGAGCTTATCGGTTTTCGCTACTTTCTTATCATCATTCTCATTTTAACAGGTGGCCTACAATTTGGGTTCATGTATGGCAATGTTAAAGGAGTTACATATGATTTCAAACCATTACAGCTTGCGCCTGAAACCGTACGATCTACTAAAACGATTGAAGACACTTATAAAACACAGCTAGAGCGAGAAAAAGCTGCCAATGCAGTGGATTCAGTCTATCAATTTTCGGAGGATGTCGCCAAGCAAAGAGCAGCGATTGTAACATCATTATTTGATTATGTTTTGGAAGTGAAAAAAGATGTTGCAAATAGTAAGGAACCTATTCCTATTGCAGACCAGGTTACACAGCTTCGAAAAAAATTTGAATCCATTGACGAAGACCAGATGCCGTTAATTTTTACAGATTCTCAGCTAGAAGGTCTATTAGTACAAAGTGAAGATGATTTAACTAGAACAAGTACGCAATTATCTAAATTTGTAGAGGAATATTTACAAAAATCCATCCGACCAGAGAACGTCTTTGTTGCACAAAATGATTTTGAAACAAAGATTCGTGGACAACGAGGATATCCTGATAAAATATTCAATACAGTCGTGTTAATAGGACGTACAAGCATTATTGAAAATGAAACAATTAACGAAGAACAAACAAAGATTCGAAAACAGCAGGCCAAAGAAAGTGTAGAGCCGACACGAATTTTACAAGGTCAGATTATTGTTCAAGAAGGCCAAATTATTGACAATGAGGCTTTTAGACAATTAGAGCTATTAGGGATGGTTAGTAATAAAGCCTCCTTTAAGCCGATAGCAGGGCTTATTATTTTAACGCTACTGCAAATGATGTTTATGTATATTTTATTTGAGCGTTGGGAGACGAACGAACGAAAAAAACGTAATGCACTGTTAGTGACAGTGATTGTTTATAGCTTGTCTATTTTGCTAATGAAATTTATTAGCTTAGTTTCTAGTGGCTTTGATGTGACGATTGCCTTTTTATTCCCGACAGCACTAGCAACGATGCTTGTACGATTGCTAGCAGATGAGCGAGCAGCCGTATTAATTACAGTTATGACGGCTGCTTCAGCAGGGGTAATTTTTCAAGAAGGCTATTCTTCAGTTATGCAAATGGAAATTACGCTGTATATCATATTCGGAGGGTTTGCAAGCCTATTCTTTTTGCGTAGTGTGGAAAAACGCTCACATATTTTACATGCGGTTGGTGTGATTTCCCTTGTAAATATGGCATTTATTGCGTTTTATTTGTTAATGACACAATCATCCTATGGCTTACCAGAATTAGCATTTTACTTAATAGCGGCGATGTTATCAGCCTTGCTTTCAGGGGCATTAACGATGGGACTTTTACCATTCTTTGAATCGGCGTTTAGCTTGCTTTCGTCTTTACGCTTAATTGAGCTATCCAATCCCAACCATCCATTATTAAAAAAATTATTAATGGAAACTCCAGGGACATATCATCATAGTGTGATGGTAGCGAACTTAGCGGAAGCTGCGTGTGAAGAGATTGGTGCCGACGGTTTATTAGCACGTGTAGGTTGTTATTATCATGATATTGGTAAAACCAAACGACCTTCCTTTTTCATCGAAAATCAGATGTCGGGCATCAATCCGCATGATTCTTTACCACCTGAAACAAGTGCAGAGATTATTATCGCCCATACGACAGATGGTGCCAATATGTTAAAACGTTATAAAATGCCTCAAGAGATTATTGATATCGCTTTACAGCATCATGGCACAAGTTTGTTAAAATTCTTCTTGTTTAAAGCAAAGGAAGAAGGAAAAAATATTGATGAGGCAAAGTTCCGATACCCAGGGCCCAAACCACAAACAAAAGAAGCAGCTGTTATAAGTGTTGCGGATAGTGTCGAGGCAGCAGTACGTTCTATGAAAGAGCCAAATGCAGAGAAAATTCAGAAGCTAGTACGAGCGATTATCGATGATCGCGTCCAAGATAATCAGTTTGATGAATGCGATATTTCAATAAAAGAGTTAAAATGTATAGAGAGAGTACTTTGTGAAACGTTGAATGGGATATTCCATTCACGTATTGAATATCCAAAGGCAGATAAGTAGGAGGATCTATGATTTTAACAATTGATTTTACGGATGAAACAAATGAAGTGGGAGCACAGCATATCGAACTTGTTGAAAAGCTATTACAGCATGCTGCAAGTGTAGAAAATATTGAGCCAGAAACAGAGGTTTCGGTGACGTTTGTTACGAACAAGGCAATTCAAGATATTAATCGTGAATATCGTGGCAAAGATCAGCCCACAGATGTTATTTCCTTTGCACTAGAGGAGCTAGGGGAAGGGGAAATGGAAGTTACTTTTGAAGGTATGCCACGTGTATTAGGTGATATCATTATTTCGACTGATCGTGCAAAAGAGCAGGCAGAGGAATATAATCATTCCTTTGAGCGAGAATTAGGCTTTTTAGCTGTACATGGTTTTTTACATTTACTTGGTTATGACCATATGGAGCCAGAAGAAGAGAAAGTGATGTTTGCAAAGCAAGATGAGATTCTCCAAACTTTTGGCTTAGGTCGAGATTAGATGAATTTGCGAAAATACTTGCGATCTTTTGGCTATGCTTTTGAAGGCATCATAACTGCAAGTAAAGAACAAAATTTGAAATCACATATAGTAAGTGCAATCATTGTTATACTGGCTAGTTATTTGACAGGTTTATCTCGTATGGAGTGGTATATTGTGCTACTATTAATAGCACTAATGTTTGCGCTGGAAATGATGAATACAGCTATCGAACGGGTAGTCGATTTAGCTTCCCCTGAGATACATCCGCTTGCTAAGCAAGCAAAAGATATTGCAGCAGGTGCAGTGCTTGTATTTGCGCTATTCAGTGCTATAATCGGATTACTCATCTTTCTGCCAAAATGGTTTTAATGGAAATGAGTGTCTTCTAATTGAAAATAAACCATAAATGTGAGGGAGAATTAGTATAGATGACAATGGATATGCATGCATTATTAGAAGAATCAAAAAAGGCACGTGAAAAAGCCTATGTTCCTTATTCAAAATTTAAAGTAGGGGCAGCTCTACTAACTAAAGATGGAGAGGTTATTCACGGTTGTAATATTGAAAATGCAGGCTATAGTATGACAAATTGTGCTGAACGTACAGCGTTTTTTAAGGCAGTATCGGAGGGGATTTACGAATTCGAGGCCATTGCCATTGTAGCTGATACGGACGGACCATGCGCCCCATGTGGAGCATGTCGCCAGGTCATGATGGAGTTTTGTGCTCCAACTATGCCTGTTTATTTAACGAACTTAAAAGGTGATGTGACGGTAACGTCAGTGGGCGAATTACTACCGTTTGCATTTACGACGGAGGATTTAGAGAATGCAGGAAACTAAAAATGGCTATAAATCAGGCTTTATCTCCATCATTGGTCGTCCAAATGTTGGCAAATCGACATTTTTAAATCGTGTCATTGGCCAAAAAATTGCGATCATGAGTGATAAGCCACAAACAACACGAAATAAAGTACAAGGCGTACTAACAACAGATGATAGCCAAATGATTTTTATTGATACACCAGGTATTCACAAGCCAAAACATAAACTAGGCGATTTCATGCTGAAGGTTTCTAAAAACACATTGCGTGAAGTAGACGTTATTATGTTTATGGTTAATGCTGAGCAAAAACTCGGTAAAGGTGATGAATTTATTCTAGAAATGCTAGCAGGAAACCCAACACCTGTCTTTTTGGTCATCAATAAAATTGATGCCATTCATCCAGATGAACTAATGGGAATTATTGAGAGCTATAAAGAGCGCTATGACTTTGCGGAGATTGTACCGATTTCTGCGCTACAAGGCAATAATGTTGAAAATTTATTAGTGACATTGGCGAAGTATTTACCAGAAGGACCTCAGTATTACCCAGCTGATCAAGTGACAGATCATCCTGAACGATTTATTATATCTGAACTTATTCGTGAAAAAGTCCTACATTTAACGCGTGAAGAAATTCCCCATTCTATCGCGGTGGTAATTGATAAAATTCGTCGTGATGAAGAAAATGAGGATAAAATTCATGTAGCGGCTACAATTATTGTGGAGCGTGATTCTCAAAAAGGGATAGTTATTGGAAAACGTGGAGCCTTGCTAAAAGAAGTAGGGACACGTGCGCGAAAGGATATCGAAATGCTTCTAGGGTCTAAAGTTTATTTAGAGCTATGGGTAAAGGTGCAAAAAGATTGGCGTAATAAAGCTACACATTTACGCGATTTTGGATTCCGTGATGATGAATATTAAGTTTTTACTGGCTTAGCCAATGAATTGTAACGTTGACGAACATGGCCCGTTGAATCAGGAATAGACGCCAAATTTTGACGTGACGGTTTTAGGTTAACTTCTTCTTGTAGGCACAAAAGGATCTAGAAGTATTTGATCATTTTTATTTTTGAGCTGTCCAAAATTATTTTGGGCAGCTCTCTTTGCATGGATAGTTCTTTTATGAAAGGAGGGGGATTATGCTTCATAAATGGGAGGGGATTGTATTAAAGGTTCGCGCTTATGGGGAATCTAATAAGATTGTTATTTTGCTAACTCGGGAAGCTGGTAAAGTGGCTACGATGGCTAGAGGGGCAAAAAAACCTTCTAGTAGATTGGCTTCCATCACGCAACCCTTTACCTATGGGATGTTTATGGTACAACATCATACAGGCATGGGAACTTTGCAACAGGGAGAACATTTAAATTCAATGCGCCATATTCGTGAGGATATTATGGCTACTGCTTATGCTAGCTATATTATGGAATTAGTGGAGCGAGTTGTGGAAGAAGGAAAGCCAGAGCCATTTGCGTTCGATGTTTTACTACATGCACTACAAGCAATTGAGGATGGCTACGATCCTGAAGCTATTACGCTATTTGTTGAATGGAAAATGTTGCCCTATACAGGTGTACAACCTATTTTACATGCCTGTGCTGCGTGTGGCGCAGTAGATGGGGAATTCGCTTTTTCCTTTGCTCAAGGAGGATTCTTATGCCATCGCTGTTATCAGCATGACCCCTATATCATTCGCTTAACGCCAACACAGCTGAAACTTATCAGGATGTTCTACACTGTTCCTATCGACCAAATTGGAAAAATAGAACTAAAAAAAGAAACAAAATATTTCATTAAAAAAATTATAACAACCATCTATGAAGAACAAACCGGTATTCGGTTTAAGACGAGAAAATTTATAGAGCAACTAGAACGTACCCCTGAACTGCAAATACGCTCGAAAGACAAAATGCCAGATGAATCATAATGTTCATCTGGCATTTCACGTTATTTAAAATTCATCCTCATCCTCTGTCACTAAAAAGGCCCACTGTCCAGCAATTTTTTTACTTTCAATATAAAGGTATGATGTTTCATTGTTTTTACCTGTTAAATGGAGAATCGCTAGACCTTCAGCTTTTGGCGTAATATGTAGTTGCCCGTCAAGAATTGTCGCTTTTACAGGCACTGGCTCAAAACCAAAGCTTTCGAGTGCTACATGTGTTGGTTCGAAAGGTAATTCTTGCGCTGTCAGTATTAATTCATCTGTCAAATGATATAAATCAATGCTGCGAACAAAATCATAGGAATACACATCTGCGGCCATCTTTTGTTGTTGCGTCCCATCTGAAAATCTAACAATGTATTGTCCATTTTGCGAGATGGACAGTGTTTGATCTTGTTGATTAAAGTTATAGAAATTTGAAGCGAGTGGCTGTCCATTCGCGTTTTGAACCGTCACCTCTGTTGGTATGAATGGTAATTTGCTCTCAGACAAATCGAGTGGTAAATTTTCGATATAATCATCTTCTTCTACTTCTTCAAGTGTTACCTTCAGCTTACCATTTACATTTTTGACATGTACTAAATAAAAAATGTCAATAAAGTCCTCTGAATCATCAGTCAATCCAGTAATCACTAATTTACCCGTACCTTCTTTTATAGGGGTAATTGTGATAGACTCTGTCATATCTTCCTCTTCATTCCATGTGAAAATATCCTCTGCTGGCTCAAGACCACCATAAGAAGCAAAAATATAGTCCTGTTTAAATTGACTTGCATAGACGGTTGCATTGCCTAGCAACTTTTCAGCTCGTACAACAAAAGCAGCCAGCTGAGAGCGCTTTACATTGCTTTTTGGGCCGAAAGTGGTTGCAGATGTTCCTTTGGTAATCCCATTTGCAAACAATGCTTTAATATGAGGCTCAAATTCATTCCCCTTTTTAACGTCTGTAAATGGTAATTGTGTGTTACTCGTACTTGTTAATCCAAAGCCTTTCGCAATCATTTTAGACATTTGCTCGCGAGTTATATTTTGAGTAGGGTAGAAATAACCATTTGCACCATTAATAATGCCAGCATTTGCTAATGCTGCAATGGCTCCGTAGTTTTCATCGCCAGGTTTGATGTCTTTGAATTGGGGATTTTTTACGTGAACTGTATCTAACTTTAAAATACCTGCTAAAATCTTCGCAGCCTGTGTACGTGTAATAGGATTAGCGGGTTTAAATGTCCCATCCATATAGCCTGAAATAATGCCACGCTCTGCTAATTGAATAATAGCCTTACCTTCTTCATTGGTTGGGTTGATATCAGGAAAAAATGATGCTGCGTGTGCGGGTGGTGCGATAATAATCGCACTTGTTGCTAAAGCAGAAGCCATAGCTAGTTGAAATAAACGTTGAGACTGCAATTAAATTCCTCCAAAAAGTACAATAGAAAATTTTATAGTATATATATTTCTGGTCAGACCTTCCTATGTATCAGTTCAAACTTCCGGACGAATGAATGTTAAAAGGTGATGTGTCTTTAGCCTGTCAATTATTCATTATTTAACAGCTAATACTAACTATAATAACTTATTTATACCAAAAAGATGGAACAACGCATAGAGGGAATTTCATCCATATCATGCCTGTTCGGTAATCGATTATACCTTATGTAAAAAGGGGGAGCTAAAACTAATTAACTTGCATAGCACAGAACTCGCTTCATTTTATCTTTTAAATAAAAAGAAATACCTTTGATTTTATAGGAGGATGCAACTAGATTACCTTTCTTTTTAATGAATAAATTTCAATTTTTACAAAATAAAATTATTGCGTAAATTTAATTTTATTTGTTATTTTTCCGTCTTTAAATGAATAATATGAAGTCTTATTTATCTATATTTTTATTTATTTATATATTTATAAGTATTTTAATAGGTAAAAAGATTTGTATTTTTGTTTAGTTTTCATTATATAAGTGGTAGAAACTGTTCATTCGAGACCCATATACTAGTTGAAAAGGCATTTTAACCTATGATATTGTAAATGGTATAGATAATGGTAATTATATTTTTTAAATATAATTAAGTCGTTTAATCTCCATCGAAACTGATGTACGCTAGATCACTTTAGACATGCCTATGAAATATAAAAGCCTCTATCAGCAAAACGTATTGTTATACGTTTATCAGAATAGCGCAGTCCTATGGAAGAAGGAGGGAGTCACATAGTGCTTAGTACATTGCGTATGTGGCAAAATATATGCTACGAAAAGTAACCTTAAGTATTCATGAAGTTGAAGCAAATGATATATTAGCAGAAGATATTTTTTCAGAGTATCGTTTATTGGCTAAAAAGGATTTAGTTTTAACGGAGCGAATTATTGCCTTACTTAAACTTCGTAAAGTAGATGAATTATCTGTCTATTTGCCATCTAATTCAGTTCGAGTTGTACATGATTTAAGTGCTCAACGAACAAGAGAATATGAAGATCTATTTGCCCCATTAATTGAAAAAAGAGATCCTGTGGATGATTATAAAGAGACAGTTAGTCAGCTTTTTATGACAACGTTGGAGAATGTCGTGCACGAATTACGCTATGGACAAATTCTTAAAAGCATACAGGATACGGCTTATGTAAGAGGTGTTTTTGAAAAGATTTTGGAAAAAAAACATCGCTATGAGCTACTTATGCGTTTAAAGGAATGGGACGAGTATTCATTTGTCCATTCATTTGATGTGTTTGTATTAGGTACAATTTTTGCTAGATACCTAGGTTTAACAGATATTGAAACATTAGCTAGGGGCTACCTGTTCCATGATATCGGGAAGGTTTTTATACCCCAAGAAATATTAAATCTGAAACGTAAACTCTCTGAAGATGAGTTCGATATTGTAAAGACGCACACAACAAAAGGCTACGAGCTACTCATTGAACATAACGAGGAAGACATTGCCTATTTGGCACGAGATCATCATGAACGTTTTGCGGGAAAGGGCTATCCAAATCAACTTTGTGCGGATGATATGAGTGAGGGTGTACAATTATTACAAATTGTTGATGTATATTCAGCGATGACATCCAAGAGAGTCTATCATGTTGGCTATGGTGCTACAGATGCTTTAGCTGTCTTATACAGAGATCGACATTTATATAATGAGAGCTTTATGCATAAATTTGTAGAGTGTTTAGGGATTTACCCAGTAAACTCTGTTGTTATGTTATCCGATAATCGCAGTGCACAAGTAGAACTTGTTTATGATTTATTTCCTACATTACCAAAAGTAAGATTGTTAGATGAGCAAAAATCAATGAATCTTCCTTTGAACTATAGTGTGAGAATTACGAAAATGATCGACTATCGAGCTAATAGCTTTGAAGAGATTTTCAACTTATTTGTAGAGCAATTAATCCGCTGTGACGAAAATAATCTGAGAATTCATTTTAATAAATTAATTGACCATTTACATCCTAAAGAAATTGTCTTAAAAATTTTTCTGCCAGCCTTTCGTATTTTACGTTTACTAACAAGGGAAATCCAAACGGATATGACAAAGTATCGCAATTCTATTGGTATTTTAAAATCGCTACTAGAGGAGCAATTAAACGTTTTATATATGGATTATCAACATGAGCAAACGACCATATTAGTTGTGGAGACATCGTTGCGTGAAAATTTCTTCATTAAGCTTGTTCAAAGTATTTTGTATATTGATAAAATTGTGCCATTCTTTATAAACCCAGGTGATGATCAACGTATTACACAATTGATGGAACATTGTGATGTTAATGTCGCTTACTTTATTGAAGATGAACTAACTTTTGACAAACGGGTTCGTCCAATGCGAGAAGGTACATTCCTTTATTACTCACTAGCGGATATTGAGGAGCTATTAGTGAGCTTAATAGGTTTGAGCATGAAAAAGTTTTCATTCGAGGAAAAAATGCAAGAGCGCTTATTTTCAACATTTAAAGCATAAGAAAGAGGGAGTTGCCTGCTGGCTACCCCCTCTTTTTTTAAGTGATTAGAATTGTAGGTGTTTTTCAATATATGCTTTTACTTCAGCAATAGGCATACGAACTTGTGTCATAGAGTCACGATGACGTACTGTTACTTGGCCATCCTCTTTTGAATCAAAATCATATGTGATACTGAATGGTGTACCAATTTCATCTTGACGACGGTAACGTTTACCAATTGATTGTGATTCATCAAAATCAACAGGGAAGGCTTTACGCAGTTCAGCCCAAACATCTGTAGCTTCATCAGATAATTTTTTAGAAAGTGGTAGCACAGCAGCTTTAAATGGAGCCAGAGCAGGGTGGAAACGTAAAACCGTACGTTTATCATCACCTTCTAGTTCCTCTTCATCATAGGCATCACACAGGAAAGCTAATGTTACACGATCAGCTCCTAATGATGGTTCAATACAATAAGGAACATAACGTTCATTTGATACAGGATCAATGTAAGTGAAATCTTCACCAGAGTGCTCCATATGTTGTTTTAAGTCGTAATCTGTACGATCTGCTACACCCCAAAGCTCTCCCCAGCCAAATGGGAATTTGAATTCGATATCTGTTGTAGCGTTAGAGTAGTGAGATAGCTCATCATCCTCATGGTCACGAAGGCGCATCGAATCTTCTTTCATGCCTAGGTTTAGTAACCAATTTTTACAGAATTCTTTCCAATATGCATGCCATTCAAGGTCTTCACCAGGTTTACAGAAGAATTCAAGCTCCATTTGTTCGAATTCACGTGTACGGAATGTGAAGTTACCCGGTGTAATTTCGTTACGGAAAGATTTACCGATTTGTGCGATACCAAATGGTGTACGTTTACGCATAGAACGTTGAACGTTTTTAAAGTTCACGAAAATACCTTGTGCCGTTTCTGGGCGTAAATAAATTTCATTTGTAGAGGATTCCGTTACACCTTGGAATGTTTTAAACATGAGGTTGAATTGGCGAATATCTGTGAAATCAGCCTTTCCGCAATCAGGGCATACTACGTCATATTTAATCATTGTTTCTTTCATTTGGTCGAATGTCATACCATCAACAATGATTTCATCGCCTTTCGCTAATGCAGCGTCTTCGATAATTTTATCTGCACGGTGGCGGGCCTTACATGATTTACAGTCGATCATTGGGTCATTGAAGTTTCCTACGTGACCAGAAGCAACCCAAGCTTTTGGATTCATCAAAATAGCAGCATCAATACCTACATTGTATTCAGATTCCTGAACAAACTTTTGCCACCATGCTTTTTTAATATTATTTTTTAATTCGACACCTAGTGGACCATAATCCCACGTGTTTGCTAAACCTCCGTAGATTTCAGAACCAGGGAAGACAAAGCCTCGATGCTTCGCTAAAGATACGATGGTTTCCATTGATTTGTTAGCCATAAAATAGCCTCCTTTAAATTTTTAATACGTTGTTTTAGCGGTAAAAACGCCAAAGTTTTTTCATTCAGTTGCAACTAAATGAAAATAGCACCCGTCTCCGGGCACATTGTATGCCCAGGGACGAGTGCTAATACCCGCGGTTCCACCCTGATTGTTTTAAACGAGTAGTTTAAAACCTCTTTTCAAAAAGTTAGCTCAGGGAGTGCCTTTTCTCTGTTGCTGTGTAGACTTTCACCATCTTCTACTCGCTATAGAATGGAACAGATACTTTTTTCCCATCATCGCCTGTATAACGCAATTTGCTCGAAAATACTGATAGAGCAAGCGTATGTGTCAATATTGTAGCATGTAGTTCTTTAATTCGCAATAATTATTAAAATAGTATATAATAATTGAGCATAAGTATAACACTATTAGATTTGAGGCGGTGAGTCCAATCGAACTCAATAAACGTCAGGAAGACATATTACAAATTGTGAAAGAAAATGGCCCTATTACGGGGGAACATATTGCCGAACGTCTCAATCTGACAAGAGCAACTCTAAGACCAGATTTAGCAATCCTAACAATGGCAGGATTTCTGGATGCAAGACCAAGGGTTGGTTATTTTTATTCAGGTAAGAAGGCATCTGTTACATTAATAGATAGTATTCACAATTTAAAAGTGAAGGATTTTCATTCAGGGCCAGTAGTTGTCCCTGAAACAATGACGGTTTATGATGCAATTTGCTTTATGTTTTCAGAAGATGTTGGTACACTCTTTGTCGTAGATAAGAATGAGTTTTTGACAGGCGTACTATCTCGCAAGGATTTACTGCGTACAAGTATTGGCACGCAGGATTTAAATAAAATTCCAGTACATATTATTATGACGCGTATGCCAAATATTTCGTACTGTGAAAGATCAGATTCTTTAATTGTTGCAGCGAACAAACTTATTGAACGTGAGGTTGATTCACTACCAGTAGTTGAACCACAAGAGGGTGGTTTAACGATTGTTGGTCGTCTTACAAAAACAACGATTACACGGGCTTTCTTATCTCTTGCACAAAATGTCTAAATGAAGGAGAGCTGCATGAAAAGACTACGCGTATTTGTTGTATCTGATTCTGTCGGTGAAACTGGTGATCAAGTTGCAAAAGCGGTTATTAGCCAGTTCCGACCGGGTCTTGAAAATACTGTGATTCGTCGATTTCCACATATTCAATCAGAGGAGCTTATCCGTAAAATTGTTTTTCTTGCTTCGCAACAGCGAGCATTTATTGTTTATACACTTGTTCGCCAAGAAATGCGTAAATTATTACATGATTTATGTGAACAAGAAAAAATTCAGGCTGTTGATATTTTAGGGCCAGCCTTACAATCAATGGCAGCTTTTATGGAAGAAAATCCATTAGAAACGCCTGGTATTGTTCATCTGCTGGATGATGATTATTTCAAAAAAATTGAAGCGATTGAATTTGCGGTAAAATATGATGATGGTAGAGATCCAAGAGGATTATTACAAGCTGATATTGTACTAGTTGGTGTATCACGAACTTCTAAAACACCACTATCACAATATTTAGCTCATAAAAAATATAAAGTGGCGAATGTACCTTTAGTGCCAGAGGTAGAACCACCAGAAGAGCTATTACAGATAGACCCTAAAAAATGCTTTGGATTAATTATTTCCCCTGAGAAGTTAAACTCAATTCGGAAAGAAAGGTTAATGTCTCTCGGCTTGAATGATGATGCTATCTATGCACAGCATGAAAGAATTCTTGATGAGATTCAGCATTTTGAAAAAATTGTCGGTAGAATAGGTTGTCAAGTTATCGATGTGACAAATAAAGCTGTTGAAGAGACAGCAAATACGATTATCGAACATATTTTGACCTGTAAATAAGGATAGAATTTTAAACCACCTCGGTTAGTAGAGGCGGTTTTTTTGAGTGGATTTTGAAAATGGTATAGATAAAAACTAATTTTTGTTTTATAATAATAAAATTGTGGTAAAAATATTTATAAGAGAAAAATCCTAATTTTTTGTCGAGAAATAAAGGAATTTTAAAACGAATAGCGAATTGTGTTTCTAGAACGCAAATATTAAAGATGGTGATGGATTTGGCAGGGAAGATTCCAGAAGAAGTAATTGAGCAGATTCGCACACAATCAGATATCGTTGATGTTATTAGTGAATACATGCAGCTTACTAAGCGTGGGCGAAATTGGTTTGGTCTCTGTCCATTTCATGGAGAGCAAACACCGTCTTTTTCTGTATCTACAGACAAGCAAATTTTTCATTGCTTTGGTTGTGGTGCAGGGGGCAATGCCATTACTTTTGTAATGGATATTGAAGGCATTTCTTTTCCTGATGCAGTTGTGAAACTTGGGGAACGTGTTGGCATACACTTAGATGTTGAGCCAAGTTTCCCTGGAGGAACGAAAAAGATATCTAAAGCGGAAGAAAGGATGAAAGAAGCACACGCTTTTGCAGCAGATTTTTTTCATCATTTACTGTTGAATACAGAAGATGGTGAAGAACCTTTAAATTATTTGCTAGAAAGAGGATTTACAAGGGAACTTATCGAATCTAATAACATTGGTTGGTCTCTCCCAAGCTTTGATGCATTAACAATATTGCTTGAAAGAAAAGGTTATAACTTACAAGAAATTGCCGAAAGTGGCTTAATCATCAAAAGAGAGGGAGAAGAGCGTTATTTTGATCGTTTTAGAGGACGTATCATGTTTCCTATTCGAGATGAGAATGGTAAAATTATTGCCTTCTCAGGACGTGTTCTTTCATCCAATGGTGAGGAAGCAAAATATTTAAATAGTCCAGAATCACCAATTTTCCAAAAAAGTGAAGTGCTGTATAACCTAGATAAAGCACGAACTTCTATCAGAAAAAATCGTCAAGTAGTATTGATGGAAGGATTTATGGACGTTTTAGCAGCCAACTCTGTAGGTGTCATGAATGTTGTTGCGACAATGGGTACTTCGTTAACAAATCAGCATATCACAAAGCTAAAGCGCTTAGTAGAGCAAATTACGATTTGCTATGATGGTGATAATGCTGGATTTGATGCAGCGAAACGAGCGGCGCAGCTACTGCATACAGAGCGAATGAAAGTCGATATTGCCGTGTTGCCAGAAAAATTAGATCCTGATGAATACATTCACACTTTAGGTGGACAAGCATTTAAGGAACAAATTTTGGAAAAACCTCATGCGTATATTGCTTTTATGATGATGCATGCTAGACGCAATAAGAACTTTCAATTTGAAAATGATACGCTTCAATATATTCAAGAAGTTCTTGAGCAGCTAGTGGGAAGATCTTCACCAGTTGAACGAGATTTGTATATACGACAGCTATCAAATGAAACAAACATCTCGGAAGAAGCCATTTATGCCCAATTCCGAAAACTGGAGGCTAATCAGGTACGTTCTGCTAAAGTAGAAATGCCTACACAGATACCTTCAATGCCAGTCACGCAACAACAAAAGCCTATGGACGCAGCCGAACGTGCCGAACGTTTATTACTGGCTCATATGCTTCATAATATAGATGTAGTGGACAGGGTATTACGTAGTGAGCAAAAAGAGCCATTTGTACGAGATGCCTATATGGCAGTTTTTGTTCGCTTAGTTGGATTTTATGAGGAGTATGGTCATCCTGATTATCAACGTTTTGTGGAAATTTTGGATGACGCTGAATTACGAAAAATTGTCATGGAAGCGGCTTTAGTGGAGCGAGATCCTGATCAAGCAGAGGCAGAGGTTATGGACTCTATCCGTCAGCTTCAAAAATATAGAATTGAGCAAGAAATTTATCAAAAGATGCATGAGTCAAAGGAAGCGGAGAAGATGCATGAGTATGCACGTGCACTTGAAATCGCCCAACAGATTATTCATTTAAGAAAATCGTTATCGGCGATTTAACCCGATTCGGTTGTTTAGAAGGAGGAAGGTTTATGGCGGACAAGTCAGAACGTTCAAAAGAGATAGAAGTAGAAATTACATTAGATGATGCAAAAAAATTCCTACAAGAAAAAGCAAAAACAGAGGGTGAAATTTCAATGAAAGAAATTTCAGAGAAACTAACACCTTATGAATTGGAAAACGAAGAAATTTTCCATTTTGCTGAGGATCTTGAAAAGCATAAAGATATTCAAATCATTGGAAAAGAAGAATTTGAAGAAGAAAGTCTAATGAAAGAAGAAGCGAACGAGGAAACTTTCGACTTAAATGATTTGAGTGTGCCACCAGGTGTTAAAATCAATGACCCTGTACGTATGTATTTAAAAGAAATCGGCCGAGTAGATTTATTATCTGCTGAGCAAGAAATTGCACTTGCTGAACGTATTGAGCAAGGGGACGAGGAAGCGCGTAAACGCCTTGCGGAAGCAAACTTACGTCTAGTTGTATCGATTGCAAAACGCTATGTTGGTCGTGGAATGCTATTCCTTGATTTAATTCAAGAAGGAAATATGGGTCTTATTAAGGCTGTTGAAAAATTCGATTATCGTAAAGGATTTAAGTTCTCGACTTACGCTACATGGTGGATTCGTCAGGCGATTACACGCGCAATCGCTGACCAAGCGCGTACGATTCGTATTCCTGTTCATATGGTCGAAACCATTAATAAATTAATACGTGTACAACGTCAACTTTTACAAGATTTAGGTCGTGAGCCTTCTCCAGAGGAAATTGGAGAAGAAATGGATTTAACACCTGAAAAAGTACGTGAAATTTTAAAAATTGCACAAGAACCAGTATCTCTTGAAACACCAATTGGAGAAGAAGATGATTCCCATTTAGGAGACTTTATCGAGGATTCAGAAGCACAATCTCCTTCCGACCATGCAGCCTATGAACTGTTAAAAGAACAATTAGAAGATGTACTAGATACGTTAACAGACCGTGAGGAAAACGTACTTCGTTTACGTTTTGGGTTAGACGATGGTCGCACACGTACATTAGAAGAGGTTGGGAAAGTCTTTGGCGTAACGCGTGAACGTATTCGTCAAATCGAGGCGAAAGCACTAAGAAAATTACGCCATCCTTCTCGTAGTAAACGTTTAAAAGACTTCTTAGAATAAAATTTAAAATAGCTGGAGCTATCCAAGTAGTGAGAAAATGACTAATTGGTATAGCTCCTTTTTTATAGAATTGAAAAGTCAACAAAAAGAAATTAGCCCTGCTATTCACCTATCGATGTTAGGCAATCATAGATAATTAGAATGAGGGAAATGCTAGATTTGCGACTTTATACAGATGTGTTTTCAAATAGTGTGAGATAAAATTGTAATACAACCATTATTAAGCAATGTTTGGAGCTAACACTATGACAAATCCTCGCAAAAAAATAATCCTTAATGAAATTTTGTTTTGGAAGCAAAATAAACTTTTACCTGAGCACTATTGTGACTTTTTAGCAGCTCTTTATACGGAGGGGGCTGACATAGAGGAGTTAGAACCAGTGCAACATCCTAAACAAGCGGTCTTGCCATCAGAGAAAAGAAAAATGATCCTATTGGTAGTGGGTCTATGTATCGCCATAATGGCTGTTTTGGCACTCTATTTTACAATGCAATCTTTAACATTGATTTTTACAGTAATCGTGGGAGTAGGCGCATGCATCCTATTTATTGCTGCGTGGCAAATGGCTCGAAAAAAACATCTACTAGCTCCCATTTTTCATGTACTAGCGGCCATCCTGTTATTTAGTATGTCGATCCGCATTTGTACTACATATTTTAGTGGAAATAATACGGTTTTATTTTGCTTGATTGCAGCAAATTGTGTCATTTGGCTGTTGTCAGGTATTAAAATGAAACTTCTATATTTCACAGTCTCAGGTGCTTTAGGATTAATAGCACTAGTTGGGTACTATATCATAAATTTATCCTGATTTAGCAAATGGTATTTCTATCGATGTACAAGGAACTCCATCTACTAAATCAGGTTAGAAACTTAATTGAACTTTAGTGTTTATATAAAACCATAATTTGTGACAATTTATCTATAATAGGGTCAGTATCATGTTAAAGTTTTTACCTCAGAAGATTCAAAATCTGTACGCTAATTAAAAACGTACAGATTTTTTAATTTTGGGTATATCAATGAGTGAAAAGGGTATGATAACAGCATAAATATAATGAAAAAGAAATTGTATAAAAGGATAAATTTGACCAATTTTGGATGTTGGCAAGACATATTTTATCCAATAGATACAGAAATGTCGAATTTGTTACAAACAAAGGAAAACTTAGCGAATAGGGCTTTTCGTTTCTTTGTTAATGAAGTACAATATTAGATGTTGACTGATTCTATATTATAATAGAAGTAGACTTAAAATGAGGAGGGGAAACTTATGAAAAACAATCCAGTCGTTCCTTACATCTTAATTCTGGCATTTGGTATTGGTCTTATTTTCTTCATGTCTTTACAAGGTGCAGATAACAAGAAAGAAATTGCTGCTGAACATGAGGGTGGTGGCGAAACTACTACAGAAACAACAGATGCAGAAGCTGATGGTTCAGCACTAGTACAATCTTGTATCGGTTGTCATGGTGGTGACTTAACTGGTAGTATGGGTCCAAATCTACATGGCTTAGATGAAGCACATATCGTAGAAGTTTTAACAAAGGGTATCGAAGGTACTCCAATGCAACCAAACATGAAAACTGAAGAGGAAGCAAAAGCAATCGCTGAATACATTTCTACTTTAGAATAGTAAAACTGACAAGTAGCTGTACTGAAATAGTACAGCTACTTTTTAGATTTAAGCATCATGAAGATGGGGTTGTCCACATAGAAATGTGAGACAACTCCATTTGTTTTTTTTCACGACATCATCCATACTATTAATGGACTCTATTGAAGATAGGCGGTATAAAAATGAACGCACAAAAACTTTCAAAGCGATTAGAAGCAGTAGCGAAATTTGTTCCTACAGGAGCAGTCATGGCGGATATTGGTAGTGACCATGCCTATCTACCATGCTATTTAATTCACAAAGGGACTGCCTCATATGCCATAGCAGGGGAAGTTGTAAAAGGACCCTATGAATCGGCGGTAGGACAAGTACAGAAGGAAAACTTAACTGAAAAAATTACAGTACGCCTTGCAGACGGTTTAGCAGCGATAGAAGAAGCTGACCATGTGGATACGGTGACAATAGCAGGCATGGGTGGACCATTAATTGTTTCCATTCTAGAGAAGCATCCAGAAAAGCTTCAAGGTGTCACACGTCTAATCCTACAGCCAAATATTCACGCCAAGGTTATCCGTGAGTGGGCTTTAGCACATCAATGGGCGATTCTTGATGAAGAGATTTTAGAGGAAGATGATAAAATCTATGAAATCCTTGTGTTACAAAGAGGGCAAATGGAGCTCTCTACAGCAGAGATTTTGTTTGGACCTAAGCTAAGCCTGCGTAAATCGCCAGCATTTACGAAAAAATGGTTGCGTGAAAAAGACAATTGGCAACGTGTACTACAATCCATTGAAGGAGCAGAACAAACACCTGAAATTGAAGAAAAGCGTGCAGAGTTAACGGCTCTGATACATTTAGTAGAAGGAGTTTTGTAAGATGAAAACGGTAAATGGCCAAGAAGTTATTCAAGTGTTCGAAGCATGGTCGCCCAAAAAACTAGCTTGTATGGACAATGATCCAATTGGACTAGCGATAGGGACCCTCAACAAACCTGTAAGTAAAGTTTTGGTGACGTTAGATGTCAATGAAGCCGTGGCAAATGAGGCAATAGAAAAAGGCTGTGAGCTGATTATCGCACATCATCCACCAATCTTTAGACGCCTAGCGAATATCCGCACAGATCATCCAGCAGGGCGCTTATATGAAAAGCTCATTAAACACGATATTGCTGTATATGCCGCTCATACAAATTTAGATGTAGCCGAAGGTGGGGTAAATGATTTATTAGCAGATGCCCTACAGCTAAAAAACCGGTCAATATTAGAAGAAACGTATGCTGAGAATTTGTTGAAGCTGGCAGTCTTTATACCAACTGCTAATGCCCAAGCATTACGTGAGGCGCTTGCAAAAGCTGGGGCGGGTCGTATTGGCGACTATGAAGCATGTAGTTATACAACGACTGGAGAAGGTCGGTTCCGTGCATTAGCAGGAGCTAATCCGTTCGTTGGCTCTGTTGGTGAATTACATGTGGAGGAAGAAGTAAAGGTAGAAGTTGTTTTTCCTGAATCCATTAAAGGCCGCGTGTTAAAGGCCATGCTTACTAGTCATCCTTATGAGGAGCCTGCCTATGATGTGATACGTCTTGAGCAGCAAACAAATGTGATGGGATTAGGGCGTGTAGGTTACTTAACAAAGGACATGACGTTACAACAATTTGCTGAATTCGTTAAACAGCAACTAGATGTGCCAGCTGTGCGTGTAGTGGGTGATTTACAATCGAAGGTCAGCAAGGTTGCGCTTGTTGGTGGAGATGGTAATAAATATATCTATGCGGCAAAACGTGCAGGAGCTGATGTTTTCTTAACAGGCGATATGTACTTCCATACAGCTCAGGACGCACAAGCCATTGATCTGCAAATAGTAGATCCTGGTCATCATGTAGAAAAGGTAATGATTGCAGGAGTAGCAAAAAAAATGGCTGAACTATGTGAGGATAAAAAATATTTGGTTGAATTCATCCAATCAACGATCCATACAGAACCATTTTTATTTGTATAAGTGAGGGAACTAATATGGCTAATGAAAGACCAGCTGGTAATAAAGCAGGCAAGCTATGGATCATGATTGGTTTATTCATCGTTGTTTTTGGTATTGGTATGACGGTGATGACCAATATGGTCAATGATAAGAAAATCGATGCAATGACACAGCAATGTGAAGATGATGGTGGACAAGCAATTGTAGCAAAGGAGAAAAACTTTTTATCCACTAGCTACTCATTTGAATGTAAACAATGAGATGGGGCTGAACGCTAGCAGTACTAGTGTTTCAGCCTTTTTGAATGCAAGGAATCTATGAACAGTGATAAGATGTAGATAAAATTGATTAACAGAAGTGGAGAGAGTTGTCTTGTTTATTCGTTTATCTAAAGATCAGCAGGAAATGATTCTTGCTGATATTCAACGTTTTTTTTATAATCAGCGTGATGAAGACATTAGTGAATTCGAAGCTGAACGTATGTTAGATTTTATCAAAGAGCATATTGCCCCCTATATTTATAATGCTGCCTTGTCAGATGCCAAGTATGTTGTGGAAAGACAATACGCCTCTATTGAAGAGGAATTAGAGGCATTGGAGCAGCCCATTAAAACAAAATAATCCTCTTTATCCCTCTAGATTAAATATTTGACAGGAAAGAATGGTTGATGATACCTTAATCTTGAATTAGAGATAATTCAATTCTAACTATTCAGAGCTAATTAACGGGTGATGAATAAAGGGATATTTTTCTGACCAAAATGGTTACGAGTGGCGAACACGTACGATAAACCGTGATGGAGTCACAAGAATGGATGATAAGAGGAGGCGTCATATGTTAAAAATCGGTATTATTTTAGGAAGTACGCGAGAAGGTCGTGTAAGCCCACAAGTTGGAGCTTGGGTAAAGGAAGTTGCGGAAAAACGTCGTGATGCGGAATATGAAATAATTGATATCGCTGAATTTAAATTACCATTTTTAGGGGAACCAGGTGGAGATACTTCTGGGGTAGCTGCATGGTCAGAAAAAGTAGCAGCTTGTGACGGCTTTGTCTTTATTGTTGCTGAGTACAATCACTCCATTACAGGTGCATTAAAAAATGCATTAGATTATTTACGAGTTGAATGGAACAATAAAGCTGCTGGTATCGTCTCTTATGGTTCTGTTGGAGGTGCGCGTGCAGCAGAGCATCTACGAGGAATTCTTGGAGAATTGCTAGTTGCAGATGTTCGAGTACATCCAGCATTATCATTATTTACTGATTTTGAAAACGGCTCTGTCTTTAAACCAAAAGAGGTGCAAGCAGATTCAGTTCATCAAATGTTAGATCAGCTTGTGCCATGGTCAACTGCTTTGAAAACAATTCGATCCTAAACTTAAAGCTTTGATTCAGACGGCCGCTTTCAGAAAGCGGTCGTTTTTTGATGAGGTAAAATCCATTAATGTTTGATTTCTTCAAGGACTTTTTCCTTTAAATCATTCTCCATCGAAGATAGTTTTACTTTATTGGTGAGGCGCTCTTTTAGTTCTTTATCTGTCATAATGCCACGTTCCTCTAAGATTTGTACAAGCAGATTTAATGTCAGTATATTTTTAATATCCGCTGCTTTTGATGCCATTTAAAACCCTCCATAATGATAGAATTACTACTTCTTAAGTGTACTCCTTTTTGAGAAGCATGACACAGAAAGGACAAAACAAAGCAAATTTATTTCGCATCCCGGAATATATAGGGAAAAATAAGCGATACAAATTCCATTATGAAAAGTGGAGATACTGTATGGACACTGCATTTTAATATGAAAAGTATGTGCTGTTTCAAGCTAGAAAAGCGAATATTGTAGTAAAAGGGGACATACCTTCCTATCAGGAGGGATTCAATGGGTAAACGGTTTGGGCTTGTCATCGGACTGTTGGTAGTCATTATATCTATGTTGGTCCTATTTGATAGATTTGCAGGAGAAAAAAGGTCAGAAGCAAATAAAGAGGCTCAATCGCTTATAACAAATGAAGAGTTGAGTCTGGCTCGATTGAAGGATAAGCTACTTGAAAAGTATGTCGGCATTGACGTTAAAACGACGGAAGAAAAGGAATTAGTAATCCAAGTTGTAGGCGGAGAAGACTATTTCCAGTCAATTAAAAAAGATATGGAATCCATAGCAAAAAATGCTTTAAAAACGTCTCCCTTAAAGGACTATCCCATAGTTTTTGAAAGATGGGAGTTTACCTCCTTGCTTGATAACAACAAGATAATGGGGGATGATATGAACCTTTTGATGGAAGATTTAATTGCGGGCTTAGAAGCTTTTGACGTATATGAATATTTAGTTATTGAAAATCGAACAACCATTACCATACAAACAACGATAAAGGGCGCTACGCATGAGGCACTTGAGTTAGCTTTAAGGATGGAAGAAGCCATCAAGAAGATTGTACAAGCAAAAGCATCACAAAATGCTTCCTATGTTATTAACATATTAAATGCCCAACGAGAAAAAATAAATTAGCTGTGTAGAAAAATAACATAGGATTAAGGCATCGAGATTTTAATGCTCGATGCCTTTGACATGTTTAAAGCAGCTATGTAGTTGTTGCAAAGAGAGCTTGATAAAGAGTTGCTAGGAGTGCAACAAAGCGCATATCATCCGCATGGAAAAGCTTAAACTGTATACCTATCTGTACTAGCTCAGTCTCAATAGAGCTTGCACTCGCAATCTTTTCATCATTGCAATATAAATAAGCAGTAGAGGTAAAATCCTTTTCAAAACGAAATTCTAAATCGTCCATTGTAAATGAATAAGAGGATTCTAATAATTGCACTGTTTTCCGTTGAATGGGTATCAAGCTGCCATCAGGCATAACAATTTGATGGCTGACTCCTTTTGTTAACAGGGTAGATTGTACTTGAAAAAGTGGTGCACCTAAAGTAGTTCGTGTCTCATAACGGTACGGTAATGTTTGCTGTGCAGCTACCAGCAAGACAGCATTCAGTACTTTACCAGCAGAGGTACGCTCCATTTTTTGAAGTACACATACTGTTTCGTTCTGTTCATTCACGATTGGAATATCAGTGAAGCTTTTAAAGCCCTTCGGATAGGTAAGTGTAAAAGTTGTCATAAAGAAACCTCCAGTCATTATTTATACGAGTAGGTAGTCGATGAGGTTTCAAGAAACTAGCTCTACGGTGTTTTTTATCTACTTGCCTCTTTATAAATAAAAGAACAGGCTGCTGAAGTAGCAAATTATTTCCGCTTTCAGCAGCCTGTTCATTTTATGACATTTGGGTATGACCGGATAGAGCACGCTTTTCCTGCTCTGTATCAAATTCTTTTTCCATTTTTGACACGACCACTGTAGCTACACCATTACCAATTAGATTTGTAACTGCACGTGCTTCTGACATGAAACGATCTACGCCGATTAAAAGGGCAATCCCCTCTACTGGGATCATCGGGAAGGCTGCTAATGTTGCTGCAAGTGTAATAAAGCCAGAGCCTGTTACACCAGCTGCCCCTTTAGAAGTAAGCATTAAGATGGCTAATAGCGTAATTTGATGCCAAACATCTAAATCCACACCATAGGCTTGCGCAATAAAGATAGCAGCCATTGATAAGTAAATGGATGTTCCATCTAAGTTAAATGAATAGCCTGTAGGAATCACCAGCCCAACCACTTGCTTTGAACAACCATAGTTTTCAAGCTTACGCATCATGGAAGGTAATGCAGATTCAGATGAAGATGTTCCGATAACGATAAAGATTTCATCTTTAATGTACTTGATAAATTTAAAAATACTAAAGCCAAAGTAATGGGTAATCAATCCAATGATCACAACAATAAAAATGAACATTGTAATGTAAACAGATAGCATTAAAAATCCTAAGTTTCCTAATGATTTAAGTCCAAAATTTCCGATTGTATAACTCATGGCACCAAACGCACCAATAGGAGAAATTTTCATCACCATGTTAACGATTTTAAAGAAAATATCTGCAACTTGCTCGAAAAATTTAATAACAGGTTTAGCTGGTTCTCCAATCGCCGCCGCAGCTAGTCCAAATAAAACAGCTGAGAACAAGACTGGTAATAATTCACCATTTGCTAAAGCACCAACTACATTTTCAGGAATAATTTGCATAATAAATGCTCCTAAACCATGCTCTGCAGCCGCCGCGTCTGTATATTGTGAAACATCAGCACCGCTTGCTGCATCTGTATTAAAACCTTTACCTGGTTGAACAATATTGACAACGATTAAGCCAATTGCAAGGGCAAAAGTTGAAACAATTTCAAAATAAATTAAAGCTTTTCCACCAATTTTACCAACCTTTTTGACATCCCCCATGCTACCAATGCCGATTACGACTGTTAAGAAGATAATTGGTGCTATTAACATTTTAATAAGTTTAATAAATATATCCGCCAAGATTTTGAGCTTTGCCCCGAATTCTGGGAATGTTGCTCCGACGATAATCCCTAGTACAATGGCAATCAATACTTGTACTGTTAAGTTTTTAAAATTTATCCGCATATAGTTCTCCCCCTACAACATCTATGAATATTGTGTGAACGCTTTCATGTGGTTATCATAGCTGAAATTTTCCGACAATAGTGTTTATGACCGTAATGGTTGTATTGTTCATTTTGTTCATTCTGAGAGAAAGGGGTATTAAGGCTAGTAATATCAAGGGTTTTAAGCTGTTTTATAGTAGTTGTGAGATTCGTGAATCTATTATAATACAATAGAAAAATCCTTACGTTTTGTAAGGATTTTTCATTAATGAACAAAAGTATTAGGGATCAACGATTTTTTCAATCTCTGCTAAGATTTGATCGTTTTGAATATGGGCTCTATAAAAATCATAAACAGGTGCAAGTTGTTCCTTAAAGCGCTGTCTTTCTTGGGGACTCATTGTATACACATCAAAATCATCTAGCTGTTTCAGCTTGTCCATATCTTGTTCATTCATAAGTTCAGCCTGCTCAAATTGCCAATCGGTTGTTTCTTTCATAGCATCCAACAACTGATGCTGAATTTTGATAGGTAGAGAATTCCAAAAGGTTTCATTCATTAACACAGCATAGCCTAAAATCCCATGCTGAGTGATAGTCATATGCTTTTGTACTTTGTAAAAACCCTTTGAATAGATATTAGAAGCGGTATTTTCTTGTGCGTCTATTGCATGCTTCTCTAAATCCGAAAAGACCTCACTAAAAGAAATAGGTATAGGTGTTGCTTTGACCACTTCAAATTGCTTTTCTAATGTTTTACTTGGCATCGTACGCACTCGTAAGCCCTGTAAATCTTCAAAGTTATGAATAGGCTGCTCAACAGAGGTTAGATGCTTAAACCCATTGTACCAAAAGCCAAGCCCTTTAATATGGAACGGCTCTAGCTCATTAACCAATTGTTCACCAATAGAACCCGTTAGGACTTCCTTTACTTCCTCATTTGTATTAAACAGAAAGGGTAAATCAAGCACCTGCCAATTAGGAACATAAGCTGTCATTTTAGAAAAAGTAGGGATGATCATTTCCACTTCTCCCTTTTGCAATGCCTGAAATTCATTTTCATCATTAAATAAAGAGGAGTTGGAGTAGACATGTACTTTGACCTTCCCGTTTGTTTTTTCTTCTACTAGCTCAGCAAATTTGTTGGCAGCTTGGCCTTTAGGGGTATTTTCAGCGACGACATGACTTAAATGAATTGTTATCTGTGTGTCTAAACCCTTTTGCTCATCATCATAGGGAAGTGGCTTGGCGAATAGTAATCCTTGTTGAACACTGATAGTGAGGATTAACACAAGCACAGTTATAATCGTACCAATAATAAATTTTTTCATTGTATACACCCAATTAATTCGTATTTTCTGATGTTTTTGTTATTCTAACATATGGAGTAAGCTAAAATATAGTAGGAGGGAGGCGGTCAGTTGAAATTTCAGAAGTTATCCATGCAAAGAAAAATTATGTCTCTGACTTTTTTTATTCTCATGCTTTCCTTTAGCATTGGCGGTACTTTTTTGTTAGGTTTTGTCATGAATGAGCAAAAGACCAAACTAAGTGATCAAGCACTCCTTGTAGCAAAAACCGTCTCTCAGCTTCCTGAAATAAAAACATATATTGCTAGTGAAAATTACTATGATGCCGTACAGCATATTAATCCTGTTGTAGAGGAAATCCGTGATATCAATGGGGCAAAATATATTGTTGTTCTTGATATGCAACGACGAAAATATTCCCATCCTAATAGCCAGGAACTTGGTCGAATATCTCAATCTGGAGATTTAAACGCCGCTTTTTCAGAGCATTACTATACGTCGATTGCACGTGGAGAACACGGTAATATGGTTCGTGCGTTTGTTCCGATTATGAACCATGAAGGACAACAAATAGGTGTTACAGTAGTAGGGTACAGTGTTCTTACGGTAGTGGAGTTACTGCAAACAATGCAAACCGAACTAATGGTTACTGTTCTATTATCGTTACTATTTAGTGTATGGGGAGCACGAACATTGGGGCTTCATATGAAAAAGCAAATGTTTGGGTTAGAGCCGCATGAAATTGCCAAAATGTATGTAGAACGTACAGAAACGTTTAATGCCATGCACGAAGGCATCATTGCTATCGATAATGATTTGACCATTACGATTTTTAATGAAAAGGCCTGTGATATCTTAGGCGTTTATGAAAAACCCTCTACATTGATTGGACAGAAAATCTTTCATGTCTTGCCAGATACACGACTTCCTGAAATTTTAGAGCTGGATCAGCCGTTATTTAATCGTGAGCTGTATATTAATAATCATAGTATTATGAGTAATCGAATTCCGATACAGGTTAATGGCGAAACTGTTGGGGCAGTGGCCATGTTTAAAGACCGTACGGAAGTGAAAAAGCTTGCCGAAGAATTAACAGGCGTTAGAGCATTTGTCCAAGCCCTTCGTGTACAAACACATGAACATAAAAATAAACTGCATACGATAGCGGGTCTTTTACAGCTAGGTCATCATGAACAGGCACTTTCTTACTTAACACAAGTGAAGGAAGAGCATGATGAAATCACTAACTTTTTAAACGAACGAATAAAAAATGAAAATATTTCTGGGCTATTGCTCAGTAAAATTTCCTATGCGAAGGAACAAGGAATTCGATTGGAAATTGACCGTGAAAGCCGATTTACATCATTTCCAGCTAATTTGGATCATCATGATTTCGTCATTCTCTTTGGTAATTTGATAGAAAATGCGTTTGATGCATTAAAGGATGTACAGGTCGAGGAGAAGGTGATTCATGTTTCTGTGGATGAAGATGATGACGTATTAGCCATATTAGTAACCGATAATGGTGTTGGCATGACGGAAGAGGTCAAGCAGCACATTTTTGATAATGGTTATTCTACAAAAGAGAAAAACTACCGTGGAATAGGGTTATTTTTAATAAAGGAAATTGTCGAAAAAGGGCAGGGTGACATCGAAGTCATCAGTGAGCCTAACAAAGGAACAAGTTTTTTAATCACCTTTTATTATTCATAATGGATGGAGGGCTAGCAGTGGCACAGATTAGAGTATTATTAATTGAGGATGATCCAATGGTACGAGAGGTAAATCGTCAATTTATTGAAAAGGTAGAGCATTTTCAAGTGGTTGGACAGGCACCTAATGGGTTAGAAGGCATTACGCAAATTTGTCAACTGAAGCCTGATTTAGTTTTTATGGATATTTTTATGCCAGAGCAAGATGGTATTACAAGCTTACGCAAAATACGTGAGCTCGATCTACCAGTAGATGTTATTACCGTGACGGCCGCAAATGATATGGAGACAGTGAAACAGATACTGCATCTAGGTGTTTTTGATTATATTATGAAGCCTTTTTCTTTTGAACGTGTTAAAGGGACACTTGACAATTATTTACGCTTTAACAAGCAAACTCAAACAGAACGAGAGCTCACACAGGGAGAATTAGATCAGTTATTTCATTATCGTGATGGACAAACTATGTTGGATCAATCTGTTACATTGAAATCCGAAAAAAATCTCCCAAAAGGTTTTAATCGTACAACACTTGAAAAAGTTGTGCACTTTTTACAATCGGTGGATGGTGCCTCAGCGGAAGAAGTAGCCAGTGGAATTGGCATTGCCCGCGTAACAGCTAGAAGATATTTAGATTACCTTGAAAAACAAGAGGAAATCACAATGGATGTCCATTATGGTGGCATTGGTCGTCCTATAAACTATTACTTTAGTAAATAAAGAAAATCCTGATTGTCATAATAACAATCAGGATTTTTTGTGATTAACTAATAGGGCATGATTTTATCAACAGGTGTTGGTGTCTTAATCTTTGGCAGAATTTTATCTAGTGTTACTGTACGCTTAATCTCGTGTGTAGATGGATCATTTTCATCAAATTGATCAAGGAAGTTAATAACCTCTTTTACAATTGGTGTTGGCGTAGAAGCACCTGCTGTTACAGCAACGATGTTGATACCTTTTAACCATTCTACTTTTAGCTCTGAAACATCTGCAATTCGATAGGATGGTGTTCCTGCAATTTCTACAGAAACTTGTGTTAAGCGGTTCGAGTTATTGGATTTAGGATCACCTACAACAATAAGTAAATCCGCTTCACCTGCTTGCTGTGCAACAGCCTCTTGACGTACTTGTGTAGCTAAACAGATCTCTTTGTGTACCTCAATATGTGGGAATTTTTCTTTTAAACTATCCATTAAATGGGCGACATCCCATTGGCTCATTGTCGTTTGATTTGTGACAAGTAATTTATCATTCGTTAATTGTAAAGCATCAATATCGTTAGAAGACTGTACTAAGTGGACATGATCTGGGGCAACGCCAATAGCACCCTCTGGTTCGGGATGTCCTTTTTTACCAATATAAATAATGTCATAGCCTTCTGCTGATTTTTCACGAATTAAATCGTGGGTAACTGTTACATCAGGACATGTAGCATCAATGGACACTAAGCCTTTTCGCTTCGCAATCTCACGAATTTCCGGTGAAACACCATGTGCTGTAAAAATGACAGTACCTGTTTCAACTTGTTCAATAATTTCTAGGCGGTTATCACCATCTAACGTGATGATCCCATCCTCTTCAAACGCATCTGTGACGTGTTTATTATGCACAATCATCCCTAAGATGTAGATAGGTCTTGGTAATGTTTTATCAAGTGCGGCGTTACGAGCGATCACCATCGCATCCACAACACCGTAGCAATAGCCACGTGGATTAATTTTTAATACTTGCATGGTGGTTGTGACTCCTTTCAAGCTTACCTATCTACATTATAACGGACAGTGACAGTGAATACAAAGAAACGTTCATTTACATTGGTGGTTGGAAAATACGTGGTTTAGATGGAAGTGGCTCGGGAGGCGTAAATGATGCACTTTGCCTAGATGACCGTCTACTTCCAGCAGCCTTACTATCGCTTCCTGCTGCTTCTGTTGCTCCACCGCCAGCGGAAGGAAGTCCTTGGAATCCTTTATACAATTTTAAAAGTGATGGAATATTTTTCACCATCGGCATAGCTTGTTGGATATAAGGGGTATAGGTTTTAGCTGTATTAAATAAACTGTTGGCTTGCTGTAAAAATGAACCGACTTTCGAAGCTTCTTGCACAGGTGGCATCGGCATTTGCCCTCCAAATGAACCTATTCCATTAGCCATTGGAAAGCCGCCTGGAATTCGTGGTTGAACAGGGAAGCCTCCAGGCGGGAAAAAGGACTGTGGCGACATCTGTGGAGGTGTTTGCATGGGCATGGGCATTCTCATGCCACCCGGATACATTGGGTATGGATAAGGTGGTCGAAATACCATAATGATCTCCTTTCTACTTGTTTTTCATTGATGACATACCTGACTATAGCTATGATATGCAAAGGCTAATAGGAGGGTTCAATAAAGCTACATAAAAGCAAAATGTAATATGGAATTTGTAAAGTAGAAGTCCAAATACAGCTAGACCTTAGGCTCCATATTCATTCATCCTCTTCATGATAGCGAAGCATTCGATAGCCTACCCGTACATGTGTCTGAATAAGTTTGGGCTGTGCTGGATTAACTTCTATTTTTTTTCGAAGTGTAGCCATAAATACTCGTAAACTTGGAACATCTGATTGAAGAGCGTTTTGCCAGATTTCCTTTAAAATATAATTATGTGTTAGAACTTTCCCAACATTTTTGGATAAAACAATTAAAAGCTTATATTCAATCGGCGTCACATGTATTTCTTTTCCATTTACAAATACTGTATGATCAACATAATTAATTTGAAGATAACCATTTGTGAAAATGGGATTCTCTTTTTCAAGTGGTTGTTCATAGGCCATTCTTCTTAAGGCAACCCGAATTCTTGCTAATAATTCTTCCACACTAAATGGCTTTGTTACATAATCATCTGCACCTGCATCCAAAGCATTAATTTTATCATGTTCTTCTCCACGAGCACTTACGACGATAATTGGTGTTTGATTCCAACTTCTAATTTTTGTGATTAGTTCTACGCCATCTATATCTGGTAGACCTAAATCTAAAATAAAAACGTCAGGTTTTATGGTAAGAGCCTTTTGAAGGGCACTATTACCATCACGTGCAATGTCGAATTCATAATGGTTTGTCGCTAATGTCATTTTAATTAAATTGGCAATTGCTACATCGTCCTCAACTACTAGAATTCTTTTACTCATCAAATTTCATTACTCCTTTTTTCAGCGAAAAGTTAAAAATCGTTCCTTGTGGTTTATTATCTGAAACGTTTATGCTGCTACCATGTAATTTTAAAATTGTTTGACAGAGTGCTAAGCCTAAACCAAGACCACGTCTACTATCACTGCGTTGTACTTTTCCAGTTGTAAATGGCTCAAACAAGCTACTTTTTAAAGCGTCATCGATTCCAGGCCCATTGTCAGAAATACTAAAACTTACGAATCCATCTGATTCTTTCACTATGATCGTAATGGCACTACCTGGTGGGGTGTAAGTCAATGCATTATCGATGATATTAATGAAAACTTGTATGATGAGTCGAGCATCCATTAAAGCAAATAAAAACTCAGGTTTAATTTCATAAGATATTTTATGTGTATTGTTTTGACGAATAACATGGGAAAGTGCCTCTTGAATAATATCTTCTACTAGTTCAATTTGCATTTCTAACGCAAATTGCCCATCCTCTAACTTAGATACAGCTAGTAAATTTTCAACCATTTGTACAAGCCATTTTGAATTTTTATAAATATCTTCATACAATTTATTTTTTTCAATCTCTGGTATTAATGCTGCATTGTTGAGTAAGATATCTGCATTTCCAGAGATAGCAGTGAGTGGTGTCCTAAGGTCATGAGAGATTGCACGTAAAAGGTTAGCTCGCATCTGTTCCATTTCAGCTTCTCGCGCTACTTCCTCATTAAGTTTCTGTAAATACCATTTATCCAAAGCGAATGAAAAATCATTAATAATTGCGTGCAAAATATTGCGCTCAAATGCAGGCAATGGGGAAACTTTAGATAGGGCAATACCTATAACACCCTTCACATCTCCATTAGAAATAACAGGTATATAATAAGCGTTCACTTCTGGAAAGATGTCTGTAGATACACCTGCTACATGCCTATTATTTGTAACCCAACTAACAACACCACATTCATTTGGATTATCGAAAAGTACAGCTATTTTTTGATTTTCACTACTAGACATTGTTTCAGTACGAAAGAAAGATGATTTCTCAATTACCTGGTTATTTATTTCGAAAAATTGTACAGGCTTTTCTACTAATTTAACAATTTGAGACATGCCTTCAACTATTATTTCTTCAATAGACTTAGCATGTTGAAGCCTACGATTTGTTTCAAGGAGCACCTCCATTCGATAAGATTTACGAATGGCTATAATGGTTTGCTCCTTTATCTTCTTTGTTAAGCTACTCGTAATTACGCCAGAGATAAACATGATAAAAAATGTCATTGGATAGTCACGATGATAAGCATCAAATGAAAATCGAGGCTCTGTAAAAAAGTAATTAAAAAGTAAGACAGCAATAATGGAGTTAATAATACTCATCATCGATCCAGTTGACCAAATAGCAAGGATGAGGACCCCTAAAATGTAAATTGTAATGATGTTTGACTCGCTTATACCTATTGAATATAGATACAAGCCGACAATTGATATGAAGCAAAATACGATAAACATTTTGAACAAATCAAGCCATTCAAATGATAATTTATTACTTATAATAGGAAAATAAAATGGTTCATTTTCTTGATCTGGTACTATGTGTAGGGCTAAGTTCGGAACAAATTCATTCAGGCGGTCACTTATTTTTGTGCTTGGTCGCCACCATTTTTTCCTCATACTTGTTCGTCCGATAACAAGTTTCGTGACCCCACTAATTTGAGCATAATTAGCAAGGGCTGCTGCTACGTCGTCTTCTTGAACGATGACGACATGGCCGCCAAGCTGTTCCACAAGTTTAATGTGTTGTTGTAATCGTTCTGAATTTGCACTACTTCCTTCTTGCTCCTGCAGGTTTTGTACATAAAGAGCAGTAAATTTACCGTGTAATGCTTGTGCAAGTCTTGCAGTGGTTCTAATAACTTTTGCATTTGTAGGAGAGCTACTGATACCAACTAGTAGGTGTTCTTCAATTTGTACAGGGTGTTTGACAGATTCATGGTTGTTTATTTGTTTATAGTTGATTGTATCCGCTGCTCTACGTAATGCGATTTCTCGTAATGATACTAAATTTTGTTTACGGAAAAAAGAATGCAGTGCTTTTTCCGCTTGTTGTTTTGCATAAACTTTACCTTCTTGTAGGCGTTGTATTAGTTCATCTGGTTCAATATCTACAACTTTTATTTGAGATGCTTGATCAATTAAGTAATCAGGGATACGCTCTCGTACTTTAATGTCAGTAATTTCTTCTACTAAGTCATGAAGGCTTTCAATATGTTGAATATTTACAGTTGTATAAACATGAATTCCCTTTGACAGTAGTTCTTCAACATCTCCAAAACGCTTCTTGTGCCGCATTGTTGGTACATTGGAATGTGCCAATTCATCGATAAGAACAATTTCTGGTTTGCGCTGCAATACGGCATCAATATCTAATTCATAAAAAGCTTTTCCTCTATAGGTTATTTTTTTCGTCGGAATTTGCTCAAGCCCTTCTAGTAAAGCTAACGTATCTGGACGAGGATGTGGTTCTACATAGCCAACCACCACATCTTTACCTAATTTTTGAGCTTGATGTGCTGCATCTAACATTGCGTAAGTTTTACCTACTCCAGCAGCATAACCGAGAAAGATTTTTAAATTCCCTAAAATTTGTTGCTCCTGTTGAAGTCTTGCTAAAAACATCTCAGGAGTTGGACGTGTATTTTCCATCCTCGTTCACCTCATTTGTATTATAGCGTTAACTCCCATTAAGAAAGTATAAAGATTTTGCCTCTTTATGCTTTCTTAATAGAAAAGTAGATTTCCTAACACTACATTAATTTGAAAGTCAGTATGATGAGAACAACCTAAATGAAGGAGGGGTATTTTATTGATGGACTTTTATATGGTTGTATTGTTACTGATAAGCTTCGGAAGTCTTTTGTCATTAACTACATGGTGCTTCAAACTAGTGGACGAGCAATAAGGAGGAGATAGGAATGTGGATTTTTATCGGGATTGTACTTGTATTCTTGTTTGGTTATCTAGGGCATGCATTACTTTGTCCTGAAAATTATTAAAGGCTGTTAGGAGGTAATGCACTATGTGGCAAATAGCCATAGTATTAATTATTTATTTACCGCTCGTTATCTTAACTGGGCATTATCTATATCGGGTAACATTACATCAAAAAACATGGCTTGATCCTATTTTAGACAAAGTTGATGCAGTAATTTATAAATTGTGTGGCATTAAACAAGTAGATATGAATGGTAAAGAATATGTACTTTCATTAATACTTTCAAATGCAATTATGGTTTTTATTGGATATTTTTTGTTGCGCATTCAATCATTCCTGTTTTTAAATCCAAATAATATTAGCAATATGGAAGCTACACTTTCATTTAACACAATCATTTCTTTTATAACCAACACAAATCTTCAACATTATAGCGGTGAATCTGGACTCAGTTATTTATCACAGATGCTAGTTATTATCTTCATGATGTTTACATCTGCAGCTACTGGTTATGCAGCTTGTATGGCGTTCTGTCGTCGCCTTGTTGCGAAAACAGATACTATTGGGAATTTCTTTATTGATTTTGTTCGTGTTATTACGCGTATTTTAATGCCTATCTCCATCGTTGTTGCCATTATTTTAGTATCTCAAGGGACACCACAAACCTTAAGTGCAAATAAAACAGTACAAACGATCGAAGGAAAATTACAAGATATTGCACTTGGACCTGTTGCTTCTCTAGAATCGATTAAGCATATAGGTACGAATGGTGGGGGCTTTAACGGAGCCAATTCAACAACACCTTTTGAAAATCCAACCGTTCTCTCAAATATAGTGGAGATGTTATCGATGATGCTTTTGCCGGGCGCTTGTGTAGTTGCCTTTAGTTTGATGATTGCTTATAGAAAAAAGAAAACTATTTTTGGAAAACAAGGTTTAGCTATTTTTGCAGCAATGAGTATATTGTTTCTACTCGGATTAGTGACTGTGTACATAGCAGAGAAGGCTGGTAATCCAATTATAAGTGAACTCGGTATAACACAGGAGCTAGGGAGCATGGAAGGAAAAGAAATGCGTTTTGGAGTAGTACAATCAGCATTATTTACCACTGTCACTACTGCGTTTACAACAGGATCTGTTAACAATATGCACGATACATTGACGCCTCTTGGGGGTCTAGTACCGATGTTTAATATGATGCTAAATGTTGTGTTTGGTGGTAAAGGGGTCGGCCTGATGAACATGATGATGTATGTTCTACTAACAATTTTTATTGCCTGTTTAATGATTGGGCGATCTCCTCAGTTTTTAGGTAAAAAGATTGAAGAGAAAGAAATGAAATTAATTGCTCTATGCATTTTGATTCATCCGGCTATTATTTTGCTATTTTCAGCACTAGCAGTTGTAACACCAACAGGAATAGCAGGCATAACGAATCCAGGTGCTCACGGATTATCACAGGTTTTATATGAATTTGCTTCAGCCTCTGCCAACAACGGCTCAGGGTTCGAAGGGTTAGCAGATAATTCCACATTTTGGAACGTGACAACAGGACTTGCAATGTTCTTTGGACGATATTTAACCATTATCATTCAACTTGCGATTGCATCACTACTTGCCAAAAAATTTTGGCACAGTGATTCAATAGGGGCATTAAAAACGGATAATACTACTTTTACTTTTTTACTAGTGGCTATCGTTTTAATGATTGGTGCCCTAACATTTTTACCAGCTTTAGCACTTGGTCCAATTACAGAGCATTTACAACTTTATTCTTAATGGAGGAGTGAGCATATGGAAACAGTAAGAAAGAGTTTTTTGACAAGTAAGATGCTGAAAAATGCAATGATAGACGCTTTAAAAAAGTTTAGTCCCACTTATATGCTAAAAAATCCTGTTATGTTTGTTGTAGAAGTAGGATTTTTGTTTGTGGTGCTATTAGTTCTTTTTCCAAATATGTTTGGGAGTGTAGTAGAAGAACATGCTCGATTATACAATGGAATAGTTGCTATCCTACTTTTTGTTACAATTCTATTTGCTAATTTTGCAGAGTCAATTGCAGAAGGAAGAGGTAAAGCACAAGTTCAAACTTTAAAAAAAACAAAGACAGTGACACAGGCTCGTGTGTTGCTTCATGATGGTACGGAAATCCTTAAACAGGCCCATGACCTAAAAAAAGGAGATATTGTATTAGTTCAAGCTGGAGAGGTAATTCCAAATGATGGGGAAGTCATTGATGGCATTGCTACTGTGGATGAATCGGCAATAACAGGTGAATCTGCCCCTGTTGTAAAAGAACGAGGTGGAGATTTTTCATCCGTTACGGGTGGTACGACGGTTACGAGTGATTGGTTGATGATTGAAATTACTTCATTGCCTGGCGAATCATTTCTGGATAAAATGATTACGCTAATTGAAGGGGCTAGCCGTAAAAAAACACCAAATGAAATAGCCCTTAATACACTTCTAGTAAGTTTAACAATTATCTTTCTGTTAGTGGTAGTGTCCCTCTATCCAATGACTATGTATTTGAATGTGCCAATTTCTATCGCAACATTAATAGCACTTACAGTTTGTTTAATTCCTACAACGATTGGTGGATTATTATCCGCAATTGGTATTGCAGGTATGGATAGGGTAACACAATTTAACGTCATCGCAATGTCTGGGAGAGCGGTGGAAGCCTGTGGAGATGTGGATACATTAATCTTAGATAAGACTGGCACGATAACATATGGCAATCGAATGGCAGCTGAGTTTCTACCAGTAAAAGGAGTTGCCAGGGAAGAGTTAATGCAAGCTGCATGGCTTAGTTCTCTAACAGATGATACACCTGAGGGAAAATCTATCTTATCGCTTGCTTGCGAATTAGGGGTGAATACGGACGGTGAAAAAAGCATTATCCAGACAAGTAAACATATTCCCTTCACTGCACAAACACGAATGAGTGGCTTGGATAGGGTGGATGGCACAAAAATTCGAAAAGGTGCCTATGATACGATAAAAAGAGAGAGTTTGAAGGCAGGGTACAGTATTCCTTCAAATCTAGAGTTGCTGGTTCAACAAGTATCTACAGTAGGGGGGACGCCTCTGGTCGTAGCACTGAATGATAAAATTTTAGGCGTTATTTATCTAAAGGATATTGTCAAGGCTGGACTAAAGGAACGTTTTGAACAGCTTCGTGAAATGGGGATTAAAACCATTATGTGTACAGGAGATAATCCACTTACAGCAGCAGCCATTGCAAAGGAAGCTGGAGTAGATAGCTTTATCGCAGAAAGCAAACCTGAGGACAAGATTCAAGTCATTAAGGATGAACAGGCACAAGGGAAGGTAGTAGCAATGACTGGTGATGGTACAAATGATGCACCAGCGTTAGCGCAGGCCAATGTTGGGCTTGCAATGAATTCAGGTACAAATGCAGCAAAAGAAGCAGCTAATATGGTTGATTTAGATTCAAATCCAACTAAAATTATTGAAATTGTAGAGATAGGGAAGCAGCTTCTGATGACACGTGGCGCTTTAACAACATTTAGTATCGCTAACGATATAGCAAAATATTTTGCCATCATACCTGCTATGTTGATGGTGGCTGTACCTGAGATGAGCACATTAAACATAATGAAACTTAATTCTTCAACAAGTGCGATTATTTCTGCCTTAATTTTTAATGCAGTCATTATTCCCTTGTTAATTCCAATTGCAATAAAGGGAGTAACGTATAAACCAATGAGTGCTACAAAACTTTTGAATAAAAATTTATTAGTCTATGGTATAGGTGGTATTATAGCTCCTTTTATTGGGATTAAGTTAATTGACATACTAGTTGGTCCACTATGTCGTAGTTTTGGGCTATAGGAGGAAGGTACATGCGAAAACTATTTATGAACTTAAAGCAAGCAATTCTGATTACAATAACAATGTTTATACTGTGTGGGCTAATCTATCCTTTTGCGGTGACTGCTTTAGCTCAAGGATTACTCCATCATCAAGCAAATGGTAGTTTACTAGAAATCAATGGTAAAGCTGTTGGTTCAGAACTGATCGGTCAATCCTTTTCAGCACCATCATATTTCTGGGGACGTGTTTCAGCCATTCATTATAATGTTTATACTGAGGATGATACGGTACCAGACAAAAATGGTCAGTTAAATTATAGTGGTGTGACTTCTGGAACTTTTAACTATGCACCATCTAATCCAGAATTGAAGAAGCGAATTGAAGCAGATATCAAGAAGTTTCTACATGCAAACCCAACAGTAAAACGCCAAGATATACCTGCAGATTTAATGACAGCTTCTGGCTCAGGGCTGGATCCACATATTAGTGTGAAGGCTGCAAACATTCAAGTGAAGCGCATTGCCCTAGCAAGCGGTCTTTCAGAAGAAGAGATTGAAAAAATCATTGAAGAAAATACGGAGAAACGAACACTAGGAATCTTTGGAGAAAATAAAGTGAACGTTCTAATGGCGAATTTAACTATCATGAAAAAAATGGATAATAGACAAGAATAATAACTATAAAATCAGGTAGAGAAATGCTTTATTCTCTACCTGATCGTATTTTATGCTTGAGAATTTACAAGAATTTTAATATGATTACGTTCCTTCATTAATGCCTCAAAGCCTTCTGTTACCACTTCATCAAGAGCAATTCGTTTCGTAACAAGCTTGTCTGCAGGGAAGTAACCTTGGGTCATCAGCTCCATTACGGCTGGGAAAATATCGCGGTAGGCAATAATTCCTTTGACTGTTCGCTCTGATAGAACGATATTGTTCGGTTGGATAGCAGCTGTAGACTCCCAAATCGACACGATGATTGTTTCACCTTCAAAAGTTGTTGAGTCAATAGCTTGTTGTAATACCACAGGAACGCCCGTTACTTCAAAGGCAACATCTACACCACCATTTGTTAATTCATGTAGACGCGCAACGGCATCTTCCTCTTTAGGATTAATGACGGCTGTTGCACCAAGTTCTAAAGCTTTTGCGGCACGCTCTGCTGAAAGCTCTACAGCATAGATTTCTGATGCGCCCGCTGCACGTAATGCTTCAATGACAAGTAGCCCGATTGGTCCTGTTCCAAAGACGGCAGCTTTGTCACCGGCTTTTAATTTACTTTGACGCACAGCATGTAAAGCGACTGCTGCTGGTTCAACAAGTGCTCCTTGCTCATAAGAAAGCCCTTCTGGCATTTTGTGAACCATTTTTTCATCTACCATTGTATATTCGGAGAATCCACCGCCACCGCCTGAAAGACCGTGAAAACCTAAATGTTTACAAATATTATATTTACCTTTTTTACAGGCAGCACATTCGCCACATGCAAGGATTGGTTCTACTACTACAGGATCACCGATTTTAACAGATGTAACACCATCGCCAATTTCAACTACTTCACCTGAAAATTCATGTCCCATTACAATAGGTGCTATGTCTTTACTTACATAGTGAGGTTGCTCCACTGGAATAAAGATTGGCCCAGCTGCGTATTCATGTAAATCACTGCCACAAATCCCTGTCCAATGTACTTTGATTTTTACTTTTCCAGGTGCGATGACTGGTTCTTCAATGTTTTCTACACGGATGTCTTTTGCTTTATACCATCTTGCTGCTTTCATAATCTACCAACCTCCCATAATATCTTACAGCTCTATCATAACATGTGGGGAATCTGCTAATCATTAGTTCCCTATAAATTGACATAAAAATTACATATTACAAGCGTTTTCGAACATTGTTACAGCGCTTTTATGATTGCATATTCTGCGTATTTCAAGTACCTTTGATAAGGGCTTTGTTACGGTGATAATAAAACATTAAAAATATGTTTATGCTAGTAAGAAATAGGACGTAAATATACCTTAAAGTTCGAATCATGGTACAATGAAAAAGATGTTAGGAGGAACGAATGATGTCAAAATATACTGATTATAATTTTCAGCCATTTTTGCAGGACGCCATTGCAAATCTTGGCTTTACAGAACCGACACCAATTCAAAAAGAAATTATTCCGCTTTTATTAAAAGGGAAAAGTGCTATTGGACAGGCACATACAGGAACAGGGAAAACACATAGTTTTTTAATTCCAATTGTTCAACGTATTGATGTAGAAAAACAGGAAGTACAGGCCGTTATTACTTCTCCTACACGAGAGTTAGCACAGCAAATTTTTGATGCATTAAATCAATTAATAGAAGGAACAGCTATTCAAGCAAAACTATTTATTGGGGGTACGGACAAACAACGCTCCATTGATAAATTAAAAACACAGCCACAAATTGTTGTTGGAACACCAGGACGTATTCGTGACCTTGTTTCAGCACAAGCGTTATTTGTGCATACAGCACCAATTTTAGTTGTCGATGAAGCGGATCTAGCTTTTGATATGGGCTTCATTGAAGAGATTGATGGATTTGCTTCACAGATGCCCGAAAAGCTTGAAATGTATGTTTTCTCTGCAACAATACCAGAAAAACTTCAGCCGTTTTTAAAGAAATACATGGAAGCACCAGTGCATGTCCATATGAATGATAAACGACCAGTGGCAGAAGGTATCGATTTTGTACTTGTACCAGTGCGCTCAAAATCTCGTAATAAACGTTTATTAGAAGTCATTGAGGGCATTAATCCCTTTTTAGCTGTTATCTTTACCAACACACGTAAGACAGCAGAACACGTTGCTGGCTATTTAAATGAGCATGGTATCCGTTGTGGCCAAATTCACGGTGATTTAAGTCCACGTGATCGTAAAAAAATGATGAAGCAAATCCGTGATCTTGACTACCAATACATTGTAGCAACTGACTTAGCTGCTCGTGGTATTGATATCCAAGGCATTTCTCATGTTATTAACTACGAGATTCCAGAAGACTTAGAATTCTTTATTCACCGCGTTGGTCGAACAGCGCGTGCAGGCAATAAAGGGACAGCCATTACTTTATTTGAGCCATCAGATGAGGATGCAGTAGTTCGCGTAGAAAAAATGGGCATTCCTTTTGTACAAAAAGATGTAAAAGATGGCGAATGGTCAGAGTTAAAAGAGCGTCATGCCCGTAAAAATCGTGTGAAGCAAGAGAATGAAATTGATGTGAAAGCAAAAGCGTTGGTACGTAAGCCTAAAAAGGTAAAACCTGGCTATAAACGTAATATGAAGTGGGAAATGGAAAAAATTAAAAAACGTGAACGTCGCTTAAAGGCACGCGGTAAAAAATAAGGGGGCTTTTACATGTTACTTGGCTCACATGTTTCGATGAGCGGGAAAGAAATGCTACTTGGCTCTAGTAAAGAGGCACTGTCATACGGAGCCAATACATTTATGATTTATACTGGAGCACCGCAAAATACACGTCGCAAAGCCATTGCTGACTTAAACATTATGAATGGACTCCTGCATATGAAAGAGCATGGGATGACCAATATTGTTGTACATGCACCTTACATTATTAATATTGGCAATACGGAAAAACCAGAAACATTCCGTCTCGGTGTAGATTTTCTACAATCGGAAATTGAACGTACTGCTGCACTGGAGGCAACGCAAATTGTTTTACACCCTGGTGCCCATGTAGGAGCTGGTGCTGATGCCGGTATTGCTAAAATTATTGAAGGTTTGAATGAGGTATTATCTCAGGACTATCCCGTTCAAATTGCATTAGAAACCATGGCAGGGAAGGGGACGGAATGTGGACGTTCCTTTGAAGAACTTGCTAAAATTATTGATGGTGTAACGAATAACGAGCGACTTTCTATATGCTTTGATACCTGTCATACACATGATGCTGGCTATAATATCGTGGAAGATTTTGATGGTGTATTAAACGAATTTGATAAAATTATAGGCGTGGAACGCATTAAAGTATTGCATATCAATGACTCAAAAAATGTGCGCGGTGCAGGTAAGGATCGTCACGAAAATATTGGCTTTGGTCATATTGGCTTTGATGCCCTTAACTATGTAGTACACCATCCACAATTAATGGATGTTCCTAAAATTTTAGAAACACCCTTTGTCCCTCTCAAGAGTGACGCTAAATCTAAGGTAGCTCCGTATAAAGTGGAAATCGATATGTTACGAAGTGGTACTTTTAAACCTGAGCATATTGAAGCTTTAAAAGGCTAACAGAAATAACCCGAAATCAGGCTAGTTCTGATTTCGGGCTTTTTTTATTTTGTAAACAAGGCGATGAGTTGACGAGAGCGCTTTCTTCCTAAAACGGCCTCCACTTCAACGAGAATATCTTTAGGAATCCCTAAAAATAGCCAAGAAAATGAGAATTGCTCCAAATAAGGTCGAAGTTTTTTTACTTCAGAAGTCGTAATGCTAAAGCCTTCTTCACGAGCAATCGCGACAATTTCCTTATCCGTGCTTTGTGCTAATTGCTGTAAAAATTGAATACTCAAAGTCAATCCTCCTTTATCTCATTAATTTTCACGAAATCATTTATACACTTGCAATCAGCTATTCGAAAAAGCATCCATCTTCTTTTCTTTACAAAAACTGCACTTTCCTTTATACTTACAATTTGTAAATCGTAATGATTTTGAATTAGAAAGAAGCGATCATGCATGAAAACAACACTTATTGACATTGAAAATGTGTCATTTCAATATGACTATACGCAAGTTTTAAAAAACATTTCTTTTCGTGTAGAAGAGGGAGATTTTTTAGCACTTCTCGGCCCAAATGGTTCGGGAAAATCAACATTATTAAAAATTATTTTAGGTTTGCTGAAACCTTTATCCGGAGAAATAAAATTATTTGGTGAACCAAGTGCAAATTTTAAGCACCGTGAATGGATTGGCTATGTCTCGCAAAAATCCAATGCCTTTAATTCTGGGTTCCCGGCAACCGTGCAAGAGGTCGTGAAAAGTGGATTAACGAAAAAATTAGGGCTTTTTAAAAGACCTGGTCGAGATGCCAAAGACAAAGTTCAAGAAGCTTTAAAGGCAGTTGGCATGGATGCTTATATGAATCGCAACATTGGAGAACTATCTGGTGGACAACAACAACGTGTTTTTATTGCAAGAGCTTTAGTCAGTAATCCCAAATTGCTCATTTTAGATGAGCCAACTGTCGGCATTGATCACGAGAATGTGCAGTCATTTTATGATATGCTGGCGAAATTAAATCGGGAACAAGGAATTACGATGATTCTTGTCACACACGATGTCGATACGGTATCGAATCGTATCAGCCATGTGGCATGTTTGAATCAAACTATTCACTTCCACGGCTATAAAAATGAATTTGATAATATTTCTCAGGATGCGCTAGACGCTTGGTATGGCCATTCCGTGAGAAAGATTCATTAGAAGGAGCAGGCATATGATTGAAGCAATTTTACATTATGAATTTTTACAAAATGCCTTTTTCTCTGGATTATTAATTGGCATACTTGCGCCCCTGCTGGGTGTGTTTATTGTTGTACGTAGGCTATCCTTGATTGCGGATGCTTTGTCACATGTAACACTTGCAGGAATTGCTGGGAGCTTATACATTAGTCAATCAGTGACAGCCTTAGCAATGCTCAATCCTATTTATCTAGGAATACTAGCCTCTGTGAGTGGCTCTGTCTTGATTGAGCGTTTAAGGCGTTTGTATAAGCACTATGAGGAGCTTGCCATTCCAATTATCATGTCAGGTGGTATTGGGATTAGCGCCATCTTTATTTCACTTGCCAGTGGTTTTAGCACAGATTTAATGAGTTATTTATTCGGCTCGGTTTCTGCTGTATCTCGTCAAGACTTATGGGTAGTGATTGGCATTGCTGCCATTGTGATTATCTTTTTGTTTTTATTTTTTAAAGAATTATTTGTTTTGTCTTTTGATGAGGAATATGCAAAAGCTAGTGGACTTCCGGCTCGTTGGGTTCATCTTTTATTTATGATTGTAACAGCACTTGTCATTGCGGCAAGTATGCGCATAGTTGGTATTTTACTTGTATCATCTCTGATGACATTGCCTGTTGCAGCAGCAATGCGCTTGGCAAAGGGCTTTAAACAAACCATCATTTTTGCCATTGTTTTTGGAGAAACAGCTGTACTAATTGGTCTAATTAGCGCATTTTATATGGATTTAGCGCCAGGAGGCACGATTGTTGTCACTTCTATTCTGATTTTGTTACTTGTAATCCTAGGGAAGAAAGTAGCACTTAAAATGGCTGCAAAGCAGGGGGAGGTAGCGCAATGAATATTTCAAGAGCGTGGGAAATATTAAAGGAAAATGGCTATAAAAAAACAGATAAACGGGAGTTAATATTAGATATGTTTGCAGCAACAGATAAATATCTAACAGCCCGTGATTTATTGGATGTTTTAAAAAAAGATTTTCCGGGAATGAGTTTTGATACTATTTATCGTAACCTTGCTACTTTTGTGAAACTTGGGATATTAGAAGAAACAGAGCTATCCGGGGAACGTAATTTCCGTATGCACTGTGAATCTGCGCATCATCACCATCATTTTATCTGTATGGACTGTGGCAACGTCAAAGAGCTTAATCTTTGTCCAATGGAAATGTTAGGTGAAAAATTGCCTGATTATGAAATTGAAAATCATAAGTTTGAAATATATGGTAAGTGCCCTGATTGTAAGCATGACACTCTGTCACATTAAATGTTGACAGAGTTTTTTCTATGTAAGAAGAGGGTGCCTATAGAAGGCTACCCTCTAAAAGGATTAAGCTACTGCCACTCGACGAATCGCAACAATTTTATTGCAATCTACGATTAAAGGAGAAGCAGCTGCTGCACCTGGCTCAAGGAAGTATGCACAGCAATTTCTTGGATCGAAGGAAATGAAAGTCACACCTAAGAAGCTAATACCTCCAGATAAGAAGATATCTAGTGTAGTAGCTAGCTCTAATTTTCTTAATTGGTGACAAATACAGCCTCTACAGTTGCTGCTCATTCTTGGTGTACATTTTTCTTCTTTTTTACAATGACATTTTTCCTCTTTTTGGCAATGACATTTTTCAACTTTACGTTGACAGCATTTTTCCTCTTTTTTAGGACATTTACAGCCTTGCCAGTTCATATGTGACATATATCTTTTATCTTCCATTGTCTAGACCTCCCTTCCTCTAGTTTCGTAAGGGTAACCCTTACAGTAATAATCTATGTTTGGTGCATAGCTAGAGGCTGGCGATATGTCCGATAGGCTGCTTAAAAATCTATATTTTTCTCAAAAACTTTTGCAATGTGTAAAGCCCTAAGCTGAGATATTGCTATAAACATCTAATCAAGCTAATGGTATGGGGATAGATTTCTTATTTCCTTCTACAAGCGCGAAAAAAAGATGAGTCTTTACATTTCTGTAAAGATTCATCTTTTAAATAGAAGTTTATTGATGTTTTTGTTGGAAATCTACCATGAAATCTCGTAAAGCTTCACATGCCTCAAGGGGCACTGCATTATAAGTGGAAGCACGACAACCACCTACAGAACGATGTCCATTTAGCCCAACAAAACCTGCTGCCTTTGCCTCTACAAGGAATAGTTTTTCCAGCTCCTCATCTGCAACACGGAATGTAATGTTCATTAAAGAACGGCTATCTGGTGTGGCATGGCCTTTGTAGAAACCATTACTATTGTCAATGGCATCATAAATGACTTTGGCCTTTAATTCATTATGTTTCTCAATTTCTGCTACGCCGCCTTTAGCTTCAACCCATTTTAACACCTCGCCTAGCATATAGATCCCAAATGTTGGAGGTGTATTATAAAGTGAATTACTATCAGCATGTGTTGTATACTTTAGCATCGTCGGAATATTTTTATTGGCTTTTTCAAGTAAATCTTTGCGAATAATTACGACCGTTACACCTGAAGGACCAAGGTTTTTTTGAGCACCAGCATAGATGATTCCGAACTTTTCAATATCAACTGGTTTTGATAGGATGTCACTTGACATATCTGCCACTAATGGAACATTTCCTGTATCAGGGTAGTTTTTCCATTGCGTACCATATATCGTATTATTGGATGTGATGTGAACATATGTATCATCTTCATTGAATTGAATATCTTCTAAAGCAGGAATATTGCGGTATTGGTTTTCTTTTGTGCTTGCAGCTTCAACAGGTGTCCCAAATAATTTAGCTTCCTTAAAAGCTTTCTCAGACCATGAGCCTGATAATACATAGCTAGCTTTTTGCTCAGTTGTTAAGAAGTTCATAGGCACCATTGTAAACTGAAGGCTTGCTCCACCCTGTAAGAATAGTACCTCATAGTTTTCAGGAATAGCATAAAGTTTTTTTAATAAAGTAATGGCTTCGTTATGTACTTCATCAAAAATGGCACTACGGTGACTCATTTCCATAATGGACATACCTGAATCACGGAAGTTTACTAATTGCTGTTGAGCATTTTCTAATACTTCTTGTGGTAGAGCAGATGGACCTGCGTTGAAATTGTATGCACGTTGTGTCAAAGTGGTACACTCCTTGTTTGGTTAATAACAGAACTTTACTGGATTATAACCTAATTTTCAAGAGAAAAAATAAAATTCTTAATATTTGAGCAGAATGGAGACAGACTCGCAACAAAATGTACACATTTAAGCAGGGATTTTTCATTAAAAACGAACAAATAGGAAGTTATTTTTGAAATTAAGTGATATTTTCCGGATATTAAATATTTTTTATTACCATAAAAACGATAATGTTCGTGTTTTAATTTACAGGTATTTCCTTCTTGGGAGTGTGAAACCTACAGGCTAAAGCAAAACCATTAAAATCGATTGTTAGAGAAAACTCCTTATTACTTTACGAGAGATAAGCAGGTTTTTGTATAGTATTATAAAGAAAAGAAAAAGAGGTGTTCAGGATGTTTACAGTAGAGAAAGCTTGTTTAGTAGTTGTAGATGTGCAAGGAAAGTTAGCAACAATTGTAGATGACAGTGAAATGGTAATTGAAAATGTGGCAAAGCTCGTACAAGCAATGCAGGCACTGGAAGTACCTATTTTATGGCTAGAACAAAATCCAAGTCGTTTAGGCGGAACGGCTCTTGAGATTGCTCAGCATTTAGAAGGGCAACCGATTCCTAAAATGGCCTTTAGTGCGTGCCAAGAAGAGGCATTTGTAGAGGCTATGAAGGAAAATGGACGTACTCAATTCATTGTGACAGGTATTGAAACACATATTTGTGTGTACCAATCGGCTAGACACCTGAAAGAACAAGGATTTGAAGTAGAGGTTGTTGTAGATGCAGTATCTTCTCGAACAAAGGCAAATAAAGAAATTGGGCTTACAAAGATGCATGCGCTGGGTATTTCCCCAACTAGCACCGAAATGATCTTGTATGAGCTACTACAACGTGCAGATCATGAACATTTTAAAACCATTTTGAAGCTTGTTAAATAACGCAAATTAAAATTGAAACAATTGGTATGTTTATTCCATTCATTGTAATAACAATTTTGCTTTCAAGAGAAATATATACAAAGAAATTGGGTTAGATTGAATAAATGTAGATGTCTAACGGGTCTATAGACCTTTATTGGGCATCTTTTTTATTTTAGGGCTATATTATGTGTGACATTACTCATATAAAAACTTAGCCATTCCATTTGTTGTATACTATAATTAAAAATCGGGAATTCGTTATGGGTAAATAACTTTTAATTAGGATGATGACTATGAAAAAAAATGTGAGATGGTTACTGTTAATAGTTAGTGTCGTTCTTATTTCAATAAGTTGTACAGGTAAAGAAGTAGCTCTACAAAAAGAACCCCTTTCACCAACAGAACAATTTGTTATTCAAAATTTACTGAATGATGAAGGGTTAATAAGCACGGATTTAACAAGCCAGAAAGATTTATTTTTATCGGAATCAGTAGGACTATGGCTTGCTTACTTATTAGAAAAAGGCGATCGTGCTCGTTTCGATGCCCAGGTCAATGTTCTGAAATCCTACTTTTTAAAAAGCGACTTTATTGTCTGGCGACTAGAAGGCACAAAAAAAGCCACAGTTAATGCCCTCATTGATGATTTGCGAATCATCCGTGTTTTACTAGAAGCAGGTGAAAAGTGGCATGAATCAACGTATGTCCAACTAGGAAAAAAAATTGGCGAAAATTTGATCCTACATGGAATGAATGAAGGGTTATTTGTGGATTATGTAGATGTTTCAAGCCATGCACAAGCCAACACATTGACAATGAGTTATCTAATGCCTTCCGCTTTTTATACAATGGAAAAACATGGATTATTGTCTCAACAGCAAGTCCAAGATCAGTTAGCTATTTTACAAAATGCCCCTCTCGCTGAAGAAGGATTCTATCCAAAGTATTATGATATTCCCTCTAAAAGTTATAGATTTGATGAAGAACTGCACATGATTGATCAATTATATGTAGCCTATCATATGGCTTCTATTGATGGAGATACTGAACCTTTTAAACGCTGGCTGTTAAATCTGTTGAAAAGAGACGGGAAATTATATGGGCGTTATAATGCACAAACGAATCAACCAACCGTGAGCTATGAGTCTCCTGCTGTGTATGCAATGGCAGCTCGATATATGCTCGTTTTAGAAGAGCAGCAAAAAGCACAGATGTTCATTGAGAAAATGTTATCGCTAAAAGATCCTACTACAGGTTATGTTGAAAAAAATACACAATCAACGCATAGTTTTGATAATTTACTACCACTATTAGCAGAAAGGGAGGTAGAAAATGCGATTAACAATGAATAGAAATAGAGCAATTTTGATATATGGGTCAATTTTAATCTTACTATTACAAATACCTGCCTATTTTTTATTGCGTCAGGATGCAGAAGGTTATTTACTTTACTTGTTTTTAATGCTTCTAATAGTGCTTACTCTTTGGAGAGGCATGGTATTTGGGCTTATTAGCAGTCTCATCTTTATTTTTATTACAGGTTCAACATTGCTCTATACGGGAATATCGGGAACAATGACATTTCTAAACCCTTCATTTTCCATGCAGTTTTTTTTCCTTTATGGCATCGTACTATTACTACTCATACTTTGTGCAGGAAAAGTGCATGAATTAATGACTGAACAGGCAAGCTACATAAAAAAATTACAAGAAGATGTTAGAAACTATGTAGCAATTGATGTGGAAACAGGGTTTGATAATGAAACACGTATGCGAATAACTGTGAATGAAGAGATGCGTAGAGCAGATAGGCATAAGCACACTTTTGTCTTTATCATTTTAAAACTTGAGAATTATGATCAATTTCAAAGGCTTTACGGGGCTAAAGAAGTACAACACTTATGGCAACAACTTTCTCAAAGGATACATCAAACGGTTAGACAAACAGATAAAAAATTTCGGTTTCGCGAAAATCATATTGGGTTATTATTAATTGATACAACAGACCAGTATATGGAAGTTATTTATAATAAACTAGACCAAGCCTTAAAAAACAATCAATTGTTAAACGGAAAATGGGTAACGCTAAATTATAAAACTAGTTTCTATACGTATCTTCCACTAACGGAGTCGACGTTCGATGAAATTTTATCGGATCTGGAAAGAGAGATGAAAACAAATGCGCTCTAATTATAGCTTTTGGATCGCCATTGGATTGCTTTGTTTTTATATGTTCACTATATGTGACTCTGTACTAGCAGCCGAAAAAAATAGGGACACTGCATTGATTTATGTCACAAGTTCCAACCAGCCTACTATCGATGTATTGGCATTACAAGACATGCTTGAAAATTTTACGTCAGTAGATGTTTTATCCATAGAAGATGTAAACGAACAGATGCTTCAAACTTATAAACGCCTTGTTGTTATGAATAACTATCCAACTAGAATTCCTCCAAATGCCTTGTCTGCAATAAATCAATTCTCAGGATCAGCCATTTTGATTGGTGAAAATGCATTTCAGTTTGCTCCTTTTTCAAAATGGAAGGAGGGCCCCATAGTGGAACTTCGAGCTATTGGGGGAGAAGTATTAAATAATCCTATAAAATGGAAAAGTGTAATACCATCAGGGGATTTTGACATAGTAGAGAGAGCTACCTCTTTAAATAAGACATACCCTTTTATCGTCAAAAAAAATAATTGGTCTTTTATAGGTGATTTTATTAATAAAGATACAATGCAATATCAGTGGCCAGCGATCATGGGGGAGCTTTTGCAAATAGCAAAGCCTCAGACACATCCCGCTTTTATTGTTTTATCAGATATTAATATGAAGACAGATATGCAAAAGTTAAAAAAGCTCGTGCTGGAGTTTTCAGCAAAAAAATTACCGATTGCACTTGAAGTGACACCTATTGTAGTAGATGAAAGCGATAAAAGATCCTACTATTTGCACGAAAATAAAAAACTATTAAGTTATCTACAAAAATTACAAAAGGAAGGTTATGTATTTATCCTTTCTTCTTCTAATTCAACTGAAAAAAACCTTGAGTATTTAGTGCTACGTAAAATCTATCCTACTATCAGTCAGGGGGATAGCTTCCTTTTTACCAGTAGTATCCAGCAGGACGGTCAGCAATTATTTATGACACAAAGCGAAGATAACCATACAATTTATCCGATTACAGCGGGATCTATGGCAGATATAGAAACATATTCTTTCTATCCAGTAAAACAAAAGATAAACCTTTTATTAAAAGTTCCTAGTTCTATCATCGGTATTCAATATCCTGCCTATTTTAATGCTTCCTATGTTCAGGAGCTTGCCGCTTATTTAAGCGAACATCCACAAATTGAACTACTTAATCTCAGACAGACGAAGCAACAAGTAATATCCAAAAATGTTTCGATTAAGCAACATGAAAATGGTGAACAAACAATACAATTAGCATTTGCAAAAATCGAACGTTTAAAAATATTATTTGATGAACGACCATTTGAATTAATTTTATGGGCGCTTGTCTTGATTGTTTCGCTGTTTGTCACATTATTTTTTATTAGTACCTTGCGTTTACGTATTACCTTACGTAAGAGATTATTTGAGGAGAGGAAAACAAATGGCTAATACCTTATTTTTTATATCACTTTTCCTCATTTGGATCATGCTGCTATATCATATGTTTTTAATGGAGGGTGGTTACTTACACTTTCGTACTTTTGAAAAGCCAATTGATGACTGGGCTAAAAAAATGGACAAGGTTCCCTCAGTCAGTGTCTTTATACCAGCGCACAATGAAGCACTTGTGATTGAACAAACACTACGAGCCATGTCACGACTATATTATCCGAAAGATCAACTAGAGGTAATTGTCATTAATGATAATTCTTCAGATGAAACTGGTGCTATTGCAGCGCGGTACGCAGAAAAGTTCCCATTTATTCGTGTCATTGAAACAGTAGAGCCAAACAAAGGGAAGGGGAAATCCTCTGCCCTCAATTCGGCACTAGCTGATTCCACAGGGGATATCGTTGTTGTTTATGATGCTGATAATACACCTGAACGGATGGCCGTTTGGTATTTAGTGATGGGTCTCATGAATGATTCAAAAGCGGCTGCCACTGTGGGGAAATTTCGCGTTATTAATGCGGCAGAAACATGGTTAACTCGTTTTATTAATATCGAAACGATTTGTTTCCAGTGGATGGCCCAAGGCGGGCGTTGGAAATGGTTTAAGGTGGCAACTATACCTGGTACCAATTTTGCAATCCGACGGACAGTTTTGGAGCAATTAGGCGGTTGGGATGTAAAAGCATTGGCTGAGGATACAGAGCTAACCATCCGTGTTTACAATTTAGGCTACCATATTCGTTTTTTCCCAAAAGCCATTACGTGGGAGCAAGAACCAGAAACCTTAAAAGTATGGTGGAAACAGCGCACTAGATGGGCAAGAGGTAATCAATATGTAGTGCTGAAGTTTTTAAGTCAATTCTTCACACTAAAAAGAAAAAGTATCATGTTTGATTTATTTTATTTCTTTTTTACGTATTTTTTATTTTTCTTTGGTGTCATTTTATCCAATGCCCTATTTATTATTAATTTATTTTATGATATTGGATTGACCGTTGGCGACATTGCCCTTGTTTTATGGGTTTTAGCCTTCTTACTGTTTCTAGGTGAAGTAATGATAACCTTAAGTATTGAAAAAACAGAAATGAATCGGAAAAATTTCTTTTATGTCATACTTATGTATTTTACCTATTCTCAAATGTGGATTGTGCTAGTCGTTTGGTCGTTACTATTAGAAATAAAGCGCATGTTTACTGGTCAAGAAGTTCAATGGTATAAAACAGAGCGTTTTTCCAAGCAATCAGATAAAGGAGCAGAATAATGAGAACCAAATTCTTCTATTTGTGCTTATTTTGTATTGGTTTTTTTAGTTTTGCTAACAATGCAGTTGCAGCTACCATTACCGTAGATGACAACACAATTGTAATAGAAGGCAATCAACAGCAGAAAAAGCCCTTACTAGCACAGCCAATCGAATTACTGGGACCTTCTTCGTCAAGAGATTTTTATTACAATCTAAACGAGGATGTCCCATCCAATAACCAGCAAGTGACATTTCAAATCCAGCATTCTGAGCTACTTATAGCACCATCCTCCTTCACAGTGAAAGTGGATGATGTAGCAATTAAAACAGTTCCATTGAAAGCAGATTCATTAAAACAGACTGTTACCGTTAACCTTCCAAAAGAAGCACTACTAAAGGGTTCTCATAAAATCACAGCTAGTTTTTATGGAATTCTTAAGGAAGGAATTTGTGTGCCTCCTGGCAACGCAGGTAATTGGCTACGTATTGAAATACTATCGTCTATATCAGCATTTAGTGAGGAAAGTGATGCTTGGTCATTAAATAGCTATCCTGCTGCGTTTTTAGGCTATGAGGGATATGCTACGACGGTTATTGTACCAAAGCAGACCTCTGAGGCCACTTTAAACAGTGCATATCAGCTCGCTGCCTTTTTATCCGAACATGGTGACACAGATGTACAGATTGAGCGTGAAGATGCTATTAATAAGATAAGAGGTCCTATTATCATTGTAGGGGCAAAAAAGGAATTTAGTACAAGCCTATTAAAAAAGATGTTAGCAAACATAAGCGTTGAGCAAGATACTATGACACTTACGATGCAGGAGCTACTGAATACAAATTCGAATCGAAAAGTACCTCTTTTAGCTGTAACCTCTTCAAATGGCCAAGCTATTGAGGAGCGACTATCTTTTTTAACCGAAGCAAGCTTATTCGAGCAATTAATTGGTGATACATTAGCGATTAACGATGTTCCTAAAATAGAAGAGTCATCTGATACGACGATTTCATTTAAGCAATTTGGCTTTGAGGATCGACTTTTATCCAGCCAAGCGACAATGACACCTCATTATTATGTGTCGTTGCCAAAGTTAGAGGCAAACAAGGAAGCTTTTATGCGCTTGATCGTTAAAAAATCAGCAACAATACCTGACAGTAAAGAGGATGAGGATCGAAAATTAGAATTGATCGCGTATATCAATAATGTTCCACATGCAGTAGATTTACGAAAATTAGAACAGACTACAACAGATATGTATGAGGCCATTATACCGATCCAAACAAATGTGCTCAACAAACTTTCAATGACCGATATTCAGTTTGAAGTGACAGGCTTTCAACTAGAGGATCCTTGCGAAACAACCAATGAACGCTATTGGATTTACATTGATAGTGATAGCACATTATCGATTACAAAAGATGATGCTGAACCAACGTTTACCTTACGTGATTTTCCTAATGCTTTTCATGAAAATACGTTAATCGTTATACCTGATAATGGAGGAATTGACGATACAACTATGGTATCACTTTATAAATCGTTAATGACGAATGGTAACATGGCAAAAACCTCGCTGATGAAGGATAAAAATGTGACAGAGGAAGCTTTACAAGGGCATGCAGTTATTTTTATGGGAGAAATGGAACAGCTAACATGGCTTGCCAAGCAATCCTCAAAAATCCCTCACACATCTGAGCAGCTTATCTCACAAGGGTTTTTACCTGAGGCAATTGGCCAATATGTGTTCATAACGAAAAATTTCTGGCAGCTTAAAGAGCCTTTATTATGGATTCATTCATTAGAAAATGCCTCTGTAAAAGGTAACTTTTATGCTCACTTGAAAGAGACGAATTCACAGACAGACGCTGCGATTGAAACAAAAGAAGGGCAATTTGTTGTAGCCATAAATCAAAATGCTGATAAGGAAGACGGTAAAGTAGCTAAAAAAGGTGAAATATCCTATGTTTTAATTGCAGAATTTGTTGGGCTCATCCTTGTCATTGCAGTTATCCTGTATATCATCCTTCGTAAACGAAAGAAAAATCAACTGAAACAATAAAAGCAAAGTCGCGAATGTGCGACTTTGCTTTTTTATGCAGGCATGTCCGTTGGTGTTGGTTTTGCATAGCCCTCTTTATACGTGTCATCAATGAACTGACGAATTTCTTTTAAGCTCTTGCCTTCTTTGTGCAGTTGTGCTGATTGGACAGCAATCTCTAAGCACACTAAACAACGCGTCCCATGATCATCCCAAACAATCGAACCATCCTCACGTTTTTCCTGAATAAAGCAATTTAAATTACTTTTATGGCCGGCAGATTCCCCGCAGCCGCAATAGCATGGCATCCATTCGAGAATCTCTGTTGATTGTCCAGCGATTTGATAGACTAAGCGTATATTTTCTTGTTTGCCCTCTAAAAAGGTTGGTAGGACGTCTGCAGAAGCTGTTTCTTCTTGGATATCACCAGATGCCTCTGCATGGTCATGACCTTCATGTGAAGCGTCATTTGCTTTAGGAGAGGTTTCAGCACTGTTTTTATCTCCACAAGCACTTAATAACAGTAACGCCAATACAACAAAAATAGTAATCGATTTCTTCAAAAATAGCGCCTCCTACATGTTTACAATACTTCCATTATAACATCGTTTTCATAAACATTTACAGACGCCTCGTTGAAAATCAGTGAAATATATCTAATCCACGTGTTTTGTTCATGAAATGTTCCATTTTCTCGCTCAATAATTTTTTTAAGAAGAATCCGAACAGGATAAAAATGAACCAGAAACCAAATAGGAAGATGAGGTCCATCCAGACTGTTGACCAAATAATTCCACCGACAGCTTCACGCATCATTTCAATCGCATACGTAAATGGTAAAAAAGGGTTGATTATTTGGAAGAACCTCGGCAATAACTCGACAGGATAGGTTCCGCCAGAGCCTGCAATTTGTAACACAAGCATCACAATTGCTAGTGCTTTTCCTACATTACCGAAGACGGATACGAGTGTATAGACAACCGTTACAAATACGAGACTAATAAAAAGTCCAAATAAGATAAAGTAGGCAGGTGCTTGAATGGAGCCGTCTACTAAGAAAATATCTCCAATGGTAATAATGAGAGTTTGAATAAACGAGAAAGTTGCAAATGTTAAGAGTCGACCAAAGTAAATTTCTCGAATACTATAAGATGTATCTCCATGGAGATTCACAGACAATAATGAAATTAACAGTAAACAGCCTACCCAAATAGATAGTACTGTGTAAAACGGTGTCATGGCTGTTCCATAGTTCGCAATAGGGAATACGCGATGTTCCTTTAATTTAATAGGCTCCTCAAAGAAATCACGTTCGGCGTTGACATCATTTTTTAGTAATTGCACAATCTCTGCTAGATCCGCTTCTTCTTCTAAAGTTCGTAGCTTATTCGCTAATTCTTTGATTTTAGCACTTAAAGTTGGAAATTCAGTTTGTATTTTTTGAATAGCTTGATTTGCTGTTCCTAGCGTGTTTTTGGCCTGTGTCAATTTATCTGTTGCCTGAGGTATGAATTGTTTTACATTTGTCAGCATGGTAGAAGCGTTAGTTAAAGTTTGCTTCGCACTGGTAAGGGTAGATCGAATTTGTGGCTCTAGACTTTCGTTATAATAGGATAAGAATTTTTGTAAATTAGCTGTAGCATTTTGTGCGATTTGCTGAATAGCTGTAATGTCTTGCTTGATAACATCTTTATCAATTGGCTTTAATTGATCCACTTTATTTAGTAAATCGTCATGTAGAGTCTGTAATTGTTGTAATGAGTTAAGCGCATTTGACGTAGAATCAATGAAGTTTGGAGGATGTTCCAAAGCTTCGCGAATGGCTGTAAGCTGTTCGATGATTGGTTGATTCGCTTCTGCATTACTTTCCTGTAAAGAACCAATAATGGTTGTTAAAGAGTCTTCTAATTGCTTACGAGTCGAAGCATCTGCCTGAATTAATTTTTGCAGTGCCTCAAGCGTTTGAATACTCTTGTTTATGTTGTCTTTAGAAGTTGACAATTGATTTTTAAGTGCCTCTTTCGTTTGCGTAATGGAGGCAGGGTCAAAATTTATACGATTGAGCTTATTGATGATCTCTGTAAAATGTTGGGCAATATTTTGAACAGTTGTGACATCCTTTTTGATGATAGGGGATAGTTCATTAAATAAAGCATCTGCTTCATTCACTAAATGTAAACCCCTTTGAATGGTAGTTAAACCATCTGTTGTTAGTTGTTCCACCTGTGGAACTTGTGTCAGTGCCTGATTAAGTAATTGATTTGCCTCTTTTCCTTGAGTAGAGGCTTGCGTTAAAAATGAATTAATATCAGGTAAATGCTGTTCGATAGTAAAAACATAATTTTCGAATTTGCGGAAATCAGGAATGTCACGTTCCATTTCAATTCCAATTGTATTAAAAATAGAAAAAAGTGTCCCATTGACGGTGGATACAAATTCATTCGAAACCTGCTGTGTAAGTACACTCGCTCCTTTACTTGTAATTTTAGGGGCAATAGGATTCTTTTTTTCATTTACATAATAATCAATATGGGCCTTCGTTGGTTGGTCGGTTAAAATAGAGGTTAGTTTTTGCGAAAAATCATTTGGAATGATTATGACTGCAAAGTAATCACCATTTTTTAATTGTTCCTTAGCTTTTTTCTCTGTTTCGAGCTTCCAAGTAAAGCTTTTATTCGTACGTAAAGTCTCAATTACTTCATTCCCGACATTAATTGCTTCATCTCTTACCGTGGTTCCCGTATCTTCATTGACAATCGCGATTTTCATATTAGAGGTGTGAGCGTAAGGGTCCATGGAGGCATAAATATTTAGCCAGGCATAAAGAGATGGAAGAAAAATTAGTCCACCTATAATGACAGCTACGACCCAGTTTGTGACAATATTACGGATATCTTTTGTATAAATTTGAAAAACATGCTGGAACGAGTTTTTCATCATAATCACCCCACATTCAAATTTGCATGAACTCTCACTATGTATGTTCCCAAATATACTTGAAATTATGTTATAAATGTGAAATATCTTCATTTAAAGGCGAATTAGTTTACTAGGTTTTCAAAACAATTTATAATCAATCGCGAATGCACTAAAACTAGGGCTTTTAGTGTAAAAAAGGAGGTCACTACTTTAGTGAAAAAATTATTAATTATTGGTTCAGTGATTGTTGTTTTATTTGCAGCAATTATTGTGCTTACCAACGTCTCAAACAAAAGTAAATTAGAAAGTGCAAATAACCCTTATGGCGATAAAAAGCTAAAACAAGAAACAATTGATCAATTGGATGATGAAAACTATCAAAACATTATGTTACCAGACGAACTAGAAGCTAAAATTAAAGCGGGTGAACCGGTCAATGCTTACTTCTTCAGTCCAATCTGTGTACACTGTCAAGCATTTACACCAGTATTAATGCCAATTGCCGATGAGCTTGGTGTTGATATTGCTCAATTGAATGTCTATGAATACGATGATCTATGGGAAAAATATAATATTGAAGCAACACCAACATTCATTCGTTTCGAAGATGGTAAAGAAGTAAATCGCTTTGTAGGAGCTCTTAAAGAAGAAGATTTACGAACGTTCTTAAATACGGTTGTGTTAAATAAATAGAAAAGGAAGAGACTGTATCATAATTATTTAGATACGGTCTCTTTTGTTTTTGTAGTGTATACTAAAAATACTGAATAGTTGTACACTGGAGGAATTCTGAATGTCAATGGATGATTATTTTTATAATGGTGAACTGATGAAATGCTATGAATTAGCGAAGCAGGTGACAAACGAAGAGGACAAAGTATTGGCACAAAAATATATTCGATTATTAGAAGAATATGAATATGATCGTTATCCAAAGCCAACTGCTCATATCGAAGTACAGCATGTGGAACGAGCTGATGAAAGCTATCCAGAATCAGATCTAGTTGTAGAAATACGAGCAATAAAAGATGAAGAGGCATTTGCGAAGCGTATTCAGCAATTGGAGGAAGTCGCAAAAACTGGAACATCAGCTGACAAAGCGCAATCCTTTTTTACACAAGGAGAGCTGTTCTTATTCGCACATCATTACAATGAAAGTGTTCACTGTTTTCAGCAAGCAGTAAAGGAAAACCCAAATAAGGCTGTCTACTGGGGGATCACAGGGCAGACGATGCACCGCTTTGGCTGGATGCCATTTGATGCCCTCGGTTATTTGGAGCAAGCGATTCAGCTAGATCCAACAAATCCTCGATGGAAATGGAATAGAGCCCTCGTACTTATTCAATTGGCAAAAGATTTGCAAATGGCTCCATTTATAGCGAATGCTGCACTGACATTGGAGAATGCGCTAGCTTCTTGTGGTGAAGAGCAAAAATCGTTGAAAGCTGCTATTCAAAATACAATCGACAATATGGATAGCTATGTTTTCTCATAAGATAATTGGATGTCTCCAAAGTATATGGAGTCATCCTTTTTACTTAAAAATCAAGTGAGCGGGGTTCGTTGCCATATTTCACAATCATGGTATGATAAGAAAGAAAATGATTTGTAGATATAAAGGACTGATTTTTTATGGCACAAGAAGCGGCAAATAAGTTTATAGAAAACGTATGTAATCATTTAGTTCGCAATATGAATATTACAAAAGTGGAAGAGCATTTTAAAGAAACAATTACTATGCAGCGACAATCAGCCGCAACATCTATGGACTTTTGGGACATGTTGATGATTAATATGCTTTATTTTACTGAGAATGAACAGGCTTGGGAGCAGGAATTTCTAAATATGCTTCAAGCTAAGGAGTGGCTAAAGCCATCAGCTCTTGAAGAGGAATTATTAATGCATCAGATGCGAATTCGTCAACAAGTGTCAGAGCAATTGGATGCTGCAAAGGATTTATTCCATAAGCAATATGAGACAGAAGGCATGACAGAGGAAGCGATTATTTATGACTATGCCTATAGCTCTGCTGGGCATTCCATGCGTATGGATTTATTAACCGTGCTTGTATCCACGCCAGAGCAATCAAAAATACTCTTTGATGCAGATCCACAAGAAACGATACGAATTGTCAATGGCTATATTGCCTACCATACAGATGGATTAATTAATAAAACAAAATTACACTAATTTTGTTACAAAGCTTCACGCGAAAGGAATTTGATTAAATGAATACACCATTTACTTTTAACCATACACAACCAACAAATATGGACCCTACGAAGAAGTACCCTGCTATTTTTTTGCTTCATGGCATGGGCAGCCATGAAGATGATTTACCACAATTAGTGCAGGATTTTCAAGAGCAATGTCATATATTTAGCTTACGAGGGCCAATTACGCAACATCCCGGCTATGCTTTTTTTACCATTCAAGAGGTGGGGCAACCAGATCGTGCAATCTTCGATAAAGTGTTGATTGCATTGCAACGATTTATATTAGAGGCTATCGAAGAATATCAAATCGATCCTCATAAAGTTTTTGTTTTAGGCTTTAGCCAAGGTGCGGTTTTAGCACAATCACTTGCCTTTGTGATGGGGAATTTAGTGACGGGTATTGTTGCATTAAGTGGCTATACGCCAAAGTTTGTGACGGAGGAGTATGCTATTCGTTCTGTAGACCATTTACATGCTTTTATTTCGCACGGTGATTATGATTATGTAATACCTTCTCAATGGGGAATGGAAAGCAAGGAGATCTTTGAACAATTTGGTGCCAAAGTGACATTTAAACAATACCCAGATGGACATGGTGTAACACCTGATAATCTACGTGATCTAGTAGCATTTTTAGCGCAGCAACTACAGGAAGAAATTCAATAAAAGGAAATCCGAGGCAAAAATTTGTCTCGGTTTTTTTGGCTATCGTAATTCAAATTATTTTTCTCCAATAGTGTTTGGAAGAATCGAGGCAAGAAGGTTCAAATTCACGTCAGTCGGTGGTATCATAGTAGATGTTGTGAATGAACGGGCTTTGTTAGATGAAAAACATGTACTTTATGTGAAAAGAGAGACAGAACAGATCTAAAAGGGGTAAAATAATAATTTGATGTGCTAGATGCAAATTTTGTCGCTTTCTATCGATGAAAGCGTGTAGAAATTATGGAGAAAAGGAATTAAGCTGAATGGAACAAAATCTGAAAACGGAGCATAAACCACTATCCTCCGAAAAAACAAGAGGGAAGTCATCACGTTCTTCTATTTTAGCGCAAACCGTCAAGACAGGGATTATCAAATCCAATTTAATACCTATGTGGGCTGGTTTAACGCTAGGCATGTACAAAAATAAAATGACATTTGTAGACAATATACCAGAAATTATTTTTTCAACAATTGGTTCCGCCCTTGTCATTGGAGCTGCGGGGGCCTTTAATAATGTCTATGATCGTGATATTGATGCAATTATGCCTCGTACACAAAGCAGACCAACTGTAACAGGTGAAATGTCAGCAAAATCTACTTTATCATTAGCTGTTGTAATGTTAATTATTGGCGTAGCTGTGCTGGCACTTGCTTCACCTTTAGCAGCGGCATTTGGATTATTAGGTGTATTCCTATATGTAGTCCCTTATACAATGTGGACAAAGCGTCGTACGATATATAATACAGAAATCGGTAGTATTAGTGGTGCGGTGCCACCATTAATAGGTTGGTCTGCTGTATCTACAGATATTACACACCCAGCGATACTTGGTTTATTTTTTGTTATGGTCATTTGGCAAATGCCTCACTTTTATGCTATTGCCATTCGCAAACGTGTAGACTATGAAGCAGCCAGTGTACCCATGCTACCAGTTATCAAAGGGATGCGTCGAACGTATTATCAAACCAATTTCTATTTAATACTATTGATTCTATCAAGCTTTTTATTTGGCTCGCTAAGTGTAGGCATCATGCTTGTGGCATTGATCTTAAGTGTTGCTTGGCTAGTGATGAGTATTTACGGTTATCATAGTAATACAGATCAAGTGAAATGGGCTACCAAAATGTTTGTTTTTTCCCTATTCCATATGACTATACTATTCACAACTGTTATTGTGTACTCGCTAGTAGGAGTTATTTTTAAGTTATATTAATTTTTCAAAAATTGCCCTGAAAAAAATAAAGTTGTGCGAAAACAATTACGAAAATAAAAACCAACAAGTTTACTCGTCACTTGTTGGTTTTTTATTGTCGACAGAAATGATTTGGCGGCTAGGCCACTCGAATGCATGTAACTGTCCGCCAAACACAGCTCCACCATCAATGCCAATAATATTATTTTCTCCGAAATAAACACGATAATCAGTTGGATCATGATGCAGGTTATACGTAGGGGTATGGCCGAAGATTACTGTTTTTTCCCCTTGATAGCCTGCGTGGAATTCCTCACGAATCCAAAGTAAGCGCATGGGGTCAGTTTCGGCTATTGCAGCACCTGGCACAACGCCACCGTGGACGAAAATAGCATCTTCTAACTCAATATATATTTCAAATGTCTCGATTAACTGTAAATGTTCTTCAAGCTTAGGGAGCGTTTTAATAAAGCTAGGCAGAGTATTACATTGGATGGCTTCCTCAAAGTCTGCCAACTGATAGCCATAGCTTGCTAATGTTGCCTCACCACCACAAAGCCCTACCCAATGGTTCCATGGCTTAGCAAGACCTGAACGGCATGCATTGAGCATGATCGCCTCATGATTGCCTAGTAAAACTCGTGCACCTTTTGTCTGTAATTCACTCACTAAATTTAACACACCACTAGAAGAGGGCCCTCTATCAATATAATCACCAAGAAGAAAAAGCTGGTCGTTCATTGGGTCATAGTTTGCTTTTAATAATAATTCTTCCAGTAGCCCTAATTCTCCATGTATGTCACTAATTGCTAGTATACGGTTCATTTACGAGCATCCTTTCTAATAGTACAGCTTTACCCTTAAGTATAGAGAATTATTCTACAAGTTTCGACTTTTCTAGCTTCTCCTAGCTTTTTTCATAGAATTTTTAAAGAAACAATTCTCTTACTACTATGTTTATCATATGAAGGATGTTTTTATAGCTTTATTCATTTGTCTAGAGAAGATGGGTGATGAGAGGAGGGAAATGCTTGAAACGTAACAGCAGAAGCAAATTGCTATGCTCCTACTGTTTGGCTTAAAAATTATATCTGTAGTTTTTCCCATGCTTGCTTAGCTATTTGTTCATCAAATGTTGAAATGAGGCGAAAATTATTGCTGTCTAAAATACGATAATGCTGACTGATGACGTTTTGCTGTAGTCGAAAACCACCATACTCCTGAATGTTTTTCCACCATATGTATCCACCCATTGTTTTCTCTTTTGGCTGCAATGTTCCATTATTTGCGATTAAATCTACAACCTCTAATGGATCACCACCAAGCTCATGCTGTAAAATCGTACTGTCTCTACACAATGTGCAAACTGTAACAGTGGTTGTCCAGCCAGCTAGTATACGGCCCTTTTCAATTTGGACAAGTGTTTTTTTTGATAATCCTAGTAAATCACTCATTTGATCCTGTGTGAAAGCTTTTTCTGTACGGATTAATTTCAGTTTTTCTGAAACGAGTGTGATTAATTGTTCACGATTCATCCTAACACCCCTTATTTTCAGATTGTTAAGTTCCATTATACATGAAAGTAAAGAAGCGTGTTTTTCTTTCACCTTGGGAAGTGGCAGAGGTCGCGTAAAATTAAAACAGACTGCCCCTAATGGACAGTCTGTTGGATGTTAGATTTCATATTTTTTCGTATCCGAGATCACCCTGAAGTGGATGCCTTTAATCTGTGCGCTGACTTTATGGCGGAGTGTATCAATATCCACAAGCTCCTCTTTATTTTTGACACACACAGCAATCTCTTGTAAAAGCTTTGTAAAAGATTCTTTAAATAGAGAGCGCATATTATCGAAATCTAAACTACGAAAACTCCCATCAATATCGAAAGCTTCAACTGAATTTAATTGCTTGGAAGCTCCTGCAAACCGATCATCGTAGACTGTGTAATTTTCATCTGTTACCACGATAATAAATAGAACTTCTCCCGTGATTGTTTTTAACTCAATATTTGTTTTGTGTTTTTTTACATCAGTAATAATGTGAATACCATCTGAATGATATAGCTTAAATAATGTCATGTGTATGGCCCCCTGCAACTAAAATCATTTTCTCTATTCATTATATAGTGAAATGGCTAATAATGGAATAAGGAATACTGTTTCCTACTGTTACGATTGAACCTCTGTTTTAAGAGGTAGACTTTTTCGAAGAGGACGAACCTCTATATAATGAATTTGATGACCTTGTTGCTCATAGATGCTAAAAATATAGGAGCCTAGCTCAATATTTTTTGATGCTTTAATGCCGTTATTCACAGTTAAGAACCAACCACCTAATGTTTCCACTTCTTCAGCATCCAGGGTAATGTTTAATAGATTTTCTACATCTTCCACAAGCATTTTTGCATTTAATAAATAGTGATGATCTGTAATTTTTCGAATATCCGCAATTTCATCATCATCAAACTCATCTCGAATTTCACCAACAATTTCTTCTAAAATATCTTCAACCGTTACAAGACCAGATGTACCACCATATTCATCCATTAGGATAGCCATATGGATTCGTTCCTTTTGCATACGTACAAGTAATTCTTGAATGGGCATTGTTTCAATTACGCGAATGACAGGATTTATGAAATCTTCTAGAACTAAGGAGTCGTCTGTAAGTTGTTCAAGTAGACCCTGCGTTAATAGTTCTTTCGCATTGATGAAACCTAATATATTATCTCGGTCCCCATCATAGATCGGGTAACGCGTATATTTTTCAGAAGCGATGTAATGAATAATGTTTGTAAAAGATTCATTTTGTTCAATTCCAATAATTTCTGTTCGGGGAACCATGATTTCACGAGCAATACGTTCATCAAATTCAAAGACGTTATTGACATATTTGAGCTCAGATTTATTGATTTCACCACTCTTAAAGCTTTCAGACAGTAATAATCGCAATTCTTCCTCTGTATGAGATAGCTCATGTTCGCTAGCAGGTTTCATTCCGAATAAGCCTACTAACACGCGTGCAGAACCGTTCAAGAACCAAATAAATGGATACATGATCTTATAGAAAAACATAATGGGTTTTGCGAAAAGAAGTGTAATGGATTCAGCTTTTTGAATGGCAGCTGTTTTTGGGGCTAATTCGCCGACCACTACATGTAAAAACGTAGCAATGGCAAAGGCTGTTCCAATTGTAAAGATCGTCATATATTTATCAGAAATGCCGATTATTTCGAATAGCGGGTGAAGCATAAATTCAAAAGTTTTTTCACCAACCATCCCGATACCAAGAGCGGTTACAGTAATCCCTAATTGACACGCTGATAAGTATTCATCTAAGTGTTGAACAACATGTTTAGCAGCAACTGCTTTTTTATTGCCTTCTGCAACTAGCTGATCGAGTCTTGAGGAACGTACTTTTACAATGGCAAATTCTGTTGCCACGAAAAAGCCTGTTAAAGCTAATAGAATGGTAAAAATCGATAGGTTTATTATGGTCTCCAAATAGTCGTTCTGTAAAAACAGAACGTCACCTCCTAATTATGAATGAGTAATAATAAAGATTGCATTAATGCAACACTTTCGGGTGAAACATTTTTCTTAATCGTTTCAATTTTTTTATCATCTTGCTTGTTCATTTGTGCGAGCAGAGATGTAACATCATGCTCTAAATCTTGCATTTTTAAACGAAGCACCTGTACATCGATTTCTTCATAGGGTGTGATGTTTAACTCATGTTGGATTTGTACAAGTGAAAGCCCCTGTTGTTTGCGCTGTTCAATAAATTGAAGCCGTTTAATCATGGCTTGGTCATAGTAGCGATAATTTGCTGCAGAACGTTCTGCATCTAGCAAACCAATATTTGTATAGTAATCAATTGTTCGTTTAGTAATGCCTGTTTTTTCTGCAAGCTCGCCAATCTTTAATTTTTCTGTCCCAATGCAAACACCTCCAAACCATCACGTGATACTTTGATTATAACGTGATGGTTTTAGTTTATTCAAATGATAGCCTTTGATATTTCGAAATTATAAGATTTTTTACAAAAAAAGAACGTTTCTACCATGATTAAATGGTAGAGACGTTCCTAGGTTTAAGGAAGTAAATAAGTATCGTATAGGTGATGGAGTGCTTCCTCACCATTTTTTTGTAAGAGAATTTCATCATTATATGTAAGTGTTATGCTCGTTTGTTGGCTATCAATTTTGTCGTCAATTATTTGACAGGTAACAGTCACAAAGCCTGATTCAGTAAGCTTTTCTTTCATATCGTCACTCCACGCCTGATCAGAAAATAGTGGAGGCTGCCAAGTACCTCTCACATGTAGCTCATTTTTTTCAAGGTCATAATCCCAGCGTATGTCACGTAAAATAGTTTTAAATAGGTCATTAACCGTAAACGATGTATCTTTATAGTTAATGTCTAGTGCACGTATTGCATGGACATCTCGGCTAACTGCACTAGCTGCGGAATTAGCAGCTGAATTGATGCCTGAGGCAGCATCTTTAATTTCTGAAAATCGACCACCACATCCAGAAAGTAGTGCGCAGATGCATGTGATACAAGCAACTTTTGTCATCCATTTCACAAGTAGTCCCTCCAGTCTAGTAAGTTGTTATAACTATCTTAACGAAAAGAAAAATATGAAGAAAGGGCATGAAGGCGGTAGTTTGTGACGGTTTTGCAACGATGCGACCTCCACTTGATTGTTCGGCATTTGAGAATTATATAAGTCTGAATATTTAGTAAAAAAACAAAAGAATGGGAGCGGTTTGTGATGAAAATTAATGATGAAATGCTTGATCGATTAGGAACATATTTTGTTTATCATGCTGTTTATGATACTTATGGGATTACGTTTGAAAACTTTGTGGAGCGTTGGCTACGAGGCATACTTGACATATAATGAGCTGTACTTTAAAAAACTCCTGGAAACAGGAGTTTTTATCTATAAAAAATACATATTTACTCTTAAACGAGATACTTTACTCATGCCTAATGATGCTATAATTAGCTTAATTGGTTACGTATCTATTACTTTCTATCTAAAGGGGATGATGCATATGAATTTATTGGGGAAAATTCTCACAACTGTCATTTGAACAGTAGGTATTCGCAGTTCTAACAGCTGTGAATATTTATCAAACAAAAAATTAAATGATTGAAACAGCTCAAAAAATGGCACAAGCAGAAACATCTAATAACGCGTACCAGATTCAAAATTTAATAAACAAGCACTTGATGTCATCTTACAACATATCGTTGTTACTGTGGCGCAAATTGACGAAGTGACAACTGCCTCTCTTTTAATTTAAAAGGAAACGGTAGAGGTAGTGTGGGCAGTGGAAAAATATGACGGCTGTCAGCCAGCAATCCTCAGCAGAAACAGGGGAGCTATTAGCAACGATGGAGCAGCAAAATCCCGCGGTTCAAAAAATATGGCAGAAAGCTTATCAGGTATGACGAACTCCTTACAACAAACACTAGCAAAATTCCATTTTTAGTAGAGAACTAAGGCTTCGTGTCATCTTCTGTACAACGGGATGACATACGGCTAAATTGTATGTTAATTACCATTAAAAATATTTTTCTGAATATTTAGTTATTTATTGACGCATAAATGCTATTATTTATTTAGTTGCTATAGGCAGGAGCTGGTACATATGAAATTACTACATAAAATTTTACTGACAACGTTATCTACAATGATGATTGTGTTCATCATTATTTTAAGTGTCAATATTGTAAAAACTAATTCATTAGCAGTGGAGGATGCACGACAGCTTGCTCAATCGCGGGCGTCCGAAAGTGCAAATAAAATGCAAATGGAACTTGATTATGCGATGGATACAGCAAGGACAGTAGCCTCTAATCTCCAAGCAATGGTAGCCAATCATAAGGGAGATCGTGATTTAGCAAACGAGATGCTCAAACAATTACTCGAACACAATGACACCTTTCTAGGGGTTTGGACGATTTGGGAGCCAAATGCCTTTGATGGACAAGATGCTCATTTTGCCAATTTGAAAGGGCATGATGCATCAGGTCGTTTCCTTCCATATTGGGCACGCAGCAACAACGATGTGACGCTTGCTCCTCTAGAAGACTATGAAACTAGTGATTATTATGTATTACCTAAAACGTTGAAACAAGAGGTTATTTTAGAGCCGTTAACTTACCCAGTTGACGGTCAGGATGTATTGATGACTTCCACAGCTATACCTATTCAAATAGATGGAAAAGTCGTTGGTCTTGTGGGAATTGATATAAGCTTAGAGACATTGGTTGCCATTAATAATGAAATTGTACTCTATGATACAGGGTATAGTGCCATTGTGTCTCATAAGGGGACATTTGTTTCCCACCCATCTCCTGATTATGTTAATAGACCAGTGACTGAAATGGAAAAATATAAAAATACGGATAAAATTTTGTCTGCTGTTGAACAGGGCAAACCCTATCTAGTAGAGGATTATTCATCCTATTTACAGGAAGCTTCCTTTATTGCTGTCTCACCTATCCAAATTGGTCAAACGTCGACACCGTGGGCATTGCAGGTAATTATTCCATCTGATGAGGTAATGGCAGCCGCAAGTGAGGCAATGTGGTTATCAATACTACTAGCTATTATTGGTATTATTGTATTAGTTGGTGCCATTACTTGGATAGCTCAACGGATCGTCAAACCAGTAGTTCAGACAGTGGAACAGGTCAAAACCATTGCTAGTGGAAATTTAGCAGTGGAGCCGTTACAGGTTCGTTCGAAGGATGAAATTGGCGAGCTTGCACATGCAATGAATCATATGACAGACAATATGCGTGAGCTGTTACAAGCGGCTACACATATTTCCAATCAGGTGAATGTATACAGCGGAGATTTACGTGCTTCTACCAATGATATGAGCATCAGTATCGAACAGGTGTTAACAACAACAAGTGAATTGGCGACAGGTGCTACCGTACAAGCCGAACAGGCGTCTACCACATTAGGCGTTACACAAGAGGTTGAGCATAAATTGCAAGCAATTCAAATGGCAATTGAAGAAATGCTTCAGGATTCTCAGCTTACAACAGCGTCTTCTAAACAAGGTTTAATTCATGCAGAGCAGTCTATTCAAGGGATGGAAGTGATGTCTGAAAAAGTGTCACTGACAGCTATGGTCGTCCAACAGCTCAGCGACCAATCAACAGAAATTAATCGTATTTTACAAGTCATTAATGCTATTGCAGGTCAAACAAATTTATTAGCATTAAATGCGGCGATAGAAGCTGCTCGTGCAGGTGAGCACGGCAAGGGCTTTTCGATTGTGGCAGAGGAAGTACGAAAGCTTGCAGAAGAATCAGCCAAATCAACAAGCCAAATCGCCTCCATTATTGATATGGTTGTGAGGGAAGCAGCAAAGGCTAGTGATGCTATGCAAAGTGTTGTCTTAGCTGTGGAAAACAATACGCAATATATTGATGCCAATAAGCAGGCACTTGATGCGATTTTACGCCATATTGTCGATACAGTAGCGCAAATCGATAATGTGACAGCTGCCTCCAGTGTCATTCAAAGGGAGACGCAGGAGGTTGTACGTGCAGTGGAAAATATGACAGCTGTTAGCCAGCAATCCTCAGCAGGAACAGAGGAGTTATTGGCAACGATGGAACAGCAGAATTTAGCGGTTCATGACATCAATAGCAAAGCCCAACAATTAACAGCTATGACGGACTCTTTACAGGCAGCACTAGCTAAATTTCAATATTAAATTAAAAGAGCTGTAGGCAAGGTGAAATTTTCATCCAACCTTGCCTACAGCTCTTAATACTTATTTGAAAAATTGTGTAATAAATTGATTCGCTTCCTGCCAGTTATAAACCCTCACAACATTATTAGGAACGGCAAGACGATTATAAGGTGTATCAAATAACACAACAGGTATTTTTAATTCCTCTGCCAGCATCACAGCATTATCATGCTTATCCTCAAAGAAAGCTTCTACACGATGTTTTTTTGCAGCGGCTAGTTTATCATGGCTGCCGAGAAGCTCAATATGGTCGTAAGGTATAGCTTGCGATTTAAACCAATTGACAGTGATGTCTGCTACATTTTCACCTCGTGCAGAAATATAATACAGCTCAAAATTATTTTTCCAAGCGCTTAGAATATTTTTTGCATCTTTTGCCACCTCAGAGACTTCGTACATATAAGGTTCATTTTCCTTAAACCAAGTATTAAAGGCACTTCGGTCAATAGGGTGTGGGAAGGCAGATAAAAAATCATATTCACAAACATCATCTAGCGTAATATTTACATTGTACTGTTTATTAATATGTGGAATGAGTGTACTTGGACATGTCACAGTCCCATCAATATCAATACCAAAGCGGGGCTTTTTCATGCTAGCACCTCCTTAGGCATTCGCTTTTTGAGCTTCTTCCGCTGCACGTTTTTCTTCCATTTCTGCTGCTAATTTATCAATTTCTTTCTTCAGTTCTTCCACCATTGTTTCTTCTGGCACTTTACGGACTGTTTTCCCCTTCATGAATAACAAGCCTTCACCACGGGCACCAGCAATACCGATATCTGCCTCACGCGCTTCTCCAGGACCGTTTACCGCACAGCCTAGAACAGCTACTTTTAACGGTACATTTAATTTTGAAATATATTCTTCTACTTCATTTGCAATAGAAATTAAATCAATCTCAATACGTCCGCATGTTGGGCAAGAAATCAAAGTTGCCATATTAGAAGCGAGGCCAAAGGATTTTAATAGTTCCCGTGCTACTTTAACCTCTTCTACAGGGTCAGCGGAAAGGGAGATACGTAATGTGTTTCCTATACCTTTTGATAGGATGGCTCCAAGACCTGCTGCTGATTTTACAGTACCAGCAAATAATGTTCCTGATTCTGTAATCCCTAAATGTAGCGGATAATTAAAGGCTTTAGACGCCTTTTCATAGGCTTCAATGGCAAGGTTAACGTCAGATGCCTTCATTGATACGATAATATCGTGGAAGTCCAAGTCTTCCAAAATTTTAATATGGTGTAGAGCAGATTCTACCATACCATCAGCCGTAGGATAACCGTATTTTTCTAAAATATGACGCTCTAATGAACCGGCATTTACACCAATACGAATTGGTATACCTTTTGCTTTGGCTGCATTAACAACAGCTTCCACTTTTTCTTTACGACCAATATTACCTGGATTAATACGTACTTTATCAATACCATTTTCAATGGCTTTTAATGCTAATCTATAATCAAAATGAATATCAGCTACTAATGGAATATGAATACGTTTTTTGATTTCGGCAATCGCGTCCGCTGCACGTTCATCTGGTACAGCAACACGAACAACTTGACAGCCTGCTTCCTCAAGACGAAGAATTTCTGCAACTGTTGCTTCTACATCATGTGTTTTGGTTGTACACATACTTTGAATGAATAATTCATTACTACCACCAATTGTTAAGTTACCGACACGCACAGGACGTGTATTTGAACGGTGACAAATTTCACTCATTAACTTTCTCTCCTTTTCGGGCCACTATTTTCAGCCGTCACTGTCATTTATTTTAGCAGTGTAAGAAAATAAGGACAAGGAAGAAACGCTAACTTTTCATTTTCCGCATTTGTTTTCAAGCTCAAATGAGAGAGGAAGCTTGATATTTTCACCTGGAACTAGTGCTTGTAATTGTAAGTGTGGGTTTAAGTTGTAAAAAAGTTGTAAGCGTTCTGGAAAGGTCATGGGAACTTTAGCAGGGTGTAGAGCAAATAAACTATGAATGGTATCTCCTTCAATCGTTTGTACAGTAATATAATTTGGCTCACGCTGTTGTTCACAAAGTCCGTTTTCTGAGCTCTTTGTGGATAAAGCCGCAAGTGGGATGGACCCTTCTGTTAAATCTACTTTGACGACAAAGGCAATTACGATGATGATAGTTGTTAAGATGAATGCTCGCAAAAAATCCCCTCCTTTTCTACACTATATTGAGAAGAGAGGGGATTCATGCACATTATTTTATATTTGGTTGTTTTGGATATTTTGTAAAGGCCACAATTAATAGAGAAATGGTTAAAAATAAAGATAGTACAGTGATAACAGTACTGCTAACGGGCATATAGTCTGCTAACATCGAAAGTAACGTAGCCCAAGTGATCGCAAAGGTAGTTGTTCTCCAGATATGGCGATACTCACCCCGACGCTTCATCGCCTTCAAGATAAATAAACCTGCTAAAGCATAAAGGGCAATTTGTGCAAAAATAAGCATTGTTGTCACGACGAAAAGCATTAGGAAGGTGAATGGATATAAGAGCCATTTAATGCCCTCTATGTAATCTGTTAAACCAGTTAAACTATCCATATCGAATGTATCAACGGACATACCTGCTGCAAAACGACCTAAAGAGAATACGGACACAATGGTAATCAGTAGAAAAGTATATTGAATAACCTTTCCAATAGGTAATAAACGATAGGCTGCTAGTTTTTTAGGATGTATAAGACTATCAATAAAAAGCTGTGAGTGTTTCATGCTATATCTCCTCCAATCGATATTTTAACATGTTCAATGAGGACAAGATATGAAAGAAGTATAAATGAGGAGGGTCTTGATGTTAAAATGTTAACATTATGTAAAGAAGTTAAAGGATTTCTTTACTTTTTGTTTGGAATCATTTAATGATTAGAACGAGGGTAGTAGAGATGTAGGAATTGGAGCGAAAACAATTGACAATAGATTGGCAAAGCATTCTCTTTCAGTTTTTAGGCGGACTAGGGGTCTTTTTATTTTCCATTAAATTCATGGGGGATGGGCTTCAAAAATCAGCGGATGATCGGTTACGTGAATGGTTAAATCGCTTTACCACAAACCCTGTTATGGGTGTCCTGGTAGGTATATTTGTAACAATTTGCATACAATCAAGTTCTGCCACAACAGTCATCACTGTAGGGTTAGTGAGTGCTGGTTTTTTAACACTGCGTCAAGCAATCGGCGTCATTATGGGGGCAAATATTGGTACAACTATTACAGCATTTATTATTGGTATTAATATTGGACTCTATTTTTACCCTTTATTGGCAATTGGGGCAGCCTGTTTATTTTTCTTAAAGAAAGCAACGTATCAACATATTGGTCAGATTCTATTTGGCTTTGGCGGTTTATTTTTAGGGCTAGAGTTGATGAGTGCTAGTATGCAGGCGTTACACCAGCTTGCAGATTTTGCATCGTTAACGCTTCATTTAAGCAATCAACCGATATTAGGCATATTTTTAGGAACCATTTTCACATTACTTGTGCAAAGCTCTACCGCAACGGTGGGGGTATTGCAAGGTTTATATGCAGAACAATTAATTGGTTTAAATAGTGCCTTACCGATATTGTTTGGGGAAAATATTGGCACGACCATTACAGCTGTTTTAGCTTCTCTTGGTGCTTCTATTTACGCTAAGCGTGCAGCAGCGGCTCATGTATTATTTAATGTGATTGGAACGATTATTTTCATGTTATTGTTCACACCGTTTATGCAATATGTACAGTGGATCAGTGGCGTATTTCATTTAGAGCCTCGCATGCAGATTGCCATTGCTCATGGCTCATTCAATGTCTTTAATATGATGATCCAACTACCATTTATTGCTGGACTCGCAGCCTTAGTTACAAAGCTATTGCCGGGACATGATGGCCATATCAATGTAACAACTAAGCATTTAGATCCTTCATTCATTGATTCCTCTCCTGCTATTGCGCTAGGTCAAGCTAAAGAAGAGGTATTACGCATGGGTGAACATGCATTGCGTGGGTTAGAAGAAACGTTTTTATATATGAAATCTGGAGAGACAGAGCATATTCCAACGGTGCTACAGCTAGAAGTCGGGCTTAATCATCTAGACAATGAAATTACTGATTATTTAGTAATGGTGTCTAAGCAGCCTCTTTCCCGTGCAGACTCTGTAAGACATCATACTTTATTGACAAATGTAAGGGATTTTGAACGAATTGGGGATCATTTTGAAAATATATTAGAGCTTTTACAGTACAAGGATCACCACGAGGTAAGCTTAAGTAAATCAGCGCGACAGGACTTAATAGGTATGTTTAGTTTAGCCATAGAGGCAGTGCGCAAAAGTATAGAAGCATTAGATACCGCTAGCTTAAGTTTAGCTCAAGAAGTAACAGAGCTAGAAAGCCTGATTGATGATATGGAAGATAAACTACGTCAAAAGCATATTGCCCGATTAAACACAAATGAGTGTAGTGGGGCTGCAGGAATTGTTTATATGGATATCGTTAGCAACCTAGAGCGTATAGGAGACCATGCAGTAAATATTGCAGATTCTATTTTAGGCATTCGTCATTAATGAAACTTTTCACTTTGTTATTTCGTATGAAAGGCAATGCACGTTAAAAGGAGAGAATCTTTATGGAAGTTGTTGGCTGGATCTTAGTGATTGCCTGCTTTATTATTTCATTTATTGGTTTAGTATATCCAATTATTCCCGGAGTACTGTTTTTAGTCGGTGGGTTTTTGCTCTATGGCTTATTTTTCTCATTCGCAGAGCTAAGCTGGTGGTTTTGGGTCATTGAAATACTATTTGTCGTGTTGTTATTTGGGGCAGATACTGTGGCAAATGCGTTTGGTATCAAAAAGTTTGGTGGTTCCAATGCTGGCATGTGGGGGAGCACCATTGGGTTATTAATTGGTCCATTTGTGATCCCTGTGGCAGGGATTTTAATTGGACCATTTTTAGGGGCTGTGATTGCGGAACTAATCGTTGAGAAACGTACATTTAGTGAGGCAGTGAAAAGTGGTGTAGGTTCTTTAATTGGCTTTTTGACATCTACTGTTGTCAAGGCTGTTATTCAAATTGTTATGATTATTGTATTTTTTATCGCCATTTAATGCCTTTCTTTTAAGGTTTAGTGTGTGAGAGAAAAGGGTAAGATAGTAAACATATCGGTATTTCGGTCAAAAGGCTGAAATCTTCAAATTGAAGTATTTTTCGTTGAATGGTTTGACCAATTTTGATAATCTAAGGATGTACTAATTATTTCTTATTTTAGGGAGGAACTTAACAATGGCTTACGAATTACCACAATTAACTTACGCTTATGACGCATTAGAACCACATATCGATGCAAAAACAATGGAAATTCACCATTCTAAACACCACAATACTTATGTAACAAACTTAAACGCAGCAGTAGAAGGTACTGAATTTGCAGAAAAAGACATTAACGACTTAATCGCAAACCTAGATGCTCTTCCAGCTGACAAACAAACTGCTGTACGCAACAACGGTGGCGGACATGCTAACCATACATTATTCTGGGAAGTAATCGCTCCAGGCGGTTCAAATACACCAGTTGGTGAAGTAGCAAAAGCAATCGATGCTAAATTCGGTTCTTTCGACGCTTTCAAAGAAGAATTTGCTAAAGCTGCTACAACTCGCTTTGGTTCAGGTTGGGCTTGGTTAATCGTTGATGGTGACTCAGTTGCTGTTACGTCTACTCCAAACCAAGACTCTCCAGTAATGGAAGGGAAAACACCAGTTTTAGGCTTAGATGTATGGGAACATGCATACTACCTAAACTATCAAAACCGTCGTCCAGATTACATCGGTGCTTTCTGGAACGTAGTAAACTGGGATGTAGTAGAAGCTAAATTCCAAGCTGCAAAATAATAACGGATAAATGGCTGTGCCTAAAGTGAGCAATCACGGAGGCATAGCCTTTTTTTGTTGGATAAAACAGCAAATTAAGGGATAGAATCTGAAAATATCAGGATAATGAAGACGAAATATAAGGAGAGCGTGAAATAGGGCAACCTTTCTCCATAAAGTACCGTCAAATAAATGATGTTTTACATAAGAAATCGAAAGTGCGTGCTTTTCTGTCATACCTTCGAATGGTATACTAGGTATCGTGTATTGAAATGATCAGAAGATGAGGAGGGGAATACATATGCGCAAAGCACCTGGAAAAAATCGCGCGGCGAGTGTTAAAGCAAAACATCATTCTAACTTAACATTTCGTATGAATATCCTTTTCTTTGCAATATTTATCGTATTTTCAATGTTAATTTTTAGACTTGGCTATATGCAAATCGTCAAAGGGGAAGATTATGTACGTATTTTAGAGCGTACAGAAGAAGTTCCTGTCAACACAAGTGTACCAAGGGGACGCATGTATGATCGTTACGGTCGTATTTTAGTGGATAATCACCCGGAAAATGCCATTACGTATACGAAAATGCAAACGACCACAACAGAGGAGATGCTTGATATCGCGAAAAAGCTGGCACAGTTAATTGAACAGCCAACAAAGCGTGTCACATTGCGTGATAAACAGGATTTTTGGATATTACAAAATCACGATGCTGCCTATGAAAAAGTCACAGAGGCAGAAAAAACAAAAATTAATGCACAAGAAAATATTACAACAAGTCAAATTAATGCAGAGATTGATAAACTGGTACGGGAACGTATCACAAACGAAGAACTTTTACAATTAACAGAGGCAGATTTAGAGGTATTAGCGATTTATCGTGAAATGGTATCTGGCTATAATCTATCTCCTCAAATTATTAAAAGTGAAAATGTATCAGCTGATGAATTTGCTCGTGTATCTGAGCGTTTAACTGAACTACCAGGTGTTAATACAACAACAGACTGGAAACGTGTCAAATTATCATCTTTATCTATTCTTGGACGTACAACGGTCCCAACAAAAGGGATACCTAAAGAGAAGCTCAACTACTATTTAGCACGTGACTACTCACGTAATGACCGTGTGGGAGAAAGTTACATTGAAGCACAATATGAAGAATTATTACAAGGTCAAAAAACAGTCGTCAAAAATATTACCAATAAAAAAGGTCAAGTAGTCGATACAGTCACAACCTATGAAGGGGAGCCAGGTAAAGACTTAATCCTTTCATTGGATAGTGAGCTGCAGGCTGAAACGGATAAGATTGTAGAAGAAGAACTGCTTAACTTAAAGGCACTTCCAGGCTCCTATTTATTAGACCGTGCCTTCCTTATTATGATGGATCCAAATACTGGCGACATTTTATCGATGGTAGGTAAGAAAATAGAAAAAAATCCCGAAACAGGGCAAAATGAAGTCATTGACTATGCATATGGATCGTTTACAACAGCCTATGAGGCAGGTTCATCTGTTAAAGCAGCAACAGTTCTTACTGGCTACAATCAGGATGTTATTTCGATGGGTACTTCAATGGGAGACGAGCCGATTATATTAGCTGGCACGGACCCGAAAACGTCTATTTTTAACAGGGCTGGATATATCCCGATGAATGACTTGTTAGCATTAGAACGTTCTTCCAACTCCTATATGTTTAAAATTGCGATGCTGCTTAATGGAACCCCTTATAGTTATGGTATGCCATTACGCTTAAAGGACGATACGTTCTCAAAAATGCGTAATAATTATGCGCAATTTGGTTTAGGTGTGAAAACAGGCATTGATTTACCAAATGAATTTAGCGGAGTGCGTGGTCCATCAGGTCCAACAATGGGTGGTAAAACACTTGACTTGGCGATTGGTCAGTATGATACGTATACACCACTTCAACTTGCACAATATATTTCAACAGTTGCCAATGGTGGCTATCGTATTCAGCCACATGTTGTGAAAGAGGTTCGAGACCCATCACAGGATGGGAAGCAATTAGGGCAGTTAGTAACAGAAGTAGGTCCAACTATTTTGAATCAAATTGATAATCCTAAAGAAGAGATCGATTATGTAAAGCAAGGGCTACGTCGTGTATATACTGGTTCACATGGTACAGCACGAGCACAATTTGCCGATACTCCATATACAGCTGCAGGGAAAACAGGGACAGCAGAGGTAGTGTATTATGGTCCGTTACGTGAGCACTACGGCACAAATACGATTAATTTAACGCATGTTGGCTTTGCCCCATATGAAAATCCTGAAATTGCCTATGCAGTTGTGATCCCATGGGTTAATACAAATTTAGCGCCACACTACTATCAAAATAATGTCATTGCTAGACGTTCTTTAGATAAGTATTTTGAATTAAAAGCTAAATATCAAGCTGAAAAAGTAACAGATAGTAATGTGAAACAACCAATTTTACCAGCGATTACGGAAGAAAAAATTGGAGAGAATGAGCAGGAATAAAGGGTATTGGATATGCGCTAATACAAAACGGATTTGGAAAATTTATTTTCCAAATCCGTTTTATTTTTACTTTTTTATGAATTTTGAATGATGTTACGCTAATCCTTAAGTAAATATGGAATGTATAGCTTGTTTTGGCAATAATAAGGTATTGAAATACGAGCTGGGTGATTTCTATTCATTTTCAAAAATCCACTATAGCGATCGTTGAAACTGTGCGCAATTCAGAGGTACTTGTCAAAATTGCTGATGAACTGAATCAGTTGTGAAATTTAAACTTAACTAAGTAGTGAAAGGGGCGTTTGCATAGCAAAACGCCCCTTTCAGATATTTAGTGCCTTTATGCGGATAATTGCTGAATGGCTAATTCAAATTGCTCTCTTGGTTTTACCCCATAAAGTTCTATATTGTTATAGAAATAAGAAGCAAGCATAAAATCAATCGCCTCTTGAAGTGTGTAGTCCCGATGTTCCATTACTAATGATAAATATGTTTTAAAATAATCGACATTTTGTACTTTTGCATGTTTCATGACAAAGGTCAAACTCTCCTTATCATTAAAATAAATATTTCCTGACACAATTGCTTATTATAACACCTTTCCTATAGGAAGCAAGTTTCCTCTATTGTAAATTCATCTTTACAAACGTTTACAAAGCATTACATTCCTTTACATCTCTTTTACGAACCGTTTATACGACTTCAACAATCAGTCATTATAGTAAAGATTGTAAGACAAATAACTATAAAACAGTTCATGACGGAGGCAAATGAGATGAAAAAGTGGAAGTACTTAACGATGACAGCGGTAATGGGTTCTGCATTAATGCTAGGTGCATGTGGTAGCGATTCTGCACAAAACGGAAACAATACAGAAACGAACGCACCAGCAAGCTCAGGACAAGAAGCTGCTGATGAAAAGCTACAAGGGTCTGTAGCTGGAGATGGCTCATCAACAGTAGCACCAATCATTGAGGCAGTTGTTGAAGAGTATGCAGGTACACAACCAGATGTCAAAGTATCAGTGGGGGTTTCTGGTACTGGTGGTGGTTTTGAAAAATTCATCGCAGGTGAAACAGACTTTTCAAATGCATCTCGTAATATAAAAGATGAAGAGAAAGCGAAATTAGAAGAAGCGGGCATTGATTTTACAGAGCTAGCTTTAGCATATGACGGTTTATCAGTAGTCGTGAACCCAGAAAATGATTGGGCGAAGGACTTAACGGTAGAACAACTACAAAAAATTTGGATTGAAGATGGGACAGAGAAAAAGTGGTCTGATATTGATCCATCTTGGCCAGATGAAAAAATCGTTTACTATTCACCAGGTACTGATTCAGGCACATACGACTACTTTGATGAAGTGATTTTAGATGGAGCAGATCTAGTAAGCTCAGCAACATTATCAGAGGATGATAATATGCTAGTGCAAGGTGTAGCTGGTGATAAAAATGCGATTGGCTTCTTCGGTTATGCTTACTACCTTGAAAATAAAGATAAATTAAACATTGTCAAAGTAAATGGCGTAGAGCCAACAAATGAAACAATTGAAGGTGGCGAATATACACCACTTTCACGTCCATTATTCACATACGTAAAAAATAGTGCAATGAAGGACAATGAAGCAGCATATGACTTCATTAAATTTACACTTGAAAACGCAGGCGATATGGCTGAAGCAGTGGGCTATGTTCGTTTACCTGAAGAAAAATATACTGAAGGCTTAAAAACTTTAGAAGGCTTAAAATAAGAAGACATGCATAGAGGGGAAGAGATGTATGCTCTTTCCCTCACTTATTTGAAAGGAGCTCCCAATGGTTTCTCAAAAGGAAGATAAGACATCATCTGTGCAGCAATTAATTGCAAATTCGCGCAACCAAAAAACAAAGAAAATAGTGGAAAAAGCCATGCCAGCTCTATTATTTTCTGCAGCTATTATTTCGATATTAACAACATTTGGCATTGTTTTCACCCTTATTTTTGAAACGTTTGAATTCTTTAAACGTGTGTCGATTACGGATTTCCTTTTCGGTACTAAATGGTTACCGTTTTCAGGTAACGAACCGTTATTTGGGATACTGCCATTAATCGCTGGTACATTAAAAGTGACACTTATTGCAGTTGTAGTAGCTGTACCATTTGGAATTGCTTCAGCTATCTATTTAAGTGAATATGCAAGTGAGAAAACACGACGTACAGTGAAACCAATTTTAGAGGTATTAGCAGGTGTGCCAACAATTGTTTATGGCTTCTTCGCTTTAACATTTGTCACACCAGTTTTACAAGAAATTGTACCTGGACTCAAACTATTTAATGCATTAAGTCCTGGTATTGTTGTAGGGATTATGATTTTACCAATGATTACATCTCTTTCAGAAGATGCTATGTCATCTGTACCAAATAGTATGCGTGAAGGAGCCTTAGCTCTAGGTGCGACGAAATTTGAAGTAGCAATCAAAGTAGTATTACCAGCTGCGCTTTCAGGGATTGTCGCTTCTGTTGTGTTAGCTATTTCCCGGGCAATTGGAGAAACAATGATTGTATCGCTAGCAGGTGGTTCAACACCGAAATTTGACCTCAATGTGACAGACTCTATTCAAACAATGACTGCATACATTGTACAGGTTTCAACTGGTGATGCGGGTTATGGTACAACCATTTATTACTCAATTTATTCAGTAGGATTTACACTATTTATCTTTACTCTAGTAATGAATTTACTTGCTCACTATATTTCGAAACGCTTCAGGGAGGTTTACTAGCATGCGCTATATGGATGACACAGTCGTCATGAAACGAATGACAAAGCGTATTACAGCAAATAAAGTTTGGAAAACTCTCTTTTTCTTAGCTACTACGTTTGCACTTGTTGCTTTAGCTATTTTACTGTACCGCATTGTGACACAGGGAATTGATTACTTAAATATCGATTTCTTGACGAATTTTGCATCACGATTTGCGGATAAGGCAGGTATCAAAGCTGCTTTAATCGGTTCGCTTTGGTTAATGGCAGTTGTAGCACCAGTATCGATTATTTTAGGAGTTGGTACTGCGATTTATTTAGAGGAGTATGCCAAGAAAAATAAAATAAATGACTTTATTCGCATGAATATATCGAATCTAGCAGGTGTTCCTTCCATTGTTTTTGGATTACTTGGATTAACTATTTTTGTACGTATGATGGGTCTAGGAAAAAGCATTTTAGCTGCTGGCTTTACAATGAGTTTGTTAATTTTACCTGTTATCATTGTAGCGGCTCAAGAGGCTATTCGTGCAGTGCCAAACGAACAACGTGAAGCTTCATATGGCATGGGTGCAACGAAATGGCAAACGATTTTGCGTGTTGTATTGCCAGCTGCCATTCCAGGTATTTTGACAGGAAGTATTTTAGCCTTGTCTCGTGCCATTGGAGAAACAGCTCCACTAGTTGTAATTGGAATTCCAGTTATCCTCCAGTTTTTACCGAATGGTTTACTGAGTCAATTTACAGCATTACCAATGCAAATCTATGATTGGGCAAAACGACCACAAGAAGCCTTTCAATACGTAGCAGCCGCAGGTATTTTAGTGCTTATGACAGTGCTGCTATTAATGAATTCGATTGCCATCTATATCCGAAATAAATTCCAAAAACGTTATTAATGAGGTGACCTTATGGTATTAGATTTTAAAGAGGAAAAAACAATTGTCAAACGGAACCAGGCAACGACTAAGCCTATAGCAGATGTGGCGAAAAATATTGTCTATGATACACGCAATTTAAACTTATGGTATGGTGATCATCATGGTTTAAAAGATGTTAATTTAAGCATCTATGAAAATGAAGTAACGGCTATTATTGGACCATCTGGCTGTGGGAAATCTACGTATCTAAAAACATTAAACCGCATGGTTGAACTTGTACCAATCGTACGTACATCAGGAGAAATTTTATATCGTGAGCGAAATATTTTAGATAAAAACTATACGGTAGAGGAATTAAGAACACGTGTAGGTATGGTATTCCAAAAGCCAAACCCGTTTCCAAAATCCATTTATGATAACATTGCCTATGGACCAAGAATTCATGGCATTAAAAATAAAAAAATTCTCGATGAAATTGTGGAGAAATCATTAAGAGGGGCAGCCATTTGGGACGAGGTAAAAGACCGTTTGAATCAAAATGCCTACGGATTATCAGGAGGTCAGCAACAACGTATTTGTATTGCACGTTGCTTAGCGATTGAGCCTGATGTCATCTTAATGGATGAGCCAACATCTGCCTTAGATCCGATTTCTACGTTGAAAGTGGAAGAGCTGGTTCAAGAACTGAAAAAGGATTATTCCATTGTCATCGTGACACATAATATGCAGCAAGCGGCACGTATTTCTGATCGTACAGCATTCTTCCTAAGTGGAGAGGTTGTCGAATACGATAAAACGGATGTTATTTTCCAAACACCAGCAGATCAACGTACAGAAGACTATATTTCGGGACGTTTCGGCTAAGGAGGAGCAATGAATGATCGTACGTGAACGTTTTGAACAAGAGTTAAAAGAGGTACAGGGACAATTTCTTGCAATTGCCAATAGCAGTATCCTTGCATTAAAAACAGCTTTTGAAGCATTGGTAGAGCAGGATTTAGAAAAGTCTTTGAAAATTTTGGAGGACGATTTAATCATTAATCGCCTTGAAGAAGAAATTAATGACCATGTGATCCTAATGATTGCCAAGCAACAACCAGTAGCAACAGATTTACGCCGTCTCATGGTTCTCGTAAAGGCAGCTTCAGATATGGAAAGAGTAGGGGACTATGCGGTTAATATAGCTAAAGAAGCAATTCGAATTGGTAAGGAGCCAATGATATTCCCAATAACAAATCTCCAAACCATGTGCAATAAAACAGTAGAAATGCTAGAGAGCATCATGAAGGCCTTTACTGAGGAAGATACGGTACGCGCTAAAGAGATTGCAGAGTTAGATGATTACGTGGACGATTTATACGGGGCAACGATCACCCTTTTACTCCGTGCTGGGGTAGAAAACCCCTCCCATATTTCACAGATTACACACCTAACATTTATTTGCCGCTATTTAGAGCGTTCTGCTGATCATGCTACAAATATTGCTGAACATCTATTTTACTTAGTAAAAGGCAAACATTATGAATTAAATAATTAAGAAAGAAGAGCTGCGTTTTAGCTCTTTTTTTCATTTGCAGAAAAAAATCTCCTGAAGCAGCAACATTGTCTTTGGTTGTAGCGTCTTTATAGCAAGCGTTTTTGTATTGTCAAAAAATTTTTTTGGTTATACTATAGACATTATCCAAAAAATGTGGTGCTTAGGAGGTGCTGCTACATGAAAGATGCGATTGAATCCCTCATCAAGCAATTTGACAAGCAGTTGACAATAGAACAACTTGACTATTTACGTTTTCTCTATGAAAACCTACATATAGAGGAGTTAAGTGAAGGGGAACAACATTATTTTATCGATTATTTTTTCAAGAGTGAGCCATTACGAAATATGGCAGCATTTGCTCTGGAATTGACGGATATCATGCATGAAATCCAAGAGAATATTCCTGCTATTGAGAAGGCAGAACGCTTAGCAAATGGCAAAGAGCAACGCCAGTATTATGAACGAAAATGGTCAGAGCTTAGACGTCAAAAGCTTAAGCAACAGACAACGAAAAGCGGCAATATTTACTATGTACCCTTTCATGATTATCAACAAGACCCTGGCCCGATGATTATTTGTTTAGAACAAACGACAGGAATGGCCGCTTATTCTGAGATTTGTAAAAGTATGATTTTAGCGTTATTTATGAGTGCACATCGAGAAGGCCGTGATTTATACATTGTACCGTATGATCGGCAAATTCATGTCCACTACCGCTTTGAAAATGGTCATTTAAATTTAGCTGATTTTAAAAGTTTTATCGAATATAAGGCAAAGGGAGAGGCAGCCATTTTACCTGTTTTACAATTTGTGAAAGCATTGCTACAGGAAAATCAATTAGGTACAGAAGCAGATGTCATTATTTTTACAGAAGGAGCACCTATTGATGGGCAGCATCTCGTTGGCAAGCAAGCAAAAATGATGCTAAAGGAAATGAAGCAAAAATATCATGCTGAATTTTCGGTAATTGCCATGCATGAACATAACTTTAATAAACAGCAATTTTGGTTTGCTAGTAAGGCTTTTTTTGCAGATGATGCCATACAATAACAAGAACGGGGCTAACCATTACTGAAGGTCGGCTCCTTTTTGCTGGCGATACATAGGTAGTTATAAAGGAGAAATAAATGGATTCATTACATTGGTTATTACCTAAATTTACAGTCCCAACCTGGCTAGATGGCTTAATTGCTGTCATTATTTGTTTAGTCGGGTGGCTTATTCAACGATTCATCATCAAAAAAATTATTCATCGTGTTGTGCTATTTTTAAAAGATCGTCAGCGCAATTTCCAAGCAAATGTACTGGCTCAATTTAGTAAAGCAATTGGCTATGCCTTTATGACGACGGTCATTGTGCTAAGCTTATCTTATTTAATAAAAGTCCCTTTATTTACACATCCATCAACAAAGAATTTTGTATTGTCTATTATGGTGTTTTTTGCTTTTAAAGGGATTTACGATGTTTTGAATTTTTATACGAAACAACCATTTGAATTAACAAGCGAAGAGGATCAGAATGTTTTACTACCGTTTTTTCTACGAATCGGTAAAGTACTTATCATGATTTTTGCTATGTTTACGATTGCTTCCTTTTGGGATTTTAATCTGAATGGCTTTTTAACTGGAATCGGCTTAACGGGTGTGGCGATTGCCTTTGGGATTCGCGATACACTAGCGCATGTATTTGGTGGCATGTCCGTAGCTTTAGATAATCCATTCCAAATAGGAGATTGGATTGCGACAGAGGATCAAAAAATTGAAGGAACGATTGAGGATATTAATTTAAGAAGTACGTTAATTCAAACAGGAGACAAAGGACTTGTGTATGTGCCGAACTCCTATTTAGTGAATCGCCCACTTTATAATTTATCTAAACGAGAAAAACGGAAATGTGAGCAATTTTTATATATCGCTGCTGCTAATAATGAGGAAGACATACGTAGCGCTTTAACGGCCATTCATAAGGAAATTTATTTACATGCTAAAACAGAGAAAGACATGATTCATGTATTTATAGATGAATTTCATCATGATTCGTATCGCGTGCTTGTTCGATTCTTTGTTGCCACAAATGATACCGCTGTTATGCTGGAAGTGCGGCAGGATATTTTATTTGCCATTCGTCAAATAATGGAGGAGCTATCGATTACATTAGCTAGCCATCCTGAAGAAGAAAGTCTGCGAAATAAAAAATAAATTGAATTGTAAGATAGTTTGCTTTACAATATTACCAAGAAATCAGCTTTGATGAAGAGTAGTAGCTAGTACAATTTGTTATAGAGAGCTAGTGGTTGGTGAAAACTAGTACAAATGTTTAGTGAATGGACTTCGGAGCTCTAATCCTGAAAAAAGTACGGATTAGCGGATGCCTACGTTACAAGGCTTAGAGAGGGTTTTCCTATCAGGAGACCAATGAAGGTGGCACCACGGCTTTTCCGTCCTTTTGTGATGGAAAGGCCTTTTTATATTTTTTTCTTTAGACGGCAAATGTTTTAGCTGAATGAAGAGAAAGCCTTTAGCAGATTTCTGCTGCTAAAGATAGATGAGGTGTAGATGAGCAGAGCTTAGAGAAGGAGAGAAGAGTATGACAGTTGAGCTTAGAAAGTATGCTATGAAAGTATTACATGGGGATATGATGACCCCGATCTCTGTGTATCAATCACTGAAAGGGCAGCATAAAATGTTGTTCGAATCCTCAGCGAAACATGAGGAAAGTGGGCGATATTCCTTTATCGCCATCAATCCAGTGGCTGAACTAAAAGGAAATAATGAAGAATTCGTGTTTTCAAAAGGAGCAGAAAATGACAAGGCTAGAGGCAATGTGCTTGATCGATTAAAAGAACTAATACCCTTTCATAAAGAAAGCTATCCTTTTGCTTTCTTTGGAGGAGCTATAGGTTTCTTTGGCTATGAAACAGCATTTTACACAGAAAAAATAGGTGACTATTTACAGGATGGTTTAGCTATGCCTGATGTTCATGTTTTTTTCTATGATACATTTATTGTTTTTGATCATCTAACACAGGAAATTACACTAGCTTCGATTGATCTATTTCAGGATGGGCGTTCATTAGAGGAGATGGAAGCTGCTATTACAAGGATGGAGCAACAGCTTTGTGCAGGTACGACCTTTGAGGTATTAAAGGTGGATGAGCTACAGTTTAAGCCTATGATTTCAAAGGAACGATTTGTTGCTTTGGTGGAACGTGCTAAGCAGCATATTTTGAGAGGTGATATTTTCCAAATTGTGTTATCGCAACGTTTTTCTGCGCCGTTTACAGGTTCGCCGTTCTCGCTCTATCGTCAATTGCGCACGTCTAACCCATCACCCTATATGTTTTATATGGATTATGGTGACTATATTATTTTAGGAACATCTCCTGAAAGTCTTGTAAAAGTAAAAAATCGAAAAGTGACAACCAATCCTATAGCAGGTACAAAGCCGCGTGGCACGACAATAGAACAGGATGAAGCCATCGCAAATGCGCTATTAGTGGATAGCAAGGAAATAGCTGAACACCGTATGTTAGTGGATTTAGGGCGCAATGATCTTGGACGTATTGCAAAAGTGGGTTCTGTCAAGCTAACCAAATACATGAAAATTGAGCGCTATAAATATGTGATGCATATGGTATCTGAGGTTATTGCCGAATTGCGAGATGACCTCCATGTACTGGATGTACTTCGTGCTTGTTTACCTGCTGGTACAGTGTCAGGGGCACCAAAAATTCGGGCCATGCAATTGATTAATGAATTAGAACCAGTAAAACGTGGGGTGTATGCGGGAGCAGTAGGCTATATTTCGACAACTGGTGATATGGACTTAGCCCTTGCGATTCGCACGATGCTCATTAAGGATCAGAAGGCACATGTACAGGCAGGAGCAGGTATTGTTTATGATTCGATTCCATTGTCAGAATATGAAGAAACACTGAATAAGGCACGTGCCCTATTGGAGGTAAAAAAATGATTCTAATAATAGATAACTACGATTCTTTTACCTATAATTTATTTCAGCAAATCAGTATGCTTGGAAAAAGCGTCAAGGTCGTACGGAATGATACCATTACTATAGAAGAAATTCAAAAACTGTCGCCAGAAGCCATCATTTTATCACCAGGACCAGGAACGCCAAATGAAGCAGGGATAACGATAGAGGTCATCAAGGAACTCTATCAAAAATTCCCTATTTTAGGTATTTGTCTAGGGCACCAATCGATAGGTCAAGCTTTTGGCGCAAATATTGTGCAGGCAAAAAATATTATGCATGGAAAGCTGTCCCCATTACAATACGAGCAAACAGGTTTATTTGCCCAATTAGATGGGGATATCGAGGTTATGCGATATCATTCACTTATTATTGAAGAACAAACTTTACACAAGGATTTTAAAATACTCGCCACAGCGGGTGATGACGGAGAAATCATGGCCATTCAACATAAAGAATATCCACTTTATGGGCTGCAGTTTCATCCTGAATCAATCGGCACAAAAGAAGGTAGTATGATGATGCAAGCCTTTCTAGAAAGTATAGCGTAATAAAAAAGCTGTCGCCTCATATATGAATGGGCGACAGCTTTTTATGTTATTGTTTCTTACCTGTAATTAAATTAGCTATTTCTTCTAAAGTCATGGCAGAATTGACTTCATAGGAGCCGATTTGTAAGCTTCTAGCATATTTAGGGTTAGCGAGTAGTAACTCCATTTCAACACTATTGGTAATAATGCCACCGTCTTCAAGTTTTTGGGCCACACTATAGGGTGTGATACCACTATAGATTTGCAGAGACATCGTTGTTACATCTGTATCTGCTTCTTCATCAGCTTGTTCAGATGCATCTGTTGTAGAAGTTTTTTCAGTCGTATGTACTTGCTTTAATTGATCCTTTAACGAGGCAATTTCCTGATTGGCCTTACTTAATTTGTTTTGTAGTTCTTTTACCTGTTGTTGATTGGAAAATTCCTTAGTAGGAAGACCAATATTTACATCGAAGCGGTTTGCTAGTGCAAGCAATGCCCCAACAAGAAAAATGGCTATACCAAATGCACGAATGGCAGACTTATTCATCAATCAACGCCCCCCGTTTGCAATCACTTGCCGAACTTGCTCTTCTGTTAAATTTGAGCGAATACTAATATCTGCTACAGAAAGACCCTGTTTATTTAATTCAAGTACCTGACTAATAATAATTTGATGAATCGGTTTTGCTGGTGCTGTTGTTTGTCCAACTTTTGAACTCTGTGCAGCCTGTTGAACGGCCTGCATGACTTGGTGCACTTTAGGATCTTGACCTTTTGGAGGGATACTTGATTTTGATTTCACTTGGAACTCTGGCTCTAGTAAAAGTTCTTCCTCCACAATCTTAAGGCGACGTTTTAAATTATTCGTTTCTTGGAAGATGGAGATAGATAATTCTTCGACATCTTGTTCGATTTTTTTCGAGCTATTTTTGAAAAAGAACGAAACGATGATCAGAAAAATGCCAATACTCATTAATACGATGGATAAATCCAATAGTTTCACCTCAATGTAGTATGTAATTATAAGATATTTTACCATATGCAAACTTAATATGAAATGAAGGTAGATTTTTTTTCAGTTTATGTTATAATAGGTTAGTCGTATAAATCATGCTCAAATTTAAATTCTTGATATAGAGTGGGAGGGTTAATGATGCGCGTAAATATTACTTTAGCTTGCACAGATTGCGGCGAACGTAACTACATTTCTAAAAAGAACAAGCGTAACAATCCAGAGCGTCTTGAACTTAAAAAATATTGCTCTCGCGAGAAGAAATACACTCTTCACCGTGAAACTAAGTAATCGCTCATTAAGCCAAAACCACAAGTGGTTTTGGCTTTCTACATTTTATCACATCATTCAATGTAACAATTCCAGGAGGATATGAAGTTTTACGATATAGGAGGTAGCCTAGATGGATAAAACAACTTTACGAAACACGGTACGCCAAGCCCTTGCAACTATGACGGATGAAGACTATCATCGTCAATCATTAGCTGTGTTAAACAAGGTGCTACAGGAACCATATATAATAGAAGCAAATACAATTGGCATGACCATTTCAAATAAGCCAGAAGTCGACACAATTCTTATAATTGAGGAATTATGGAAACTAGGTAAAAAGGTCGCAGTTCCTAAATGTCACCCAAAAACAAGAGAAATGTCATTTTATGCCATTGAATCATTTGCACAGCTTGAAACTGTATATATGCATTTGCGTGAGCCCATTCCAGCAAAAAGTGAGTTTGTTGACGCAAATGAGATGGATATCATTGTTGTACCAGGCGTTGTTTTTGATCCATACGGTTATCGAATCGGCTATGGCGGTGGTTATTATGACCGCTATGTATTAAACTATAATAAGGGTAAGCTGATGTCGCTGCTCTTTGATGAGCAAATCATTGATTGTGTTCCTACTGAAGCACATGATTGCCCAGTAGATATCATTGTGACGCCCACAAAACGTATTGACTGTGTTGCACAACGAGGAGCGAATGAAAATGGATAAAATGCTAGATATTTATGAACTCTTGAAAACATATGGTACCTATATTTATACACGTGATCCTATTGGCGATTTGATGTTGATGGAGGATGAAATACGTGAGCTCTATAAAGCGAATGTACTAGATATAAAAGATTATCAAATGGCTCTACTGCTTATTCGACAAGAAACAACAAGACTTCGTATGGAAGAGCATAAAAAGTAATGTTTGAAATATAATGTAATTGGGTATTGTAAAATTAATGTAACATGTATGTAATATTCTTAAAAACAGTGGGTTTCCGCTGTTTTTATGTTTTTACGAAACTTTTTACAATGCAAAACGTATATATAGATATCTGGTGCATAGAAAGAGCAGGGAGAAAAAATTTTCCCTAAGATATGTGTTGATTATCTGTTAAAAAAGGATTAAGATATATTTTGTTTCCGTAACAAAATGTAAATAATTATTATTTTTTTGTAAGGAAGTAGGGAGGATGTTAGGAATGAAATCAATAAAGTGGCCTAAACATTCATTTATGATACTAGCAATTATAGCAACTTGGATCAAAACGGTCATTGTTTACCACACAAGCTTTGAAATGAAAATTGAAAATGCAATGCAACAATTTATTTTATTTATTAATCCATTAAGCTTCTTGCTATTTACGTATGGTTTATCACTATTCTTTAAATCAGCAAAAGCTAGAAATCGTTATTTGATTACGGTCAGCGTTATTTTGTCCATTGTTTTATACGGAAATGTAGCGTTCTATCGATTCTACAATGATTTTATTACGCTACCAGTATTATTCCAAACAAGTAACTTTAGTGACTTAGGAACATCAGTAGCAGCCATTGTTGAGCCTTGGGATGTATTATATTTCGTTGATGTCGTTATCTTAATCTTAGCGAATAAATTTTTACCAAAAATGAAAGATGCATTTAAAGTGAATATTGAATTCCGTCGTGCATTTTTTGTGCTTGCAATAGCAATGACATTCTTAAATTTAGGATTAGCAGAAACTGAGCGCCCACAATTACTAACACGTAGTTTTGACCGCGAATTATTAGTAAAAAACATTGGTACGTACAATTACCACTTGTATGACATTTATATTCAATCTAAATCATCTGCTCAACGTGCGTTAGCCGATGGTAGTGAATTAGTAGAAGTGAACAACTATATACGTTCTAATCAGGCTGCTGTAAATCCAGAGATGTTTGGGAAATATAAAGGTCGTAACCTGATTGTGGTATCGATGGAGTCATTACAAAACTTTGTCATTAATAATGACATGAATGGTCACGAAATTACGCCATTCTTAAACTCTTTAACAAAAGATAAAGATACGTATTATTTCAGTAACTTCTATCACCAAACAGGGTTAGGAAAAACATCTGACTCGGAGTTTATTGTTGAAAACTCACTGTTTGGTTTAGGTCGAGGTGCTGTATTCTTCACGCATGGTGGAAATACGTATAATTCAATGGCTGAACGCCTTGGAGAAAATGGATACTTTACAAATGTCATGCACCCTAATAATAAATCATTCTGGAATCGTGACATGATGTATCAATCGTTAAAAATTAATAAATTCTACGATATAGATTCATATACTGTGGAAGAGGGGCAAGCTGTAAACTGGGGAATGAAAGATGTTCCATTCTTAGAGCAATCAGCTGCTTTAATGAAAGATATGCCTCAGCCATTCTACTCTAGACTTATTACTTTAACGAACCATTATCCATTTACATTGGATCCAGAAGATATTATGATTCCTGAATATGATTCAAATTCAGGTACATTAAATCGTTACTTCCAAACAGTACGTTACATGGATGAGGCTTTAAAAGACTTCTTCCAACAGTTAAAAGATCAAGGTGTCTATGATAATTCTATTATTGTGATGTATGGGGATCACTATGGTATTTCTGAGAACCATAATAAAGCAATGGCACAATATTTAGGAAAAGATCAAATTACACCAATGGATAATGCAATGCTTCAAGAAGTACCTTTATTCATCCATATCCCAGGAGCGGGCGATGGAAAAGAAATGACTGAGATTTCAGGACAAATGGATTTACGTCCAACGATCTTACACCTTCTTGGCGTTGAAACGTCAAAAGATATGCAAATGGGTGCAGATTTATTTTCTCCAGAGCATGAGGACTTTGTAGTCTTCCGTGATGGACGTTTTATTACAGATAAATACGTCTATGCTGGTGAAGCTTGCTATGACAAAGCAACTGGCGAAGAAATAGATGGTGAGCCATGTCAGTCTTATGCTGATCGTGCTACAATGGAGCTAGAAAATTCTGATGCCATCATTAATGGAGACTTACTTCGCTTCTATGACGAAAAAACAGGTAATTTAAAGCAGGATTCAGTTAAATAATCAAAGAGAGATCTCGTATAGGGATCTCTCTTTTTTATTGCTGATAAAAAAGAATTAGTCTCAAGCACTATTCATAAAATTTTTTTGTGAATCCTATGCTAAAGAAAACACTTTTCGCAATGTTTTACAACACTATGCAACGTGAATACACTTTATTGAACATTTCTTTTTATTGACAAATAGCAAGATACGATTATAATAAGTGTAAATATCTGCATAACGAAGATTTGTTTTTCGCATTTCGGAGTATAAGAGTGAAAGGCATCGAAAAGAACGAGTAACTTTAATGGAACTGACAGAGAGTAGCCGGTTGTTGAGAGGCGCAAGGGGATATTAAAGTGAATACATCTTGGAGCTGCGTACCGAAACTATAGTAGGTTACGACGGGGTTGCATCCGTAATCATTGCAAAAGTATCGCTATGGCTGTACTTGTTGAGGAGAGCTATGTGAATAGCTCTTGAAAAAAGGTGGTAACACGTTTATCTACGTCCTTTAGGAATTTCCTAAAGGCGTTTTTTTATGCCTTCTAAGCAAAAACGTGTAAAGCTATTAAAGCCTTGTAAACAAAATTGGTACCCCATTTACTCTTATAGAACTTGCAATATTAATATTTAATATTACAAGGAGATGTTTCGTATGTTTTTAACACCAAAGGAGCAAATAGCGATTATCAAGAAGGGTGCTAACAAGATCGTTGATGAACAGGATTTATTTGAAAAATTAGAGCGATCGTATAAAGAACAGCGACCTTTAACGATTAAGCTAGGGCTCGATCCGTCCGCACCAGATATTCATTTAGGTCATGCGGTTGTTCTACGGAAAATCAAGCAAATGCAAGATTTAAACCATCATGCAGTTATTGTTATCGGTGATTTTACAGGACGAATTGGCGATCCTACAGGTAAAGCTAAGGGGCGAACAGCCTTAAATGACGATATAGTGAAGAAAAACGCCCAAACTTATTGTGAGCAAATTTTTAAAGTACTAGATCCGAACAAGACAACGGTTCGTTTTAATAGTGAATGGTTAGCGAAGCTGTCCTTTGAAGAAGTCATCAAGCTAGCAGCCACAACATCTGTTGCTCGACTTCTAGAGCGCGAGGATTTTCAGAAACGTTACCAGCAGCACATCCCAATTGGTATACATGAGTTTTTCTACCCACTTATGCAAGCATATGATTCAGTAGAACTTGAGGCAGATATAGAGTTAGGTGGAACGGATCAGACGTTCAATATTTTAATGGGACGCACCTTACAAAAGCATCGAGGATTAGAAAAACAAATTGCTATTTTTATGCCCTTACTAGAGGGGTTAGATGGTATTGAAAAAATGAGTAAGAGTTTAGGTAATTATATTGGCATCAATGAAGCACCTGAGATTATGTTTAAAAAGGTGATGGAAGTACCAGATACTTTAATTATCAAATATTTCGAATTAGCAACAGATGAGCATCCACTACAAGTGCAGGCTATTCAAGATAGACTACAAAAGGGAGAGAATCCCCGCGATTTGAAATTCCTATTAGCAGAAATTATAACGGCTTTATACCATGGATCTACAGCAGTGGAGGAAGCAAGAGCTTATTTTGAAGCAGCATTTCAAAAAAAGGAAATACCAAAAAACATTCCTATACTGCTCTTAGAAATTGATAAGGAAAGAATCGTGGATATCATTCCACAACTAGTGGCAATGGGTTTTATTCAAAGTAAGAGTGAGTTTTTGAGGTTAATCAAGCAAAAAGGAGTATCCTTGAATGGAGAAAAAATGGCGATGGATGACATATCACAAGTATTAATGAATAATGATGTACTACAAATCGGCAAGAAGCGGTTTCTTCAATTCAATAAGTAATAATAGACAAAAAAGAGCAATCTCCGAAGAGACTGCTCTTTTTCTGTCTGAATTTTAGTGTAATTTTGGTGGGTAACCGCTGTGAACAATCGTCATGATGACGAACCATCCGAATACAGCAGCACTTAATAAGTTGAAAACAACGCTTAATAGGTTCTTTTCTTTAATTGCTTGGAATGTACCAAATACAGCTAAAATCGCTACTAGACCAAAAATAACCATTAATAAGTTCATTAAAAATAGACACTCCTTTCGACATCAGAAAATGAATGTCGCAAACAATATTCCTCCTTAATTGTAAACGTTCTACTTGTTTTTGTCGAGGACTAAAATACTGTAAACTATGAACATTTATCGTCAAATTGTGGCAAAGCCTGTATAATAGGAAGTTGAGGTGATAACTATGATGAACGTACGAAGTTATTCTCTTGGTCCCGTCCAAACGAATTGCTATATCGTATCGAATAAAGAAAAAGAATGTATCGTATTTGATCCAGGTGAAGAGGCGGAGCGTCTAATTAAAACAATCCGTAGCAACGGCTTAAAACCTCTTGCTATCTTTTTAACACATGCCCATTTTGATCATATAGGGGCAGTAGATGCAGTGCGTGAGGTATTTGACGTTCCTGTATGGATTCATGAAAAGGAAGTTAGTTGGCTAGCAGATCCAACGAAGAATGGCTCTAGTAAATATCCTGCATTACCAGATTATAGGGTAGCCGCACCAGCGCAAGATACAATCATCAAAAAAGAACAGCAAATTGAAATGAGTAATTTTGTGTTTCAAGCTGTTTTTACACCTGGGCATTCACCGGGGAGTATTTCTTATATCTTTGAAAACGACGGTTTTGCCATCGTGGGAGATACGTTATTTGAACAAGGTGTAGGACGTACAGATCTATTAGGTGGATCAACCAAAATTTTATTGGAATCTATCCATAATAAACTGTTGACATTACCTGAGGATACTATTATCTATCCTGGACACGGTAATTATACAACGGTAGGTGCAGAAATGGAGACAAATCCTTTTTTAAATGGATTTTAAAACATGGACAATAAACTGTTTTAGCACATAAAAAAGCGTATCTCACCGAAAGTGAGATACGCGATTTTGTTTGTATTAATGACCGCCACCAGGTACGTGAATGAATGTTGTATAGTACGTGAAGCCAGCGAAGAATACAGTTAAATATGCTCCGAAAATGTACATGTACATACGTTCTGAAAGGTTTAAGAAGCCTAATAATAAGAATAAACCTGTATTACCTAAGAATAATAGCGATACCTCGTTCATACCTCCAAGGTAGAACATAACGGCAAAAATACCTGTCCAGAATGCCATAACTTTATACATATTATCCATGAAATTTCCCCTCCTTTTGCCCACGACACAATAATCTCTTACTCATTATAAATGATATGAAAGGTGTCTGTAAACTGGAACTTCTCCATGTTTGTGACAAACAAATGGATTTTTAATCTAGCTATCGATTTCTGTCACGTTTATTTCATATTTACATAAATCGCAATTATGTATCATACTTTCCATTTGCACAAATTCATTGTTCGTAAACAATGCATCTAATTGCCCTTTTAAATAGGATTCATGTAATGAACAAACAATTTCAGAATAGGCTGTCAGTTGCTCCTGGAATGGACAATTGAAGATAGAGAAGATAACTTTTTTTCCTTGCTCAGTTTGTTGAATCTGTGGAATATAGCCAATTAAAGCGGCATTGTCCGTTAATAGCTGAAGTTTTTCATCGAAGGAAAGAGAATTACTTAATGTCAGTTCAGCACTCATATAATTTTTCATTTGCTGGTAGCCGTCTTGGTAGCTAATTTCCTGGCACTTTGTTAATGCAGATGGACCAAAGTCTTCAATTAATTGTATTGTCCATTTTAATAAACGATCTTCATCACGTCTTGGAAAAGTAAGAGATACGCCTTTTTCTGAAGCTTTATAAACACGTCCGGGTCTGCCACCTTTACCTGTTTTTACATAGTCAGCTGTAATAATATTTATTTCTGAAAGCTTCGTTAAATGAAGTCGAGCAACGTTTGGATGGATACCGAATTTATCAGCAATATGTTGTACAGTAACTGTTTTTTTCTCTTGCAATATGTACTCATAAATAGAGTATCTTGTTTCATCCGCTAGTGTACTAGTAATTTTTAATGGATGGATCATGAGCTTCACCTCTTTAATTAATTATAAAAATTATGTTCGTCTACCAAGTGTTAGGAAAATAATCATGTTGATACTATTATATTGTATTATTGAAAAAGATACAGTTCATTTCGGCATAAATATTAATTTTTTCATGTATTTATATTCTTTTTTAGTGGAAAATTGCACTTTATCCACATTTTTATAGCAAAAAACATTATTGGCAGAAAATTAACTTATAAATTTTTATTTTCTGAAAAGGGCTTTTCTCGTGGCGAGTTCCTCCTTATACTAGGAAATAACGAATAGAGCGGTCATATTCGAATGAACTAAAAGAGAGGTGCATATATGCAGAATTTTGAAACAGTTGTCGAACAAAAATGTGAGCAACTTTTACTAAAGGCCTATCATTTTGGAGCATCCGATTTATTGCTAGTTCTAGGAAACATAAAGTATCGGATCTATTTTCGAAAATATGATAAACTTCTCCACGCTGGTGAGCTACCTCATGAACTTGCAGAAAGAATGATCTCTTACTATAAATTTCTTGCAGAATTAGATATTAGTGAGCGTCGTAAACCTCAAAGCGGTGCCTTTCAAAAGGCAATGGAGCAAAATTCTTATTCGTTTCGTGTATCCACACTGCCTTCTGTATTTTTAAAAGAAAGCTTAATTATTCGTTTACTTCTCCAAAATCATGCATTTCCACTAACTTCCCTAAGCTTTTCCAAAAGCGCAGCTTACAAACTCATGGAGCTGGTACAAAACCGACAAGGTCTTCTGTTTTTTACGGGAGCAACCGGCTCTGGCAAGTCTACTTCACTTTATTCCCTCATCCACTACTGTTCCACAGAATTGAATCGACATGTGATTTCTTTAGAAGATCCTGTAGAAAACAGCCAAGCCAATTTACTTCAAATTCAAGTCAACGAGCGAGCAGGCGTTACATATGCTGCAGGATTAAAAGCCATTTTGCGCCATTCACCTGATGTCATTATGATTGGTGAAATTCGCGATAGAGAAACAGCAAATATTGCCATCCAAGCCTCTCTAACAGGGCATTTAGTTGTCTCCACTATTCATGCAAAAGACTCCATTAATTGTCTCTATCGTTTAATGGATTTAGGTGTGTCGATAGAGGAGCTTCGTCAAACGGTTATCGGTATAGTTGCCCAAATGCTTGTTCAAACCTCAGCTATACATGAAGAACGTCGAGCTATCTTTGAGATATTACATGATGACCATCTATCAAGAGCCATCACCGCTATCAAAGATAAGGGCAATTACAAACTTCCTTATGATTTAACATTAATGGGACAAAAAGAATTAGTGGAGAGCCTATATGCAGTTACAAACATACATCGATAAAATTGTTCTTTTTTATAATCGGGCTACGAAATGGCGGGTAAAGGAGCAAGCTCAGCTTTTCAATCGTTTATGTGTATTAATGCAGGAAGGATATTTATTTCCCCAAGCTATTTCCATGCTACTACCTCATCATATTGAAGCACATGAGGATATACAGCAGCAAATTGATGAAAAGCTCAGACAAGGAGTAGGCGTTGCAGGGATATTTGAAACATTACAGCTAGGGAATCATTATTTAATGGCAATTAAGGTGGCGGAAAACAATGGCCACATGATAGAAGCGTTTAAAGGTGTAGCTAAACAGATAACAGTAAGTGAAAAGACTAAAAAAAAGTTAATCAAGCTGCTGATCTATCCTGTCACACTGATTATCTTTTTATTGTTATTATTTTTTGTGTTTCGTACATTTTTTTTGCCGAACATTGAAAGAATGGTCGGCAGTCGTACCTCTGAAACAGAAGAGACAAGCATTGCATTGTCCAATCTGTTATTGCATGTTCCAGATGTAGTTATCTCGACCATGTTCATAGTAATAGGTAGCGTATTCCTTTTTCGATTCTATCTTAAACGACAAGCTGTTGCTCATCAACTTACAGTCTTATTAAAAATCCCCTTTATACAACGCTATTTTAGGTTGACTTTGACAAGGCAATTTGCTGCTTATTTAGGAAGCTTACTACAAAGTGGATTTTCATTACAAGCAAGCCTACAGCTATTAGAGGAACAGCAACTACAACCATTTCTTCAAGTTCTTTCACAGCGTATAAAAGATAGAGTCATCTTTGGGGAATCACTCACACACGCGGTAACGATCATGGCCGTTTTTCAAAAGGATTTTCCGATGTTCGTTGAGCATGGCGAGCACAGCGGATATTTAGGAAAAGAGTTAGTATTGTATAGCGATTTATTAATGGAAAAGCAGGAACAGCTTTTGCAAAAAATATTAGCTTTTGTGCAGCCAAGTTTCTTTATCCTTATAGCTGCTTGTATTATAGCGGCTTATATCAGTTTATTATTACCCATCTATCACATGATTGAATTAGTTTAGGAGGAAGATGATGAAACGTCTTAACCAACAAGCTGGTTTTACTTTAATTGAGATGCTTATAGTTTTGTTAATTATTTCTATTCTTATTTTAATTACAATCCCAAATGTTACAAAGCATTTCGCCACAATAGATAAGAAAGGCTGTACGGCTTATATAAGCATGGTACAAGGTCAAGTAGAGGCGTATCGTGTAGATTATATGGCTTATCCTACCTTAGAGGATTTAGTGGCAAAGGGCTATTTAAAGGAAAATGAAACAACCTGCCCAAATAAAGAAGAAATAGTGATTACTAATGAGGGAGAGGTACGTCCAGCCAATGTCAACTTGGAAACAGGTACGGATAGCTAATGAATGTTCATAAAAACGGTGGTTTTACAATTCTTGAAATGCTGGTTGTCTTATTTCTTGTTATGAGTTTAACAGCGATTGTTAGTAAATTCTCATTGAAAATAGCAGAAACCAAGGAATTAGAACGATTTTTTACGCAATTACAACTGGATATTCAATATATTCAAACCTATAGTATGAGCCAACGACAATATATAGCCCTGAAAATGGAAGGTTCAACAAATCGTTATACTATTCAAAAAGATATTTATACTCATTTATATGAACGCTCTTTTCCAAAGGGGGTTGAATTTTTGCCAGCTGAGAGTTCAATTCAAACACTTGTCTATAACTATAGCGGCAATGTGATGACAGCAGGCACCATGGCATTTAAAACACCACAGGGCAAGAAAAAAGTAATCATAACATTAGGGCGAGGGAGAGCTAGGATTGAATGAGTCAGGCTATTCTTTTGTAGAAACTATTTTAGGTGTGGGTATTTTGATGCTGCTTTGTACCTCGTTAATCCCCATTACCTATACGATGAAAACAAATCTTGCTAATAAAAAAATGGAGCTAATTGCAGCTGAAACAGCATACGAAGGTTTAAAACAGTACCATGCTATACGAGTAACAGAGGGCTCTCGGACCATTGAACAGGTTGCTTATCATTGGATAGTTGACGAACAACAAGTTTGTGTCCAATTTCAAAATTTACAGGAGTCACGCCAAAAATGTATCCAAGTGACAGGTGAAGTGCATGAATGAGAAAGGCTATACATTAATAGAAGCTATGTTTCAATTAGTCGTTTTTGTGCTTATTTCTCATTTTTTTGTCCTTATAATACTTTGGTTTGCTGAAATGAAATCAACTATGCTAATAGATGAACAAACAAAGTGGGAACTATTTGTTTCTGACTTGAACCTCTCTCTAAAAGATATTTCCACCTTTTCCATTCGTGAAGATCAAAAAAGAATAACTTTCCAAACAGCTAATACGCTCCATCATATTGATTGCTACTCGAATATTATTCGTGAGCAGGTAAAGGGTGGACATGTTCCTATGCTAATAGGAATCAATAAATGTCAATTTAGCTATTCCGAAAATAAGCTGACGGTAGCTGTTGAAATGGCTAGTGGTATTCAAAAGGAGCGAACCTTTTATGTGCCAATTATTGAAAAATGACAGAGGGGCTATTTTTTTGATCGCAATTGCATTATTATTTTTTGTAACTACTTTTGTTCTTGCGTATTATATGTCTTATGAAATGCAGTATCGAACATATGATGGGCTAGAAAAATTGAATGTTCGAGCTACGATAAATTTATTGGGACAAATTTTGTCAGACAGTGTAGAATCGTAGTTATAAGAAGGTGAATCGAATTGCGAAAAATATATTTAGTTGGTTTTATGGGTAGTGGAAAAAGTGCATTAGGAAGACGTTTAAGCTATTTATTGAAGATGCCATATTATGATATGGATCATGAGATTGTGCGTCAGCAGGGGATGACAATTCCACAGATTTTTGAAAAATACGGTGAGGCCCACTTTCGAGAAATAGAAACAGAATTTTTGAAAAATTTTAGGGACGAGGCCTGTATTATTTCGACTGGTGGTGGCGTTGCCATCAATGCTGAAAATCGAAAAATTATGAGGCGCAGTGGACTGGTGTTTTTTTTAGATGCGTCGTTTGAGGATATTTATAAACGAGTTCAGCATGATCCAAATAGACCCATTGTACAGAGCTCTACAAAAGAGGAGCTAGAAAGTCTGTATCACTACAGAAGGAAGTTTTACCGTGATGCAGGCCATATTCAGGTACTGACAGAAGGTAGGACGATTCGCCAAATTCTAGAGTATTTAGTATTTCAAGTGAAAAGATTGAAAAACGAACGATGAATAGCGTATATTTATTTAATGTTCGTGTTTTATTATCTTTTAAAAAATGATTGCCTTTCCAATGCATTTAATGTTAGGATATAGACAAATAAGTAACTAAATGTTCATTGAATACTAAATAGTACCAAGATTTATCTTGGGCGGATGATTGTGCGGGGAGAGAGCGTGTAGACGCCACCGAAGGAGCAAGTAGCAATGGGCTATGAATCTCTCAGGTAAAAGGACTCGTACAAGACGCAACTCTGGAGAGAGCTGTAGTATAACAATAACAGCCACCAAAGGGGAAAGCCGACTGATTGGCAACGGTAAAGCTTGCGAGCCAGTCTGGTGTAACTTTCAGGTGCAAGGACAGAGAATCCCGAAAAGGGGTTCGTCTGTCTTTTTTTATGTCTATAGCACGTTTTACTTAATTGACTGTAGGAATACAAAAAGCAGACGAACTACTACCAGTAAAAATGTAACTAACAATAAGGGGGCAAAAAAGAATGTCGAATGAATTAAAACGTACACCTCTATTTGAAGAATACGCGAAATATGGTGCAAAAACAGTTGACTTCGGTGGATGGGAATTACCTGTTCAATTCTCTTCTATTAAAGAAGAACATGATGCAGTGCGTAATCGTGCAGGCTTATTTGATGTATCACATATGGGAGAGATTTTAGTAACAGGTCCCGATGCATTAGGTTTTTTACAAAATCTTTTATCAAATGATGTATCAAAAATTGCTGACGGTCAAGCGCAGTACACGGCAATGTGCTACGAAGATGGTGGCGTTGTTGATGATTTATTAACATATAAATTAGCTGACAATCACTATTTATTATGTGTCAATGCAGCTAACATTGAAAAAGACTATGATTGGATGATGGAAAATCAACATCAATATGATGTGACGATTGATAACCAATCGGATGCCTACGCACAAATTGCTCTTCAAGGACCACTAGCAGAAGAAGTTCTTCAATCCCTTACTTCGACTGATGTAAGTGCCATTAAATTTTTCCGCTTCCAAGAGAATGTGGAGGTTGCAGGACATAAAGTATTAGTTTCTCGCAGTGGCTACACAGGTGAAGATGGCTTTGAATTATATGGCGCTCCAGAAGACATCAAAGCGCTTTGGGGTAAAATTTTAGAGGCAGGTCAAGAAAAAGGTGTGGTTCCAGCTGGACTAGGATGTCGTGATACACTTCGTTTTGAAGCGGGGCTACCACTATATGGTCAAGAGCTATCAGCAACAATTTCTCCTCTAGAGGCTGGTATTGGTTTCGCTGTGAAATTAAATAAAGAAGGCTTCATTGGTCATGAAGCATTAGTAGCTCAAAAGGAAAATGGTCTACCACGCAAACTTGTAGGCATTGAAATGATTGATAAAGGCATTCCACGCCATGGCTACAAAGTGTTTAAGGATGGTCAAGAAATCGGTGAAGTGACAACTGGTACACAGCTTCCTTCATCAAAACGTAATGTTGGTCACGCATTAATTGACAGTCAATTCGCAACAATCGGAACTGAACTAGAAATTGAAATTCGCGGTAAACACTTAAAGGTAATAACAGTAGAAACACCGTTTTACAAGCGTTCAAAATAATAGTTGAAAAGAGGGACCTACATTTATGAAACATCGTTATTTACCTATGACGGAGCAAGATCAAAAAGAAATGTTAGACGTAATCGGTGTATCCTCAGTCGATGAGTTATTTGAGGATATTCCTGAGAAAGTCCGTTTTAAAGGCCTTTATGATATTAAAGAAGCAAAATCAGAATCTGCGTTATTAAAAGAGTTAACGGCACTTGCTGCTAAAAATAAGGACACAAATGCCAACGTATCATTTTTAGGTGCAGGTGTTTATAACCACTATAAACCAGTGATCGTAGACCATGTTATTTCTCGTTCAGAATTCTATACAGCTTATACACCATATCAGCCAGAGATTTCACAAGGTGAGCTACAAGCCATCTTTGAATTCCAAACGATGATTGCTGAGCTAACGGGAATGGATCTTGCTAACTCTTCTATGTATGACGGTGGTACAGCATTGGCAGAAGCGGGTATGTTGGCAGCTGGTCATACGCGTCGCAAGAAAATTTTAGTGTCAGAAGCAGTGCACCCAGAATATCGCGATGTTGTTGCTACATATGCATATGGTCAATCCATTGATATCGTGACTATCCCGCAAAAAGATGGTGTGACAGATGTGGATGCATTAAAAGAGTTAATCGATGACAACACAGCAGCTGTTATTGCACAATATCCAAACTTCTTTGGCCAAGTGGAAGATATCCAAGTGATCGGGGATATTGCACATGCTGCAAAAAGCTTACTCGTTGTATCTTCTAACCCATTGGCATTAGGAATTTTAACGCCTCCTGGCAAGCTTGGTGCTGATATTTGTGTAGGTGATGCGCAAGTATTTGGTATTTCTGAAGCCTTCGGCGGCCCACACTGTGGTTTCTTTGCAGTGACAACAAAATTGATGCGTAAGGTACCAGGACGTCTTGTTGGTGAAACAGTGGATGGTGAAGGTCGTCGTGGATACGTATTAACACTACAAGCACGTGAACAACATATCCGTCGTGATAAAGCAACTTCCAATATTTGCTCGAACCAAGCACTACTTGCACTTGCAGCTTCTGTAGCAATGACAGCTCTTGGGAAACAAGGAATTCGTGAAATGGCTACTCAAAATATCGCGAAAACACGTTATGCAAAAAATGCCTTTGAAGCAGCAGGCTTTACAGTAGCATTCCAAGGCGCACACTTCAATGAAATCGTTGTGAAAACGAATAAATGTGTGAAGGAAATCAATAAAGGCTTAATCGAAAAGGGTATTATCGGTGGCTATCCTTTAGGTCAAAATTATGACTCTCTTAAAAATCATGTGCTAATCGCAGTAACTGAATTACGCACAAAAGAAGAAATTGATGCACTTGTTGCAGAAATGGGGGCTCTTAATGCATAACGAAAATCAATCACTCATTTTTGAAATTTCAAAAGAAGGTCGCGTTGGCTATAGCTTAGAAGCACTAGATGTGCCTGAGGTAGACCTAGCAGATTTATTACCTGCAAACTTAGTACGTTCAGAGGCAGCAGAACTACCTGAAGTGTCTGAGCTTGATATTATGCGTCATTATACAGCACTTTCTCGTAGAAACCATGGAGTAGACTCTGGCTTCTATCCGCTTGGCTCTTGTACGATGAAATATAATCCGAAAATTAACGAAACAGTTGCACGTCTTTCTGGCTTTGCAAATGTTCACCCATTACAGGATGAATCAACAGCACAAGGGGCAATGGAGCTTCTTTATGATCTTCAAACTTCTTTAGTGGAAATTACTGGGATGGATGAAGTTACATTACAACCAGCAGCAGGTGCTCATGGTGAATGGACAGCGTTAATGATGATTCGTGCCTTCCATGAAGCAAATGGTGAAGGTCACCGTAACAAGGTAATCGTTCCTGATTCAGCTCACGGTACAAACCCAGCATCTGCGACAGTAGCAGGCTTTGAAACAATCACTGTTAAATCAGATGAAAATGGCTTAGTTGATATCGAAGACCTTCGCAAAGTAGTAGGTTCTGATACAGCAGCTCTAATGTTAACGAATCCGAATACACTAGGGTTGTTTGAAGAAAACATTATCGAAATGGCAGAGCTAATTCACTCTGTAGGCGGTAAAGTGTACTATGATGGTGCGAACCTCAATGCTGTAATGAGTAAAGCACGTCCTGGCGATATGGGCTTTGATTGTGTGCATTTAAATCTACACAAAACATTTACAGGCCCACATGGTGGCGGTGGTCCAGGTTCTGGTCCAGTAGGTGTAAAAGCAGATTTAATTCCATTCCTACCAAAACCAGTATTAGTAAGAACTGAAGAAGGCACATACCACTTTGACTACGATCGTCCACAATCAATCGGACGCGTAAAACCTTACTATGGTAACTTTGGTATCAATGTTCGTGCTTATACGTACATTCGTACAATGGGTCCTGATGGTTTAAAAGCTGTTACAGAATATGCTGTATTAAACGCCAACTACATGATGCGTCGCTTAGAGCCATTCTACGATCTACCATATAACCGTCACTGTAAACATGAATTTGTCTTATCAGGTCGTCGTCAGAAGAAACTAGGCGTTCGTACATTAGACATCGCAAAACGTCTGTTAGACTTTGGCTACCATCCACCAACAACTTACTTCCCATTAAATGTGGAAGAGGCGTTGATGATCGAGCCAACTGAAACAGAATCTAAAGAAACGTTAGATGCATTCTGTGATGTAATGATTCAAATTGCGAAAGAAGCAGAAGAAAATCCATCAATCGTTCAAGAAGCACCTCATACAACAGTCGTATCTCGTCTAGACGAAACTCGTGCTGCTCGTACACCAGTGCTTCGTTATCAAAAAGCATAGTCTACAAAACCGTTCACGTTTATGTGAGCGGTTTTTTTTGCATCTTAAATTACAGGCTAAACGAATCTTCAATTGATTATGAAAATCTGAGTATCTTACAAGAGAAGTGCCAAGTAATGCAAAATTAAAAGTTGATGGAAGTTTCGTTGATAAGTATATAAGATTGGTGTTAAAAGACTCTGATCTTGATTTATTTCCATTAAACGATTTAAACTGGGTAGATACCTGTTTTGTTCAGAAAAATTTAAATCTGTGAAAAATTCCATCTTAAAGGGATTCAATTTAAGGACTTAGAGTTAGTGCCTAACTATCTACAATCGAAAGTATAATTAATAAAATCTTTGCACCTTATTAAGCACAAGATAGGGTTAGGTTGGTTCTATTAAGGGGGGAAAGTGATGGAAGAAGATATCAAGTTTGGTAATAGTCTATTATACTATAAATGTGATAATATTGAATTTTTAAAAGGTTATGGTCAATTATATACAGAATTTGATGATGGCGTTGCAACTAGGCAGATCAATATAATAAAAAACGATATGTACTGTTCTTCATCATTGCACGATTGGAACGAAGATATTGGATTTTTATTATATGACGGACATATCGATAGTTTAGATGTAAGCGATAGTGTACCTATTACAAGATTAGATTTTGAGAAAAAATGGCAGGAGGGAATTGTAGCTAACAAATCTCCAATAAACTACTTAAAGGGCGATGCATCTCTTCCTTTAGAAGAACATACACTCATTATTCATGTAGTCAATATTTTAGGAAAATGGGGAAAAGGCTTTGTTTTATCTTTATCAAAGCAATTCCCTATTGCTAAAAATGATTATGTAAAATGGTCGAAGGATAAAGAAACTTTTGGGTTAGGAGAGGTTCAGTTTGTATGTGTAGACCAGCAGAAAGCTACTTTTGTTGCCAATATGCTTGCACAGCATGGTGTGAGGAAAAATGATAAAGATCGTACAACCTATATTGATTATGATGTGCTTCGTTTATGTTTAAGAAAAGTTGCGAGGTTTGCCTTAAAAAATAGATTATCGATACAGATGCCTAAAATTGGTTCAGGTTTAGCTGGAGGAGATTGGAGAGAGATCGAAAAAATAATAAATGAGGAATTGATTTATTATAAAATTAAATGTACTGTTTTTGAATTGTGATAAATTAAATTAAAGTTAGGGGTGGCATCTATGGTAGATACAAAATTGAGGGAGCGGGTGTTTGACACTTTATACGGTGGGATTATCGGTGATCTAATGGGCGTACCTGTTGAGTTTAAACAAAGAGGGACTTTCCATGTGCAAGATGTGATGGGGTACGGTACTTACAATCAGCCACCTGGTACTTGGTCTGATGATACTTCTTTAACACTCTGCCTGGTCGAGAACATTATTGAAAATGGGAATACCAAAACATTAATGAATAAATTTGTACAATACATGGAGCAGGGCTATCTCACACCATTTGGCGAAATGTTTGATATTGGAATTACTACAGCTGAAGCCGTTTCGAACTATAAAAAAGGTGTTCCGCCAGCAAAATGTGGTAAAACGGGCGAATTTGATAATGGCAATGGTACGTTAATGAGAATTGCTCCTTTAGTATTCGTGGTAATGCATGAGTTAGATTTTATTAAAAGAAAAGAATTAGTTCATCAGTATACAGAGATTACTCATGGTCATCCGCGTTCCATAGTAGGGTCCATCATTTACATTGAACTATTATTAAGCTTATACCGAAATAATTCACTAGAAGTGGCCTTAAAAGAGGTCTTTGAACTACTCCAAAATAATTTACAAAATGAAATGAAAGCAGAGTTAAATGCTTATGCAAGGATTTTTCATGAAAACTTTTTAAATACGCCTGAAGACGAGATTCAATCGAGTGGCTATATTGTTCATTCGTTAGAAGCGGCTATTTGGTGTGTAGGTAATTCTACAACATTTAAAGAAGCGATTCTGATGGCAGTTAATTTAGGAGAAGATACGGACACCGTTGCAGCAATTACAGGATCGATCGCGGGAATGTATAAACAGTTGGACAATATTCCGGAAGAATGGTTAGGTAAAATTGTCAGTAAACAAAAGGTTGATGCCTTAATCCTGGCGTTTTATGAATTTTGTGCAGCGCAGACGTAAAAAAGTTTATTGGAAAGGACGGTGACGACATGTTACCTATACATAATAGCTATACAGTAAATCCACCTGCAACAGATCACCAAATTGTACACATAGAACATAGGCTGAATTGCCAACTTCCGAGTGCGTATACACTTGTATTAAAGGAAAGTAACGGTTTATCGTTAATGAATGGCGTAATCATTTATGGTACAGAGGAAGTGATAGAAAGAAACCAGACTTGGGAAGTGGAGGAATATGCAAAAGGCTATATTGCAATTGGTGATGATAGTGGAGGAATGGTCTTTTTAATGGACATAAAGGCAGAGGATTATCGTGTTTTAGCAGTAGATAGTGGTGATATGAACCCAAAGCATGCAACATTGATTACTTGTGATTTCTACAAGTGGCTACAAGAAGGGTGTCAGTATTAGCAAAAGAGAAAAATGAAAAGCTTCTTCCTACTAGAAGGAAGGAGCTTTTTCATATTGTTTTCTATGTCTACTTTTGGTGAAAAAAATTGAAAATAAAGCAAAATTATTACGTAATCTATTATTTTTTGAATTTTTTAGAAAATTATGTTGAATTATTGGAGAGAGGTAGTATAATGAAAATATAGTTACATAAATGGTTAATAATTCCTTATTAAGAGGAATTATTGGCAAAAAATAGTGACTATAAATTAAAAAAATGAAGAAATGAGGCGATTTTAATGATTAACATGATTCAATATTTAGAGCAAAACCCGACGTTGGTGACATTGTTAAAAGAAAAAAAAGCTTCTCTCATTGGAGTAACAGAACTTGAACAAAAAGCAATATTAGATTCTTTTGAAGAAAAGTTAGGTCCTGAGTGGGGACTGTGGAACTAAAATTAAAAATAAAAGAAAAATGGTTTTTGAGTGCTATAAGTATCTATTTAATGTTGGGTGTTTATTTATTATTTATTACTTATAGCACTTCATTTTTAGGTATAAAAATAAAAAAAGAGAATGAACAATGGCTTGTAACGGATTTTTATTATAAAGACTGGGCAGCAGAACGACAAATAACTCCTGGAGATAATGTAGTAAAAATCGATGGAAATAAAATAAACGACATTCCATTTATAAAAAGTGAATATATTATCAGGGAAGCAAAGAGTTTAACCATAAGGCAACCTAATGGGAATTTGGTTCACATCCAAATAAAACCATTAGCTATTCCTGAGTATTTTTATTTTGTATTTATAGTACCAACGTGTTACTTTTTCTTAACTTTAATGATTTCATTGTATTTATATTTTAAACAAAGAAATACGCCATTATTGGATTTATTGATATTGTTTATATTAACTGTATCATTAGCATATGTAAGCTTAGGTGCCTCTGGTATCTTAAATAATTTTGGAATTATTGTTAATCGCGGTAGTATGCTACTCTGCCTAGTTCTTTTATTACATTTTTTAAAAGAGTATTTTAGCTTTCTGAATATAAAATGGCCGTTGTTAAAAAATATTAAGGTATTATATATACTTCCTCTAACTGTAGTAATTCTAAGTATCTTCGGTATAGTCTTTGACGACATTCATTCTCTAGTTTCAAGTATTATTTTGGGCATATTTTTCTTATTACTAGTAGCCATTCTTAGCATTATGATTATTAGTTATATTATATATAGAGTGCCAAAACTTAAAATACTTATTAGTAGTATTATTATTCCATTTATACCTTTCTTATTTCTATATGCGTTACCTGAGACTTTTTTTCATAGGCAAATTCTTTCGGCAGATATAAGTTCCATATTTCTTTTACTAATTCCATTCAGCTTCATTTTTACACAACTCACTGAACGTATTTTTGATATGGAGTATTTCATTTCTCGATTGCGTTATTATTTTAATTTCTCATTTGGCTTTACGATATGGCTGTTAATCGGTTTATATTTATTTGCAGATTTATCAGTTTCGCACATGACAGAGATTTTCTTTTTTGCCTTTCTATCGTTAATGGCGTTGTTCTACATTAAAGAGCGGATTGATTATCGTAAGCGGAAAATTTTATTTTCTACAAAAGGCGACTACATCCACCGCTTGTATACGACCGTTGAGAGTATTGGTAGAGTGGTGAAGATTGAGGACTTATTGGAGAAATTTGTACAAGAGGTTGTGGTTCAGCTTGAAATGGAAAGTGTGTATGTGCTCACATATGATTTTCAAACACATCAAGTTACCTTAACAAATAAATCAAAAGAATACACGCAGCATCAAATAGATGAGGTACTAGTCGAACGATTAGGCTTGGGAGATATAAAGAAGACAGATCATTTCTATATCGCCTTTATTCATCAGGATGTGAACTATAAACGAATCCTTGTTGTGGATCATAATAAAACGATTTATCTCAAGGACGAGGAACTGCTATGGCTAGAATTATTGCTGCTCTATTTAAATAATTTTATCGAAAACACAAAAATGGTTGAGGAGCTTTTAAATCAGTTAAAGCATATGAAAGAAGCTGATAATCGACAGCTACCATGGCTCAATAAATTACTCTGGCTAAGGTTCGAGGAAGAAAAATATCAGTTAGCGCAGGAACTTCATGATACGATTTTACAAGAACAACTGCACATTGCAAGGGAAATGGATGTCCTCATGCATACCAAAGAAAAAGAGGAGATCCCATCTAAACTTATAAAGCTTCATGAACATATGATTATCTCTCTGAATGATTTGAGGGGCTACTGCGAAAACTTAAAGCCACCTCTATTAGATACATTGGGCTTAAATGCAGCCCTTGAAAAATTAATACAGAAAATTCATAAACGGGCTAATTTTGTTTTGATATATACGATTGACCGCCTCTATTTAGAGGATGAGCGTTTAAATTTAATGATTTATCGACTGTTTCAAGAATTATTAAACAATGCGTTAAAACATTCCTATGCTAATACAGTTGAAATACATTTACTGGGCACCGAAGAGGGATTCCAAATTTTGTATAGCGATGATGGTGTTGGTTGTAATATAGATGATATTCTACTTGCCGATTCTATGGGCATACAAGGCATGCAGGAGCGCGTTCAAGCTTTTAATGGGAAATTCGCATTAGATAGCAAAGTAGGAGAAGGGATGACGATTCGTATCCAAGTAAGTGAAACCCAACATACGAATCCCTATACCTATAAGACCCTGACCCGACCAACTTATATGATACGAGGATAACCAGATGAAGCGGAAGCATAAGTGCATATATTTTTTTAACACCTTTTAATCTCTTCGTAGAGGCTACGAATGTGGGTTAGAAGGCTTTTGTTTGAAAAGTATTTATTTATAATCAAAAATGATAAAACGTTATCAAAAAAATATTATTTGGTAAATAGTAAATCAGGAAAAAATACACTTTTTAGAGTATTTACCTAATATTCAAGGAAATTATGGCCATATGACCGATATAATTCAGGAGAAGGATTGAGGAGGTCAATAGATTTGAATAAAAAATTATTTTTAACAGCAGCAGCTATTCCTGTTGCACTTATCGTTCCCACTGTAGCAGGTGCGGCCGAAACAGTTTCAGTCACTGGAGAAAATATTGTCAATGCAACATTAAAAGTGGAAAAATTACCAAATGATACAATCGTCAATGCCTATCAATGGTATTATCTAGAGGAAATTACTGGTGAAGAGGGTTCAACAAATAAGCCCATCTCTGGAGCAACATCTATTTCATTAAAAGTGCCTGTTGAAGCAGCTGGAAAAAGCATTTTTGTGGAAGCAACTACGACAGATGGTAAAAAATTTAAAAGTGCACCGCGCACTATTCAGCCATTAGAGCTCGATATCACCATTCCAACGTTAGAAGGTCAATCCGCTGGTTTTGTAGCACCGGGAGAAACAGTGAAAGTGGCTGGTATTACTGTAACTGATAAGAATGGTGCAAAATTGCAAAGTGATCAAATTACATATAGTTATCAATGGTTTTATAAATTAGGCGATAACTCCTTTACTATCATAGAGGGAGCTGCAGGTAGTACATATACGATTCCGAAGGATGCCATTGAAAAGGATATTAAAAATATTGCTGTTACTGTCAAAGCAAAAGTGGGTCTTTCTTTTGCGGAATCTAAACTATCTGATACCATCACAGTCTCTAAACAACCCACTGATACTTTAACGAAAGAGATTAAAGCTTTACTGGTCAATGATAATAAATACAATGTATCAAGCTTAGCAGAATTTAGTGCTAAAGTTGCGGAACTAGAAAAAAACTATCAATCCTTATCAGCGGCAGCTAAAGGTAATGTGTCTAATTATGATGTCTTAAAGCGAGCACTTGCTGATGTTGAATTAATAACTAAGTTAAATGAAAAATGGAGCAAAATAGAGACTAGTAATGAAAAAGAAATAAAGGAACTAGAAGAGGCTTATAATAAGCTAGATCTGTTACAGCGTAGCTTAGATGTAGATGAGACCCTATATACGAGCATTAAAAAACTATTAAACGAGCCAAATGATCTTGAAGAGATAAAAGAAGTCAGAAAACTCAATCAAGCTATTATTAATTTATTATCTTATGAGAATTCACTTGTGAAATATGTAGCTTCGGATGTTGATTCCTTACAAGCGAGCGTGAAGACAATCGAAGCGGATATTGAGAAATTATCACAAAGCTACCGAGCCGCTGTTCAAAACCAAGCAATTTTGTCTGAGGCTAAATCGGATATTAAAAAGGTCGAGCAATTCATTAAATCATTTGATAAATTAGCTACAAATAGTACGCCTAATAAACAAGTGACGACTGCTAAATCAATCCGTACAGCCTATGAAAAATTAACGTATAAACAATTAAAATTAGTGCCAGATGTGTATGTGCAGCGTTTGACTACAGCAGAACGTGCAGAAGAAAGTCAAATTATAAATTTAAATAATGTTATAGATAGCTATATTAGCGATGATGTTTATCCGTTCAATCCGTCTGCTGGTTCATGGCAAAGTCATGTCAATAATGTTAATCAAATGATCAAGGAATATAAGAGCTTAACAAAAGCCTCCGCAGCACAAATTAATGGCTACGATAGTCTTGTTACCTTACAGAAAGATTTAAAAGCAGCTGAAAAAGTAATTAAAGATATGGATGCCTATCAAAAATTATCTGCAACAACTGGTGTAACGGAAAGTAAACTTAATTCAAGCTATACAAGTACTTTAAAAGCTTATAATAATCTTACAAATTTACAGCAATCACTTGTATATAATGCTGAAGAATTTTTACTAAACACGCCAAAGATTTCAGTTGATGGCAATGGTAAAGTGCCTACTGATAAAGCAGCAGCAGAGGCGTTAAAGGCGGATATAGCCAAATTTGCGGATGTTACGAAATATTCATTCAATCAATTAGAAACCGCTGTTAATACAGCTTCTGAATCCTATAAAAAATTGTCTTCAGCTGCAAGAAAATACGTGACAAATTATTATTTATTAACAGCAGCAAATAAGGATATTACAGGAGTAAAATCATTCTATAAAAAAATACAGACTGCTAGAGAAGAAACAGATGCTGCGAAAAAGGCTAAAAAAATTGAAACAGTGCAAAAAGCTTATGCGAAATTACCTGCGAATCAGCAGCATTTAGCAAAAGAACAATATGAAGCTTTATTAAAAAATCAAAATATAGATGAAAATGCATCGAAAATTACACAGCTAAATAATGGTATTGCCACAATTGTTTCCAATAATCTCTATGTCGTAACGATTGAACGTATTAAAAATCTTTCTACACAATATAGTAGCCTTAGTTCAAGTGAGAAAAAACTGATTACGAACTATGATATTTTAAAAACTGCGCTTGCAGACGTGAAAAAAGTGGAAAGCTTTATGAAGACCTATGAGAAATCCTTTGCTTCAAATCCCAGCACTGTGATCAAGGCATATGAAAAGCTTACATCTAAACAAGTGAGCCTGATTGATGCAGGAACTAGACAATTGATCATTGATAAGCAAAAAGGACAACAGCAAACGAATGAAAATGCATTGTCATTAATTGAATCCATCAATTCACTTCTTGTAAAAGGTGAATATATCAATGGTTTACAGGAGAAAGTAAGTGAAATCCGTAAAGCCTATGATGCTCTGAGTGATGCTGATAAGAAGGTTGTTAAAAATTATTCGAAGCTCACACAAGCAGAGGGTGATTTGAAGAAGGTTGAAGAGGTGCATGCTATATACGAACCAGCAGGGAGCAATAATGATGCTGCACGTAAAGCATGGCAAACAGCCTATGGAAAGCTCTCTAAAAGATTAGAGTTACTCTATACAAACATGTATCCAACCGAGCAATAATTGTTACTTCCAGATGGCCTCGAACAGTTTTCGAGGCTTTTCTTTATACATAAGATTTGTCTAGTAATTTGATTGTCCGCTATACTATGTACAACAAAGGAATAAATTTTTTACATAAAGATTGTAGTTTCACAAAGAAGGTAGGAACAAAAGATGTATAAAATAGGTGTTGTTGGTCCCATTCAATCCGTTGAAAGAATTATTGCCTTAGCACGAGAAATCGAACAGGATATGGAATTTATTCCGTATATATATGAAGTGGCGACGGAAACAAAGCATCTTGTGGAGACACATAATCAGGCTGTCGATTTCTGGTTGTTTTCTGGTTACATCCCTTATAAGCTTGCCAGTCAAACGAATGTATCCAAAGATAAATTGACCCATATTATTTTTTCCGAAGCGGCTATTTATCGGGGTTTTTTAGAGCAATCCTATCAGCAAAAAAAGTTTATAGAAAATGTTAGTATCGATATTATTCCTTCGCCTTCTCAAATGGCTTCAGAAAGTCTTGCAGAGATTCAGCATAATGTCCATCATATGTATTTAAAGGAATTTGATGTCGCTATTGATCCACAAGAGCTATTTGATTTCCATTATAGTCTTTGGCAGGCGAGCAAAATTGATTTTGCGATTACTTGTTATCCCTCTGTTGATGAAGAGCTGAAGAAACGAGGCGTTCCATCTTATTGGGTTTCCCCGACAAAAACAGAAATTTATCATACAGTTCAGCTTTTTACAGAGAAGATCAAAACGTCCTACTATAAAGAGACACAAATTGGTGCAGTCATGCTTGAAATTAAGGACTTTGATTCATTAAAAGAGCGCATGAAGCAAGGCTATCGTATTCAATATTTAGAATTGCGTACGAAGGAAAATCTACTACAGCTCTGTGAACAGATTGATGGCTCTCTTATTGAAGAGGGGAATGGTAAATATACGATCTTTAGTACAAGAGGTGCGATTGAAGGGCAAATACGATTTTTACAGGAAAAAATGTATCAGTTGTCGATTGAAATGGAGACGAAGGTGACAGCAGGCATTGGCTTTGCTCAAACAGTGTTCAATGCTGAGTTACATGCTCACCGAGGACTAAGACAGACGAAGGAAAACGAGGCTATTGACATCGTGATGATACAGGATGATGGCACCATTATTGAATCGGTAGGGAATGTAGAAGAGCTATCCTATTCCTACCGAGCAGAAGACCCTTATATTTTAGAAAAACTAAAAAAAGGGAATATTAGTATTAAAACCTATATGAAAATCCATGCACTTGTACAAAAAATGCATTGGAAGCATTTTACGACAAAGGATTTGGCGTCACAACTGCAAATGAGCGAGAGAAATGCCCAACGAATCGTAGCAGATTTATGTAATGTAGATTTAGCGAGAATTTGTGGGGAAGAATTACAGCATACTCGAGGCAGACCTATTAAAATGTATCAACTTGTCTAAAAACAAAAATGTCCCAAACCAATAAATGGTGTGGGACATTTTTTTATGCTTTTTGAAGCCTTAAATACTGATAAATTAATGAATTTAGCAGTTATTTAGGTAAATAATATGGATTTACGAAGACGATTATCTATTAGAAATTTTCAAAAAAATATTGTCTTTTTATTGAACTTTGATTATTATACGAATATATAACGAAAATGTCGTTATATAAAAGGGGATTTACGGACAAGGGGGCAAGCATATTCAAGAATAGTCGTGGCAATAAAGAGAGGATTTCTATATATGGGAGGGATATGAATGACAACAAATGAAATAACTAAGAAATCTAGAAATGTCATCCTTGCACTTTTATTTTTAGGCTGGTCTTTAGGGAATTTAGATCGCTATATTATGAACTACGCAGTAGTTTCGATTACAGGGGATTTGCAACTAGATGCATCTTCAACGGGTATTATTTTAAGCGCTTTCTTTTTAGGCTATGCCATTATGCAAATACCGGGTGGCTGGCTTGCCGATAAGTTTGGCGCAAAACGAGTTTTATTGATGGCTGTTATCACGTGGTCTATTTTTACTGGCCTAACAGCTATTGCTTGGTCTTTAACAGCGATGATTGTGATTCGTTTTTTATTTGGCATTGGTGAGGGTGGTTTTCAGCCATCAAGCTCTAAAATTATTGCTACGATTTTCCCAAAAGAGGAAAGAGGTAGAGCGATGTCCATCATGCTTACTTCTGGTGGCATTGTTTCACTCATCGTCCCTTTGCTAGCTGCTTATTTATTAGGAACGATTGGCTGGCGCATGATGTTTATCATCATTGGGGCCATTGGGGCAATAATTGCCTTTATATATTGGAAATACATTCAACTCCCGAAAGATGAGGCAGCTACAGCTGGAACAGAAAATACTACGAACAAAGTGAATTTTAAAGAGTTACTGAAAACACCCCTAATGTGGAATTTAATCATTGCTTATTTTTGTATTTATGCAGTGAACTGGGGATTAGTTTCTTGGATTCCAACATATCTTCAAAAAAATCGAGGCTTGGATTTAATGTCCATTGGTTGGGCGCAAACAATACCTGCGATTACAACGATAATTGGTGTATATGGTAGTGGCTATATCATTGATAAGCTACCAAAAGGTATGGAGAAAGTGTTAGGCTCCATCTCCTGCGCAGTCATTGGTCTTTTATTGTATTTAATGTTTACTGCCAAAACAGTGACGTTATTTATTGGTTACCAAACAGTCGTTTCGATATTTATTGCGTTTGTCATTACATTACTACCTGTTATTGTACTCAAGAAATTACCTTCTTCTATCACAGGTTCTGCAATGGGGATTGCCAATACAGGGGGACAATTAGCAGGGTTTGTTACACCGATGGCAATTGGATTTATGGTGGATGCCTTTAATGGCTCCTTTGATGCAGCCTTTTGGATGTTAATTGGCTTTGCGCTTATCTGTATTGTGTCGCTTGTCACACTAAACGACCAAAAAGGAACATTGTTAAAAGCATAATGAATTTGGAGGGACAAATATGAGTTATCATGAGAAAATTTCAACGTTAATTGAAGCAAAACAGCAAGCTACAGTAGCATTAAGCGATGCGATTTGGGCTGTGCCTGAGCTTCATTTTCAAGAAAAGAAATCGATGGAATATATGAAACAGGCACTAGAAAAAGAGGGTTTTCAAACAGAAGTCGGTGTTGCGGGTCTTGAAACAGCGCTTGTTGGAACTTATGGTTCTGGCAAGCCTGTAATTGCCTTTTTAGGTGAATATGATGCGCTTCCAGGCTTGAGTCAAAAAGGTGGGGCGACACAACATGAGCCTGTTGTGGATGGTGGAAGTGGACATGGCTGTGGTCATAACTTATTAGGTACTGGCGCATACGCAGCTGCTGTTGCTGTAAAGGATTATTTAGAGCAAAATCATCAGTCAGCAACAATCCGTTTTTACGGTTGCCCTGCAGAGGAGAATGGATCTGGTAAAGCTTATATGGCAAAGGCTGGCCTTTTTGATGATGTTGATATCGCGATCTCTTGGCATCCAGGTACGTTTTCGACTGTGATGACGTGTAGTTCTCTAGCAAACTATGCCGCAACGTTTAAGTTTACGGGCAAAAGTGCTCATGCCGCAGCTGCACCACATCTTGGACGAAGTGCTTTAGATGCTGTTGAGCTTATGAATGTTGGGGTAAACTACTTACGAGAACACATCATTCCAGAAGCGCGTGTGCATTATGCCATTACTAATTCTGGTGGAACCTCGCCAAATGTAGTTCAACCATATGCAGAGGTAACGTATCTAGTTAGGGCACCTAAAAAGCAGCAAGTACAGGAAATTTATCAACGCGTTGAGAACATTGCAAAGGGTGCCACAATGATGACAGGGACGTCAGTGGACATCGAGTTTGAAGGTGCTGCTTCGAATCTTATTACAAATAAAACACTTTATGATGTGATGTATCAACAAATACTTGAAATTGGTATGCCAGACTATACAATAGAGGATGAACAGTATGCGCAGGCTATTTTCAATACGTTTACACCAGAAGTACAAGCAGCTTCATTAGTAGGCTTACGTAAAGAAGATGCCAAGCTATTACAAGGAAAAGTGATTGCTGATCATGTTCCAGGCATGCTACCTGAATTTATTATGGGTGGCTCTACAGATGTTGGAGATGTTAGCTGGAACGTACCAACCGTACAGTGTACAACTGTATGCATGGCATTAGGAACACCATTACATACATGGCAGGTAGTGTCTCAGGGAGTGACCCCAATAGCGCATAAAGGAATGCTACAGGCTGCTAAAATTATGGCTTGTACAGCCTTAGCGTTGCTGGATAATCCTCTATACATTGAAAAAGCGAAAAAGGAATGGCAAGAGCGTCTAGATGGTGAAACATATCAATCTTTAATTCCAGAGGGAACACAGCCACCTAAGCGCTAACAGGATAGAGTCTTCATAGGAGAACTATGAAGGCTCTGTTTTTGCCTCATTTTGAAAGGAGAACGCGACATGTCAACACAACCCAATCATCAGCATCATCTTCTAGCACAGTGGGTATCACAGTATCGTGCAGCTACCAAAGAAGGGCAATGTGCTAATTATATCCCTGCTTTAGCCAAAAAAGATCCTAATCAATTAGCTGTGGCGATTGTTGGGACTGAAGGCCACGAAATCAAAGCGGGAGATACCGAAGAACTATTTACCCTTCAAAGCGTTTCCAAGGTTATTACCTTTATTTTAGCCTGTATGGATCGAGGCTTACCATATGTTTTAGAAAGAGTAGATGTTGAACCAACAGGAGATACCTTTAACTCAATTATTCGCTTAGAAAGTCATCAGCCAGGTAAACCCTTTAACCCGATGATTAATGCTGGGGCTATTACGGTATCCTCCATGTTGGCTGGTCATTCTCCACAAGAGAAGGTCACAAAGATTCTACAATTTTTAGAACAAATCATAGGCAAGCAATTGAGTATCAATGAAGAAGTATTCCAGTCAGAGTGGCAAACGGCTAATCGTAATCGAGCATTGGCCTACTACTTAATGGATTCAGGGTTTTTAGATTGTCCAGTAGAGGCGGCGCTTGAGGTTTATTTGAAGCAATGTGCAATTGAAGTCAATGTATCAGATTTAGCCATGATTGGCCTAGTTATTGCGAATGATGGCTATCACCCACTGTTAAAGAAACAGCTATTCCCAAAACAAGTGGCAAAATTAGCGAAGGCTTTGATGGTAACGTGTGGTATGTACAATGCCTCAGGGAAGTTTGCAGCATTTATTGGTCTCCCTGCCAAAAGTGGTGTATCAGGTGCGATTCTTGCGGCTGTTCCAGGACATGCCGGCCTACACTCGCCGTTTCCTACTGGCTGTGGTATCGGAATTTACGGCCCAGCGATTGATCCAATAGGAAACAGTGTTGCAGGTGTACAGTTGCTGAAACAGCTAGCAACAGAATGGGATATGACTATTTTTTAATAAGTGAAGATGATTTCAGCGCTTAGTCTGAAGTCATCTTTTTTTCATTTTATAAATAATAAATAAAACGATAAACCAAATTGGTGTTAACAGCAGTGCTGTACGTGTCGCCTCAGAAATAAACATCACTATTAATAAAAAGGCGAAAAACGCAAGCACAACGTAGTTGATAAAAGGTGTCAGTGGTGCTTTGAAGATTGAAGCTTCATGTAAAGCACGTTTTTTTCGTTTGTAGATAATGTGCGAAATGATGATAATGCTCCACACCCATATAAAACAAATTGCACTAATCGTCGTCACAACACTAAAGGCGTTCTCTGGCATCAACTTACTTAACAGAGCACCAGCTGATACAACAATAGTAGAAATAACGAGTGCATTACTTGGTACACTGTTTTTGTTGAGTTTGGCGAATGCTGGAGATGCCTGTTTATTGTTACCAAGATTATAGAGCATCCGACTTGTGGAGAATAACCCACTGTTACCTGCTGAAGCCGCTGAAGTAAGCACAACAAAATTTATAATACCAGCAGCAATCGGTATACCTGCTAATGTAAACACTTGGACAAAGGGGCTGCTTGAAGCAGACATCTCATACCATGGGTTAATACATAAAATGACAAATAATGCCCCTACATAGAAAAGTAAAATGCGAAATGGAATTTTATTAATGGCAGAAGGAATATTTTTTTGAGGATCTGCTGTTTCAGCTGCTGAAACCCCCACTAATTCCACACCAACAAATGCAAAGACAACCATTTGGAAGGCCATTAAAAAGCCGTATATTCCATTTGGGAACATGCCTCCATGTGCCCACAGGTTTTCAACTGATACTGTTCCTGAGCTAGTTTGAAAGCCAGTTACTAGCATAATAAGACCAATAATAATAAGTGCTACAATTGTAATAACTTTAATAATAGCGAACCAAAATTCTAGCTCACCAAAAAGCTTAACAGTTAATAGATTTAGTAGTAATAACAATACAAGGCAACCAATGGCTGGCACCCATTGTGGGATATCAAACCAATATTGTGTATAAACCCCCACCGCAATAATGTCTGCCATCGCCGTCATAATCCAACAGAACCAGTATGTCCAACCTGTGATATAACCTGCCCAAGGCCCTATGTATTCGGATGCAAAATCCGTAAATGAAGTGTAGCCTGCATTGGATAGTAACAATTCACCTAAGGCACGCATCACAAAAAATAGCGCTGTCCCTACAATTAAGTAGGCCAGGATGATCGAAGGCCCTGCTAAGGCAATAGCTTTTCCAGAGCCTAAAAATAAACCAGTCCCAATTGTTCCACCAATGGCAATAAGCTGTACATGGCGATTTTTTAAATCTCGTTTTAATTGTTGCTGTTCCACGTTAATCCCCCTCAAAGATGCATAAAAAACTATGACTGGAAAAATAAAAAGAGACTAGTTGTGACACTAGTCTCGGAAAAACGTCAGAATAACAAATACCATTTATTCGCAGATGTCTACATGAAATGGTGTAGCATCGCTTATAAAAGCTGTATTACTCCTCTGTCCTTTTGCCTGAGATAGTGAACCCTTCGGCGACGCAATGTGCGCTCTCTCCAGAACTGCTCCTGCTATAGTTTGATCCATAGCATTCATAGCTTATTAACTTGATAATCAATTATTATTGTAAGATATTATACATCCTAACAGTGCTTCTAAAATTATTCAACAATAAATTTTAACTATTTTCAGAAAAATAGAAGAATAGGGTTCGTAACTGGCATATCTCTAACGAAAAATAGTATTTTTGGTCATACAAAGTGTTTCGTGAAGGAGTTTTTAAATATGAGGTGGTTTATTGGAAGATTGTTCAACGTAGCTTTCGAAGTGCTCAAACATAAGTGAAAACCGCTCCAAAAAGACATCAAAGCGCTCATTTTTATGAGGATCCGACTCAAGTAGCGAACTCGTTCAAAGTAGATTTTGTATCAAATTAGGGGACTATAATGCGTTTTGTTGCTTTACTTTTTTATTTTAATGACATGAAGCTCGTACAGCATCATTTGAAATAGATATAATATAGTAGAAACTCTGAATTTTTTAAAAAAGAAGCCGTCTCATAGTACTTTGAGACGACTTTTTTTGATGAGAGCATTAATATTTTTTTGCTTTTATTTTACCTGTCCAAGTTTTGAAACCACCTTGAAGTTGGTAAATTTGGTTGTACCCACGTTTTTTAAGAAATAGTGCAGCACGTGAGCTACGGCCTGTATTTTGACAGTATAGATATACTGGTAAATCTGGGCGGATTTCTTTATAACGTTGACGTAGTGTTGTCGAAGGCACATTTCGTGCACCAAGAATGTGACCAGCATCAAATTCTTTTTGCTCACGAACATCGATCAGCTGGGCTTTACGATAGCCTTCTATGAATTGCTCTTGTGTTAGGTTGGTTACGGCTTTTTTGAGTCGTAGTGCATTAATTCCGATATATGCAATTGTGACTACTAAAACGACACCGATTGTGATAAGTATGTCCAAGATTTTCTTACCCCTTTCTATCTTCTCTATTATTATAAAAGATGCGCTAGCGATAGTCCAATGAGTTTGATAAAATTAACTAGGTTGTAGCGAATTCGCTTTTTTCGTTACACAAGCAATCGTTCGCAATTTGAACTGTAGTATAATATTCGTTAAAGTTGACCCACAGGTGGGGCCTGATGGATCATTTTATATTTGTAGGAGATGAGCATATGACAACTTGGTATTTTTTAAATTCAGGGAAATGTAGTCCTTCTTTTAATATGGCACTAGATGAAGCCTTACTTGATTGGCATAGTGAGGGGTTAATTCCACCAGTAATTCGTTTCTACGAGTGGGAGCCTGCGACATTATCCATTGGTTATTTTCAACAAGCTAAAAGAGATATTAATTTAGATGCTGTGCGTGAACAAGGCTTAGGTTTTGTACGTCGACCAACTGGTGGACGAGCTGTCCTACATGAACATGAGCTAACTTATAGTGTTATTGTGACGGAAAGCTATCCGAATATGCCAGAATCTGTGACAGAGGCATATCGTGTGTTAAGTGAGGGAATCTTGCAAGGTTTCCATAACCTAGGTATGGATGCCTATTTTAGTGTACCTGATACAGAGGAGAAAAGAGCGGACCTGAAGAGTCCAAAAAGTGCTGTTTGCTTTGATGCACCAAGTTGGTATGAACTTGTCGTAGAGGGGAAAAAAATAGCTGGAAGTGCTCAAACACGTCAAAAGGGTGTCATTTTACAGCATGGCGCCATTTTATTAGATTTGGATCAAGAGAAATTATTATCCGTATTTAATTTCTCCAGTGAAGAAGCGAAGAATCGTATGCGTAGAAAGCTACCAGAAAAGGCTGTTGCCATCAACAGTCTTGTAAAAGAGCCAGTGACAGTTGAACAATGTGTGACAGCTTTTAGAGATGGCTTTGCAAAATCGTTGCAAATTGAATTAAAACCATTTACACTTTCTGAGGAGCAATTAGAATATGTCCAAGCTTTAGAAGAAAAAAAATATGCTTCAGATGAGTGGAACTTTAAAAAGTAAAAAATGGTATGAAAAAAATATTTTTTAACGTTCAATCCTAGTCATAACAAGTAGTTCTGAATCTATTAAAAAAAGCAAGAGTTGAATTAAAAAACTATATATAGTATCTTTTTTAAAGACATATACACAATATGTAGTGTTTAACGACACAAGATATTGTGTATTTATTTTGTAATGAAGAAAACAAGGGAGGCTAAACGATGGTACTCACAAATCATCAACCCGAAGTAAACAATCAATTTGAACAGTTAAACAAAGATATTGAACAATTCCCGCAGGTACACCCCGTAACATCTGATATGCATATTACACACAAAGGTGTATCAAGACTTGTCATGATCGATCGCTATTCGTTTAAAGACACAGAAAAGAAAACATTGAAAGCCGGCGACTTTGTTGTATTAACGGTAAAAGCTGATCCGAAATTTCCTGCACGTGGTTTAGGGACAATTCAAAAATTGGACATGTCTACAAAAACAGCAGAGATTTTGATTGAAGAGGATTATCGTAGCGCATTAGACGATCCGCAAGAGCAAGAAACGGGTGTGATTACGCGTTCAATTGACGTGTTAGAAAAGCCTCTTGAGATATTTTATGAACAAATTGCAAAACGAAATGCAACGGGCCTTGCCGCTGTTGAAAAAACACCAGAAAAACGTCAAGAATGGTTTGAAAAATTTTATGAGCAATTAGTATCCTTGAAATTCATTCCAGCTGGACGAGTGATTTATGGAGCTGGTTCTGAAACAGATGTAACTTTCTTTAACTGTTACGTGATGCCATTTGTCGCTGACTCTCGTGAAGGTATCAGTGATCACCGTAAGCAAGTTATGGAGATTATGAGCCGCGGTGGAGGTGTTGGAACAAATGGTTCAACATTACGCCCACGTAACACATTAGCTCGTGGTGTAAACGGTAAATCATCTGGTTCTGTCTCATGGTTAGACGACATTGCTAAATTGACACATCTTGTGGAGCAAGGTGGATCACGTCGTGGCGCACAAATGATTATGCTAGCAGATTGGCATCCAGATATTGTGGAGTTTATTATTTCCAAAATGCAAAATCCACGTATTCTGCGTTACCTGATCGAAAATACAACGGATGAAACAATTATCCGTCTAGCCAAAGAAAAATTAAACTTCAAGCCACTTTCTATGCAAGAAGAAGCGATGTATCAAGGCATCGTGAATTATAAAAACATTGAAGGCTTAGGTGGATTTGATACAGCGATCATTCGTGAGGCTGAAAATAAATTACGTGATGGTGGCACGTACACTGTTCATAACCCAGAGTTTTTAACAGGTGCCAACATTTCTGTGACATTAACAAAAGAATTTATGGAAGCAGTTGAAAAAGATGCTGACTTCGAGCTTCGTTTCCCAGCTGTTGAAGAATATACAAAGGAAGAAATGAGCGTTTACAACACGAAATGGCATGAAGTTGGTGATGTTCGTGAATGGGAGAAAATGGGCTATAAAGTCCGCACATACCGTACAATTAAAGCAAAAGAGTTATGGAATTTAATTAATGTATGTGCAACATACTCAGCAGAGCCAGGTATTTTCTTCATTGACAACGCCAATGACATGACAAATGCAAAGGCATACGGTCAAAGTGTTGTAGCGACGAACCCATGTGGCGAGCAACCACTTGCACCATATTCTGTGTGTAACTTAGCTGCTGTGAATTTAGCACAGTTTGCGAATAAAGAAAATCAATCAGTTGATTACGAAGCACTACGTGAAACAGTTCGTGTTGGTGTTCGTATGCAGGATAATGTGATTGATGCGACACCTTACTTCTTAGAAGAAAACCGTGTACAAGCTCTTGGTGAACGTCGTGTTGGATTAGGCGTTATGGGCTTAGCCGATTTGCTGATTTACTGTGAAAAAGAATACGGTTCAGAAGCAGGTAATGCGTTAGTCGATGAAATCTTTAAAACAATCGCTGAAACTGCGTATGAGGCGTCTACAGAGCTTGCGAAAGAGCGTGGTAGCTTCCCATTCTTAGTAGGTGCTACAGACGAAGAAACAGCTCGTTTACGTAAAGCCTTTACAGAGACAGGCTTTATGCAAAAAATGCCTGCTCATATCAAAGAGCAAATTTTAGCGACTGGAATCCGTAACTCACATTTATTAACGGTTGCACCAACAGGGTCCACAGGAACAATGGTAGGGGTAGCAACAGGTCTTGAGCCATACTTCTCCTTCACGTACTATCGTTCTGGTCGTCTAGGTAAATTCATTGAAGTAAAAGCTGAAATTGTCCAAGAATATTTGAACCGTCATCCAGAAGTAAATGAGCAAGAGCTTCCAGAATGGTTCGTTACAGCAATGGAGCTAAAACCAGAAGCGCATGCGGATGTGCAATGTATTATTCAAAAATGGATCGATTCATCTATTTCTAAAACTGTAAACGCACCAAAAGGCTATACAGTACAGCAAGTTGAAAAAGTGTACGAGCGACTATATAAAGGTGGCGCTAAAGGTGGTACGGTCTATGTTGACGGTAGCCGTGATTCACAAGTACTTACACTAAAAGCAGAAGAAAATGATATGGATCAACTTTCATTTGAAGAGGAATTGGTTGAAGAACATACAAAACGTCCAGTCGTATTAGTAGATACGATTCAAGCGTTAGAGTCAACAACTGTTATTGGCTCAGACGTTGGGAATACATGCCCAGTATGCCGTAAAGGCACAGTCGAAGAAATGGGCGGCTGTAATACATGTACAAACTGTGGCGCACAGTTGAAATGCGGTCTATAAATTAAATTTAATAACAGTTGTAACTTTTTACCCCTTTAGATAAGATAATCTAAAGGGGTATTTTTGTATAAATGGAAATAAATACCTATTAATTTGGGTACGAAGTGTTAAATCGAGAATAGATGTTTAGGGGGGATGGAAGTATGGATGTTTCACAAATAGTTGAAAGAATTGATGAACTTTTTAATGTAACAAATAAGGAAATCTATGCTAATGAATCTGGGGTTACATACCATGCAGATAAAGAAGTGAATAAAATAGGATACTGTGTTAACCTAACGCTTGAAACGATAGAGGAAGCAAGAATTCATGGAGTGGACATGATGATAACACACCATGATGCATGGGATGAAATCTATGGATTAAAAGAGGCATGCACTGAAAAACTAGCAGCGTATGGTATAAGCCATTACTATAATCACTTACCACTTGATGACTGTAACTTTGGCACAAATGATAGCTTAATAAAAAAATTGAATTTAGAGATTATTAAAAGAACCCATGAATGGGAAGGACTATTCTTCGGTAGAATTGCTCAATATGAGAAAGAAATTGAATTTAAAGATTTCGTAACAAAACTTGAATTTTTACTTGAAGAACCCGTTAGATTTTGGCAGTTCAATGACAAAATGGTGAATCGAGTAGGCTTAGTCTGTGGAAATGGAGGCACAACAGCTTGCCTGAAGGAAGCGGTTGAAAATAAATGTGATGTATACATTACAGGAGAATGTAATTTATATACAATTCAATATGCTCAATTTAAAGGAATAAATCTTATCATTGGAAGTCATACCTTCACAGAATTCTTTGGCATTCAAAGTTTAGCATTAAAATTGAATGACAATAAAAAAGAACTTGAAGTAGTGAGACTAAATGAAGAACATTATGAAGCGAATATTAGAATAATGCTTAAGGAGACAAGCATATGACGTTATATTCTGTCCTAGTGGCGAACAGTGCTTTACAAACAGTTGATTGTACAGGAATTGCTGAAATAACAGTAAGAGAATTAAAAAAATTATATCCAATTACAGAGAGTACACCAACACAGTCGTGGCATTTGATGGATGATGATGCACGAGTTTTACATGCAGCAGATGAATCAGCTTTTGAAAATTTGAATATATTTGAATGGAATAATCCACCTTATGACTTAGGGCTTTATAATGAAAAACCCTTTGTATACGGCATCGAGGGAAATTGGGGTCCTCAATTTTTAGAAGATTTTTTAAGTTATTTGAAGGAACATATACAACCAGAGCAAGGTGCTGAATTAATTAGGTTCTGGGCAGGGGATTATGATAAAAAATTAAAAATCCGTCGTATTACGATGGATGACCTTGAATTGCATCACCTTGAAAGCTTAAAGAACGAGGAATACATACGTGTCGCTTTTGTATAGCTACCTCTGAATGATGGAACTCCACATAATAGACAAGCAAAAACATAAAGCAATAGATGAAAAGGCAAATCAAGCACTATTTCCAAATTCAGAAGATGAGGTAGAAATTTTATCAAAAGAAGTAGATGAATTATTTCAGGATAATTAATCTTAACTATCTACATGTTAGCAAGACAAAATTGATTAGCCCCATTCATAGAGTGGAAGAGGTTAGAAAATGGGATAGGTATAGTTACTCGCCATTATCAAATCCACCTCCATTAATATAGCGGTAGTTTGGAGGGGATAGATACCCAATCGAAAGCTGTCATTTTGTTTCAAAACGGCAGCTTTCTTAGTGTTGAAAAATAAAACAGTCAATTGAAAGGTAGAAATGGATTTCCGTTGCAAGCTACTTGCTTTCCTGTGGGCGACCGCCAAGCCGCTTCCTCCGCTACCGCTCCGTTTAGTGGCTCGCCTGTCTCTCTATCCCACGGGAGTCAAGTAGCCTTCCACTCCAACCCACCAAAGTGTTACCTTTTTATAGAAAGTTTTTTAGTAAATTGAAGGTGTTCACTACTCTTTATGAAGTGGTGTTGTCAAGCATCACATCTCCACATTGAAAATAACCCTCTAAGAATATAGATAATGGGCGATTTGATCGCTCCACTACTATGAAAAAAGTAAAGACATTTTGCAAAATAGTTGATTGGAGTGGAGCCAGCGTCACTCCTAGGGGATTTAGCGTCACAGATGAGACCCTAGAGCGAACGTAAGTGAGTGAAGCGGCTCATCGGACGCCCCCTGGAAAGGACGCTGGCGGAACGGAAATCAACCTCTCACCTTGCAAAGTTACTTTTTCTGCTGTTGACATCATCTTTTTTCAACAACAAAGCTGTCATTTTGTTTCAAAATGGCAGCTTTTTATATACAGCACAATCAATGCTCTTTACATTTAGGGATTACAACAGGAAGGTCTTTTTATTTGATGATAGATTTTAGAAGGAGTATTCTTCAAAATGTGGAATTAAAATAAAGTTCGCTAAAAAGATGCATTTTACTATTGTCGATACTCAGTTTTAGTGGTTTGGCACATCACTTTATTAATCATTACATGTTTGGAAACAGAATGAACAATAAAAGGAGAGAAAAACATGAGTATAGAAATTTTTAATGGAGAACGATCTGTAGAGAGTGTGCAATTTGAAAAATTATTGTTTTCACAAAGTAATAAAAAGAGCTTTTCTAGTATTGAAAATGCTCAACAATTTATTAAGCAAAGAGGAACAGAAAATATTCACCCCTATGTGATTGGGGAGGATGTCAATCTTTTAAGCGCTTTGAAGGAGCAAACTTTCGAGGATATGCAGGTTTTTATTTTAAATGACCAAAAGTCTTCATCACAAATGGTGATTCTTTATATACATGGTGGAGCTTGGACGAATCAACCTTTAAATTTACACTGGTTGTTCATGGATAAAATGGCACAAGCCTTAAATGCAAAAGTTATTGCGCCTATCTATCCAAAAGTCCCTCATTTTAGCTATCAAGATACGTACCCAAAGATGCTCAGCTTATATAAAGAGATTCTAGTATCTATTGAAAGCTCCAATCAATTAACCATTATAGGAGATTCAGCAGGTGGAAATATAGCACTTGGTCTAATTCAACTGTTGAAGCGAGACGGTCTGCCTCAACCACAAGATATTATGTTATTGTCGGCATGTGTTGATATGAGTTTAGAAAATCCACTTATTCAGGAATATGAAGAAAACGATCCCATGTTAGCTAGTGAAGGAATGGAAGTCATAACAAAAATATGGGCAGCTGATAAAGCTCTAAAGGATCCAATAATTAGTCCAATTTACGGCGATTTTCAAGGAGTTGGCAAGATAACTCATTTTATTGGGTCCCACGAAAGCTTATATCCAGATGCAATACAGTTTGATGAGAAGCTAACAGAACAAGGCGTTGCAATCAATACCTTTGTTTATCCTAAGATGAATCATGTGTTTGTTGTGATGCCGATCCCTGAGGCAGTGGATGCGCAACAGAAGATTATCAATATCCTAAGTAAATAATTCACAGAAAAACGTGTTTTGAGCCATTCAAAATACGTTTTTTTCTATGTACATTTTTAGCAAGGTTTATTTATCTGTAGATGTTTGAAAAATAAAATTTGTGAATTGCAGAAATCGCAGAAGGATTTGTCAAAATTAGTTGGTGTTTCAAAACAATCAATCATTAGAGCTTACCCCCAATATTTTAAAAGCTCCCGAATATGGTGGGTGATTTTACAGCCCTACTAGTAAGTAAAAAAAGATTCTAAGTAAGCCAAATTGTACGTTTGACCCCTTTGAATAGACCTATCTAAAGGGTGTTTTTATTGTTCGCCAGAATCTTTGAGATTACCACTTATTCCTTGATAACGACCAGTTGTCGATAATCCATTTACAACATGTATGGAAAAATTTATAGTGAGGCGTAGAAAGGACAGTGATCATATGAAGGTGGAAATATCGATTGACCCTACATATAAAGAACCCAAAGTAATCATTCTCACAGATAAAATGACTGATGACATTGAGCATCTTATGCAAATTATTACTACGACAGCGGAAAGCACTTTATTAGCTTTCTCCCATAAAGGCGTTGAATTGATCGATAGTAAGGAGATCGTGCGTATTTATACAGAGCAAAAAAAGGTTTGTGTCCAGAGCATTCACGGTGTTTATACGGTACGTTTGCGTCTTTATGAGCTGGAGGAAAAGCTCAATCCTCAAATGTTTCTCCGTATTTCAAATGCTGAAATAGTCAATCGCTACATGATCAAGCATATGGACATTAGTAGAACAGGTACAATCGGAGTTGAATTGAAGAATGGCACGAAAACATACGCTTCTAGGCGTTATGTAAGCAAAATTAAGAAGCAATTAGGAATCTGAGGTGATAAATATGCGAAAAGACATTTTAACACGTATTATTGGTGGATTTTTGATCGGTATAGTGATGGGACAAATTGTGCAATTCTTTGTATCAATGGGCATAGGGCAAGGAAAATATGTTTGGGTGGTACCAGAATTTCGTGCTTACTTTACAGATGAAATAAGTGCAATAATTACTCAAATTCTATTAACGGGTGTTATTGGCATTACCTTTGCTCTTGCTGCACTTATTTTTGAAATGGCTAGCTGGGGAATGTTGAAGCAATATTTCGTCCACTTTTTCATAACGGCAATGATTTGGATACCGATTGTAACGCTACTATGGATGCCAAAAACGATGGCTAATATTTTTTCTCTCGTAGCCAGCTTTCTTGGAACTTATATTGTGACATGGGTTTTACAATATAGATTTTCACAACGTGACATAGAAAAAATTAATGCGATTCTTACCAATCGAGGTGAAGAGCAGGATGATTAACATAAGAGATTTAACAAAGCTTTATAAAGAGCGTGTAGTCGTTAATCAATTAAATTTACAAATCCATCAAGGTGAACTTTTCGCTCTTTTAGGACAAAATGGTGCTGGCAAAACAACCACAATCAAAATGTTGTGTGGGCTCCTTTCACCTACAGAGGGGGATGCCACAATAGATGGAAAAAGCATTGTGCAAAATACACAGGCTGTAAAACAAGTTATTAATATTTCTCCTCAAGAAACGGCCATTGCGCCTAATTTAACGGTATATGAAAATCTATTATTATTCAGTCAGATTTATGGCTACGAAAAAGAAAAAGCACAACAACAAGTATATGACAAAATGGCCTTATTCGGACTGACTCCACATCAGCATGACAAGGCTAAGACACTATCTGGCGGCTACCAGCGTCGTTTAAGTGTAGCAATGGCTTTAATGTCAAACCCAAAGGTATTGTTCCTCGATGAACCGACTTTAGGGATGGACATACGGGCAAGGAATGATGTATGGAACATATTGAAGCACTTAAAAGGACATGTCACGATTATTTTGACCTCCCATTATTTGGAGGAGATAGAGGCTTTAGCTGATCGTGTAGGAATTATGCATCATGGGCAAATATGTGCACTAGGCACGATCCAACAATTGATCAGTGAAACAGGCAAGCATTCTTTAGAAGAGGTATTTTTGGAAAAAACAGAGGAGGCGTTATTGTGAGGGTAGCTGCGTTTGCAACAAGGAATCATAAAGAGATTGTCCGTGATCCAATCACTTTATTATTTGGTATAGGCTTACCAATTCTTTTATTGGGCTTATTTTCTGTTATGCAAAAAAATATGCCATTTGCTTTATATACAATGAATAACCTAACACCGGGCGTCATTGTATTTAGTTTTTCTTTTCTCACACTGTTTTCAGGAATGTTACTAGGAAAAGATAAAAGTTCATCCTTTTTAATGAGGATTTTTGTTTCTCCTTTGTCTGCCGCTGATTACATTTTAGGGTATATGATACCTTTACTACCAATAGCTCTGCTACAAATTTTTGTTTGTTTAGCTACCGCCATGTTTTTAGGGTTGCCATTTAATAAGTCTATCCTCTTTATGATTCTTGCACTTCTAATAATTTCACCACTCTATATTAGTTGTGGATTATTATTTGGGACATTATTTACAGATAAGCAGGTAGGAGGGATATTTGCCATCTTTGTTAATGTGACAACTTGGTTAAGTGGAACATGGTTCGAATTAGATATGATTGGTGGACCATTCCAAAAGATTGCGCAGCTTTTACCTTTCATGCACGCAGTCAATGCAGCTAGGGCTATCTTACATGCAGAGTATGCGAATGTGTTTTATTCACTTATTATTGTCATTGGTTATACAATAATTATGACAATTCTCGCTATCTTTATGTTTAAGCAGAAAATGCAAGGCAGTACAAAATGAAAAAAAGGCAGCTCCGACGTTGGGCTGCCTTTTTTATTAATCATGATTTAATGTCGCAGCGATTTCAGGTTGCTGCTCTACTTGGCGTAGCATATTAAAGGAAGCAATCGCTACTTCTACTTGATCGTCCTTCGGTTCACGAGTTGTTAGTAATTGGAGCCATAAGCCAGGGTAGCCAAGGAAGCGTAACACTGGAATATTACGGCAGGCATTTGTCGCTTGTAAGACTTCAAATGAGATCCCCAGAACAACAGGAATTAATAGAATACGATCTAAAATACGAAGCCACAGTGGATCTGTAGGCACAAAGAAATATAAAAACATCCCAACGAACACTGTGAATAATATGAAGCTACTGCCGCAACGATAGTGTAGGCGTGATTGAGCTTGAACATTTTTTACGGTAATGTCTAATCCAGCTTCATAGCAATTTATCACCTTGTGCTCTGCACCATGGTACTGAAATACTCGTTTAATGAGGGGTGTTAACGAGATAAAATATAAATAGGCTAGCAGTAACAATAATTTAATACCGCTTTCCAGTAAAATTTGTCCCGTTTTTCCTTCAATCCATTTTGAGAAAAAATCAGCTATAAAAACAGGAATTAATGTAAAGGCAAATTTTCCAAATAGAAAGGAAAGAATACCTACTACAGCAACGCCCAGTATCATTTGAAGTTTAGAGCCTTCTTCTTTATGATCTTCCTCTTCACCAGGTGTCACATCATAGCGATCCCCAGCAAATTGCATGTGACGAGAACCTAAGCCAGCGGATTCAATTAGCGCGACAACGCCTCGTACAAATGGGATTTTTTTAAGCTTTTGTAACAAAGGTTTTTGTACTTTTTTGAAATGATAATAATCAATGGAATCATCGTTACGACGAATGGCTGTAACAGTATGTTCCTTTCCTCCGAACATCACACCCTCTAATTGTGCTTGTCCCCCGTATACAGGTGAATTGCTCAAGGCTAACACCACTCTCTTTATATATTTCAACTGTACCATTGTACTAAATTTAGTGAAAAACCTCTACCGTTACGCATAGTAAATTTTCTATATGGCTACACTAATCGTACATTTTAGGAAATAATTAGTGTGCATAAAGGAGAGGTATAGGGTGAAAGTAGCGACAATTACAGCACTTGTCAATGCGCTTGTTTTAGCGCTGTGCTTAAAAGGTTTACATTATTTCCATCTCATTAAATGGCATCCGATAGGGTTTTATAAAAAATGGAATTGGTTTGAAGAAAGCTCCAAATTATTTCAATGGACCTTTTTTATTTTTCTACTATTTATTATCGGCTTATTTTTATACATGACTATGCGCTATGTATATATCATCCCAGCTGTTTTTTCTTCCCTTTTATTAGGTCTTTTGGTGACCATCTCATTGGAATGGATTGCTTTAGATTTACCATTACAGCTTACGTCTTTTAAAAAACTGTCGATTCCCTTTATGGTGACCGTTATTTGTTTATTACGTTTCTTGCTTGAAACCGCCAATTTCCATCAGAAGGAACATACAGCACAAAAACAAAGTTGAAGGTACAAAATATCCCCTTCGTTTAAGGGGATATTTATGGCACCACTAGTTGAAATTAGTTGCTGAATGCACGGTGTATGATAAAATAAATGGCAAGTACATAGAAAGAGGCGAATAGAAGCGTGAAGTTATTATGTTTGAATGGACCGAACTTAAATCGACTTGGTAAACGAGAGCCACATATTTATGGACATGAAACATTGGATGATGTTCGAGAAAATGTTCAAAATCTTGCGGCTTCTTTAGGTGCTACAGTTGAATTTCGTCAATCCAATCATGAAGGGGTACTAGTAGATTGGGTGCATGAAGCAGAGGACGAAAAATATGATGGTATTATCTTTAATCCTGGTGCATATACCCATACAAGCATCGCATTGCATGATGCGATAGCAGGTATTTCTGTGCCAGTTATCGAAGTACATATTTCCAATATCCACAAACGTGAGGCTTTCCGACATCATTCCTATCTTGCTCCGGCCTGCCTTGGTCAAATTTGTGGACTAGGTACGAAAGGCTATGAACTGGCACTACGTACATTTATCGAGAGGGAGAATTGATTATGTTGAAATTACAAAAGCTACGTAAAGCACTTCAAGAACAAAGCATCGATGGTATTTTAATTACGAATGGGTACAACCGTCGCTATATGACAGGTTTTACAGGGACAGCAGGCGTAGCAATTGTGTCTCAAAATGATGCTGTATTTATTACAGATTTCCGTTATACAGAGCAGGCTGCTGCACAAATTCAGGACTTCCGTATTGTCAAGCATGAAGCCACAATTATTGAAGAAATTGCTACTCAAGTAAATAATATGGGTATCAAATTATTGGGCTTTGAGAAAGATACTGTAAGCTATGGCACTTATGAACTGTATAAATCGAAGATTCAAGCAGATTTAGTGCCGATTTCTGGGCTAATTGAAAAAATTCGCTTGATTAAGACGGAACAAGAGATTAATATTATTAAGGCTGCGTGTGAAATTGCAGATCACGCATTTACACATATTTTAGGCTTCATCAAGCCTGGTAAAACCGAGCTTGAAGTTTCGAATGAATTAGAATTTTTCATGCGTAAACAAGGAGCAACTCAGTCTTCGTTTGACACGATTGTTGCGTCTGGTCTTCGTTCAGCATTACCACACGGCGTTGCAACGAATAAAGTGATTGAAAAAGGCGACTTTGTTACATTAGACTTTGGTGCGCTTTATAATGGCTATATTTCGGATATTACACGTACTGTGGCTGTGGGAGAACCATCTGAAAAATTGGTAGATATGTACAATACAGTCCTTGCTTCTCAACTGTTAGCACTTGAAAAAGTGGGTCCTGGATTAACAGGTATTCAAGCGGACGCGATTGCACGTGACTACTTAAAAGAAAAAGGATATGGCGAAGCATTTGGTCATTCTTTAGGACACGGTATTGGTCTTGAAGTACATGAAGGCCCTGGCTTATCGATGCGTTCTGATACAGTGCTAGAGCCAGGTATGGCCGTGACGATTGAACCAGGTGTTTACTTACCTGGAATCGGTGGTGTCCGTATCGAGGATGATATTTTAATCACAGAAACGGGTAATGAACTACTAACACATTCGTCAAAAGAACTCATTATTTTATAAACTTTGGAGGAACACAAATGATCTCAGTAAACGATTTCCGTACAGGTCTAACAATTATTGTTGATGGCCAATTATACCGCGTGTTAGATTTCCAACACGTAAAACCAGGTAAAGGTGCTGCGTTCGTACGTTCTAAATTACGTAACCTACGTAACGGCTCAGTGAATGAAAAAACATTCCGCGCTGGTGAAAAAGTTGAAAAGGCACAAATCGATAATCGTAAAATGCAATATTTATATGCACAAGGTGACGAGCATGTATTTATGGACTTGGAATCATATGAGCAAACTGAACTAGCTTCATCTGCTATTGAGTATGAATTAAAATTCCTTAAAGAAAACATGGAAGTGCATATTCAATCTTACCAAGGTGAAATGTTAGGTGTTGAATTACCAAACACTGTTCAATTAGAAGTAACAGAAACAGAACCAGGAATCAAAGGTGATACAGCTTCTGGTGGTACAAAACCTGCTACTCTTGAAACAGGTTTAATCGTACAAGTACCATTCTTCGTTAACCAAGGTGACGTTTTAATCATTAACACGGATGAGGGTTCTTACGTTTCACGTGCATAATGATCAGCCTACTCTTTTCAATAAAGAGTAGGTTTTTATTTTTTTCTTATACATATACTGTCAAATCGTTCATTTAATGTGATAATAGATAGAAGCACTATTTAATTTTTATTGAGGTACTATCAAGTTTCTATCATCAGATAGATGGTCATTACTGGTAGAATTGTTTACAATCAGAGTAAGGAGTGAAAGGTATGCTACAAACAACATTTGATATGCGATATCCAATTATACAAGCACCAATGGCAGGCGTGACATCACCTAAATTTGTGGCGGCTTGTGCTGAGGCAGGCCTATTAGGTTCAATTGGTGCAGGTTACTTAGATGGTGAACAAACAAAGCAGTTTATTCAAGAAGTGAAGAAATTAACGACAAAGCCCTTTGCGGTCAATTTATTTGTGCAAGAAGAACCCAAAATTGATGTCGAGGTTTTACAACAAGCCAGAATGGCACTGCAACCTTTTTACGATGAATTAGGATTATCCCCTGTACAGAGCGTAACATCAAAGGAAGTTTTTGCAGGACAGGTTCAGGCTGTGATTGAAGAAAAGGTAGCAGTTTGTTCATTTACATTTGGGTTGCCATCTCCAGCTGTTCTTAAACAATTAAAAGATCATGGCGTCTATACGATTGGTACTGCTACCACATTAGAGGAAGCCATACTGGTGGAGCAAGCAGGAATGGATGCGGTTGTATTACAAGGGGGAGAGGCAGGCGGTCATCGAGGCTCTTTTACTGACCCTCTGCAATTAATTCCATTGCATGACTTACTACAACAAGTAGTGGGAAAAGTTGCGATTCCAATTATAGCTGCGGGAGGCCTTGTAACCAAAGAGGATATTCAAAAGGCACTTGAAAGTGGGGCACAGGCAGTTCAAATTGGGACGGCTTTACTAGTGGCAGATGAATGCGAAATTTCGCCACTCTATAAAAATGCTGTATTGGCATCAAAAGAACAACAAACGACGATTACGCTTGCATTTACTGGTAAACCAGCAAGAGGTTTAGCAAATGATTTCACGAAACGTATGGAGGATGCGACAGTAGCACCCTATCCACTACAAAATTATCTAACGACTACCATTCGTAAGGAAAGTGCTGAGCAAGGTAATGCAGAATATTTATCCATGTGGATGGGTGAAAATAGTCACCTCATACAGCAAACGGATACGGTGAAAAACATTGTGAGCAAACTATTATAATTTTTTATCGTAGAAGATCTCTATACATCTGTATAGAGGTCTTTTTTTTTGAAGAGCGACATATATTGCTGTACACGAGGGGGCGTAGGAATGGAATTACAAGACGTATTAAGAGTTGCTGGAGTGGGACTAGTCGTTGCGCTTCTTCATGTTTTCTTTGATCAAACAGGGAAGAAGGAGTTTTCATTTTTCCTCTTTTTCATTGCTTACTTATATATGACAGCAGAATTACTTCGATTTTTACGTCTATTCTTTAATGAGATTTTAACCTTCTTCCAATGGCTTACCTCATCCGGGTAATGTGAATGGAAATTGTCATCGTCGCTGTTGTCATGCTGCTTTTATTATTGCTGATAAAAGAAGTTATACAGCCACTCCATGCGCTAATCAGTGTGATGTTTTCTTTTTTGCTTTTTGGCATGTTGTTCTCGACGCTTTTATTGCCTTTCGCCAAACAATTGTTAGAAACACTTGCGTTTTTACCTTATGCGAAGGCTATTTTAATCAGTGCAAGTATGTTCTATGTCGGGCAGTGGGTGGCATTGCTTTTGGCAGAACATAATTATAAAGTGCTCGGGAACATCGTTTTTGCTGCGGTGAAAATTGTGATTTTGCTGTATTGGTTTAAAGAATTTCTGGCTGTTCTACAGGAGGTGTCGGCCATTTTAAAAAGGCTAAACTAAGGAGCGAAGCCATTGCAGGAGCAAATATTATCGTTTTTAATCGACCCATTCTTTCTCTTGCTCAAGATGACGCTCATGCTTTGCAGCTACGTCATCATCATTTTGATTGTGAACATGCTATTACCAGAGTTTGAAAAAGGGACAAGGATACTTTTTTTTCTTATCGTTTTAGCAACAATCGGTCCTGTTGTTGTCAACTCCTTTACATTAATTGATGAAATTGCACAAGGACTAGCCCATCTATTTACGGCATTTTATCCGATTCTTACATCAAGCTTTTTATTATCCAGTAGTATTACAGCGATTGCTTCCTGGCAGCCTTTTTTACTGTTTTTTGTACAAGTCCTCACCATTATCAGTAGTAAGTGGCTTATTCCTGGCGTGCTTTTGGCCATTGTCTTTGATGTATGCAGTGTGATCGTAAAGGAAATATCCTTTACTCGAATAGCTGAATTGATTCGCTTTACAATTATGAGCATCGTGTCGGCCTCAGTTATTTGCTATGTCTTACTGATGACCGCAAGTGGTGTAGCAGCATTTAGTGTCAATGCGGCTGTAGCAGAGCCCGTCAAAAAATTAATTGAAGAAAATATTCCAGTTGTTGGTTCTTTTATTGTGGATAGTTTTTCGATGTTTCAGCATATGACTCAATTTACATCTTCTCTTACAAGTATTAGCGCCTTTATCGCCGTCATTACGGTGTCTTTTATCCCAACCGTGCAGCTTGTAGTTAGTGCCTATTCTTTGAAAATGCTCGCTGCTATTTTAGAACCGATTGCCTTTGATGATATTTGTAGACTACTAGATCAAGTTAGCAAATCACTATTTACTTTATGTGCTGTATCATTTTTAATTGCTTTTTCATTTATGTTTTCTTGTTTTTTCCTCATTGTGTTCGTACAAGTCATGGCAGGGGGGAGATAGATTGATTCTTTTATTGGCATTGCTGTTTGTCTGTCAGATTTTTGTGTTTCTAACGGATGATAAGGAAATAATTTCACTGACAAAGTTGGTCATCACGTTAGTATTTTTGCAATTGCTATTAAAGATTCCATTTATCAATTCATAGGAAGAAACAAGCGTACATACACTTGAAAAAGAGAAGATGAAAGGAGGCAATGTACAAGTGATGTGGAAAAGACACGAAAAAAAACAACGTCATTGATGGTTTTAATTTTGATAGCTGCCTCCGTGGGAATTTTCATCATTTTACCTATGTATCAAACGAATTCAACAAGCGACAATGGTTCACCGCTCACGAATGAAGAAAAACTTGAGCAAACCCTGAAGGCAATGGAAGGTGTTGGGAAGGTTAAAGTCTACTTTTATTATGGAGAGATGACAGATGATCAGAATGCCAATAAACTATTCAGCCAATATTTTCGAGGGACTGAACAAGGCACGAAAAACGTGACGGGAATGCTCGTTGTTTCAGAGGGTGCTTCCGATATCTTTGTGAAAAATGAAATTCGTGCTGTCGTCAGTCAAGTGATGCAATTACCGATTCATCGAATTATTATCGTTCCAATGGAAAATAAGGAGGAAAAGTAAATGCGCGTACGTAGAAGAACAGTTTGGTTTATGACATTATTAAGTTTAGTAGCAGTCATTTCAGTGTATTATTTGGTAGATCCAGCAAAGCAATTCAATGGTCTTACTATTTTTACAGATGATACACTGCAACAAACAGCTGTCACAGGTGTTACAGATCAGGAGGCAACAAATGATATAACACAAGAAGTATCTTCACCAAGTCACTTATTTGAAGAAATGCGTATGCAGGTTAGTGATGAGAGAAGCCAGCTTCGTGAGCAGTTAACACAAAAGATTGCCTCAGAAGAATATTCTGCCGAAGAAAAAAATGAAGCATATAATGAAATGGATGGCCTTATTAAACGTGAATCAGCTGAAGCTATGCTTGAGATGCTCGTAAAATCATTAGGCTACTCTGATGCGTTTGTTCGTGCTGAGGGAGAAAAAGTGTCGGTGACAGTGATGGCAGAGGAATTGTCAAAAGCCCAAGCAAACGAAATTATTTATTTGGTAAAAACAGAGATGGAAGGCGCAAATGATGTGCAAGTCAAGTTCAGTGCAAATAATTATTAAAAAATAAAGAAAAAAATAAATTTTTAGTTAATTTATAAAAGGTTGTTATATATCAGCTTCATGAAAAGGCTTTCGCTTAGTAAAGGAAAGCCTTTTATTTTGTTCATATTTACTTAATTTTCATTTAACTATTTCAAATTGATACGAAAAAATATAGAATAGTTATTGTAGTAGATTTTAATTCATAAGGAGAGTTAGAAATGTTCAAAATTCAAGAAATTCGTGAAATTATCAAATTAGTGGATTCTTCTTCTATTGACGAGTTTGTGTATGAAGTAGATGGCGCAAAAGTAAAACTTAAAAAGAATAATGTTGTTGTTACAGAAACTGTAGCACCTAAAAAAGAAGTAGTAGCCCCTGTTGTACAACAATCTGCACCAGCAGAAGCTCCAGCAGTAACACCTGCACCAGCGAAAGAAGAAGCGCCAGCACCAGCTGCAGCGGCACCATCAGTTAACGACCCATCGTTACATAAAATTGTATCTCCAATGGTCGGTACTTTCTATCAAGCACCAAACCCAGATTCTCCTGCTTACGTAAAAGTGGGTGACAAAGTAGGGGACGAAACAATCGTATGTATCGTAGAAGCAATGAAATTATTCAACGAAATCGAAGCAGAAGTGCAAGGGGAAATCGTTGAAATTCTAGTTAAAGATGGCGACTTAGTAGAGTACGGCCAACCATTATTCCTTGTAAAAGCTGAGTAAGGAGTGCAAAACAAATGAAAAAAGTTTTAATTGCAAACCGCGGCGAAATCGCTGTGCGTATCATTCGTGCTTGTAAAGAGTTAGGCATTCAATCGGTTGCTGTGTACTCTGAAGCAGATGCTGACGCATTACATGTGAAGTTAGCAGACGAAGCTTATTGCATCGGACCGAAGCTATCAAAAGATTCTTATCTTAGCTTCCCAGCGCTACTTAGCGTAGCTGAAAAGACAGGTGCTGATGGCATCCACCCAGGATATGGCTTCGTATCAGAAAACGCTGATTTTGCTGAAGCTTGTGAAAACGCTGGCATTAAATTTATCGGTCCATCATCTGATTCTATTAAAATTATGGGCATCAAGGACGTTGCACGTACAACAATGGAAGCAGCAGGCGTTCCACTTGTTCCAGGTACTGGTATTGTACCAGATATCGAAACTGGTAAAGAATGGGCTGCTAAAATTGGTTACCCTGTCATCATCAAAGCAACTGCTGGTGGTGGCGGTAAAGGAATCCGTGTAGCACGTACAGAAGAAGATCTTGTAAAAGGTATTGAAATTACGCAAAAAGAGGCTGCTGCAGCATTCGGTAACCCTGGCGTATATTTAGAGAAATTTATCGAGTACTTCCGTCACTGTGAAATCCAAGTTTTAGCAGATGGCTACGGTAACGTGGTGCATTTAGGCGAACGTGACTGTACGGTTCAACGTCGTATGCAGAAGTTAGTAGAGGAAGCTCCATCTCCAGCCCTATCCTCTGAGCGTCGTGCTGAAATGGGTGCAGCTGCAGTAAAAGCGGCACAAGCATGTAACTATGAAGGTGCTGGCACAATCGAGTTTATCTATGACTATCAAGAGGACAAGTTCTACTTCATGGAAATGAACACTCGTATTCAGGTTGAGCACCCAGTAACAGAAATGATTTCTGGTGTAGATCTTGTACAACAACAATTAAAAATTGCATCTGGTGAGAAGCTTCCATTCACACAAGATGATATAAAATTAAATGGTTGGGCGATTGAATGCCGTATTAATGCAGAAAATGCCTATAAAAACTTCATGCCTTCAGCAGGAACTGTTGATACGTATATAACACCAGGTGGCTATGGTGTACGTATTGATTCTGCTGTCTATGCAGGCTATACAATCCCACCATATTACGATTCAATGGTAGCAAAACTAATTGTTCACGCGGATACACGTGAAGAAGCGATTGCAAAAATGAACCGCGCCTTAAGTGAATTCGAAGTATCTGGTCCTGGAATTAATACAACCATTCCATTCCACCAAGCACTAATGAACAATGACGTTTTCAAATCAGCACAATTCAATACAAAGTTCCTAGAAGAGAACGATGTATTGGGTGTAGCAGAAAAAGTGAAGTAAGCGTTCGCAAGTTTAAACCTCCTAGCTATTATTAGTTAGGAGGTTTTTTATGTCTAAGCATAACTAGATAGAAGACTTACTTGCAGGTAGGAAGATCAATCATAGAAGAAAGATTGACCGTTATAGAAGCTTAAACCGTTACTAGTTGAAGTTTGGTGAAAAAGATTATAAAAGTTCTATTTTATAGATAGAAGATCGTTATCTGGTGTTAACATACCATTCTTTGTTGAATAATCTCCTATGTTTCTGTAAAGCACAGCTGTCTTTATCGCATGGCCTTCTTTCGCAAATACAAGAAGGAAAATATCTTCCCGTACATCTAATCCACTAATACTACCTTTAAACTGTATGTTCATTGTTTCTTCAATCGCATCTTTCGTTGTATAAGGTCCAAAAATTTGCGCTTTTTCCCAATCAAAATCCGTTAATTTATTTAGTGAAACTACAGTTGTACTATTATTTGCTTTTTCCATTATATTTTTCGCAAGCAATGTATCTTCACTAGCACTATTCCCCAAAAATAAAAAAAACATTGTAAACATGAGGACAACCCCACCGATGCCAAACAACCATTTTTGTAACATACTCTACCTCTACTTTATCTCAAATCAATTCTATATTATAGAAAGAATACTATATAATAGAAGAAAGAAATAGTCATCCCCCTGAAAAGGAGTGAAACAATGGATGCCAATATACAATAAGCTAGTGAGGGATAAAATTTTAGAAGTAATTGAAGCGAAGGGTTTATCCTATCATGCACGCATTTTAGAACCTAGTGAGCTGGTAAAGGCAATAAAGGCTAAAATGATAGAAGAAGCTACAGAATTTTACGAAGCCCAGCATAAAGAAGATAGTGTTGAAGAGCTCGCAGACATACTGGAGCTCATTCATATGGCTATCGGTGTGCTAGGTGTAAGCTTTGAGGAGCTAGAAGCGACCCGTGTACACAAGAAGAAAGCTCGTGGGGGATTTGAAAAGGGAATTTATTTAATCGATGTCGTGGATCAGTAAAGTCGGTTTTAAATTAAAACGGCTTTCGACAGCCAAACCTTCCTTTTTATAGTATAATAAATGTAAGTACAGCACTTGTTTGTGATGTGTAAGGGAAAGGATGATATTTGTATGGCAGAGAAAGTAGGACAATCTTTCGTACAACCAACACCTTCTGGGAAAGAAGAGCTTGGAAAAATTGAGGTAGCGGCAGAGGTGATCGAGGTTGTGGCTGGGATTGCTGTCAATGAAGTAGAAGGCATTGCTGCAACTCGTGGGAATATTGCGACGGGTGTCGTGGAACGTTTCGGTAAAAAAGTACACAATAAAGGCATTAAATCAGGTGTAACGGAAACTGGTGAAATTGCGATTGATGTATTTTGCTCTGTGAAATATGGATATGCCATTCCTAAAGTAGCAAAAGAAGTTCAAACGCAAATCCGTCAGGCTATTTTTAATATGACGGCACTAGAAACAGCAGAAGTAAATGTGCATATTACAGGTATTCACTTTGAAAAAGAAGAAACAGTAGTGCATGAATAAAAAAGAAAAGGATTGCCCAATGATGATTCGTTCATCAAAGGGCAGTCCTTTTTATATGGATTTCTCTAGGATGTTCATGTGGATGTATCGCTATTTTTATAATTCTATATGCTTTGGCTTTCTCCAGAATAACGCAAGTATGACGCCTAGCACCAATACGATTGTAGCAAAGTAGTATGGATAGTTCAGATTGATATCGAACAATACCCCACCTAGAATTGGGCCAAAAATATTACCAAGACTTGTAAACATAGAGTTCATGCCACCAACAAATCCTTGTTCATTTCCGGCAATTTTCGATAAATACGAAGTAACAGCAGGTCGAATTAAATCGAAGCCTACGAAAATAAAGAATGTCACGAATAAGATGGCAAAATAATGACTCACGATCGTCATGGCGAATGTTAATACTGCTGAAAGGATTAGTGAGTAACGAATAACATTAATCTCACCCATTTTCTTTGTCAGCCAATCAAATAGTATTAATTGAGCTAGTGCCCCAACAATACCACTTCCTGTAATAATTATGGCAATATCCGATGGTGTAAACGCAAATTTGTGATCGACGAATAAGCTAAACAATGATTCGAATGCAGCGAGGCCAAATGATAACACGAAAATAAGAATGAATGGTATGAAGTAGAGTGGACTAAACACACGCTTGACACTACCTAACATGGATTGTGCTACTTCTTCATTGTCTGTAGCACGTGTTGGCTCTTTTAAAAACAGCAATGACAGGATAGCTGCGAACAGACCAAGTACCCCAGCTGCATAAAATGGGACACGTGTACCAATTTCAGCTAAAAAACCACCGATCCCAGGGCCGATAATAAAACCTGTGCTAATGGCTGCACTCATATAGCCAAGTGCCTTAGGGCGCTGTGCCAATGTCGTAATATCAGCTATATAGGCGGTTACAGCTGGCATAATGAAAGCGGCACTCACGCCACCTAACATACGAGAGACAAAAAGAATTTCAACAGAACGACCAAACCCAAATAAAAACTCAGAAAGTCCAAAAATAAAAAGACCTGCAACAATCATAACTTTGCGGCCAATATTATCAACAAGCTTACCTGCAATTGGTGATGCAATTAATTGTGTAATGGCAAAGGCTGCCACCATATAACCAACAACAGAGCCAGAAATATGTAGCTCATTCATGATGGTTGGTAAAACAGGGATGACTAAACCAATCCCTAAAAAGGCAATGAAAAGATTAGATAATAAAATAGCTAAGGTTATATTTTGTTTCTTGCTCATAAACTTCTCCTTCTAATTGTTCGCGATACATGTTTTCAATCTACTAGAATATTTCCATGTAATACGATAAACCCTATAGTAACTATAGGGTCAAAAGATTTGTTTTTATTTTTAAAAAAATTTTTATCAGTTTGGGAGTTCTGGCTGAGAGTTATACGAATGCGCCACTACTTTTTTGGAGGAATTTTGTGTCTCTTGTTTTTGCCTAATCTTTAATTCTACTATAAATTTCTTTTCTTGTTCCATAGTGAGCGTTGCTGGCATGTATAGCTCATACACTTGCGACTCAAATAGTTCCTGCTGAGCTAGTACATGATTTCTCAACTTTTCATAGAATGAAAAATAAGTATCAGGATCGTAAATAAAGGCGATGCATACATATTTACCCCCAGGAATAATGGTTTGTTGTATGTTTGGTGAAAGCTGCGAAAATGTGCGCTCCGTTAATAGGGGAGTGAAAATAGCATCATAAATGATGTCATTGACATCTTTATAGGGCTCTAGTGGATAAATACAGCCATAACGACTGTTTAAGACACTGCCTTCCTTTTCGATGATTTTAATTAAAGTGGCATAGTATGTACTGGTGCTCGATGTTGGTGTTAATTCAGTAGTGGTTACTTGAAGAACGGGCATTGCTTCCTCTATTTGCACATAAATCTCACCGAAGACTGGGATATCAATTTGCTCTTGTAATTGCTTTTTTGTTTTCAGTAAGGTATTTTTTGCTTCGTTTAAACGTGAAATTTTTTCATTGATGCGTAGCTCCTGCTGAGCTAAAAAATCAAGCAATTCCTCAGAGGTTAATCTAAGTGCTTTTTTTATATCATCGAGCGTCACGCCGATATATTTAAGGGACTTTATAATGTCTAAATAGAATAGCTGATTGCCTTTATAATACCGATAATTGGTGAAGGTATCGATATAAGCAGGCTTAAATAAATCAATTTGATCATAATAACGTAATGTCTGAACCGATAAGTTTGAAAGTTTGGCAACCTCACCTATCGTATAATAATGTTCCTTCATAAATGGCCTCCACTAATAAAAGCTAAAAAAGTTTCGAATGGCATCAAAACGAATTTTATGCTTGCATCCACCCAGTAAAATAGGTGAAATGTACGTTCCTTCATTTGTTGATATTGTTCTTCACCGTCAACCATTTTAAATGTTTTTTGCAGCTAAGACATATAGCTTCAGTTTGCATTGTGACACCTCTAACGTTTTTCTTTATTATACCATTACGAACAGGAAACATTCATTTTTGGAATACCACTATTTCGATGAGAAGTGGGCTTAAACAAAAAGTTCCTTGAAAAAGGTTCAGATTATTGAAAACTTGCTTGAAATCGTGTTTCTCATGTGATTTTATGCTATTATAAACCTTAATGCCACTTAAGAAGGAGAGCTTTACATGAAACGACATGAAGCACGCGAAAAAGCGTTGCAAGTTTTGTTTCAGCTAGACAATACGGATCTAACAGTTGAAGAAGCAATGGGCCATATTAAAGGTCAACCTACCAATGCCTTCTACGAAAAGATCGTAAATGGAACAGCTGAACATTTGGAGGAAATCGATGCTACATTAGAACAGCATCTTGAAAAGTGGTCACTTGCCCGTCTACCCAAAATTGAAAGAACGGTTTTACGTTTAGCTGTATATGAATTGTTATACATGCCAGAAACACCAAAAAGAGTAGTACTAAACGAAGCAATCGAGTTATGTAAAACATTTGGCGATGATAGTTCATCTAAATTCGTCAATGGTGTACTTTCTAAATTTACAGAACAAGAATAATGTGTTGAATTGGAAGGAGTAACGAAGGTTTATGTCAAGTGCAATTATTAATGGTAAAGAGATTGGTCAAGAAATTCGTAATGCTGTAGCAGAGCGTGTCATTCGTTTAAAAGAGCGAGGATTGACACCTGGTTTAGCGGTTGTGTTAGTTGGAGACAACCAGGCATCAGCTACATATGTGAGAAATAAACAAAAATCTTGTGAAGCGATTGGTATGTTTTCAGAACTCATTAAATTACCCGAAGAGACAACGCAAGAGGAATTACTAGCACAAATTGAGCTTTTAAATCAACGTGAGGATATTCATGGTATTTTAGTTCAATTACCACTCCCAAAACATATTGATGAGGATACAGTCATTGCAACGATTGCTGTCGAGAAGGATGTCGATGGATTCTCACCTGTAAGCGTTGGGAAAATGATGCTTGGCCAAGAAACATTTTTACCTTGTACACCGTTTGGCGTGATGAAGCTTCTTGAGTATTCAGGAATTGAAATCGTAGGAAAGCATGCTGTAATCGTAGGTCGTAGTCATATCGTTGGTAAACCAATGGGACAACTACTTTTACAAAAGGATGCAACGGTAACCTATACACACTCTAAAACGCCAGATTTACCTTCATTTACAAAACAAGCAGATATTTTAATTGCAGCAGTTGGTCGTGCAAACTTTATTACGAAAGAGCACGTGAAAGAAGGGGCTGTTGTTATTGATGTAGGCATTAATCGCGATGACAACAATAAATTATGCGGTGACGTAAACTTTGCAGAAGTAGATGGGATTGCGTCTCATATTACGCCTGTACCAGGTGGTGTAGGACCAATGACCATCACAATGTTACTATTCAACACAGTGCAAGCAGCTGAAAATACGCTTGCAAAATAAAAAACCTTTTGAAGAAAGTCATCTCAACATTGTGTGAGGTGACTTTTTTGTTGTGTAAATTCAGAACTTTTCTCCGATTATGTCGTCTAATGTAACGTTTGGGACATACATACTGAGGAGGAGGTTTTTATGGAAAATATCGATATTATGTTAATTGTCAAGCATATCATTATTGGACTTGTCCAAGGTTTTACAGAGCCAATTCCTGTATCGTCGAGTGGACATGTAATGATTGCTAGCGAAATGCTGGGACTAGGTGAACAAGGTTTTACTTTTGCCATCTTAACCAATACAGCTTCGTTACTTGCTATTATGTATATTTATCGTGAGGATATTGTTCGTCTAATCAGTCATTTTTTTCTTTACTTGAAAACTAGAGAAAAGCGGTATAACGCAGATTTTCGCTTTGCGCTCTATATTGTCATCGGTTCAATTCCTGCTGGCGTTTTAGGGGTGTTATTAAGTGATGTTATTGCAGATAACGTAAGTATGACGACGATTGCGCTCATGCTATTTGTGACAGGGACTGCATTATGGTTAATTCGTAATATGCGTGGCAAGAAGAAAGATGCAGATTTACGTGCTAAAGATGCCATCATTGTAGGGCTGGGGCAAGCAGTTGCTTTAACGCCAGGCATTAGCCGTTCTGGAGCTACGATTATTTCCGCCATAGCAGTAGGGATGAAGCAGGATACAGCCTTACGTTTTTCCTTTATGCTTTATATTCCTGTAAGTTTGGGTGGGGTAGTCCTTGGCATTACAGATTTTTTAGACGAGCCGAATAAAGGTGCCTTAGCTCTTCCATATGCCGCCACTTTCTTGGCAACACTCATTATGACTTATTTTGCGATGCGTTGGTTTATGGGCATTATGAAAAGTGGCAAACTTAGCTACTTTACGTATTATTGTTTTATTGTAGGAACTCTTTTATTACTATTTTATTAAAATATAAAGTCTCATAACGTATGAAGTTATGGGGCTTTGTTTGTTATTTGTCATAATATACGATTTCTAATAGTGAGAACGTGTAGGAATGTGTTATAGTTGTTTTTCGATAGAAGAAAGACAGTCATTTTTTCTATCGAAACTGCATTTTGGCACGTCAACGACTGCAAAAAATGTTATGATAGGTGTAGTTTTGTGAAAAACTTGATTTTAGTAAAGGAGCCGAAAACATGTCCTCTGCTTCTTATTTAACAGTAAAAGCGTTAACAAAATATATTAAACGAAAATTCGATGCAGATCCACATTTGCGTGAAGTGTATGTAAAAGGTGAATTATCAAATGTGAAAATTCATCAATCCGGCCATATTTACTTTACATTAAAGGATGATGGTGCCCGAATAGCTGCGACGATGTTTAAAGCAGCGGCTACCAAATTAGCGTTTGAACCAAAGGAAGGTATGCAAGTATTTATCCGAGGGGATGTAAACGTTTACGAAGGCTATGGAACCTATCAGCTATATGTACAGGAAATGCAACCGGATGGCATTGGTAGCTTATTTGTTGCCTTCAATCAATTAAAAGAGCAATTACAAAAAGAAGGTCTTTTTAAACCTGAGTGGAAGCAACCGATACCAAAATTTCCTGAAAAAATTGGTGTGCTCACGTCAACAACTGGTGCAGCTATACGGGATATTTGTTCAACCTTAAAGAGGCGTTACCCACTTGCTGAAATTTTGATTTATCCAACACTTGTACAAGGAGCTCAGGCTGCACCGAATATTGTGCAAAATATTCAACGTGCTAATCAAGAGGCAAGCTGTGATGTGTTGATTGTCGGGCGAGGAGGAGGCTCCATCGAGGATTTATGGGCTTTTAATGAAGAAATTGTGGCAAGAGCTATTTTTGAAAGCCGAATTCCTATTATAAGTGCGGTTGGCCATGAAACAGATACAACGATTGCCGATTATGTAGCCGATTTACGTGCACCTACTCCAACAGCTGCTGCTGAGTTGGCTGTGCCCGATCAAGCGGATCTCTACCAACGCGTGCTTACGCAGAAATCACAGCTACATCAAATTGTTAGGTCGCAACTTATGGCAGAGCGACAACGTCTAAATAAGCTCCAGCAGTCTTATCCATTGTCAATGCCAGAAAGACTTTATCGACCTTTTACAGAAAGATTGGCACAGCTTGAGTCAGGATTACAGGCAGCAATGCAAGTGAGCTTGATGAAAAAAGCTGCACAACTTCAACAATTACATAGTACGGTGGAGCAACATTCACCCAAAAAGGCACTTGCTTTTCATCAGAGAGAGCTTGAAGCGCGCGTTCAACAATTATCACGTGCTACAACGTATTATGTGGCAAAAAAGCAACAACAATTTGAGTCAACCGTTAGAACATTAGAAGCTTTAAATCCACTGTCCATTCTAACAAGAGGATTTACAGTAGCATATAAAGATCAGCAAATGATCAAATCATCCACTGAGGTGCAAAAGCAAGATCAACTGACACTGACTTTCCATGATGGAAAGGTTGTGGCTAACGTGACGAATATCTTGCCAAAGAATGAGGGGGAATTGTTGTGACTGAAAAACAACAAACATTTGCAGAAGCCATGACGGCACTAGAAGAAATCGTTCGCCAGTTAGAACAGGGTGATGTGCCATTGGAAAATGCGATTGATTTATACAAGCAAGGAATGGAGCTATCAAAGTTTTGCCATAGTAAGCTGCAACATGCTGAGGAGCAGCTTGTATCAATTGTCCAAGAGACTGGTGAAACAACAGCATTTGATCCACTAAAGGGAGAGAATTAGGAAATGAATGAGCCATTAAAGTACTTTATTGAAAGCAATACACCACAAATTGAAGAGATGATGTTTGCACTTGTTGAACAAATTGATGCACCAGCAGATTTAAAGGAATCCATGCTTTATTCATTAAAGGCAGGGGGTAAACGAATTCGTCCGCTTTTTGTGTTAGCGGTACTAGAGCTTTACCGTGAAAATCTTCAGGACGGTTTGATTGTCGGTTCGGTTATTGAAATCATTCACACATATTCTTTAATCCATGATGATCTACCAAGCATGGATAATGATGATTTTAGAAGAGGCAAGCCAACAAATCATAAAGTTTATGGAGAAGCGCTGGCTACGCTTGCTGGTGATGCATTAAACACACTGGCATTTGGCATTTTAGCACGCATGGATATCTCTGCTGAAAAGCGTATTGAGCTAGTCCAGTTGCTAAGCGTTGCAGCAGGTGCAGAAGGCATGGTTGGTGGTCAAGTACTAGATATGGAAGGGGAGCAACGTCAGCTTAATTTAGCTGAATTGGAACAAGTCCATGTCAATAAAACAGGTGCTTTATTGCGTTTTAGTATTGAAGCGGGAGCCGTACTTGCAGATGTATCAGCACAAGACCGTGCTACATTGAAAGAATATGCGCACCATATTGGTTTAGCTTTCCAAATTCAAGACGATATTTTAGATATTGAGGGAACGACTGAAGAACTAGGAAAAACAGCTGGAAAAGATGTCGCTAGTGATAAAAGCACTTATCCAGCACTCTTAACCCTAGAGGGAGCAAAAGAAAAGCTTTCTGAGCATTATCAACATGCCATTAACGCACTCGATCAATTACCAATAGATGTCAGCCTATTACGTGACTTTGCTGCTTATATAGTTCATCGTAAAAACTAAGAGAAAATCAAGGCGTTGAAGGAAAAGAATATGCTAGAATAGGTGGGAACGTTTGCAATATGTAAACAATGAAGTGCTCGTACTTTTAGCATATTGATAACACTGCTATAATGGTGGAAACACAATTGCGGTGAATATTTTATTGAAAAGGTGTGTGAGAAAGGTGGATTTAAATAAAATAACTAGTCCATCCTTTTTAAAAAACTTAAATAAGAAGGAGCTTGAGCAGCTTGCCCAAGAAATTCGTACCTTCTTAATCGAAAAATGTTCTGTCACAGGTGGGCATATCGGGCCGAATTTAGGCGTAGTTGAGTTAACGATGATGCTGCATAAAATGTTTGACAGTCCTAAAGATAAGTTTTTGTGGGATGTTGGCCACCAAGCTTACGTGCATAAAATTTTAACAGGTCGTGCGAGTCAATTTGACACACTACGTCAGTTCAAAGGGCTTTGTGGATTTCCGAAGCGCGTGGAGAGTGAACATGATGAGTGGGAAACAGGTCATAGCTCGACATCTTTATCAGCAGCCATGGGTATGGCAGCAGCACGTGATATAAAAAAAGAAAACAACTTTGTTATCCCTATTATTGGTGATGGGGCTTTAACAGGTGGTATGGCACTTGAGGCATTAAATCATATTGGCCATGCAAAAACAAATATGATTGTCATCCTCAATGATAATGAAATGTCGATTGCACCAAATGTTGGCGCATTACACAATGTTTTAGGTCGTCTACGTACAGCCAAGGAGTATTCAAAAGCCAAGGAAGAGCTGGAATCACTTATTAATAAGATTCCAGTATTAGGTGGAAAGCTTGCCTCTACTGTTGAACGCGTAAAGGATAGCTTAAAATATTTAGTAGTATCTGGTGTGTTTTTTGAGGAGCTAGGTTTTAAATATCTTGGTCCAATTGATGGACATGATTTTGAAGCGCTTGAAATGACATTATCACATGCGAAAAAAGTAAAAGGGCCAGTCCTTGTTCATGTTATTACGAAAAAAGGAAAGGGCTATAAACCAGCCGAGGATGATACAATCGGAAATTGGCATGGAACAGGTCCTTATAAAATTGAAAATGGTGCCTTTGTGAAGTCTGAGACTACTGGACCAGCTTGGAGTAGTTTAATTGCTGAGACGGTTCGTAAAATTGCTCATGAAAATGAGCGAGTGGTAACGATTACACCTGCCATGCCTGTAGGTTCAAAGCTACAAGGTATTCAAAAGGACTTCCCAAATCGTTTCTTTGATGTAGGGATTGCGGAGCAGCATGCGGCAACGATGGCTGCAGGATTAGCTACGCAAAAGATGAAGCCATTTTTAGCGATTTATTCTACGTTCCTGCAACGTGCATATGACCAAGTATTGCATGATATTGCTCGCCCGAATTTAAATGTCTTTATTGGTATTGATCGGGCTGGTTTAGTGGGAGCAGATGGGGAAACACATCAAGGTGTATTTGATATTGCTTTCCTTCGTCATATTCCAAACATGACAATTATGATGCCAAAGGATGAGAATGAAGGGCAACATATGGTAAAAACAGCAATTGATTATGATGGTGGTCCTATTGCACTTCGTTATCCACGTGGTAATGGAATTGGTGTGCCATTAGATGATGAGCTTATAGCTTTACCAATTGGTAGCTGGGAAGTTTTACGTGAGGGGAAAGATGCATCTATTTTGACATTTGGAACAACTATTCCAATGGCAATGGCTGCTGCTGAAATGCTTGCGCAACAAGGAATCGATATTGAAGTGGTCAATGCTCGCTTTATCAAACCGATGGATGAGGATATGCTACACCGTATATTATCTAGTCAAAAACCGATTTTAACAATTGAAGAAGCTGTTCTACAAGGTGGATTTGGAAGTGGTGTATTAGAGTTTGCTCATGACCACGGCTATTTAAATGCACTAGTTGATCGAATGGGCATCCCAGATCAATATATTGAGCATGGCAACGTAGATCAGCTACTCGCAGAAATTCATATGACAGCAGAAGATACGGTTGCACGTATGCATGTATTACTTCAACAAAAACAGCAAGTGGGTTTGAATAAATAATGACAAAACAACCAAAAGAACGTGTAGATATTTTACTTGTAGAGCGTGGACTATGTGAAACAAGAGAAAAAGCAAAACGGTCCATTATGGCAGGCCTTGTCTTTTCAAATGAAATACGAATTGATAAGGCAGGCGAGAAAATTGCCGTCGAAGCACCGCTACAAGTAAAGGGCTCAGATTTAAAATATGTGAGTCGTGGAGGCCTTAAATTAGAAAAGGCGCTACAAATTTTTGATATGTCTGTAGAAGGGAAGCTAATGCTTGACATTGGCTCCTCTACAGGTGGCTTTACAGATTGTGCCTTACAACATGGTGCAAGACATTGCTATGCACTAGATGTTGGCTCGAACCAATTAGCATGGAAAATTCGCTCTGATGAACGAGTGACAGTAATGGAGAAAACGAATTTTCGCTACACCACGGCAGCTGATTTATCAGAAGGTTTACCTGATTTTGCAACAATCGATGTTAGCTTTATTTCGTTATCACTGATTTTACCAGTATTAAAAACATTATTGCTGCCAGGCGGGGATGTTATGGCATTGGTGAAACCTCAGTTTGAAGCTGGGAAAGATAAAGTAGGTAAAAAAGGAATCGTTCGTGATAAAAAAGTACATTTAGAAGTTTTGGAAAAAACGGCTGCAATGGCAACTGAGGTTGGTTTTGTAGTAAAAGATGCTTCATTCTCTCCAATCACAGGTGGAGAAGGAAATATTGAATTTTTATTCCATTTAGTGAATCCTATTGGACAAGAAGTGCTACCTGCATATACAGCTTTTAATGCACTCGTTGAAGAAGCGCATAATTCATTAAAATAACACGTGCTCGCTTATAGAGCCGTGTTTTTTCTTGTGCTTTTTTGTTGAAAATGGTAGTGTGATTATACACATATACAATTATTTATAAGAGGTGATTTCGTTGAATAAGGGACAACGACATATACGAATTCGGGATATTATCGCCAATCATGAAATTGAAACACAAGATGATTTAGTCGATTTTTTAAAAGAAGCAGGCTATAATGTGACACAAGCTACAGTATCACGAGATATTAAAGAGCTTCATTTAGTAAAAGTACCATTACAGGATGGGCGTTATAAATATAGCCTACCCGCAGATCAACGTTTCAATCCAGTCCAAAAATTACATCGTGCATTAGCGGATGCTTTTGTAAGTATTGATGGGGCATCACATTTTTTAGTCATGAAAGCTCTTCCTGGGAATGCGAATGCCATTGCTTCCCTACTTGACCATTTAGATTGGCCGGAAATTTTAGGTACAATTTCTGGAGATGATACCATTTTAATTATTTGTCGAAATGAAAATGAGCGTGAAAATACAAAAAATCGTTTATTAGACATGCTATAAAAAATGGTTAATTTGATTTAGAGGTGACAATTTGTGTTAAGAGAGCTTAGTATTCGAAACTTTGCCATCATTGAGGATTTGACTGTCAGCTTTTTAGAAGGCTTAACAGTTCTCACTGGGGAAACAGGTGCCGGAAAATCTATTATCATTGATGCGGTGCATTTACTTGCAGGAGGACGAGGCAACACTGAATTTATTCGTCATGGCGCAAGAAAAGCAGAATTGGGTGGCTTATTTCAAATTTCGAGTTCAGTTCATCCTGTTCTGAAAAAGTTAGAAGAAGCAGGCATTGAAATAGAAGAAGATACAATTATTTTACGTCGTGATTTGAATGATACCGGTAAAAGTATTTGCCGAGTGAATGGTAAGCTCGTGCCTTTGTCGGTACTAAGAGACATTGGGGCAAGTCTCATAGATATTCATGGCCAACATGAAAATCAAGAGCTAATGGATGAAAAGCAGCACATCAATTTGCTTGATCAGTTTGCAGAAGAAGAGCTGTCGCCGATTCAAAAAAACTATCGCGCCCAATATGATGAATACCGTTTGCTCAAAAAAGACTTAGCTTCTATATCCATTGATGAGCAGTTGATGGCACAACGTATCGATTTGTATCAATTTCAAATTAAAGAGTTGGACGAAGCTAATTTAAAGTTAGGTGAGGAAGACGAGCTTCTAGACGAACGCCGTCGTTTGATGAATTTTAATAAAATTTTTGAACGTTCTAGTGCAGCCTATGAAGCCATTCAGGGCGAAACGAAAGGGCTTGATTGGATCGGAACAGCAATGGGTGCTTTAGAAGATGCTGCAACGGTTGATGAGCAATTCAAAGAATCATCTGAGGCAGTGACAACTGCGTTTTATGCATTACAGGATGCAGCCTATCAGGTCAAAAATGTGTTAGATGAATTGGAATTTGACCCTGCACGTTTAAACGAGGTTGAGCAGCGTTTAGCGTTGTTGCAAACTTTAAAACGCAAATATGGTACGACAGTGGAAGAGATCTTGGCTTATTATGAAAAAATTAAAAACGAGTTAAATGAGCTGTTGAATCGTGATGAGATTTTGCAGGTGAAAGAACGACGTGTGATAGAGATGGAAGCTGTACTCAATGAGCTGGCTAGTGAACTTTCAACTGTACGTAAAGCTGCAGCACAACAATTGAGTGAAGCAATTATGGCAGAGTTACGTGAATTACATATGGAAAAAGCAAAATTTATTGTCAATTTCGATGAATTACCCTATTTTGATGCCAATGGGAAAGATCAAATTATCTTCTACATTTCCACAAACGTTGGGGAACCACCAAAGTCTTTACCGAAAATTGCATCAGGTGGAGAATTATCACGAATGATGCTAGCGTTGAAAACCATTTTCTCTTCTTCCAATGGAATTACTTCCATTATCTTTGATGAGGTGGATACAGGTGTCAGTGGTCGGGTTGCGCAGGCGATTGCAGAGAAAATTGCCGCGATTTCTGTTAATTCTCAAGTTTTATGTATTTCACATTTACCTCAAGTTGCAGCGATGGCTGATCATCATTACTTCATTAAAAAAGAAGTCGAGCATGATCGAACGTTTACTTCCTTATCAGAGATTGATCAAGATGCTCGTATAGAGGAAGTTAGCCGTATGATGTCTGGAACGGAAATTACAGCGTTGACACTACAGCATGCCACGGAGCTTTTAAAAATGGCAGATGAACGAAAAAAACAAATGCGTTAACCATTATTCCAGAAACAGTTTCAGCTGTTTCTGGCTTTTTTCATTTTGCGCAAATATTTACCGCTTATAAGAACGTCACAACAACACATAGTAAAAAGACAAAAATGAAAAGGAGGTGTCGTATGAATCGTCATTGGCGTCAATTAGTCATTTTGCCTATGCTCATCTTTTTATTAGTGTTGCCTATACAAGCTTTAGCCGCCAAAAAGCTTATACCAATGGGCGAAGCAATTGGAATTCAACTTCAATTGTCCCATGTATTTGTCGCACACGATGTACTGTTAGCTTCCAATCAGTGGATGAAAGGAGGCGCTGTTATTGAAAAAATAAACGATATACCAGTAAAATCTCTTGCTGATGCCAAGCAGGCTGTGGCAAAAGATGGCCAACAGACATGGACGATCAATAGTGAAGGCCAACAAATTACATTGGAATTACAAAACCAAGAAGCAGAGCATGTCATTTCCTTTTTAAAAGATGAAACAGATGGAGTAGGAACACTGACTTATATTGATCCAGAGACAAAAAATTACGGTGCACTAGGTCATCAAATTGTCGATTCAACCCTACAAGAAGCCCCTGTTTTTAGAGCTGGCTCCATTTTTTTAGCTTCTATTCAGCAAATCCGAAAAAGCACACCAGGCCAACCTGGCTATAAAATTTCCTCCATTGAAAAGCATCAAGAACGTCTAGGTAGTATAGATAAAAATACTATTTATGGTATTTTTGGCCGCTGGGAAGACGGTTATCAACAAAGATTACCCAAAGCGATAGAAATTATGCATGAAAAAGATATAAAAACGGGGAAAGCTGAAATCTATACAGCCATTGAAGGCAGTAAGGTGGAAACCTTTTCAATAGAAATTACCAAAGTGGAAAATGAACGCCTTGAATTTATAGTATCTGACGAGAAGCTCATTGAAAAAACAGGTGGCATTTTGCAGGGAATGAGTGGCAGTCCTATTATCCAAGACGGTCGTTTTGTCGGTGCTGTGACACATATGTTTGTGGAGGAGCCGAAAAAAGGTGCAGCGCTAACAGTAGCGGAAATGTTAAGAAGGTCTTCATAAAAAGGTATGAAAGGTAAAAATCCGTTTAATTTTCCCCAGGCAGGACAAAAGCCGCGGGAAACTACACGGATTTTTTACCCTTATTTCATCGAATCCAACATGTATTTCCGGTAATTTCCTGAAGAAGGCATGATATTTAAAAAAACTGTAGTTTTATCTACTAAATTTATCTAAAATAAGTTATAAGAGCATTCGACAAGTCGCGTCATTTAGCGTAACTTGTCGATATTAAAAGAAAGTATCGGACTACATACTCATTTTTGGAAATAGAAAAGGTTTTTAAAACAAAAATGTCGAAAATTCCACAGTGTGCCAAAAACGGCATTTAGGGGTTTAGGTTATCGCTTTGAGGTGTTCAAAGCAAGTCCAGAAGGAGGAATTGAAATGACAAAGGTAAAAGTAGCGATTGCAGATGATAATCGTGAGTTATTAAAAACAATGGAGCAGTATTTTCAAGGACATGCCGAAATAGAAATTATTGCAACTGCTTCAAATGGAAAAGTATGTCTACAAATGCTTGAGGAATTTACACCAGATATTTTACTTCTAGATATAATAATGCCTCATCTTGACGGTTTAGCTGTATTAGAGTCCATGTATCAAAATGAGAAAATGTCATCAATTCAAGTCATTATGCTAACGGCTTTTGGCCAAGAGGATGTCATGAAACAGGCGGTGGATTTAGGAGCTTCTTATTTCATGCTAAAGCCCTTTGAATTCGACCAATTGGTACAAAAGATTTTACATTGTGCTGGACAGAAGGCGACACTTCCGAAAAAGACAAGCGTATTACAACCGACAGTACCTCAAAAATTAAATCAGCATCAATTAGACAGTACGATTACAGCCATCATCAAAGAAATCGGTGTACCTGCACATATTAAGGGCTACTCCTATTTGCGTGAAGCCATTCAAATGGTCTTTGAGGATATTGAATTATTAGGATCTGTGACAAAAATTTTATATCCAGAAATCGCTAAAAAATTTAATACGACACCATCCCGCGTGGAACGTGCGATTCGTCACGCCATAGAGGTAGCCTGGAATCGTGGCAATTATGAATCCATTTCGTCAATGTTTGGCTATACAGTCCATCACTTGAAATCCAAACCAACAAATAGCGAATTCATCGCCATGATCGCAGACAAAATTCGTATTGATATGATGGCTAGCTAGTACCGATATATATCATTAACATATACAGCAATTATACTTCGCATAGTATAGCGCCTTTTTAAATCTATAGTTTAAAGGGGCGCTTTTTTTGTTACTTGAACAAATACTGTGGAAATTTCTGTGGCTGACCTTTAACATTGAAATCGTTAAAAGAACGTCAAATCAGCTAAAAATACGCGATATATACATGTATAGTGGATTTAACGTCATATTCTAAAGATGAAGAGTAAATCATTTGAGACCTTTCTACAAACTTATAGTAGGTGATTACAATAAAAAGTATAAATTTTCAATTAGAGGGAATGAATTCGCTCGAAATCACACAGATAACAGAAGAGCTATTTGAGGTGCGTTTAGCATTCGATGGTAAAATAAGTATGCAATATATGAATCGACAGCAATTGATACAACTAGGTTCTACTTTCCGAATTGAAAGGAATATCAATACTTTGTTGGTTAAAAAGACCTATTTAGACCTATAGTTTAGTGGGAAGCACCCGTGGATACCTGTACTTGGAAGATGATATATTCAAAATAGCCTGATGGAATTACTTTGAATTTATCGGTAATTTTAATAAAAAAACTCAAAAACAAACAATTTATTAGTACTAAATATCTATAATCTATTAGCGTAAATAAAATATTGTCTTATATTTTAATGATTAAGTGGTACTATTTTCTTTCTCGGTAGTGACAATGGTCTCTAAACAAATGTAAGTGGATTGTATATACTTACATATAGAGGGAAGGAGGAGGTAGCTTGATTCTAGTTCGAAATGAAAACTTCGAAATTTCTGAGGAAAATGGCAAGGTATTTATGCTTACTTTTAGCGCAGGTTTCCCATTAAAAGAATTTGATAGCATCCTACGTAGTCATCCACGACTGAAATTATCTAATTTTTCAATTTTAAAAAATGTGTTATCAACCCAGAATACCAATCCTGTTGAAATTGGACGCTGGCTTCCGAACATTGAAGCAGAAGTGGCACGTGATAAGATGTCAGCCTCTGTTTTTATATATGAAACGCATGATTATATTCAAAATAATAAAGAAAAATTAACACAACAAATTCGAGAAACACTCAATGAAAATGGAATTATACATGGCATATTAGATTTTGATATATTGAAGGCTGAACCAGGAAAAGCATTCTTAATTGCTCAAGGTGAGCAACCAATAGCAGGAATAGATGCACAAATTACATACTTACCTAAACCCGAGAGAAAGCCAGTCATTCGTGAAGACGGTAAAGCGGATTACTATGATATGAATTTTATTTCGGAAATTTCAGAAGGCTCTTGGCTAGGTGAAAAGATTCCTGCTACATTAGGTAAACCAGGGAAAAATGTGCTAGGTCAAGAAGTTGCTGCTGTACCTGGACGAGATTATCCTATCAAATATGATACAAAATCTGCCTATGAAGTGGAAGAAGACGGAAAAATCGTCATTCGCTCGAAAATTGCTGGCGTTTTAGATGATGTCAAAGGCATGATAGGTGTAAACAGGCACCTTCCTATAAATGGTGATGTAGGAGTTGAAACAGGTAACCTTGAATTTAATGGTTCACTTAGTATTAAAGGTACAGTAACAAATGGCTATACAGTTATTGCGACTGGCGATATTTCCATTGAAGGGGCTGAGGGTGTAAGCGGTGCCAAGCTTATTAAATCCATTGAGGGTGATGTATATATTCGTGGGGGCATCTTTGGGCTTGGTTCAACAGTGGTAGAAGCAGGTGGCAATATATTTGTTAAACATGTAAATGAAGCAAATTTATTTGCAGCTAATAGTATTCATATTGGTTTTTACGCACTAGGTTCACAACTTTCTGCTCATTCGATATATGTGGATGAACGAAAAGGTAAAATTATTGGGGGACGTGCAGTAGCTAAAAATACGATTGTTACGGCCATTTCAGGAAACCGATTAGAGCGTCGAACAGATTTAATAATAGAAAGTATTAATAAGCAGGAAAATAACACCGTGATGCAGGAAAAAGCAGCACAGCTAAAACAATTGCAAACAGAGATTTCCGCACACGAGAATAGCATGAAAAATTTATTACCTTTTCTCAATCAAATGTCCAAAGAACAATCAGCGTCATTTGAGGTAACAAAACAAGCCTTAACTAAATTAAAGGCTGAAGCGATTACATTAGATCGTGAAATAAAACTATTAATGGATGAAATGCGTCATGTAGGGAAAGAAGAGATTATTGTGACAAAAGAGGCGCACCCTGGAACTTATATTCAAATTGGTAGAAAATCATCTTTATTAAGCAAAATGACGAATGGTAAATTCCTACTAGAATTTGGTGAGTTAAATGTCTAAGGCAGCTTTTATCCCTGTTTTTGCACATCGAGGTGCTTCTGCTTATGCATTAGAGAATACCTTTCAAGCTTTTGAAAAGGCATTAGAGCTAGGTGCTGATGGGATTGAACTAGATATTCAATTCTCAAAAGATGGATTACCTGTAGTGTATCATGATCCACAATTATCGAGGTTAGTAGGCACCAATAAATTGGTGAGCGATTGTACGATGGAGGAGCTTCTGCGCTTTAAACTTGGCAAGCCTTGGAGACGTCTATTTTCGTCCTATAAAATGCCAGCGTTTGAGGCAGTTTTAGCATGGGCAAATATACAGCAGATGCCGTTGAATATTGAATTAAAATCAACGATCTTGGACAATAAGAGTGGGCTAATTCATTTTCTTGGAGGCTTGGCTCTGCCAAAAGGTAGTCATTTTTCATCCTTTCACTATGAGCTTTTAGAGATCGTAAAAAAGCATAGACCTGAATTTGAAACGGCCCTTATTGCTACGAAAAAAATAAAATGGGATCTTCTAGCTGATTATAAAGCGGCTGATAGTGTGCATATGCATAAAAGGTACTACAAACCAAGATATTTGGAGGCCTGTGTTACAAGTGAAAAAGCATGTCGTTTTTATGCTATTGATGGCACGGAACCATTTTTAACTAATCCGCACCCTTCTGTTATTGGTTGGATTACGGATTATCCTGATAAAGTTATCACATCTCAGCAGCGGGTATAAAAAGAGCTATCCAGTAAGTCTTGCATGACTTATTTGGATAGCTTTTTTTATTTTTTTTGGAAGCGTGGTGCTACTTTTCCGTTTTTTCGATCGCGATGCAGTAAAAATCCAGCGAAAAACCCAAAGCCTATGACGAAGAAAATGACACCAACTACAAATTGCAACCATAAAAATGGGAATGGTGAAATGAGCTTACCAAATAATGTATCACGCATAAATTTAATGCCACCTGCAGCCATAAGACCTGGAATAAGCATTACAATAAATGCAGCTAAACGGGCCATGTATACCCCTCCTTATTCCTATGATTAATTTTACCTGTGGATGGGGGAATGTCAAGGAAGGGTATAAACCAATATAATATTTTTAGCTAAAAACGTGACAGGACAGAAAGTAGCGATTGTAACTGAATGTTTAGAAAATTCTTACTTAAATAAGAATATGTAATAATAGTTGCGAAATTGTGAATTTGTCAGTATTGTAAAAATAAGTGGAGCAATATTATCCATTACTAAACAATTTCTTCTTTGAGTATTAGGGTCTAAACACCTACTACCGAATAGGAGCTCAGAATTTGCTGAGTGAGGACGCTATGAAGATTAGATTGTTAGATAAAACTTGATTGGATGGGCATTTGGGGATGCACTTTCCAAAGCAAAGGGGCGAGTTTCATGGAAATCTTCAAGTATATGGAAAAGTATGATTACGAACAATTGGTATTTTGCCAAGATGAAGCATCAGGGTTAAAAGCGGTTATCGCTATCCATGATACAACACTTGGACCAGCACTAGGTGGAGCACGTATGTGGACGTATGCGTCGGAAGAAAATGCAATTGAAGATGCATTACGTTTAGCACGAGGAATGACTTACAAAAATGCTGCAGCTGGTTTAAACCTTGGCGGTGGAAAAACGGTCATTATTGGTGACCCATTTAAAGATAAAAACGAAGAGATGTTCCGTGCGTTAGGTCGTTTCATTCAAGGATTAAATGGCCGCTATATTACAGCTGAAGATGTAGGTACAACGGTATCAGATATGGATTTAATCCATGAAGAAACAAATTATGTAACAGGAATTTCTCCTGCATTCGGTTCTTCAGGTAACCCATCTCCAGTAACAGCTTATGGTGTTTACCGTGGTATGAAGGCAGCTGCAAAAGAAGCATTCGGTTCAGACTCACTAGAAGGATTAAAAGTTTCTGTACAGGGTCTAGGAAATGTAGCCTACAAGCTTTGCGAGTATTTACATAATGAAGGGGCAAAACTTGTTGTAACAGATATCAATCAGGCAGCTATTGATCGAGTTGTTAATGACTTCGACGCGATTGCAGTGGCACCAGATGAAATCTATGCGCAAGAAGTAGATATCTTCTCACCTTGTGCATTAGGGGCAATTTTAAATGATGAAACAATTCCGCAATTAAAAGCGAAAGTGATTGCTGGTTCTGCAAATAACCAATTAAAAGATTCACGTCATGGTGACTACCTACATGAATTAGGTATCGTCTATGCACCAGATTATGTAATCAATGCTGGTGGCGTTATTAACGTTGCGGATGAATTATATGGCTATAATCGTGAACGTGCAATGAAACGCGTTGATGGCATTTATGATAGTATTGAAAAAATCTTTGCTATTTCAAAACGAGATGGCATTCCAACATATGTGGCAGCGAACCGCTTAGCTGAGGAACGTATCGCTCGCGTAGCAAAATCGCGCAGCCAATTTTTAAAAAATGAAAAAAATATTTTACACGGTCGCTAATTTAGACAGTTGATACATGAAGAGAAGTCGCATTGTCGACTTCTTCTATTTTCAACAAGAAATTAGGGCTTTAATGAAGTAAAGCTAAAGTTTTTCTAAAGCACTGACTGTTAAAAAAATCACTTGGTTATTGTTTAATAGAATCCTTTAGCACTTTTCTCAATAGGGGGAATAAACATGGCTCAAAATTATGATGTTGTCATTTTAGGTGGAGGTACAGGTGGATATGTTGCAGCCATCCGAGCTGCTCAGCTAGGCTTAAAAACAGCCATTGTAGAGCGTGAGCGTTTAGGAGGTACATGCTTGCATAAAGGCTGTATTCCAAGTAAAGCGTTACTCCGAAGTGCCGAAGTATATCGTATGGCTAATAAAACAGCTAGCGAATATGGTGTCGATATTGAAGGTGTAACATTACAATTTGACAAAGTTCAAGCTAGGAAACAAGCAATCGTTGAGCAATTAAGCCAAGGTGTGAATACACTGATGAAAAAAGGCAAAATAGATGTTTATCATGGTACAGGGCGAATTTTGGGTCCATCTATTTTCTCACCTATGCCTGGTACAATATCTGTAGAAATGTCCAATGGCGATGAAAATGAAATGCTTGTGCCTACGAATGTTGTCATTGCAACGGGCTCAAAGCCTCGTGGTATGGCAGGGTTAGCGATAGATGGGCAATATGTGCTGAATTCAGACCACGCATTACAGTTAGAAAGTTTACCAAAGTCACTACTAATCGTTGGTGGTGGTGTTATTGGAATTGAGTGGGCATCTATGCTATGCGATTTTGGTGTATATGTAACAGTAGTAGAATATGGTCCATCCATTTTACCAGCTGAAGATGCGGACATCGTTAAAGAAGTGACGAAACAACTTGAGAAACGAGGCGTTCGTATTGTTACGAATGCTCGCTTAGATACAAATACATTCAAAATTGAAAATGATAACGTTTTCATTTCTGCGCAAGTGAATGAAAAAGAAGAAGTTTTTGAGGCTGATAAACTATTACTTTGTGTAGGACGTGAGGCGAATACGCAAGGTATTGGTCTAGAAAATACAGAGATTGAAGTGGAAAATGGCTTTATTAAAGTGAATGGTTCCTATCAAACGAAAGAGTCTCATATGTATGCCATAGGAGATGTGATTGGTGGCTTACAATTAGCGCATGTTGCTTCTCATGAAGGGCTTTCAGCTATTGAGCATATAGCAACAGGGAAAACCGAGACATTGGATGCACTAAAAGTACCGAAATGTGTTTATTCCTATCCAGAAGTTGCTAGCATTGGATTAACAGAAAGTGCTGCTAAAGAACAAGGATTTTCATTAAAGATTGGTAAATTCCCGTTTAAGGCCATTGGTAAAGCATTAGTAAATGGAGAGACAGAAGGCTTTGTCAAAATTATTGCTGATGAAGAAACAGATGATATTTTGGGTATTCATATGGTAGGGCCTCATGTAACAGATTTAATTGGTGAAGCATCCTTAGCAAAAGTGTTAGATGCAACACCATGGGAAATTAGTCAAGCAATTCATCCACATCCATCCTTAAATGAGGTGTTAGTGGAATCTGCTCTAGCAGTGGATGATCGCGCTATCCATTTTTAATTTTCTGAATTTCATAACTAACATATCCAAATGTGGGGATATAGGATAAGATAGTTATTTCTCTATAATACGAAAGGGGTGTTCGTATGCAAGATGTTCAAATCAAACATGAAGATTTAGGTTTGTCAAATGAAGATGTACTTGCTATGTTCGAAACAATGTTAATGGCCAGAAGACTAGATGAGCGTATGTGGTTGTTAAACCGTTCTGGTAAAATTCCGTTTGTAATTTCCTGTCAAGGTCAAGAGGCGGCACAGGTTGGAGCAGCCTTTGCACTGGATAAAAGTAAGGATTATATTGCACCTTATTATCGTGATATGGGTGTTGTTTTACATTTTGGTATGACACCAAGAGAACTGATGCTATCTGCGTTTGCTAAAGCAGAAGATCCAAACTCTGGGGGTCGTCAAATGCCAGGCCACTTTGGTCAAAAGAAAAATCGTATTTTAACAGGTTCATCTCCTGTTACGACTCAAGTTCCACACGCAGTGGGCGTTGCACTTGCAGGACGTCTACAAAATGAAGATTTTGTTTCTTTCGTTACGCTTGGTGAAGGTTCATCCAACCAAGGAGACTTCCATGAAGGAGCGAACTTTGCAGGTGTGCATAAGCTACCAGTCATTATTATGGTAGAAAACAATCAATATGCGATTTCTGTGCCAGTAGAGCGTCAGCTAGGCTGTGCAAAAGTATCTGATCGTGGGATTGGCTATGGAATGCCAGGAGTGACCGTGGATGGGAAAAATCCGTTACAAGTGTATAAAGTGGTGAAAGAGGCTGCAGATCGTGCACGTAATGGGGAAGGTCCAAGCTTAATCGAAACAGTCACTTATCGTTTAACAGCCCATTCTTCAGATGATGATGACCGTCAATACCGTACGGCTGAAGATATTGCAGAAGGCAAAGCAAAGGATCCAATTGTATTATTTGAAAAGTATTTAATGGATACTGGCGTGATGACTGACGCGATACGTACTGAAATCGAAGAGCGTGTTATGGCAGAAGTAAATGAAGCAACTGATTATGCTGAAGCGGCTCCATATGCACAACCAGAGCATGCACTTAAATATGTTTATGCACCAGTGGACGGAGGTGACATGTAATGGCAGTAATGTCTTATATTGATGCGATTACATTAGCAATGAAAGAAGAGATGGAACGTGACGAACGAGTTTTCATTTTAGGAGAGGACGTTGGTCGTAAAGGTGGTGTATTCAAAGCCACTACTGGGCTATACGATCAATTTGGTGAATACCGCGTGCTTGATACACCGCTTGCAGAAAGTGCAATAGCTGGTGTGGGTATTGGTGCTGCGATGTACGGTATGCGTCCGATTGCTGAAATGCAATTTGCTGATTTTATTATGCCAGCTGTCAATCAAATCGTCTCAGAGGCAGCCAAAATTCGTTACCGTTCTAATAATGACTGGACTTGTCCAATGGTCATCCGCGCACCTTTTGGCGGAGGTATTCACGGGGCACTTTATCATTCACAATCCGTTGAAGCACTTTTTGCTGGTACACCTGGTTTGAAAATTGTCATTCCATCAACACCGTATGATGCAAAAGGCTTATTGAAAGCTGCTATTCGTGATGAAGATCCAGTATTATTTTTCGAACATAAACGTGCCTATCGTTTAATTAAAGGGGAAGTACCACTAGATGATTACACATTGCCAATTGGTAAAGCAGATGTAAAACGTGAAGGAGATGACGTGACAGTCATTACCTATGGTTTAGCAGTCCACTTTGCTTTACAAGCGGCAGAACGCCTAGCTGCGGATGGTATTTCCGCTCATATCCTTGACTTGCGTACAGTTTACCCTCTGGATAAAGAAGCGATTATTGAGGCTGCAAGTAAGACAGGTAAAGTATTGCTTGTCACAGAGGATAATAAAGAAGGTAGTATCATGAGTGAGGTTGCTGCAATTATTGCAGAACATTGTTTATTTGAGCTTGATGCACCAATTCAACGTCTAGCGGGACCTGATGTGCCAGCCATGCCATATGCACCAACGATGGAGAAATATTTTATGATTAATCCTGATAAAGTGGAACGTGCTATGCGAGAACTTGCTGCGTTCTAATAGATTACAACAAGGCTGAATGAAAAAATAAAAGCCTCAGACGGAACAACAGATTTTGACTTTGCACATATGAAAGTCAAAATCTGTCTAAATGCCTGTCTACGTTTAATGTTTTTAGCGCTGCATCAGGTACAATGACGCCTAGGCTTAATTGATGGGAGGAATAAAAGATGTCGGTTCAAAATATTACAATGCCACAGCTCGGCGAAAGTGTAACAGAAGGTACAATTGAAAAATGGCTTGTAAAGCCTGGAGATACAGTTAAAAAGTATGATCCATTAGCAGAGGTTGTTACAGATAAAGTAAATGCTGAAATCCCGTCATCATTTGAAGGGGTTATCACGGAGCTACTTGCGCAAGAAGGTCAGACATTACCAGTTGGAGCAGTCGTTTGCTCGATTGAAATAGCGGGAGAAGGTGAATTACCAGCACCGCCACCTGAAAAAAAATCAACGGTAAGTACGGCTATTTTAAATGCAGGTGTTCAAAAGAAACAGGAGGCACCACAGCAGGTAGCAGCTCCAGTATCTGCACCAAAAGAGGCACGTACGGGTAAAGTACGTTATTCACCAGCTGTTCTTCGACTTGCACAGGAGCATGATATAGCTTTAGACCTTGTAACAGGTACTGGCGAGGGTGGTCGTATTACACGAAAAGACCTGTTAAAGCTAATTGAAACAGGTAATATCCCAACGGCAAATGATGTAGCACAAGCAGCTCCAACCGTTCAAACGACATCAGCACCTACAGCAGCTTCTGCACCACAGCAACAAGTGGAAAAAGCAGCTGCACCTGTACAACCTATTCATCCAGGAGATATCGAAATTCCAGTGACGAAGATCCGTCGTGCCATTGCGAATAATATGGTGAAAAGTGTACATGAAGCGCCGCATGCTTGGATGATGATGGAAGTGGATGTAACAGATTTAGTGACTTATCGTGATAGCTTAAAGAATGAATTTAAGCAAAAAGAAGGCTTTAATCTTACATATTTCGCCTTCTTTGTAAAAGCGGTTGCTCAAGCTTTAAAGGAATTCCCAATGCTGAATTCGATGTGGGCGGAAGATAAAATCATTCAAAAACATGACATCAATATTTCGATTGCAGTAGCAACGGATGATGCCTTATTTGTACCTGTTATAAAACACGCAGATGAAAAATCCATTAAAGGAATTGCGAAAGAAATCAATGAACTGGCTATCAAAGTTCGTACAGGAAAATTAGCAATGGATGACATTACTGGTGGTACATTTACAGTGAATAATACAGGTGCATTTGGCTCTGTTCAATCAATGGGCATCATCAATTACCCACAAGCAGCGATCCTGCAAGTGGAAAGTATTGTAAAAAAACCTGTTGTTTTACCAGGTGGAATGTTTGCTGCACGTGATATTGTGAATTTATGTTTATCATTAGATCATCGTGTGCTTGATGGACTTGTCTGTGGTAAATTCCTAAATAGAGTAAAAGAAATACTCGAAAATACAAATAAATCTTCAACGTCAGTCTACTGATGACTTGTCGGAAACCTGCTGTATAAGGGTTTCCGATTTTTTTTATGCTTTTCGAGTCGCAATTTGTCATGTAGAATAACAAATAGAAACTACTAAGGGGGGAAGCTGATTAAGCGTCCGCATGTCAAACAACATGAAAAATATTGAATTTGAAATACCAGCCTATTCAGACTGGCAAGATGCAGCAATCAAAGCTTTAAAAGGGAAACCATTTGAGTCACTATTCACAAAAACAAATGAAGGTGTTACACTACAGCCGCTTTACACGCAAGAAAGTTTAGTAGCTAAGCTTGGAGAAGAGCTTGATTTACAAGTTGCCACAATCCGTTCCCTACAAAATGATCAAGTATTTCAGGTGGCACAACAAATTCACGCTGATTCAAGCGAAGCTTTTTTTGCACAGCTTGAGGATAGTCTAGCTCGAGGCAATGAAGTTATTACAATTGATAGCCGAGTGAGCTTTGCTTGGACAGAAGAAGTATTGGTCAAATTAGCATCATATTTCTCAGAATATTCGTTTAAAATTACTATTGAAAATTCAAAAGACCCATTATTAGCAGTATTCGACAACATTCCAGTAGATCAACAAGAAGCCATTAAAGGTTACATGATTTCAAAAGACCCTATCACTTTGACTGCATTTCCGAACGTGCGCTCAGTCAGTGCAGACACAACTGTTTATCATAATGAAGGTGCTAACGCTGTACAAGAATTAGCCTATGCACTTGCATTAGCAGCCAAATTTGCAGAACAAGAAGAAAGCTTTGAAGCGTTCTCGAAGAAATTCTTTGTATCATTTGCCATTGATACACAATTCTTTACGGAGATTGCAAAGCTACGTGCTTTTAAAGTACTTTGGAAAGCGTTCTCATCCGCTTATGGCGTAACAGATCATATCAAAATCCCTACTGTTGCTGAAACATCATTAAGAAGCTTTTCTAAATTAGATGTGTATGTAAATTTATTACGCTCTTCAAATGAAGCGCTTTCTGGTTTAATCGGTGGTGCTGATCTCTTTACGGTTCATCCACATGACGTGTTAACAAAACCTACGGATCAATCCATTCGTATCGCTCGTAATGTATCATTAATTTTAAGAGAAGAAACAAATGTCTTAAAAGTAAAAGATCCAGCAGGGGGCTCTTACTTTATCGAGTCGTTAACAGCAGATTTTGTGAAAGAAGCATGGGCACTATTTTTAGACATCCAGGCAGCTGGCGGTATCGATGAATATACAGCCTCTGGCAAGCTTGCAGAAGAAGTGGAAGCATCCTATCAAAAACGCATCAAAGCTGCCCAAACACGTAAGCAATCATTAATTGGAACGAATATTTATGCTAATCCAGCTGATATTCTTGAACAGGATACAAATCCATTATTTGCTGATATTAAGCGTATCGCTGCTCCATTTGAGGACTTACGTGCAGACATGACAGCAGCAGATGTAAAAACAGGTATTTTAGCATTAGGATCATTAAAAAGCTCTAAACCACGCGCAGATTTTGTAGCGGGCTTCTTAAACACAGTGGGTCTTGTACCAGAAAAAAGTGAGCCAGTGACAACTGTAGAAGAGGCAGTAGCTTGGCTGAAGGCGACAGAGGCTAAGTATGTAGTGATTGCAGGCAATGATGATGATACAAAAGCATTTGTATCAGTCATTTTAGCTGAAAAACCAGCGAATGTGCTTGTAGATGTAGCGGGCAAATTTAAAGACGAAGAAGAAGCATGGTTAGCAAATGGCTTAAACGGCTTTATTTTCGCAGGACAAAACATCATTGAAAAATTACAGTCCGTGTTTGCGAGCATGAAGGAGGTCCAACGATGAGCAAGCCAAATTTTAATGCAATAGAAATAGAAAAGGTTTTAACAGCTGAAGCACCTCAAGCGTCTGAAGATAAGTTCATGACAAATGAGGGGATTGAAATTAAAGATATTTACACAAAAGAAGATATTAAAGAGGCTAAACATCTAAATGATGTGGCAGGGATTGCACCCAACACACGTGGACCATACCCTACTATGTATGTAGCACGTCCATGGACGGTTCGGCAATACGCTGGTTTCTCAACTGCTGAAGAATCCAATGCCTTTTACAAACGAAATTTGGCCATGGGACAAAAAGGTCTTTCTGTCGCGTTTGATTTAGCAACACACCGAGGCTATGACTCTGATCATCCACGTGTAACAGGGGACGTAGGAAAAGCTGGGGTTGCGATTGACTCAGTTGAGGATATGAAAATCCTTTTCGATCAAATCCCGTTAGACCAAATGTCAGTTTCAATGACAATGAATGGTGCCGTATTACCCGTCCTTGCATTCTATATTGTAGCAGCAGAAGAACAAGGGGTAACGCCAGATCAATTAGCAGGTACTATTCAAAATGATATTTTAAAAGAATACATGGTGCGTAATACATATATTTACCCACCAGCTATGTCAATGAAAATCATTGCAGATATTTTTGAATATACAGCGAAGTATATGCCAAAATTTAACTCTATTTCAATTTCTGGTTACCATATTCAAGAAGCAGGCGCAACAAATGACATTGAGCTTGCCTATACATTAGCAGATGGCTTGGAGTATGTTCGAACAGGATTAAAAGCAGGTATTGATATTGATGCATTTGCACCTCGCTTATCGTTCTTCTGGGCAATTGGTATGAACTATTACATGGAAGTTGCTAAAATGCGTGCAGCACGTCGTATTTGGGCACAAATGATGTCTACGTTTAACCCGAAAAATCCAAAGACATTAGCATTACGTACGCACTCCCAAACATCTGGCTGGTCATTAACTGAGCAAGATCCATTTAACAATGTTGCACGTACTTTAATCGAAGCAAATGCCTCTTCGATGGGACATACGCAATCCCTTCATACAAATGCATTAGATGAAGCGATTGCACTTCCAACAGATTTCTCAGCACGTATCGCGCGTAATACACAGTTATTTTTACAAGAGGAAACAGCGATGACAAAAGTCATTGATCCTTGGGGTGGTTCGTACTACGTAGAGAAATTAACAGAAGAAATTACGAAATCTGCTTGGGTGTTAATCGAAGAGATAGAAGCGCTTGGTGGTATGGCTAAAGCGATTGAAACGGGACTTCCAAAAATGAAGGTTGAGGAAGCAGCAGCAAAACGTCAAGCTAAAATTGATTCTAAAACAGAAACGATTGTTGGCGTGAATAAGTATCGCTTAGCAAAAGAAGAGCCAATTGATATTTTAGATATCGATAATACCATTGTTCGTCAAAAACAAATTGAACGTTTAGAAGCGATGAAGGCAGCTCGTGATGAAGCGGAAGTTCAAAAACATTTAGCTCGCTTAACGAAGGCGGCTCAAGATGGAGAAGAAAACCTGCTAGCGGTAGCAGTGGATGCAGCGCGCGCTCGTGCTTCTTTAGGTGAAATATCTGATGCAATTGAAGCAGTTTCTGGTCGTCATAAAGCGGTCATTCGTTCGATCTCTGGTGTTTACTCTGCAAACTTCTCTGATGAGGAGCAAATTGCGGAAGTGAAACAAATGACAGAAGAATTCCTTGAAAATGAAGGTCGTCGTCCGCGTATTTTAGTTGCTAAAATGGGACAAGATGGACATGACCGTGGTGCAAAGGTTGTCGCAACTGGTTATGCAGATTTAGGCTTTGACGTAGATATTTCTCCATTATTTATGACGCCTGCTGAGGCTGCTCAAATGGCTGTTGAAAATGATGTTCATGTTATTGGTGTGTCTTCACTAGCAGCAGGACATAAAACATTAGTGCCTGAATTGATAGCTGAGCTTGAAAAACTAGGTCGTGAAGATATTATCATTATTGTGGGTGGTGTTATACCAGCACAAGATTATGATTTCCTTTATAATGCCGGTGCAGTAGCCATTTTCGGACCAGGTACAGTGATTCCTGTATCCGCACAAAAAATTATTGAAGAAATCTACAAACGTTTAGGCTATGAGGAAGTGTCTGAATAATGGACAAAAATAAAGGAATGGAAGAAAGTGCGCTATTTGTCATGGACGGAGTAGAGGCGACTCACGACGGGATGCAATATGGTACACCCAAAAAGTTCCGAAAGAAAAAGGCAGACACTCTAAATGTAGGAGAGCTTGCACAACAAGTACGTGCGGGCTCTCGCACACATTTATCAAAAGCCATTACCCTCATTGAAAGTTCAAACGCTACCCATAAAGTACAGGCACAAGAACTATTGCAGGAGCTTCTTCCACATACAGGCAATAGTATCCGAATTGGCATAACAGGTGTGCCTGGGGCAGGAAAAAGCTCATTCATAGAGGCTTTCGGTACTATGCTTTGTGATATGGGGAAACGAGTTGCTGTTCTTGCCATTGATCCAAGTTCTTCTCTATCGGGAGGAAGTATACTTGGCGATAAAACGCGTATGGAAGAGCTCGTTAAGAAGCCTAGTGCATTTGTGCGTCCATCGCCATCGGCAGGTACCCTAGGGGGTGTTCACAAAAAGACACGAGAAACCATGTTAGTTTGTGAGGCAGCAGGCTATGATGTGATTTTAATTGAAACAGTTGGTGTTGGACAAAGTGAAACCTATGTCCGTGGCATGGTTGACTTCTTCCTGCTTCTAGTTTTAACAGGAGCGGGGGATGAATTGCAGGGCATGAAAAAAGGCATTATGGAATTAGCAGATGCAATTGTCGTGCATAAGGCGGATGGTGATAATGTACGTCTAGCTAAAAAAACGGTTGCAGAGTACAAACAAATTTTGCACTTTTTACAGCCTGCTACACCTGGTTGGATGTCAACTGCCATGCCTGTTAGTTCACTAGAAAATCGAGGACTTGATAAGGTTTGGGAAACAATTGGGGAATTCAAGCAAATCGTAGAAGCAAATCACTATTGGGCTACCCGACGCCAGCAACAAACAAAAGAGTGGTTCCAATCGATGATTACCGATCATTTAATAGATCTCTTTTATGGAAACCCGCAACGTAAAGCACAAGTACAACAGCTTGAACGTCAAATTTTAAGTGGACAGTTGACAGTTACACAAGGTGTGGATCGTTTATTTAGCGAGGAGCAGGAAGACAAGTAAACGAGTCTTATTGAAATCGTAGTAATTTCAACTGAAATGTGTTGAGCAAGTAGGTGCACAAATTGCTTGCAAACTGCTATGATAAGAGATGGATAAGCGTCAAAAATCTACTATCTGAAATATAACTAAATTGGCGCGAACTTGAAAGGAGCTATCGCTATATGAATATGGATTACGATTTATTTATGCAGGAAATTTTAAAAACAGCACGTGCTGAAATTGAGGCAGCTGGTTATGAACAATTAACAACACCAGAAGCTGTAGAAGAGGCGTTTGCTCGTCCAGGTACAACATTAGTAATGGTGAACTCAGTGTGTGGTTGTGCGGGTGGTATCGCTCGTCCAGCAGCAGCACAATGCGTTCATTATGATAAACGTCCAGACCATTTAGTAACAGTGTTTGCAGGGCAAGATAAAGAGGCAACTGCAGCAGCGCGTTACCATTTTGGAGAAGATCATCTACCTTCATCACCATCATTCGTTCTATTAAAAGATGGACAAGTTGTCGCAGAAGTGGGACGCTATGAAATTGAAGGGCATGACCCAATGTCAGTTGTGACAAATTTACAAGCAAACTTTGAAGAATATTGTGACGAACTTTAAGTCTATTCTTGCATAAGAAAAATCATTTTCAACCAAGTAGAAAAGCCTCATAGATCATGCTATCTATGTAGGCTTCCTACTGATCCTCATGTATAGATAGTTTCATTATTATTAAAATTTTTGTAATATTGGCTAAATAATTAGCTGAATGAGTGAAGAGTACTAAAGGATGGGAGGCAGTCGGCCTGAAGAAGTTTTCAATCGGCTATCGAACTTTAAAAACAGCAATTGGTGCGGCCATCGCTATTGCCATTGCACAGTATTTTGATTTAGCCTCATATGCATCTGCTGGTATTCTAACCATATTATGTGTGCAACCAACAAAAAAGAAATCCATTTATGCAGCCTATACACGATTGGTTGCAAGTATTGTAGCAATGCTTTTTGCCTTTGTAAGCTTTGAGTTATTTGCTTATCATCCACTTACACTAGCAGGCATGCTTATACTCTTTATTCCTACCATTGTATCTTTAAAGGTTGCGGATGGATTTATCTCCAGTGTCGTGATTATTATGCATATTTACGCTGCTGAAGGTTACTCATTAACACTTGTTTATAATGAATTAGCGTTGATGGCTATCGGTTATGGAACAGGGATTGCCATTAATATGTATATGCCAGACATTCAAAAGGAATTAAATTACTACAGAGTCAAAATAGAGGAGCTATATAGTAAGATTTTTTTAGAAATTGCCAGCTATTTACGGCAAGGAGATACGTTGTGGAACGGCCAAGAAATTATCGATGCAATCAAAGCACTAGAAGAGGCAAAATCATTAGCGTTTAAAGATGTTCAAAACCATTTTACAAGACGTAAAAATGATTACTATGTATATTTCGATATGCGAGAGCAGCAGCTAGAAATTATCGAAAGAGTGCTACCCAAAGTGACGACATTACCTGTTATAGTACAAGAGGCTGAAATTGTGGCAGATTTTTTACAAGACCTAGGTGAGCATGTTCATTCGGGGAATACGGCTAGTCAGTACCGCGAAAAGCTCGAACATGTTAAGCGCGATTTTTCTCAGCTTCCTTTACCACAAAGCCACGAGCAATTTATCGCTCAGGCAGCCCTCTATCAGTTTATAGAGGAAATGGACAGGTATTTAGAAATAAAGCAGTCATTTAAAGGGTTAAAGGCTAAAAAAGAGCGCCCACAGTAGTGTGGACGCCTCGTGCTTTGCCTTAAATTATCATAGATAATCCGAATGCTAGAGATGAGATTAGCATAATTGCGATCATACTATAAATAACGACTTTTTGAAATTTTTTATTACTCATATGCTCGTTCGCTCCTTCTTTTCTTATAAATAGTTTAGCAAATCTGAAAAATTTCTCAAGTAGTAGAGTTTTGACAAAAAAGTCTGTAAAATAGAGTATGTACCATAACAGAAGGAGATGTCACCATGGAGAAAGTAGACCATATTGGGATTGCAGTGCGCGATCTTGATGAACGCATTACATATTATACAGAAACTTTGGGCTTAAAGTTGATGAAAGTGGAAGAAGTAGAATCTCAACAGGTTCGTGTGGCATTTATCGATGCAGGGAACGTGAAAATCGAGCTATTAGAACCAATGAGTGATAAAAGTGCCATCCATGGTTTTATTGAAAAACGTGGAGAAGGAATTCATCATGTTGCGTTTGGTGTGACGGGAATTCGTGAACGAATGGCAGAGCTTCGTGAAAAAGGTGTACGTCTCTTATCCGAAGAGCCAGGGCCAGGTGCTGGAGGGGCAGAGGTTGCGTTTATGCATCCTAAATCCTCATTTGGGGTGTTATATGAATTATGTGATAAAAGTGGAAAAGGGGATAAGTGATTAGTATGGATATGTTCGACAAAATCAATGACTTGTATGACCGTAAAACGGTAATTGAACTTGGTGGTGGCTATGATCGCATCGATAAGCAGCATGAGAAGGGGAAACTTACTGCTCGTGAGCGTATAGACTTGTTGCTAGACGAAGGTACATTTTTCGAAATCAACCCATTTATTACACACCGTACAGTAGACTTCGGCATGGAGAAAATGGAGGGACCTGGTGATGGTGTCGTAACTGGATTCGGTAAAATTAACGGACGTCCAGTATACTTATTCTCTCAAGATTTCACAGTGTTTGGTGGGGCGCTTGGAGAAATGCATGCGAAAAAAATGGCAACAGTGATGGATCTAGCTGCTAAAAATGGTACACCATTTATCGGCATCAATGACTCAGGCGGTGCACGTATTCAAGAGGGTGTTCTTTCATTAGATGGCTATGGTCATATCTTCTACCGAAATGCCATTTATTCTGGTGTGATTCCACAAATCTCTGTGATTATGGGACCTTGTGCTGGTGGAGCTGTTTATTCTCCAGCTATTACTGACTTTATTCTAATGGTGGATAAGACATCTCAAATGTTCATTACAGGACCTAAAGTAATCGAAACGGTAACAGGAGAGAAAATTTCTGCTGAAGATTTAGGTGGTTCGAAAGTAAATAATGCGGTCAGTGGGAATGCTCATTTCCGTGCTCCTTCTGAAGAGGCAGCGATTGATGAAATTAAAAAACTATTAAGCTACTTACCACAAAACAATAAAGAAAAGGCACCTCGTCAAGCTAGACCTGAAGGGGATGACTACCGTCCAGAAATCGTAGATACAGTACCAATCGAAACAACACGTCCATATGATGTACGTAAAGTTGTTGAGCAAGTAGTGGATGAAGGTTCGTTCATGGAAGTACATGCAGAGTTTGCTAAAAACGTAGTTGTCGGTTTTGCACGTATTGCTGGCGAATCAGTTGGACTTGTTTGTAACCAACCAAAAGTTCTTGCTGGTGGCTTAGATATCGATTCTTCTGATAAAGCTGCTCGTTTCATTCGTACTTGTGATGCATACAATATCCCAATCATCACATTTGAAGACGTTTCTGGCTTCTTCCCAGGTGTTAAACAAGAACATGGTGGTATTATTCGTCATGGTGCGAAAATTCTTTATGCTTATTCAGAAGCGACTGTTCCAAAAATTACAGTGATTTTACGTAAAGCTTATGGAGGCGCTTACGTTGCCTTAAACTCTAAATCAATTGGTGCTGACCTTGTATTTGCATGGCCAAATGCTGAAATTGCTGTTATGGGTGCTGCTGGCGCAGCTAACATCATTTTTGCCCGTGAAATTGCAAAATCAGATGACCCAGAAACAACTCGTGCAGCAAAAATCGAAGAATATAAAGAGAAATTTGCTAACCCATATGTTGCAGCATCTCGCGGTATGGTAGACGACGTAATCGATCCACGAGATACACGTATCAAGCTGATTCAAGGACTTGATATGCTGTCAAACAAACATGAAACACGTCCAGAGAAAAAGCACGGTAATATTCCTCTATAATAGTCATACAAGCCTAGCAGCTCAAAAGTTGCTAGGTTTTTCATTGCCAAAAAGTGAAACATTTTTGTTTGTCATCCGTACTGATAGATATGAGGAGTTGAGATGAATGGAATGGCAGCAATTACAAACAGAGCAAGAAAAGATTCATGCACAACTTAGAAAAGCATCTAGATTAAACGAACAAAATCAGTTAATTGATGGGCAAATTAAACATACACAACAGGAAATAGACACTCATACAGCAGCACTCCACCAAATTCGATCCAAACTTGATAAATTGGATGGTTTCTCGTTTATGAATATGATTCGTACATGGACAGGGCAACAAGATGAACTGAGGGCAGAAAAAATTGATAAGGCGGCAGTACTTGAATTAAAGCTGAATGAAGCAAAGAAAATGCAAAATGATTTAGCAGAGGACAACGTGCAAGTGATGAATCAGCTTGCCCAGATTGATGAAAATGCGCTACAGCAATCACTTCAACAGGTCTACCTTAAAAAGAAGAAGTATTTACAGATTCATGATGCTGCCCAAGCAGAAAGGCTAGAGCATTTAGCACATGAGGAAATGCTAACAAAGCAGCTCATTAGAGAAATTAAAGAGGCGGAGGAAGCGGGAGAAGTAGCTCTTACAAGGCTAGGGCAAGCAGCAGCTTCATTACATTCGGCCAATGGATATTCCACATGGGATACATTTTTTGGCGGTGGGCTGATTGCTACGCACTTAAAGCATGATGCACTCGATCAGTCTGAAAACTATTTACATAGTGCTCAAATTGCGTTACAAAGGTTTCATAATGAATTATTAGATGTTCATGATATGTCTACGAAATCGCTGCATATTGAAACAGATGGGTTTGTTAAGTTTGCTGATTACTTTTTTGATGATATTTTTTCAGCATGGTCTGTTCATTCTAAAATCTCGACAGCAAGGGAACAGGTCTCGCGTGTTCAAGATGATGTACATAATACGATTTGGCGCTTACAGGATAAACATAATAAAGCTGTCAACTACTTACAATCATTAGAAAAAGAAAAAGAGATTATTTTCAATGACTAGGGAAAGTCTGAGATTTTTCTCAGACTTTTTATTTTGGTAGTATTGTTCAATGATTTCAACTCTTCTGACGTTGTGCTAAAATGATACATATACTATAACGTGGAAATACACGTAAACTAAGGGAGTTTTACAACATGACAAGTCGTTTAGTAGAAGAGTTTTTTGAGCTCGTACAAATTGATTCGGAAACAAAACATGAACAACTAATAGCACCAATTCTTGTAGATAAGTTAACTGCACTTGGATTTTCAGTGATTCAAGACGATGCACATACGCGTAATGGACATGGGGCAGGTAATATTATTGCCACATTAAAAGGCACATTGGATGTAGAGCCAATCTATTTCACTTCTCATATGGATACTGTCGTTCCAGGAAAAGGCATCAAACCGTCTTTGCGTGAGGATGGCTATATCGTATCAGATGGTACGACGATTTTAGGTGCCGATGATAAAGCAGGACTAGCTGCTCTATTTGAGATGGTCAAACGTTTGAAAGAGCAAAATATTGCACATGGCGATATTGAATTTATTATTACGGCTGGTGAAGAAAGTGGCCTTGTTGGCGCTAAAGAGTTAGATCCAGCTAACATTAAAGCAAAATATGGATTTGCGGTTGATAGCGATGGCAAAGTTGGTGGTATCGTGACAGCAGCACCATTCCAAGCGAAAATTTTCACAAAGATTATTGGAAAAACGGCACATGCAGGGGTTGCTCCTGAAAAGGGCATTTCTGCCATAACAGTCGCATCAAAATGCATTGCTCAAATGAAACTGGGTCGTTTAGATGAAGAAACGACAGCGAATATTGGGCGTTTTGAAGGTGGACAAGCGACGAATATTGTTTGTGACGAAGTGACAATCCTTGCAGAAGCACGCTCTATAGACAAAGCTAAATTGGATGCGCAAACAAAGCATATGCAAGATACGTTTGAACAAGTAGCTGCTTCTTTAGGCGCACGTGCAGAGGTAGAAGTGAAGCTGATGTATCCAGGCTTCCGTGTAACGGAATCGGATAAAGTAGTTCAGGTAGCGATGGCTGCTGCACGCAATATTGATCGTACACCGACACTAGGCATTTCTGGTGGAGGCTCAGATGCAAACGTCATCGCAGGCTTTGGCATTCCTACAGTTAATTTATCTGTTGGATACGAGGATATCCATACAACAAATGAAAAAATACCAGTAGAAGAACTTGAAAAATTAGCAGATTTACTAGTAGAAATCGTCAAAGAATCGGCGAAAAACTAACAGTCGAATAAGGATGTGACCCTATGGAAAGTGTCAAAGCAGTCGTTTTTGCTTGTGGGACAGAGGAGTATGCTGTGCCTGTGGAGCAAGCGATTTCAATTGAAAAATTAGAGCAAGTAACACCTATTCCTCATTTACCTAACTATCTTCTAGGCTTTACAAGAATTCGCGGTGAGCTTGTACCTGTTCTTGATTTTGAACGCATACTGTACAATCGTTCATCGAATACAGCAACTGCTCGTATCATTGTGTTGAATACAGATGTTGTTAATTATGGATTACTTGTTACAGAAGCACGTGAAATTCTTGATTTCGATGAATCAGTACTTCAGCAATTGGGTCTAGTCAATTATAGTAAAACACGCTATTTTACTGCGGTAGCTAATCTTGAAAATCGAATGATAACTTATGTTGATCCAAAAATACTGGTTAATTCATTAGAGGGCATTCGAGAAATTATCAATTATTTACACAAAATGCTTGAAAATGAAAAGGAAAACGTAGAGGCTTAAGTTCTCTACGTTTTTTTATGTTTGAATAGTAAATTTAACCTGTATTTTGTCGTTTTTACCTGATCATACATGTGACAATTATGCATTATACCTACAGACAAACAATTGCTAACCGCGTATGATAATGGTTAAGAAAAAACTGAAAAAGGCAAACTTCACCGAAAGGGAGGGACGCAAAGCCATGAGTCTAAACACTATAATTTCAGTGCAAGATTGTCAGGTTGCCAGGTTCTGTTCTAGGAGCCGTGGCGAGTAGAATGGAGTTAGTTCGTATGAAGAGACAATTAAAAGTATGGACCGCACTAATCGTCATCATGATTAGTTCATTAGCTTTATCAAGTGGAAAGGTTGATGCAATGTCTATACAGGAAAAGGCTACTTGGCTGTGGGATACATCCCTCATCATTGATGACCAAGAAAAAATATTATTATTTTTAGAACATAACGATGTCAATAAAGTTTATCTGCAAATCGATCAAGGCATAGCGAGCAATGACTATAAGCATTTTATTAGTAACGCTTCTCACAGAGGTATTCGCATTTATGCATTGGATGGTGCTGCAAGCTGGGTTTCAACTGAGGGTAGTCGAAGCCAAGACGAATTGTTTAATTGGTTACATACATATAATGAGAATTCAACTCAATCTGAGCAATTTTCTGGGGTTCACCTTGATGTAGAACCTTATTTAAATAGTGGATGGAGTTTACATCAAGCACAAACGATAGAATCCTATCAAACACTAATAATGAAAGCAAGTGAGAAAGCAAGTCAGTTACAACTTACTTTAGAAGTAGATATGCCATTTTGGTTTGATGAAGTTCAGTATAATAACCAATTTGGAAAAGGGTTATTAGCTGATTGGGTCATTGACCATACGGATAGTGTGACGATCATGGCCTATCGTGATGCTGCAAAAGATATTATCTCTATTGTAGAACATGAAATCGCTTATGCTTCCACTGTGAATAAATCAATTGTAATTGGTGTAGAAACAGGCGCTTCAGAGGAAGGGGAAAATATTACTTTTTATGATAATGGAGAAGCCTTTATGAATGAACAGCTTATACTTGTTCAGCAACATTTTTCAAATAACGATGCTTTTCATGGAGTAGCCATTCATTATGTGGAGAATTGGATGACCATGCGTCCATAAAAAAAGTCCTTCCAGTGTTAAACTGGAAGGGCTTTTCTATTGGTATTAGGAGAGTCGACCACTGTAGTCCTCGAATTTAAATTCACGAATGACTTTAATACCTTCTTCATCATTATAAGAAACGATAGATGGTAAGTTGACACCGTTAAACATATGGTTTTTAACCATTGAATAATGAGCCATATCTGTGAATACAAGACGATCACCTGGTTTTAATGGCTGTTCAAACGAATAATCGCCAATCACATCACCAGCTAGACATGTTAGTCCGCCTAAGCGATACGTGTGTGCTAATTCATTTGCTTGTCCAGAACCAATAATCATTGGACGGTAAGGCATTTCAAGTACATCAGGCATGTGACATGTTGCTGATGTATCTAAAATAGCAAGATCCATTCCATTTTCTTGAATATCTAGCACCGTTGCTACTAAATAGCCTGTATTAAGGGCTACTGCTTCACCTGGCTCAAGATAAACAAGCAGGTTATACTTTTCTTGAATATAATTAATGATGTTCACAAGTTTTTCTACATCATAATCATCACGTGTAATATGGTGACCGCCACCGAAGTTTAACCATTTCATTTGGTGTAAAACATCACCAAATTTTTCCTCAACTACTTCAATAATACGCTCTAATGTATCAGAATTTTGTTCACACATCGCATGGAAGTGTAAGCCATCGATACCATCAAGCTGTGATTTATCAAAGTTAGCCAATGTTGTACCAAGGCGAGAGTTTGTGTAACAAGGATCATAAAGAGCTGTTTCAATTTCAGAGTATTCAGGATTCACACGAATACCACATTCAATTGTTTTACCAGCAGATTTAACTTTATCCTTGAACTGAGCCCATTGGTTAAATGAGTTAAATACGATGTGGTCCACATAGCCTAGAAGCTCGTCCATTTCATGCTCAATATAAGCAGGTGCATAAACGTGAACTTCTTTGCCCATTTTTTCATAGCCAAGACGTGCCTCATGCAGTGAGCTAGATGTAATGCCCGCTAAATATTCCCCTACTAGTGGGAATGTTGAATGCATAGAGAAGCCTTTAAGGGCTAATAAAATGCGGCAGCCTGTTCGATCTTGAATTGATTTTAAAAGCTCAAGATTCTTTGTTAATAATCGCTCATCCACTACATAAGAAGGGGATGGAACTTTTGAAAAATCAATTGGTTTCATCGGCTTAATTCCTTTGCATCTAAATCAAGGTCTAATAATTCTGGGTTATGGCTTTCTTGCCACGGTAGACCCCATTTATTTAGTGCATCCATGAATGGATCTGGATTGAAATCTTCCACATTCCATACACCTGGTTTACGCCATTCACCGTTCATCACAAGCATTGCACCGATCATAGCTGGTACGCCAGTTGTGTAAGAAATCGCTTGTGAACCAACCTCGTTGTAGCACTCTTCGTGGTCACATACGTTGTACACATAGTACGTTTTTTCTTTGCCATCTTTTAGACCGCGAATGATACAACCGATGTTTGTTTTACCTTTTGTACGTGGTCCAAGTGAAGCTGGATCTGGTAATACCGCTTTAAGGAAATGGATTGGTTGAATCATTTGCCCTTCGAATTCGATTGGCTCAATTGATGTCATACCTACGTTTTCTAACACTTTTAAGTGTGTTAAGTATTTTTCAGAGAACGTCATCCAGAAGCGGATTTGTTTTAAACCTTTGATATTTTTTGCAAGGGATTCAAGCTCTTCATGGTATAGAAGGTAAATATCTTTTGGTCCGATTTCAGGTAGGTTATACACTTCTTTTTTCTCAAGTGGTGCAGTTTCAATCCACTCGCCTTCTTTCCAGTAACGACCATTCGCTGTAATTTCACGAATGTTAATTTCTGGGTTGAAGTTTGTTGCGAAATGATATCCATGATCTCCCGCATTGGCATCCACGATATCGATATAGTGGATTTCATCAAATTCATGTTTTTGTGCATGAGCTGTGAAAACGCCTGTTACACCTGGGTCAAAACCGCTTCCAAGTAATGCAGTTAAGCCAGCTTTTTCAAACTTCTCTTTATAAGCCCATTGCCATTTATATTCAAATTTTGCCGTTTCAGGTGGCTCGTAGTTTGCAGTATCCACATAGTGCACACCTGTCGCTAAGCAAGCATCCATAATCGTTAAGTCCTGATAAGGTAGAGCCACGTTAATCACTACATCTGGTCCGAAAGCTTTAATAAGCTCAATAACCTCTTCTGTATTGTCTGCGTCTACCTGTGCAGTATGAATTTTTGTTTTTCCGCCATCTAGTTTTTCTTTTAGAGCGTCACATTTTGAAACAGTTCTACTTGCGATACAAATTTCCTCAAATACGTCCGAATTTTGAACACACTTGTGTACCACAACACTGGCAACTCCGCCAGCTCCGATAATCAATGCTTTACCCAATTGTCTACCCCCAAGTTCATATAAAGTATTGTCAAACAAGCTGATTATACAGAAAATTGATATACTACTCAATCATTGTTTTAAAATTTTCTACAAAAAATTTTATTTTTCTACAACAATTAGACGTATAAGGAGGGGAATGCCTCGGAAAAGAAGGGAATCATGAATAAATCTACAACGCCATTTTAGTAAAAATAGAGGAAAGTTGCTGTTGTATAGACCTAAATAATTGGTGAAGTTATATCACAATTCATCCAAGATACTACGACATCAAGTAAATATTTTTCTAAATGAATGTTTTGACATAGTATCTCTACCGATTGACGATTTGATACCAGCTACTAAATCATTTCTACTAACTTTACATAAAAAAATCCCTCTACATATAGAAAGGGAAGGAACCACATTAAACGTGCTACAGGTATCTGTGTACTGGAAAATGATGCATATTATTTCAGAAAACGATTGGATACTTGTTGTTTTTCTTCCCCCCATATATAGAAGAAAACCACAAGCAAAGTACTAAAAAAACCCATCACAAGAGCATACGTACTGAGGGCTACTCCCACTTGACTTTGCATGGCATAAATAAAAATGGCCCCTATTGTTAACAAGTTGCCTGTAACAATCGATACTAGATGAAAGCGTTTATTCATAGCAAGCCCTCCTATTAGATGAATTGGTAATGCTCAGGATTTAAGATAATTAACTTCAATTATCGCACAATTCAGAACTTTTTCCAATGTTTTTATCTTACTAGAATAATTAAAGATGCTTTTTTAATACATCTTTTTGTAGTATGATGAAACACAAAAGGAATATTCATAGATTATTACAAGAAAGGGGAGAGGATGGATCGTGAAATTACGCAATTCATTAACTTTTCAACTTGGGACGATTATCGCTGGTATTTTAGTGGTGATGCTAGGGATTACTTCGTTCGCTACATACATAACTGCTTACAATAAACTTTATGATGCTGCTGGTGTTGAGGCCTATGGCTGTGCCAATATTACGACAGGTTTGATCAATCCGCAACAATTGGACAAGGCCATTCAAGGCGACAAGGCTGTACAGGAAAGCATTGGGAACGATTTGAACTGGACAACAGGTCATAAAGATATTTTCCAAACACAATATATTTTATCGTTGGATGGCACATTATTAGCGCTTGATGATCATTTGGCTGAAAAAGGTTATGCCCCTGGTGATCAATTTTATTTAGATAAAGAAGCTATTGATATGTTGCTTACACATAAGCATCCAACATACTCACAGCCTTATACCTATGCAGGGATGGACCGTTTATCTGGCTATGCTCCTATTTTTAAAGACCATGATTCCAGTAAAGAAATTATTGCCATTAGTGTCATCGACTTTGATGCTAATATCGTGAAGGAGCGAACATGGGATGTTGTACGAAATGGGATTTTAATTAGTATTTTCCCTATGCTAATTGCTTCCATCATTACAGGCTTTTTAATTCGTCGTAAAGTAAGACCGATTAGTGTGCTGATTCAGCAGGCGAAAGAAATTGCCAATGGTAATTTAGCTGTACCTGAAACAAAAATTAACAGTAAAGATGAAGTAGCGGATTTAGCGAATACATTAAATCGAATGACAGCTAATTTACAAAATATGATTATGACGATGCGTTCCACTTCTAACACTTTAACGAATAACGCAGATGAAACCGCTTCCACCCTGAACGATATGAGCAATACCATTCAAGGTGTCGCCAATAATATCGAAGAGGTAACAAGTGCCGTGACGGCAGGGATGCACCATGCTGAAAATGCGACAGATGTTCTTACTTCTTTAGCGCAGGACCTTCAATTGATTCAAAGCAATACCAATAACAGTGCTGATAATGCTAGACAAACGATGGAATTAGCAACAGAGGGTGAGCGACTAGCAAAAGATATAAGCAATGATATGGCATTAATTCATAGCGGATCAGGTGAGGTACAACAAACAGTAGAAAACTTAGTTACATCTGCAACCAAAATTCAAACGATTACAACGTCTATTGCAAACATCGCATCACAAACAAATTTGCTAGCACTGAATGCTTCCATTGAAGCGGCTAGAGCAGGGGAGCATGGCAAAGGCTTTGCTATTGTTGCTGAGGAAGTACGGAAGCTTGCTGAGCAATCTAATCAAGAGGTATTGCAAGTTGAACAGCTTATTCAGGATATAATGAAGCATGTGCAGCAGGTCATGTCATCTACGAATGATAATACGCAATATATTGAAAAAGGAACAGAGACAGTGCGTCTAACAGCACAATCTTTAGGAAATATTTCTACAGCAGTGGCTGCAACAGTAGAAGAAATGATTACCATATCTAATGCTATGACCGCTGAAAACGAAAAATCTACACGTATTGTGCAAATGATTCAACAATTAACAGAATCTATTCGTGATATAGAAGAAACGATGAATATGATTACTGTCGCAGCACAGCAAACAACTGCAAGCATTGATGAGGTGGCACATGGCTCTAATGAAACAAATCACATGGCACACACACTCGAACAGCATGTAAAGGCGTTTAAATTAAAAGAATAATAGAAAGATTAGGACATGTTGGCTTTTGCTAATACTACTTAAATGGTAAACTAGCAATAAGATTTTTCTTTTGCGAAGGTGAGGATTTTAATGGTGGTAAAACAAATGAACGAGCAAGTTCAACAAGTCAATGACTTATTTTTGAGTGGTCAAGTAAAGGAAAGTTATCAACTAGCTAAAGAAATATTGGGCAATGATACAGCGATCGCAGAAGAGGCCTATCAAGTCATTCAGCAGCATGTGGCAATGCTAGAGGCAAATGGGTATGCAAATATGCCTCAGCCTACTGATGACAAAGCAAAGCAAAGTGTGGAACGTACAGATGGTTCGTATCCAGAACGAGATGTTCTCGCAGCTTATATAGGTAGTCAGGATGATGAGCAATTTGGTAAAGTGGTCGATGAATTATTAGCAGGACCTATAGAAGCGCAGGCGAACGCCTACTATACAATGGCAGAATATTATGTCCTTGCAAAAGAACAGGATAAGGCATCAGTACAGTATGCGGAGGCAATCAAATTGCAGCCTAATAAGGCATTGTATTGGGGAGCATTTGCACAGTTTTTAAATCGTCACGAAGGTAGCCCTTATTTGGCATTAAGACTGATTGAAGAAGCAATACTCCTAGATGGAATGAATCCTCGTTGGCACTATATTCAAGGTAATATATTTTTCCAGCTAGTAGCAGCGACAAAAAATTTAAGCTATTTACCTGCCTTGGAAGAAGCATGGGAGAAAGCTAAAAAACGTTGTACAGCTAAGCAGGTCACATTGAAATTGGATTTGGAGAAGTCAAAAGATTTGTTAGCGCAATGGAAAAAGCAAATGCTCTAACAGGTATCTATTAATAATTATTTCCTTTCAAGTATAATTATGCTATAGTGAAACCATAAACGGACGTATGAAGCTTATCGATGACATGAAAGAAGTGTTTTTTTGAGTTTATATGTAGCGTATGTATTGGTAGGACTTGCCATTGCCATGCCTGTAGGAGCTATTACAGTAGAAATGACAAAGCAAGGACTCAAAAATGGTTTTATGCACGGCTGGGCAGTTGGACTTGGTGGCATGACCATTGATATTGTATTGGTTTTTGCTTTGTATATGGGACTAGCTTCCATCTTGGCTATGCCTTTAATTCAACTACCTATGTGGATTATTGGAGCAGGCTTTTTATTCTTGTTAGGCTATGATTCTATCAAGAACGCTGACCATGATATTACATTGGCAGGAGAAAAAGTAACCAAATCGTTTTTTGCCTCTTATTTTAACGGCTTACTAGTGGCCATTTCGCCTGGTAATCTTGTTTTTTGGGTCAACGTATTTGGTGTGGTGCTAGCAAAATCTTATGGACAAGGGGAGTCAACGAGCTTTTTAATTATTGCTGCTGGTGTTTTAAGTGGAATTTTACTCCACGATATCGGTTTGCTGACCATTGTCTCGGTTACTCGTAAAGCTATGAATCGGAAGATGATTAGGACATTTACCATTGTCGCAGGATTCTTATTGATTGGTTTTGCTTGTTATTTTATCTATGAATTTATACAAGGAATTAAGATTTATATATGAAAAGTGCGATCCCTAAAGATCGCACTTTTTTTATTGCGCAATAGCCTCAGTATGCTCTTTTAAACAAGCTAAAATTTCTTCTGCTACTTCATGCGCTAATGCTAGTTCTGAAGTAAAGCCAACACAAGAACAATTCATCTCACCTAAAATATAGCAATCTTCTCCGACTTCATTGGTATCTAGCATAAAGTCGGCTGTCCAGATTAGCGGTAAATCATAATTGCCTAGTAGGTTTGTTACTTGAGGGAGCTGCTTTAAAAAGTTTTGTACCAGCTCTTGCCAGTCTTCAGGTTTGTCATAGCGATATTGAGCGCCAGAGAATAGAGTTGCACTAAAGGCATCCTCGGTAGCAGCTGGTTTTTTATGTACGACGTGTACAGGATGATCGCGCAACATGAATAAGCGGATTTCGCCTTCTGTAATCCTTGGAAGAAAGCGCATATCGATTAACATACCATTCGTCCCTGTAATATACTGCTCACAAAATGTCATAAAGTCGCCAAGCTGCCAATATTCTACATGATTATCTTTTGCTTCAGTACATTTGATTTGTGCATCAAGTGGCACTTCAGTGATACCCTCTGCTAGCGGTTCCACCAATTTTACACGCCAAATACCTTCTCCAGTTGAACCACGATTTTGCTTCAAAACACGCTCTGTTAAAGCTAAGGAAGTAGGGAATTGTTTTTTGAATGCTTCGATTGTGTAGTAGGCAAATGTATCATCAGGTACTAAATTTGTTGTCGTCAGTTTTGATAATACGTCTTTTGAACCATAGCTAATCATGGCGTCTGGATGTGGCATCCCTATAACGCCAGCTTGGCATAGCTCTCGTAGCATAGCAAAGTACTCTTCCTCATGCTGTAAGTTGCCTGGGTTAATGCGAGATACATAGGCAATACCATGTTCCTTAACATAGTGAAAGATTTCCTGCTTTTTTGTGATATCAAAGAAGAGTACCTCTGCATCCTGTCCACGTTGCTGTAGCGCTTCCACCATTGGCATTGTATCTGGGCGATAGCCATCTGGGCCTTTATCTGTGCCGCCTTCCACCTCGAAAAAAATAACTTTTTTATCCATAAAATACCTCCTTATATCTGTTGTTATGTTCAGTATAGTAGACAAATAAGGAGAAAAGATAGATAAAATATGTAAATTTTATGTATAAATTCATATATTACTATCTCGGTAATAGGAGGTATTGACTATTAAAATTCATAACTCTCTTAATTTTCTGTTTTCAAGCTTGCTTTTTCTGAAATACTGTAAGGTATAAAATCATAAGAAGAATTAGCAATGTACCAATAAACTGATAGCCACCAAAAGCAATCTTTAACCACCAAACACTTGTGATGACAGCCATTAATGGTTCAAGACTACCTAGTAGGCTTGACTCCTTTGGTGAAAGATAGTGCAAGCTAGCAATATAAAACCAAAAAGCGAGCATTGTCCCAAAAATAACAATAAAGAGAAAATAGGCAATGGTTGAAAACGTCCAATCAGATAGATCGATAGCCCATGGTGGGTGAGCTATACTCATTACTATACCACCGATGATCATCGACCAGCCGACAACTAGTAATGAATGGAATTGCCGTAAAAGTGGGACGGCATAAATGGTATAAAATGCAACAGAAAGACCAGATAAGATACCCCATAACACAGCCATTAAAGGAACGGACAATGTTGAAAAAGAACCGTTTGTTAATAATAAAAAGGTCCCCACAAGTGTAAGTGATACAGCTATACCATCCTGCTTTGTCAATGGACTTTGCCTCGTTAGAAAGTAATAAGCCATGATAAACAGTGGTGCTAAATATTGCAATAATGTGGCTACAGCTGAATTACCAATAGCGATTGACATCATATAGGTGTATTGGACAGCAAGCATGCCAAGTAGGCTAAATAAAATTTGTCTAAAAGCATTTTGCTTTGTGCGCCATATGACGAAAATGGATTCATGCCGATGGGTCATTTTATATATAGCTATTAGTAACAGACCTGCTAAAAGTAAACGACTAGAAACAAGCCAGCCGACCTCTAAATTGTCCTGCTGAAATAGTCGTTGGGCAACGGTCCCTCCGATTCCCCAGAAACTTGCTCCAAGAATAACTAGTAGAAAGCCCAGTGTACGTTTATTTTGGATAATTTGATTCATCTGTTTACATCTCCTAAACTATCAATATAAGATGATTATAAAGTGATTAAGTGGAAATAAATATCGATTTAATCCAATAAACTATCAATATATTGAGGTGTTAGAGATGCCGTTAACACATATTAAAATTGCTAAGGATTTACAAGAATTAACCTTGCATGGAACAAAAGAATTTCCAGTTGCCTTGTATGAAACGATTATGCGATTAGAAAGCATGGATTTTCTACCTCTCCATTGGCATAAAGAAATACAATTTGTTTTGATAAAAAAGGGATGTGCTCAGTATCGAGTGGGGACGGACGTTTTTGTTTTGAACCAAGGCGAGGGGCTCTTTATTAATGCCTCTGGATTACATGAAGCAAAGCCTTATCAAATCGAGCAAGCGATCGTTTATTGTGTAAATGTAGATCCAAAGTTAATGGGGGGGCATGAGGGCAGTATCTTTTTCTCAAAATATGTAGAACCGTATATTACAAGTAATCGAATACCTTATGTCAAACTAACAGGAGAGTTGGCACAGAAAGTAGCAACGATTGCGGAATTAATGCGAGAGCAAACCGCTTTTTTTGAGTTAAAAGTACGGAGAGAGCTTCTATTTATTTGGGAATCCATGCTAACCCAATCCTTATTGACAGAACAAATAATGGATTCTGCCACTATTGTGCAGCATGAACGAGCAAAAGCTATGCTAGATTTTTTACATGCACATTATCAGCAGAAAATAGCATTAGAAGATTTAGCTAGCCATGTGTATATAAGTCGCGCTGAATGTAGTCGTTTTTTTAAGAAAATAGTGGGCATGACACCGTTTACCTATTTATGCCAATATCGACTGCGCAAAAGCATAGAATTATTGAAAGGTAATGAGCTATCGATAACAGAAATAGCTGTTAATACAGGCTTTAGTACCGTCAGTTATTATATTGAAAAGTTTAAAGAATACACTGGCTATCCGCCACATGTTTATCGTAAGAAGTTTTTAGGTGTGAAAAATAATTGAACGTGAATGGAAATAGGACCATCTTTTATTCTCAAATTCTATACAAGATGAACCATTTGGCATAAAGTAAAATTATTAGTAGAGAGGGGGCATTGTGAATGATGGTCTTAAAAAATAAGCAAAATATTTGGCTAGCCTTATTATTAGTGGTATTAGCGAGTAACTATACACTCTATAATACAGGATTTGGCACATCCCTTTTACCTATCGAAACAAATGGTGTTGTCATGGGCTCATTAATTGACTGTATTGTGGTGGTGCCTGTGCTATTTATGCTTTATAAAGGTAAATTTTCATTAAAGCAAGCCATCCTATTAGCTGCAGCTGGCTGTATTGCTGCACGTTTTATCATTCCTATGGAACACCTTCAGCCTTATGTGGCAGTGACATGGGCTGGCTTTGCGATTGAAGGGTCTATTATTCTATTAGAAATTATCCTAGTGGCAACACTTGTACGATACCTGCCAAAAATCCTAGGGGAAGTGCGGAGAAGCTCTTTACCAGATCTCTTTTCATTTTCAAAAGCTGTAGAAAAACATGCACCCAAGCATCCAGTTATTCAGATGATCTGTGCTGATTTATTAGTGCTTTATTATGGTTTCGCGAGTTGGAAAAGACAAGAACGACAAGGTTTATCTTTGCATAAAAATTCTAGCTATATCGCTTTTCAGCTCATGATTATTCATGGGATTGCTATTGAAACGATTGGTATTCACTGGTGGCTACATGAAAAGTCAATGATACTTTCCATTGTGTTGCTTGTTTTTAATATTTATTCAGTAATCTTCTTTCTTGCGGATATGCAGGCTATTCGCCTAAATCCTGTTTATGTCACAAATGATACATTGTACTTATCTCTGGGATTAATGAAACGTACTGAAATTCGTTTTGATCATATTGCTGAAATCATCGAAGACAAGGAGCGGTTAGAGGGAAAATTATCAAAAGATACGAAAGACTTTATAGCACGTGATTTTGGTGAGGCCTATCCGCATTTTATTTTGAAAATGAAGGAGCCTGTGGAAGTAACGTTTATGCTAGGGATCAAGAAGCACTATAGTCACATAGCCATTAAAGCAGACCAGGTTCAAGAATTTAGACAAATGCTTGTAGAAGGAATGGCAATGAGCCAACATCATTAAAATTACTTATAAAAAAGTAGTAGTCAATGTTTTGTAATCAAAACATTGACTATTTTTTTTATTGATTGATTTTAATACTATTTAAACTAATTTTAACCTTCGGATTTTATAGTTTTAATGTACTGAGAATGATTGATTTACAGGAGGGCTTTGTTTTAGCGAAAGATTGAGAAAATTGTATGCCTGAGATAAAAGGGGAAGTGTAATAACAGCACGAATTAGTACATGATTAAAAAACCGCAATGTTCAACATGGCTATATGGAAGTTCCAATAACGAAGAGATCAATCAAATACAGTCTATGACAGAGCAACAGCCATCCTTTGGTATGTAGTGAACGGATTGAAATGACAAAATTCCAGCCTGCACTAGCAGAATTAAGCACAGAAAGACGATATGAGCAGATTACAAACACCAGATCACTTGTTCCAAAACTTTCTTTAATAAAAGGCGAAGCGCATTTATTGGAGAAATATTATAATAAGCTTAATGAGCAACATACCATTTCTGACAGCATTACAAAAATTTTTATTCCCGTACATCCAATCGATGTTCTTAAAGAACAAGTAATGTTAGAAAATGTAAGAGTAACAAAAGATACGAAAACAAAAACCTCGGCATCTTTCTAGTCGATCAAAATCTACGAGCAAGTATTCCTTTACTGGTGTTTTTTATGTAAAGGATATCTGTCCTATTATGATCGACACTACAACAAGTAAAGAGGAGTTATTGAGAAGCGCTACTATCTGTTCATTCGAAGAGTAGCATTGCAAAAATATAAAGCGGTTACAAAGATGATAAATACTAGCATAGAAGAGGAGGGATTGTGTATGAACGATTGCATTCTTTTACAGTCTAGTCAAGATTGGCATCTACAGAGAATGTATATGAAGAAGTTCAACAAACTGGTACTGGTAAAAAGTGTTCATCATAATTCAGCAGAGACAAGAGCCAAACTACAATATGAATTTTCCTTGTTTTCGAATGAGCAAAATCCTTGGTTATTAAAGCCAATAGCTATTGATTATATAGATGATCAATATGCGATCATCTATGAAAATTTTAATGGAGTCCCCTTAAAGCAATTCAGTAATAACTTGATTTCTTTGCATCAATTTCTCCAGATTGCCATTGACCTTGTCAATATTTGTATGAAAATGCAACAAAGTGGTTTACTTTATCTACACCTACATCCTAATCAAATCTTAATCAATCCTAATTCTTTAAAAATAAAACTATTAAGCTCTGAATTTAGTACAAAATATGATGTAGAATCTCCAGTTGTGATTGAAAATCCCTATGAACGACTAGATCAGCTACCCTATTATGCACCTGAGCAAACTGGCAGACTACATTTAGAGGTAGACTATCGGACAGATTTATATGCACTGGGGACCATTTTTTACGAAATACTGGGCGGTCAATTGCCTTTTCAAGCAAAGGATGCCGTCGATTTGATTTATGAAATCATCACAAAAAAACCAGAACCATTGGTAAGTTTAGACAGTCGTTATCATTCATTGCTTTGGGAAATGATTGAAAAGCTATTAGCTAAAAACCCAGCTGATCGTTATCAAAGTGCCATTGGTTTGAGAGAGGATTTGCTACAAATCCAACAGAAACTTTTAGTAAACGAACCGCTTGAAAATTTCCTGCTTGGTGAACAGGATTTGCATCTGAATACGGGACTGTCTACTAAGCTTTATGGGAGAGAATCGCAATTCGCAGAGCTTTCCTCTGTTTTTCGTCAGGTTGCAAAAGGTGACAAAAAGATGGTTACGATATCAGGACAAGCAGGGTATGGAAAGTCCAAGTTAGTTCAAGAATTAAAGGGTGAAATAGCGGCCGCAAAAGGCTATTTTATTACAACTAAGTATGAGCAATTGCAATTAGAAAATGACTATTCCATTGTTATCCATCCTTTAAGGAGTTTATTGAAATTTATTTATATGGAAGGTGAAAGGTCTGTCCATTTATGGAAAAAATTATTTCAAGAGGTTAAATTAGTTGTGACAGATGAACTTATCCATCTATTACCTGAACTTAAATGGTTTGTGAAGGAGGAAGTACACTTCCAAAAAGAAGTTAGCCAAAATACAAAACAGCTCCATTCCTATACGTTTATATCGATTCAAAAAATTTTATTAACATTTGCTATGCAGAAGAAACCAGTTATATGGTTTGTAGATGATTTGCATTGGGCCAATCAAAGTACAGTTGAAATTATGACCCAAATTTTTGAGCAACACCGAGCAGGATACTTTATGATGATTGGTACATTCCGAGTGAATAAGGACAGCGCAGAGGAGGAAAATCAGCAAAGAACTTCTAGTTTTTCGAGCGGTCATCATATCCATTTACCCTTGCTTCAGGAACAACATGTTCAACAATGGTTGGAGGCATCTTTCCAGGCAAAGCCTCATACCATACAGATAATTGCCAAGCAATTATTTAATTTGACCAAAGGGAATCCGTTATTTGTGAAAGAGGCGTTTCGATCACTCCAGCAAGATAACACAATTTATTTTAATGCAACAACAAAAGAATGGGAGTTTAATCGTAAGAAATTTAATTTATCCCGATTGAACAACGAGCTACTTGTCTTTATTGAAACTAGAATGGCTAATTTAACAACAGAAGCCCATGAGATTTTACGCATAGTTGCATGTTTTGGTCAGCGCTTTGAATTTACAGATGTCTTAAAGCTCGTGTCCTTATCAGCTCAAGCGTTATTAAAACACCTGGAAACACTTGTTGAGAATGGCTTTATTATTCCGTTAGATGCCCATTATAAATGGGCAAGTACGTTAGAGCATGAAGGAATTTTACATACATTTTCTACCAAATTCCAATTTGTTCACGATCGTATTCAACAAGTAGCTTATCAGGACTTATCAGGGCAATTGCGTGCTAAATACCATTATCAAATTGGCCAGCTTTTAACAGATGACTCTCAAATGGCTGCAGATCATGATCGATTAAGCGAAATCGTCATGCATTTCAATTACAGTCGCCACTTATTGACTGGGGAAGAAAAGCAAAAGCTGGCTATCTGGAATTATCAACTCGGTATTGAGGCTAAAAGAATAGGGCTCTTTGATAATGCGCTAAAATTTTTTACAACTAGTAAAGAACTATTGACGCCTGATCATTGGGAGACTAGGAGAGAACAGTCGGTTAAATTATATGCAAATTTAGGTGAATGTGAATATTTAACTGGCCACTACGAACAATCGGAAATGCATTTAACAGAAGCTTTGCAGCACGCAGAGACAAAATTAGAAAAACTGATGATTAACAATTTGAAAACGGTATTATACATTGAGTCCGATAACCCTACTATTGGTCTAGAAGCAGGCTTGGCAGGTTTTCAAGTTGCGAATCTTAAAATTTCAGCATATCCTAAAAAGTCACAGCTTCTAAAAGAGTATCTATTGTTGAAATGGGCATTGCGACATATGTCTGACCAAGACTTGTTGCAGCATCCGCCAACGAATAGTAAAGAAATTGATATTTTGATTCATTTAATTATTAATATGACGGCAAGTGCTTTCCTATTAAATCCTAACTTAACAGGCATTCTTTTAATGAAAGGGCTGCGTTTACAGTTGAAGTATGGCGCTACATCGAAAAGCGGCATGGTATTGATTAACTATGCTATGCTTTTAAATGCAGGTTTTGCCAATATAAAAGAAGCCACTCGCTTTGGCAAACTTGCCATCATTGTTGCGGATAAGCAAGAAAGCATATATATCAAGGGCCATACTTATTATGTGTATGGCGTGTTTATCAGTCATTGGACAGAGCCCTATGAAACCAGTATTCAATATATTAATGAGGCTCAAGCAAAAAGCCAAGAGCTCGGCTTATATCATTTAGTATCCTCAGCTTCATGTTTTATTGTCGCTATACGCCTTATTCAGGGTGTTAACCTAGAGGATTTACAACAAGAAATTAGACGACAACAAGATGAATTTTCTATTCATGCAAGTACCCTTTCGATTGACTTTTTAGCCGAAATGGGGAGATGGATGAATATCCTCCGCTCTCCTCATCATCCTGTACATTGGGCCTGTCCTATCACAATACAGGATCAGCCTGCTATTAAAATCATGCATTATACAGTGCGTTTACAAATGTCCTTTTTATTAGCGGATGAAATACAAGGGAAAGCGATTCTGGTTGAATTAAAGAAGCTAAGTAAGGACAGTTATACATTACCAATCACCACAGTCTATTATTTTTATCGGGCCATGTGGCAATTTCACTTTCTGCATAGTCAAAATTGTCAGGTACAGGAGCAGAGATTATTTTTAACGGATATACGTCAAAGCCTCAAGAAATTTAAGAAATGGGCTGTTTATTCTTCAGAAAATTATGAGCATCTTTATGCTTTATTAATGGCAGAGAATTACCGTTTACACAACAATGACAGTGAGGCAGAACTCTATTATGACCGAGCAATACGATTAGCAAGTATGAATGGTTTTGTCCAGGATACAGCCTTAGCATATGAACGAGCTGCTAACTATTATCTCGCAAAACAGCAAAAGAAAACGGCAAGGCATTATATATTGAATGGTATTCAAAGTATTGAAACGTGGGGAGCAGAAACAGTTGCTAGCAGATGGGCAAGAGAATATCAAGTGCATCGCAAACTGGAGAATCACAGTAGAGAATCCCTCACGTTTGATATGATGACGGTTTTTGAAACGACTCAATCATTTGCAACAGCTATTCGTATGGAAGAATTACTGCATAAAATATTGTTTTCACTGTTAAAGCATGTGGGGGCAGATAGTGGCTATTTCATTCATAAACAGCAGCAGGAATTATTGGTGTTAGCAAAGGCGGAAGCTGCGGAAAAAACATTTACGATGTATGATCAACAAAGTATGGAGAATTTTAATGCGAATATGCAATCGATTATACGCTATGTTCTTAATAGTAAAGAGCATGTGATTATCGACAATACACAAATAACACAGCATCCTCTTTTCTCCTATTCGACGGCTAAATCTATTCTTTGCCTGCCGATTATCCATCAAAATGAAATTATTTCGATATTGTATTTTGAGAATACTTTAATGACGAATGCCTTCCATCCATCTCATGTTCAGCTATTGAAAGTGATTGCGGCTCAAATTGCCGTTTCTTTTGAAAATGCGAAAATATATGGAGATTTAGAAAAACGTGTTCAGTTGCGTACTAGGGAGCTAGATGAGACGAATCGGCATTTGATAAAAATGAATGAACGTTTAGAAAAAAATGAACTGGAACGTAAAAAACTCTTGCATAGTATTTCCCATGAATTACGCTCCCCGTTAACCTCTACATTAGGGTATATAGAACTTATGCTAGAGGGCGTGATTGATGAAGCAGTAGCCAGAAAGAAATATTTAATACGAAGTAAAGAAAGGCTATTATCATTAAATAACTTAATTCAAGATTTGTTTGATTTAGCAAATCTAGAAGCTGGTAGAGCAGAATTTTCTTTTACAGAGGTAAAGGCAAAGGAATTATTTTTACAAATGGCAACCCGTTATGAGGATGAAGTAAAACAATCAGGATTAACATTCAGTGCTCACTTTTACGGTCATGAAGAAGCTCAGCTACTGATTGATAAAACGCGAATCAATCAAGTGATTGAAAATATCATGACCAATGCAATGAAATATACATCAAATGGTGGTATTCAATTGTCCTTCCATGTAGAGGACAAGCACTTGTTTTGTTCGATTGCAGATAGTGGCATTGGTATTGCTGAGAGTGATCTTCCCTTTATTTTTGATAGCTATTATCGAGCAACTAACACTCATGAAGCACATTCGCATGGCATTGGCTTAGCTATCTGTAAACAAATTGTTTGCCAGCATAATGGTGAGATTTTTGTTGAAAGTCTTGAAAATGAAGGAAGCATATTTAGCTTTACATTACCACTAGTTAAGGTATTGGCAAAAAATTAAAAAGGGGTGGTGAGTGTTTTCTTACTTCTCACCACTCTCTTTTTTATAAACGAATTGGTAGCCAAAACCTCTCACTGTTTGAATCCATTTCGGCTTTGAGGGGATATCTTCAATTTTACGACGAAGCGTACTAATATGGACAGATACGGTTTTCAAATCAGTGACACCGTCATAGCCCCACACATGATCAATGAGTTGATCGACACTAATCACTTGATTCGCATGCTCAATTAGAAAAAAGAGGAGTAGCTTCTCCTTCGTAAATAAATTTAAAAGCTGTCCATCCTTATAAACATTTTTCTCATCTAAATGTATGGACAAATTATCTATATGTACGATATTACTTTTCTTTGTTGGGTTTCTTCTTTTTAAATTTGCTTGGATACGGGCCAATAATTCTTTTGGAATAAATGGCTTTGTCATATAATCATCTGCCCCCACCTCAAAGCCCTCAAGTTTCTGTTCAATTAGATGATTGACGGTCACAAAAATGATAATGACATCCGATACATCACGGATTCTTTTGGCTAACTCGAAGCCTGTACCATCTGGTAAATTAACATCTAACAAGATTAAATCTGGTTGTTGCGTGACAGCGAGATGCCAGCCACTGGATAGAGATGATGCCTTTAATACATTATAGTTAGCATTAGCTAGCGTGAGCGATAAAACCTCCATAATATCTATATCATCTTCCACTATTAAAATTTTCTCGTTCGACATATCTATTAATCACCTTCCTATTTCAAATATACCAACTTTTGTCTAGGTTGGGAATTAGAAGACTTAGGACTCGAATGATTTTAGAATCCCTCATAACCTTAGTCAAAATAATCATGCGAGTTTACTAAAAATAAATAAAGACTTCTATTTCCCATTAGAAATGAAGTCTCTAAAAAATTAATCTAAGTGTGCGATAGCTCGGAGTAGATCATCACGGATGGCCTCCCAAAATTGCTGTTGAACACTATCACTGTACGTATAAAGCTCTTTATGTTGAACATGCTCATAGATGGCAGCAATCGTTTCTTGATGAAAAGAGAGACGATGGTTTAATAGCTCTCGTTCTTCTTCAATACAAAATAGTTTATAAATATCGGATAAGCGTTCAAACTTTGCTAATTTCTGTGTCATCACTTCATATTGTGTTTGATGAAAACGCCCTACGGCAGAAGTCATTGAGATTTTTGCCCGATGCTCTGCTTGTAATGTCCGATACTCTTCTTGACGGATGGCCACACGATACCAAAATTCATAACGATTAGGTAATTCTTTTAGTTCATAGGTAAGTAATGATTTTAAAATTGAATGCACTTGTTCATATGTATCGATGATCTTCGCTGGTTCTTTAAAAATGCCAAACATACTACCACCCCCATGTAGTTTAATACTACGAGTGAAGATTAAAATCCTTTAAAATAATCATAATATTCAAAAGCGAGAACCTGCTAATTATTGAAACCCTGACTCCGTAGTTACGTAAAGATTTACAGGGGGTGAGTCAATGTATGAGTATAAATTTGTACAAACACATTTAGGTAGCTTTTTTCAGGAATCTACCTATCGGAAAACAATCGAAGAATACGCGAAGCAAGGTTGGCGTTTAGTGCAAGTATTGCCGATTGCTTATAATGGTCATGGGAAACCAACAGACTATGAAATCATTTTTGAGAGATTATTATCATGACTATCAATGAACGCTAGATTCTTGCCATAAATGGTGGGAGTTTAGCGTTTTCTTATTTTAATACAAAATTTGCTGTTTTTATTAACAAAAATAGTGTATTCAGAAAAATATAGAAATAGCATTTACAAAACAAAAATATATGTGTTAACTTAAATATTGTTAATGGTTAACTTAAAAGAGGGAGGTTAACAATGCAACATTTTTGGGTTGTCGGTACAGATACGGATGTTGGGAAAACAATTGTCACCACCATGTTGATGTGTCATTTACAAAAACAAGGCTTGAAAGTTTCACCATACAAGCCTGTGCAAACAGGAGAGGTATACGAAAACGGTCGTGGCTATTATCATGATACAGCCATGTATGAAAAGTATTCCTTACAATTGCTTCAACAAGAGCATCTCAATAGCTATTCATTTAGAGAAGCTGCATCGCCACATTTTGCTGCGCAACTGGAGGGGCAGCAAATTGATGTCAATGAGCTATTATTGCGGATTCAATTATTACAAGCGTCCTATGATGTTGTGATATGTGAAGGAGCGGGTGGGCTTTTTGTTCCTTTTACTGCTCCCCATGGGATGACGCTGCTTGATGTCATCGTCAGTAGCAAGCTGCCAGTAGTGCTTGTTACAAGGACATCCCTAGGGACGATCAATCACACATTATTAACAATAGAGGCATTGCGCTCTCGTGAAGTTGACGTTCTTGGCATAGTGTTTAATGGGAACACAGGTAGCAGTATGGAGCAAGATAATATACAAACGATTTTACAGTACCATCCCTTGCCCTATGCGATTATTCCAAAGCTACAAAATTTGTCACAGCTAATGGATTATGCCATGACGCACACAACACTGTTTGAAAGGCTTTTTAACTATGAAACAAGCATTAACTGATTTACAGCTAAGAGATTTACGTCATGTTTGGCATCCATGCTCACAAATGAAGGACTATGAGGCATTTCCACCCATCGTCATAAAAAAGGGGCAAGGTGTGTGGCTTTATGACGAACATGATCAGCGTTATTTGGATGCTGTATCTTCTTGGTGGGTTAATTTATTTGGACATGCCAATCCGCGTATTAGCAAAGCTTTAAGTGAGCAAGCATTTACATTAGAGCATACGATCTTTGCTAATTTTACACATGAACCAGCCATACAATTGGCTGAAAAATTAACTGCATTAGCACCACAGGGATTACATAAAGTCTTTTTTGCCGATAATGGCTCATCTGCTATTGAAGTTGCACTGAAAATGAGCTTTCAATACCATATGCAGACGGGGAAACCAGCAAAAAAGCGCTTTCTCGCCTTGACGGATGCCTATCATGGAGAAACTATTGGTGCTTTATCCATAGGAGGGGTAGGGCTTTACAATGAAGTTTACCAGCCTCTGTTATTAGATACTGTTCGTGCTAAAGGGCCAGATTGCTTCCGCTGTCCATTTCAGGAAGATCCAGCAAGCTGTAATGCACCATGTAGTCAATTTGTTGAGGAACAACTTCAAGCGCATCATGAGGAAATCACGGCAGTTATTATTGAACCATTAATTCAGGCTGCAGCAGGTATGAAAATGTACCCACCTGTCTATTTACAGCGCTTACGGGCGTTGTGCTCACATTATGATGTGCACTTCATTGCAGATGAAATTGCTGTAGGTTTTGGTCGGACCGGTACATTATTTGCCTGTCAACAAGCGGACATCATGCCAGATTTTATGTGTTTATCAAAGGGGCTAACAGGTGGTTATTTACCTTTATCAGTTGTCTTAACGACGGAGCAAATCTATGACGCTTTTTATGATGATTACGGAACAATGAAGGCTTTTTTACATTCGCATAGCTATTCAGGCAATACTTTGGCCTGTCGTGTGGCACTGGAAGTGTTAACGATGTTTCAAGAGGAACAAGTGATGGAGATGATTCAGCACAAGGGACAATACATGCGAGCGTTAGCCATGGAAGCTTTTTGTGATATGCCTTATGTGGGTGAATACCGACAAGTTGGTTTAGTGGGAGCGATTGAACTAGTAAAGGACCGGTGGACAAAGGAAGCGTTCGCCAGTGAGGAGCGTATCGGCTATCAAATTTATCAAAGGGCTTTAACGAAAGGCTTACTCATCAGACCGCTCGGCAATGTTCTGTATTTTATGCCACCTTATATTATTTCTGAAGAGGAAATGTCATTTATGATTCATACAACGAAAGAGACAATCGAACAATTTTTCCAGGACAGGGGGGCTAAGGTTGGGTAAGCGACAACAAACATTAGCGCTAGTCATGATTGCCATGTTTGCTGCTCTAACAGCAATCGGAGCTTTTGTTAAAATTCCATTGCCTGTCGTACCGTTTACATTACAGATTGTTTTTGTATTTTTAGCAGGCTGTTTATTGGGAAGTCGGAATGGTTTTTATAGTCAACTAGTCTATATCAGCGTGGGCTTAGTAGGCTTACCTGTTTTTACACAGGGTGGTGGTATCACATATGTCTTACAGCCAACTTTTGGTTATCTGATTGGCTTTGCCCTAGCCGCCTATGTGATTGGGTTCATTATTGAAAGGATTGAGACGCCGACGAAAAAGCATTTTATTGCAGCAACCATTATTGGGCTAGTTATTATTTATGCTGTGGCTGTTCCTTATTTGTATGTAGCATTGAATTTCTGGTTAGACATGAAGTCAAGCTGGTCACATGTGTTTGTTGTCGGCTTTTTAAGTAGTATTGTCGCTGATTTTTGCTTAGCTATTACATCAGCGCTATTAGCGGAGCGCTTGTATAAAGTATTTCAGTCAGCAAGAAATGTGAAATTTTCACACGTAGAGGGGGAGAATGTAATATGAATTATTACCAATTAGCACAAGAAGTTATTGCTGGAAAGATCATTAGCAATGAAGAGGCACTTGCCATATTAAATAGTGAGGATGATGAGCTATTACAGCTTATGGATGGTGCTTTTACGATTCGTCGTCATTATTATGGTAAAAAAGTTAAATTGAATATGATTATGAACGCCAAAAGCGGTTATTGCCCCGAGGATTGTGGCTATTGTTCCCAGTCCTCTAAATCAACGGCTCCTATTGAGAAATATCCATTTATTACAAAAGAGGAAATTTTAGCAGGTGCAAAACGAGCGTTTGACAATAAGATTGGGACGTATTGTATTGTAGCCAGTGGTCGTGGGCCAACACGTAAGGATGTCAATGTCGTGAGTGAGGCGGTTGCTGAAATAAAAGAAAAGTATGGCTTGAAGGTTTGTGCCTGTCTTGGCTTACTAAAAGAAGAACAGGCACAGCAACTAAAGGAAGCGGGGGTGGATCGCTACAATCATAATTTAAATACATCGGAACGTCATCATTCCTTCATCACGACCTCACATACATATGAGGATCGTGTCAATACGGTAGAGATTGTGAAAAAGCATGGAATTTCACCTTGCTCGGGTGCCATTATTGGGATGAAGGAAACAAAAGAGGATGTCGTCAATATTGCACGCGCCCTCCATCAATTGGACGCTGATTCTATTCCTGTAAACTTTTTAAATGCAATTGATGGCACAAAGCTAGAAGGGACAAAGGATTTAAATCCCCGTTATTGTTTAAAGGTTTTAGCTTTATTCCGCTACATCAATCCGACAAAGGAAATCCGTATTTCGGGTGGTCGTGAAATCAATTTAGGCTCACTTCAGCCACTTGGTCTCTATGCAGCTAATAGTATTTTTGTTGGGGATTATTTAACAACAGCAGGACAGGAAGCGAATAGCGATTATCGCATGCTGGAGGATTTGGGCTTCGAAATTGAATTAACACATAAACAAGAAGAAGTATTTTGTTAAACTTATGACATGTAAATCTACTACTACAGCAAAAACCGTACTTTTGTACGGTTTTTTGGCTATAGATGAAAAGAGACGGATAGACCTGACTTCACTGGCAGTGGATATACCTATAAAATCAAGGTTTTCACAAATTGTTCAATGAAAGCGTTTTGAAATTGAACAGTTTGTGAAGACCTTCACATAAAGCTTTCTTTTTGAAAAAATCAGCGTAAAATAAGAATCAAGTAAGGAATTGTTATAAAACAGTTGATAAGTCGTATCACAAATTTTGGTGGTTGTTATATTACAAAAATAATGAGTGAAGGGAGCTTTTCACATGTGGGTTATTACAGTTTTTGATAAAAAGGACGTTCGAATTTTTGAGTACGCGAGCAAAAATGAGGCAACAGAAGCTTTAGCAAAATTCAAGAAAAATGCCGTTTTAACGTATACAAAATAAGTTGCTGATAAAGCAGCCCTCTACCGACAGAGGGCTGTTTTTTAATGTACAACAATGGAAACAGCACTGTACATTAATAATAGTGCCATGATCATGTTAAATGGTTTTCGGTATTGCTGTAGTGCTTTTTGAAAAATGGAGCCACATAATGCCCAACTAAATGTACTGATTACCCCTACTAGCGCTAGAAAGAACGAGAAGAGTAGATAGCTTATGTAGGATGAGTAGTAGGGTAGGATGTAAGTTGCGACAACAGTGAGACCAAATAAAATACCTTTTGGGTTAATAAATTGAACGAACGCTCCTAAAAAAAATAGGTTTCGTTTTTCTTCTTCGTTGTCGTGATCCTCTAATTCTTTGCTTGTTAAAATTTTATAAGCCAGGTACAACATATAGCCTACACCAAATATGGTTAGGGGTAATTCAATGGCAGGTAAAATGTTTAACATGATCGTGTTAAAAAAGCTACTAAGACCAATAATGATGAAAAAACCAATCCCTACACCTAAACAGAATGGAATCGTTTTCGCTAAGCCATATTGTTTAGCAAAAACCATCGCCATAAAATTATTAGGGCCAGGTGTAAAGCTTGTAATGATGATAAATAATAAAAAGGAAAATACAGGCAAAACAATCCCTTCTTTCAAGTTGTGTGATATAATGCACGAAATAGACTGTATAACGTCGGTCTTTTTATTATACAAAACGTACGTTATATTGTACATACAAGGAGGGCTTTTGGATGGAAGAAATTCATCTCGTCTTTGCGAGAAATTTAAAGGCAATTCGAGAAAGGGAGAAATTAAGCTTAGAGAAAGTTTCTCAGCTTAGTGGCGTGAGTAAAACGATGATTGGTCAAATTGAGAGGGGAGAATCCAGTCCAACTTTGACAACGATTTGGAAAATTGCAAATGGATTAAAGGTTTCGTTTACAGAGCTTATTCATCCTCCCCAACCTGAGACGGAGGTTATTCGCGGTAAAGAAATTCAAGTATTGAAGGAAGATCATGGCCGATATATGGTTTATCCTCATTTCCCCTATCAAAAGGATAGTCGTTTTGAAATATATAGAATTGAAATCAAAGAAAATGGAATGTTAGATGCTGAGGCTCATCGAGAAGGAACGGAGGAATATATAACCGTTTTTGATGGGGAATTAATCATCCATATACAGGGTCAGGATTATCGATTAACAAGTGGTGATGCCATACGATTTAAGGCTGACCGTCCACACACATACAGCAATCCAGGTAGTACAGTAACACGACTTAGTATGACTATTTACTATCCACATTAAAAAACGTATAAACGCTTTTCACAGCGTTTATACGTTTTCGTTTTATAAAATACTAGCTAAACGTTTAATTCCCTCACGGATGACTTCAGGTGTTGCGTTTGTATAGTTAAGACGCATTGTATTCACATTCGTTTTTGATGTGTAGAATGGATCGCCAGGCACGAAGGCTACCTTTTGTTCCATCGCTTTATTGAATACATCAAGGGCCGGTGTACCGTCCTTCATTGTTGCCCAAATGAACATGCCACCCTCAGGTCGTGTATATTCAACATGGGCAGGGAAAAACTCCTGCATAGCATCAAGCATCGCATCCGACTGATTTTTATATAAAGCAATAATTTTCTTTACATGTTCGGTATAATCATTACTTGCTAAGTAATCGTAGATAACATATTGTGAAAAAATATTAGTATGAAGATCAGACGCTTGCTTCGCTGTTTCAATATGCTGCAATAGCTCTTTGTTTTTTGTGATAATAAAGCCAAGACGCATGCCTGGTGTGACCGTTTTAGAGAAAGAACCTAGTAAAATACTATTTTCTAATTTTCCAGCCCCGATATATGGAAGTGGCTCCCCTTGGAAACGTAGCTCTCCGTATGGATCATCCTCAATTAAAGCAACATCATATTTTGCCACTATTTCGCAAATTTGCTCACGCTTTTCTTTCGAATATGTGAGTCCTGTTGGGTTTTGGAAGTTCGGCACCGTATAAATGAATTTTACATTTGGTTGTTGTAGAGCACGCTCTAACTCTTCTAAGTTAAGACCATCATTTTCTAGCGTAACACCATGGAAAGTTGGCTCTGTTAAAGTAAAGGCTTGGATAGCCCCTAGGTAACCTGGCTCTTCGATGATAATGCCATCGCCTTTATTGATAAGTACTTTACCAATTAGTTCAAGCGCTTGCTGTGAACCTGTAGTAATAAAGACATCGTCAGCATGTACATCAAGTCCATGGACACGTTGATATTTCGCGGCAATATATTCACGCAATGGTGCATAACCCTGTGTGGATGAATATTGGAATAATCGGCTGCCATTTACTGTAATAGCATGGTCTACGGATGCTCTCAATGCATCAATCGGGAAAGAAATCGGGTTTGGAAGCCCGCCTGCAAAGGAAATAACGTCCTCGGCATCTGTCACTTTTAAAATATTTCGAATAAATGAGGATGGTGTTTTTAAGATTCTTTCAGAATATTGCATAATTATCGGTCCTTTTTTTCTGATTTTTTAAAAATTATATCATTGTCATCGTGTGCATACAATATTATCATTGTATGCAAGACAATTAAACTATTGTATGCAAATTAAGAGAAAGAAGGGCCTAGTGAATGCCTATTAATTCATTTGACGAGTATCCAATGAGTTGGAAGCCGGATATTAGCAATATTTCTGCTCCGTTATATATAGCCATCGCACATCAGCTAGAACAAGATATTAAGGATGGAAAGCTAGTACCAGGCACAAAATTGCCACCCCAGCGTGAATTAGCTGATTTTTTAGATGTGAATTTGAGTACGATTACAAGAGCCTTTAAGCTTTGTGGCCAAAAAGGATTAATTTATGCCTCGATTGGCAGCGGTACATTCGTTTCAACAGATGCGGCTAGCAATAAAATGTTACTGCCAACCAACCATGCCACACCTATCATTGAAATGGGCTCTGTTTTACCAGATAATTTTGTTAATGATGATATTACACGCTTTATGAAGAAAATGATAAACGAACCTAGTTTTAGCATGCTATTTCAATATGGACGACCTGAGGGCAATGCATGGCAAAACGAAGCCGTGATGAAGCTACTCGAACTAGTAAATTTTCAAACAGACCAGCCTATTCTTCTAGGAGCAGGCGGACAAAATGCCATTGTGGGAACCCTTGCAGCTTTATTTCAGCCAGGCGACCGCATTGGTACAGATCCAATTACCTATGCAGGCATTAAAACAGCTGCAAATATGCTTGGTATCCAGCTTGTGGCTATCCAACAATGTCAGGGTGAAATGACAAAAGAAGGATTACTATATGCTTGTAAAAATGAGCATATCAAAGGAATCTATGTGATCCCTGATTTTCATAACCCAACGACTCATACGATGTCAGTAGAAACAAGAAAAATGATTGCAGACGTGGCAAGACAGAAGGATTTGCTTGTGATCGAGGATGCTATCTATAGCTTTCTCAAGGAGCAACCGCTTGCTCCGATTGCTTCTTATGCACCTGATAAGGTTATTTACATTGCTAGCCTATCTAAAACACTATCACCTGGTTTACGATTATCCTTCCTTGTGACACCGCCTGCGCTACGTAAAAAAATAATGGAGACACTCTATAATATCAACATTTCTGTTTCTCCTATCATGCTGGAGCTTGCAGCACGATTAATCCATGAAGGTGTTGCCCAAACGATATTAGAAAAACACCGAGCATATGCCAAGCAGCAAAATGCGCTTGTCGATCAGTATTTAGGGGATTATCACATATTAGGGGATGAGGAATGTATTTTTAGGTGGCTCCAATTGCCTGATAAATTTACGGGTGTTCAATTTGAATTGTTAGCTTCGAAAGCTGGTGTACAAGTCTATGCAGCGGAACGCTTTGCCGTAGGGAATACAAAGCCTGTCAATGCCGTTCGTTTAGCCATTGCAGCGCCAGAATCTCAACTTGAGCAAGCGTTAATTATTTTAAAGGACCTCCTCGAAAGTAATGGTGATTATGCATTTGTTGATTAGAGGTTATGGGGCGTATAATAAGGCTAAGAAAGAAACGAGGTGATGAACATGGCACATAAAGGGCGTGTTATTTTGCATGTGGATATGAACAGTTTCTATGCTTCTGTGGAGCAAGCACATGACCCAAGTTTAAAGGGGAAGCCTATCGCAATTGCAGGGAACCCAAAGGAACGGCGTGGCATTTTAGTAACTTGTTCATATGAAGCAAGAGCGCTAGGCATTTATACAACTATGACTGTTCATGAAGCAAAGCGTAAATGTCCTGAGCTATTGTTATTACCTCCAGATTTTCAAAAGTATCGTCATGCATCTAAAGAAATGTTCACCATTCTTCGAAGCTATACACCATTAGTAGAGCCTGTTTCGATTGATGAGGGCTACTTGGATGTGACTGAGCTAAGCAAGGAACGGCATGCCTTAAGTATTGCCCAGGAAATACAAGCGCGCATTTTAGATGAGCTGGATTTACCTTGTTCCATCGGTATTGCACCGAATAAATTTTTAGCGAAAACAGCCTCTGATATGAAGAAACCAATGGGGATTACCGTACTACGAATACGGGATATTGAACAGCAATTATGGCATCGTGAGGTTGTCAACATGCATGGGATTGGAGCAAGTACTGCTAAAAAATTAAATGCACAAGGCATCTTTACAATAGGTGATTTAGCTAAGACAGAAGAATTTAAAATGAAGCAAATATTAGGGAAGAATGGGGTACGGCTTCGAGCAAGGGCCAATGGGGTGGATCAGCGCATGGTCGATCCTGAGGCAATCTTTGATACGAAAAGCGTTGGGAATTCAACAACATTACCAGAAGATGTAACAGATGTTCGTACACTTCATAAAACAATCGAAGGTCTATGTAAAAAAGTGGTGGAGCGTCTTGATGCCAAGCGCTTAGCAGGTTCAACTGTGAGCATTCAAATACGGGATGCTGATTGGCATAATCATACACGTTCGAAAACAATGTCCAATGTCCTGTATCGTTATGAAGAAATTTACGACATTGCTTGTACTTTATTTGATAAGCATTGGGATGAATCTCCTGTAAGATTACTTGGTGTAACGGTTTCCAATGTGGTGGATCGTAAAGATTATTCACAGCAATTATCGATATTTGATTTTCAGGAGCATGCGAAAGATGAACCGATTCTCAAGCTTGTCGATGAAATTGAGGGACGGTTTGGCAAGGGGATTATAAAACGTGGTGTAGATTTAGGGAAACGTTCCTCCTATCAATCACAAACAAGCTTTAGTAAAGATTTTTTAGATGACCATGAATGAGAAAGAATGAAAGTAGGTGTATCTATGCAATACAAGGAGTATGGGGATGCTAACAATCCTTTCATGATGTTTATTCATGGAGGGGGCGTTGGAGGGTGGATGTGGGATCAGCAAGTTCGCCATTTTTCCCATTATCACTGTGTTATACCTGAGCTAATGACATACAATCCATTTTCCATTGAACAAAGTGCGAAAGAGCTTCTTCTGCTTATTGAGAAAAAAGCCAATGGGAAGCCTGTTATAGTAATTGGTTTCTCTTTAGGAGCGCAAATCGCTATTCAAATGCTAAGTCTACAGCCTAGTTTAATCGATTTTACGATCATCAATAGTGCGCTCGTGATACCCTCTCCTACTGTAGAAAGGATGCTTCAACCGTTTATTCGGCTGTCATTTCCGCTTATAAAAAATAAAACATTTGCGAAACTTCAAGCAAAAGCCCTGTACATTCAAGAAGATTATTTTGAGCGTTACTATCAAGAGAGTGCCACGATGAAAGTAGATACATTGATTCAAATTTTGCGAGAAAATATGTCATTTTCCATCCCAGCTGACTTTAACAAAGCTCAAGGAAAGATCCTAATAACTGTGGGAGAAAAAGAGAAAAGCAACATGAGAAAATCCGCTAAAGCACTTGTGCAAAGTCATCCAAATAGCAAGGGTGTGTTATTGAAGAACATCGGTCACGGCGTCTCATTAGCCCAGCCTGCATTTTTTAATCGCTTTGTAGAGAATTGGATTAAGGATGGTCAATTACCTGAAGGGACAGTTATTCGGTAGGGGAACCCCATTACGAATCGTCATCCATAATGGAGTTGATGTATGGATCATTGAAAATAGTGAGGATATAAGTGTTTATGCTGCAATATCCATTCCTTCATCTCTATCATCATTTCTTCGTAGCTAGGGACAATAAATGAAAAGTCATTTCTTGTATTTATTAATGTTTTATTGATTTGAACAAGGTGATGAGGAAGAATTTTTATACTGTTGTTCAGTAAGTGCTTATTAAATAGATGCAGTAGATCGTGTTTAGAAATATTTGTCGTATTGACGAGATGATAGAGTCCTGTTAAATCTTGTTGTGCAGCACGTTCAATGGCTTTAGCCAAAGTAAGTGTTGTCACTCCCGTCCAAATAGCACCCGAATAGCCATAGACGGGACTTTTTTGTTGCATAAACCAATTGAAGAGTCCGATGCCATCCTTTTTCAAATCAGGACCAATTATGGAATTACGAAATGTTATGTGCTTGTCGTTATTCACTTCCCCTATACCTTTGGTGCGGTCATAAAAGGTTTCCCCGTCTAGTACACTATTTTCATAGTAGGGAGCACTTTTGCCTGAAAATACGCAGTCGGTACTTAGATGAATAAGCTTTGTGTGACGATTTTCAAGGAGAGATACAATGGCATGCGGTAAATAGCTATTCAGTAAAACACTTTGGGCAGGATGAGCCTCACAAGCATTGTTTAAAACACCAATACAATTAATGACGACATCTACCTCATTGTCTAGTAGTAGCGACCTTAAAAAATGGGAGTCTGTCACATCACCTGTTCTATTATTGCCATAGGGAAAAGGGGTTCGAGAGTATGTTGTTACATCATGCCCTTGTTCACATAAATAGATGGCAATGGTATGACCAGCCATGCCTGTAGCACCGAGCACTAAAAATTTCATGGTTTTCCTCCTGTCCAATGAAGGAGCTCTTCTTGTATAAGAGGCAATGTTAATAGCTTTACTTTAATGTCAGCCACACTTAATTGTTGGGTATTGTTCGAGTTATATTCATCCGTTAATGTAATTTTTGGAGAGCCCTCATCGAGGTATTTTCCATAATTTAAATCCCGATAATCCGCGGGGATTCGATAGAAATGGCCCATATCAATAGCTTTTGCTGCTTCCTCCTTCGTACATAATACTTCATACATTTTTTCTCCGTGCCGTGTTCCGATAATTTGCATGGCGTTGTTTGCTTGAAAGATCTCAAGTAAAGCCTGTGCTAAATTTGCTATTGTGGCAGCAGGTGATTTTTGCACCATAATATCCCCGTTTTGAGCATGTGAGAATGCGTACAATACCAATTCTACCGCTTCCTCAAGGCTCATCATAAAACGTGTCATATGAGGGTCCGTAATCGTTAAAGGTTTCCCAGCCTTTATTTGTTCAATGAATAATGGGATAACCGAGCCTCGTGAAGCCATGACATTACCGTATCGAGTGCCACAAATTAGGGTATGGTGAGGGTCAACCATTCGTGACTTTGCAATAAACGTTTTTTCCATCATTGCCTTGGATATACCCATCGCATTGACAGGGTACGCGGCCTTATCTGTCGACAGGCAAATGATTTTCTTGACGCCAGCTTGAATGGCTGCTGTTAGTACGTGATCTGTTCCTAAAATATTGGTTTTCACAGCTTCTAAGGGAAAAAATTCGCAGGAGGGAACTTGCTTGAGAGCGGCGGCATGAAATACATAGTCAACATTATACATCGCATTGTGAATGCTTTGAATATCGCGGACATCCCCGATATAAAATTTAATTTTTGTATGCTGATAGTGTTTTCGCATATCATCTTGCTTTTTTTCATCCCTTGAAAAAATCCGAATTTCCTTGATATCCGTATTTAAGAATCGCTTTAATACGGCGTTCCCGAAAGAGCCCGTGCCTCCAGTAATCAATAATATTTTATCTGTAAACATTGTATAGTTCGTTACACCTCCTGCATGCTATTATTTCAATCCTCTTTGATGTAGGTCACATTCTGAGTTCTCCCTAGGGTAGTTGTACCAATAAGCAAATTCGTTAGTATATTTACTTGTCGGATTTTTATCCATCAGGGCGCAATTAAAATCCCAATCTCCTGCAATATCTTTGCGTATCGTAAATTTCGCATCTCCAATTAAACTTCTCCTGATAATCTTAAATTGCCCAGGTAAGGAATAGCGGTTGGATTCATCTTTAATAAAAGCAAAGCCATTTTTAATAATCATGTTGTAATAGTAAATATCAAATGTGCCATCCACTTGTGCTAGTACATTGCGAATAGCAGGTAAATAGTGGTCATCACTATCGATGATGGCTATATAATCTCCTGTCGCTTCTGCAATGCAGCGATTGTAGGCAACACTCGCACCTAAATTCGTTGGGTGAACGATGATTTTTAAAGCTGCACAGTTTTTCTGATAATCCTGTAAAATGGCTAGCGTATTGTCTGTAGAGCCATCATCTACCACAATAATTTCATAGGCATATTCTTTAGGAATACTATCAAGCATCGTTACGATCCATTCTTCGCTATTAAATGCAGGTGATAAAAAACTAATCTTCATCTGATCCCTCCATTCTATGTTCATTAGTAGAGTTGTTCCATGTGACTGAGTAGATCCTTTAATACAATATGCGTAGACGTAGTGCTACTGTAGGCAATTGCTTATTTTAGGATGTTTTTAAGAGAGTGTTTTTAGATAGAATTTTTATGTTTACTAGAGATATGGCATAAGAAAGACGAAAATTTACTAACATAAGCACATTTAGCAAGAGAGGTCATAAACTAGCGAGAGCGCTTTTTTTAGAAAGAGGGATACGATGACAAAAAGAATAGCATTTATTTGTAGCGTGGAATCTTACAAACTTTCGGATGCCCATATTTTCAAAGATTTGTGTCTAGTGCCTATTTTATTGGGGGAACATTTAGGCTATGAGGTCACTATTGTCACGACAGAAATGAATGAAGCTCTACTTCAACAAGTCTTTCCCACTGTAAAATTTGAGTCTGTACCATTTGAAGATGATTATGTGGTGAATATGAATGCTTATTTAGCCCAGCATGCAAGGGACATCGACATTGCCTTTGCTATTGGACCCTATCCATCCTATTTAGCTATTTTGAAAACCTATAAGCATTTTAATCCAAATGGCAAAATTTATATGAAATTAGATGTTAATCGATTTTGGCTAAATCGATTAAAAACCTATCCCTATTTTTTAGAGTTGTTGCAGCTTTGTGATCTCCTTACCTCTGAATGCATATCTATTCAAACAGCAATCAAAGACTTTTCACAATTGGATGTGAAACATATACCCAATGGTTTTTATGAACATTTCCCCACAGAGCCAGTGCCGTTTCACGAGAAAGAAAATAGAATTCTAACAGTTGGGCGATTGGATGCACCAGAAAAGCAAACAATTTTGACAGTTAAGGCATTTTTAGCAGCACAACTGCCAGATTGGGAGCTTCGTTTAGTAGGGCCGATGTCAGTCTCATTTCAAGAAGAGCTGAGACTATTACTAGATAGTCATCCGCTTGCCGCTCAAGTAACGATGGTAGGACCTGTTGTTGATAAGGTTCAGCTAGAAGAGGAGTATCGTAAGGCTAAAATTTTTTGCTTAACGTCTTTAGTCGAATGCTATGCCCATGTCTTTGCGGAGGCAGCTAAAAATGGTTGCTATATCGTGACAACAGATGTGGATGGTGCTGCTGATATTACACAACAACAGCGTTTTGGTACAATCCATCCTACACATGATTGGGAGGCGATAGGTTGGACATTGCAACAAGTTGCAGCACAGGAATCATTATTGGCAGATACTTGTGTCCAGCTTCAAGCATTTGCCCGCAAGGAATTAAATTGGAGGCAGATCGTCAAGAAGGTTGCCAATTATTTAGGTGAATAAAAGTGAATAGTGAATCTTTTCTGGATTGAGAGGAGTATTCTTTTCTTTATACCAGTATTTCCTATATAATAAAAACTAGTTTTATAAAGCTAGACAATCATGGGTAGACACAAGGGGAGACTAGAATGGAAATACTACAAGCAACAATGGATGAACTAGAGGACTTAGCAAAACTGTTTGATGAATATCGTCAATTTTATGGAATTGAGTCAGATATAAGCAGTGCCAAGGCATTTTTACAATTACGATTGGCCTTGAAAGAATCCGTCATTTTTATCGCGCTGATGGATGACAAGATAATTGGATTTACACAATTATATCCAACATTTTCGTCCATTGCTTTACAGCGAGCCTATATTTTAAATGATATTTATGTAACAGAAGATGCTAGAGGCCTAGGGGTGGGCAAGGCATTGATGGAAAAGGTATTTCATTATTGCGAGCAACAGTATGCTCGCTATGTCACGTTACAAACGGCGGCTGATAATGTAAATGCACGTAAGCTTTATGAAAAGCTACAAATGAAGCAAGATGAATATTGTAATTATGTTAAATATTTTATGTAAGCCGAAGTGGTGAATCTCATCGTTGGATGAAAATGCTTCTTTCAGATCATAAATATCCCCTAGATCGTTTTGATCTAGGGGATATTTTTAATTCTAACTATTTTATTTCAAGCGTATAGGGTTGTGTGCTAGCTTTGCCATCAAACTCACTTACTTCAATATAGTATTTGCCTGCATCCAGCTCCACCGTACCAACCTCGGCATCACCAACACCGTAAAGATCGAATGTTTTGACGGTTTTTCCGTTTGCATCTAACACTCGAATAACACCATCCAACGCTTTTTCTGTTTGGAGTGAGAAGAAGACTTCGCGTTTCTGATCGTTATTCCATTCAAAATAGTCTTTATCACCAAATGGTATACCTGCATTTAAATATTGCGTTGCAACCCATTTCTCATCCTTTTTCACAAGAACAGATGGCTTGCTAGGTACTCCATTTACTAATTTTGAATCCGCATCTTCATCCACATGCTTATGATCAAACAATGTTAATGTATAAGGCTGAATCGATACTTGGCCAAGCCCCATGCTGTTGACTAGAATAAAATAGCCTCGATCCTTCTTTGCCTTAAACGATGTATTTACATCGTTTGTACCCATCATTCCAAGTAACATTTCAAGAATATTATCACCTAAGCCAAATGGAATTTCTGTCTCCATTTCTTTGGCATCAATCTTCATATTGCCGTTCGTATCTTCGATGATAGCTCCTGCAAATTTCAAGTCTTTTTGTAGTTCTTTAGGTAGCTGAGCTAATTGTTCATTTGTAAAGGGAACCGAAGAAAGAAGCAGACTCATGACTTCATCATTGCCTTGTTGCTTATAGTAATAATAATCTACATCATCTTGATAAATCAGGTGGTCTCTATAAGTAGTACCTGGTTGAATTTTTAGCGCTTTTGCTTCCTCATGATTGTTTGGATTGTACTCTGCTGGAATATCGCCTATTTTCTTTGTTTTCAATGTATAAGGCTCAGCAGATCGTTCTCCAGCATTGACAACGGCTACCACGTATGTTTTGTCCTTTTTCAATGGTATGACCTTTGCATCGTCTTCGTTACCAGCTGAACCAAGTAGTAGTGCCAGTATACCAAGGTCATTAGTTAAGGAAGAAACGGGAATTAATTCTTTTGTTTCTTCATCATATTCAAACACTGTACCTGTCGGCATTTGGTTCATGCCTTTCAAAAAGCTGAAGCTATAAAGGGCGTCTTCCTTCGCTTTAAATAAGAAATAATCCTCATCATAATCTGTTTGGAAATAAGCTTTTTGATCGTCACCTATTTCAAAGCGGATTGCCTGCTTAATGATAGGGTCAACATTTTCTAGGTTGCCTGAAGCCGTAGGATTCAATAACATACTCATCAGGCTGTCAATTTCATTACGTTTTTTTATGTTGTTTTCTATAAGCGGTAATTGGCTCTCTGGAACATTTTCTTCGATCATGGCTTCATCTACAGGTAGACCATCCTCATCAGGTGGGAGGGAAACTACTTCACCTTTTAATGTGTAAGGGATCATCGATTCACTGATCGTTTCTTCTTTTTCGATGCCGCCACTAAAGAACATCTCCATAGAAAACTCGCTATTACTTTCATTAGATACACTTAAAACGTACTCTTGATCTGGAACAGCGTCGATAATCATACGAACCGGTTCACCTTTTGCTGTACCATAAGCGGTCTGCATTGGATAGGCTTCTTCTTCACCTTCATCATTTTCAGCTTGATCGATTTCTTCTGGTGGCACAGGATTAAAGTCATCTTTTAGATAAAGCTCCATAGAGGCAGTGACACCAGGAATTCCCGATAGATCAAATTGTAACGTCGTCGGTTTTTTGACAGAGAACGTGAAGTAATCTTGATCTTGTTGTTGATCTTTTGACAGTAATGTATAGTTTTTACCTGCTGTACTATATGGGAACTTTTTAATAGGCTCCATCGTAGACTTGTCTATTGTATCAATTGGCAAGTCCTTCGTCGTTTGTGCTGTAAAAATGTAAGTAGATTTGCCTTTTAAACTATAGCTTCCATTATGATCTTTGACACCAATGACAAGCGTTCCCTTTTGATCTGCTTTAAATAGATAACCTTCTTTTTTTCCTACGCGAACATCATTGACATGGATAGGCTCTACATCACCAATCCCGCTATTTGGGTAGAAATATAAATCAAAGGCATAGTCGTATTTGTCAGCGCCTTTTAATGTTAATTGAGCATATTCATTTTCTTCTAAATCGACTTTATACCATTTCTTTTCGTCTTGCTGTTCAAAAGTACCCTGTTCTGTATTTAGCTTATTTTTAGCAAGGATCTTGGCGTTCTTAATACGATCTTCCTTTGTCTCTGAATAATGCTTAGGCAATTTATTTAAATCAAATTGTAATGCTTTTACAGGATCAACTAATCCGTGACCATAAGTAAGATCATAGCCTTTCTCGCCCAAATCTTGTGCGGTCATTTCTAAAATCGCTTCTATTTGATGCGGTTTTAAAGATGGGTCTTTGGATTTAAGAAGAGAGGCGATACCTGCCACGACAGGAGAGGCCATGGATGTTCCACTAAACTTGACAAAAGATGATCCTTTCTTCGCATCATGAACGGTACTATAAATGTCTTCACCTGGTGCAACAATATCCACAGATGGTCCGTAATTGGAGTAGCTCGATAGTTTGTTACGTTCGTTTGTTGAACCAACACTAATGACACCTTCGAAAGAAGCGGGGAAGGAATATTCATCTGTCGATTCATTTCCTGCGGCCGCCACAATTGTAATCCCACTATCAATCGCTTTCTGAACGGCTTCCTTCATCAGGGGAGATTCACCATAGCCTCCTAGACTCATATTAATGACGTCAACGCCCTGCTCAATTGCATAAAGAATACCCTGTGCAATGATGAAATCATTAGCACCTTCTTTGCCGTTAAATACATCAATTGGCAGTAACTTTGCATTCGGATTAATCCCATGCCCACCTACGCCATTATCTTTTGCTGCGGCGATAATACCTGCCACATGTGTTCCGTGATCGCCTGAATAAGTAGTATTAGCAGGTGCTGCTGCATTATAGGGTGGAAGTACTTGTGACTTTAGATCGGGGTGTTTAAAATCTACACCAGAATCAATGACAGCAACTGTGACATCATGGTTGCCTGCTAATTCTAGTGCCTTATCCATTTGCAGTAAGTTTAAATGATACATCTCTTGTTTTTTAGGATCAGCTTCTTTATTAAAAGAATGATAGATGTAACTAGGAGATACACTTGATATTCCGTTTTGCTTTAAATAGTAAGAGACGGCTTTTTCGATCGATACGCCTTTATTTAGTTGTACAACATCATACCCTAATGAAGGAATGGAGCGGATGACCTTGGAGCCAATTTTTTTATGTACGTTTTTATCAAGACCTGAATGCTTGATAACAATTGTATCCTTACTCATCCATTTTTCTTCATTCTTCTCTGTTTGTTTCGCACTGTTTGCCAGCATGTTTTTCGCTTTATGCTGAGGTGCCTCAGCAAAGGCAGAAGCAGCAGGAACCATGAGTGCAGCAGATGCTACAACAGCGACTGATTTTTTATACCAACTTTTCAATTGTTATCTCTCCTTGGTGTTATAAATTAAATCTCGACTATATTAATACGGACAAAGATTAGAAAAGTTTCGTAATGGAGGAAAATTTTTCTTTGCTATTTTAATTTTTGGTAGGTATAACGAAAAAACCTAGCATTATTAAAAGCTTTAGATCTGTTCTATTAATTGTTGTAGCTCCTGCTTGGAACGAGGGATGTTGATATTTTCCTGCAATAGCTTCTTTTTTTGCAAAGCTATGACCATTTCAAAAATCCATGGACGTTCAAGATGCGCGCGATGTAACAATTCGTCTTCATAAAACAAGGTGATTGGATCACCGTTATAAATAATTTTTCCAGCCTCCATAACAATGATTAGATCTGCCCATTCATAGGCGAGAGGTATGTCATGGGTTGCTAGTAAAATGGTTCTCTCACCATCATCTAATTTGGCTAAGTATTGTAATACTTGTGTAGCATAATAATTATCAAGACCGGCTGTTGGTTCATCTAACAAAAGGACAGAGGGCTCCATCGCTAAAACACCTGCCATTGCTACACGTTTTTTCTGACCTACGCTTAAAAAATGAATGGGTTTATCAAGCAAATCTTCCACTTCGGTTTGCGCAACGGCCCATGCTATTTTTTCTTCCGTTTTTTCAGTAGACCAGCCGAGATTCAATGGGCCAAATGCTATATCTTGCTTGACGGTCCCTGAAAAAAGCTGATGATCTGCATTCTGAAAAACAATGCCGACTTTTTGGCGTAGGGCCTTTAAAGCTTTTCGACTATATTCCAGATCGTTGCCTTCGAATACAATCGTTCCAGCTGTAGGTTTTAAAATACCGTTAAGATGCTGAAATAAAGTCGATTTTCCTGCGCCATTATGTCCGAGTATGGCGATTTTTTTACCTTTTGGAATGTCTAATGTAATATCTGACAACGCCTTCGTACCATCCGCATAGGCATAAGATAATTGGTTGAGTTCAAAATAAAATGCTGTCATGTAAAATACCCTCCATATACGATGAGGACTAGTAAAATAGCTGCCATGCCTAGCCAATTTTTCTTGCTATAAGAGCCCATCTCTTGCCAGTAGACGGCCTCGCCTCCACGTGATTGCATGGCATTGTTGAGCTCTCGGCTACGCTGAAACATTTCCACAAATAATGCCACAATAAGCATGGAGACAGAGCGTAGCCATTGCATCGGTGAATGATAGCCAAGACGTGCTTGCTGGGCGAGATGTATATTTTGCATGCTTTCTAAAAACATAAAAATAAAACGATAGATTAGTTCGACGAGCTCCACTAATAAAGAGGGAAGTCGCCATTGTCGTAGCACATAACATATTCCTTGTACGGAAGTGGTTAGAATTAAAAAGTATAAACAACTAATGCTGCCAAGGACAATAAAGAACAGCTGTTGCGCTGCTAACACACTTGCATTCCCAATAAAGACAGTCCAATTCCTAAATGTAAACGACCAAATATGGGCAGGGAGTGCATTCGTTGATGATGTAAAGGAAAGTAAAATAGATACGAGACTTGTTAATAAGAAAAAGCTAGGTAGCAATAATAATTTGCCGTAGTATGCAAGCGGAATTTTTGCACCTAAAATGATAAAAGCACTCATTACAAAAAATGTAATGAGTGAAAGTCGTTCATCTCTCATGATGAGCGTTATGAGAAGTAGTCCAAGTGAAAATATCATTTTTTCTAGCGGATGAACGGACGCTAGCTTATTCAGATAGGCATACTTATCAATGAGTAACATAATGGTTAACCTTCTTTGTGTTTGCCACGCATATAGCCGATGAAGTAGCCAATAAAGCCAGCTCCTATAGCTGCCTGTAGCACGAATAATAAGCTTTCGATTTCACCACTTGGTGGCTCCCATAGACTTTCAAACCATGGTTCATATTCCGCATTGATTTCACCGATAGCTGCTTCTGCTTCTCCATCAGCACCACCAAATTCAGCACCTTTTTGTATGAATAAGGGAATGATGGCTAACAACACAACAATTGCTAATAACAATAAATTTTTTTTCATTTGTTAATGTGCCTCCTTTGTTGAGAAAACACGTAACGTTTTTAATTCGCTAACATTGTATTTTTTCAAGAAATTCATCACAATGACCGTTAAAATTCCTTCACTCACTGCTAAAGGAATTTGAGTTAAGGCAAAAATACCTGCAAACTTTGTAAAGGATGCCATAAAGCCTCCAACCTCTGAAGGAAAGGCTAGTGCTAGTTGTACAGAAGTCACAATGTATGTACCTAAATCACCAAGCATAGCTGCAAAGAATATGGCTAGTGAAAATGACAACCCTACTTTTTGAGCCCCTTTAAAGACAAAGTAAGCAATAAAAGGACCAACAATAGCCATAGAAAAGGCATTAGCCCCTAAAGTTGTAATTCCTCCATGAGCTAATAATAAAGATTGAAATAATAAAACGATTGTTCCAATTACACTCATTGCTAGAGGGCCAAAGAGTACTGTCCCAAGTCCTACACCAGTTGGGTGAGAGCAACTACCTGTAACTGAAGGGATTTTTAGGGCGGATAGCACAAAGGCAAAGGCTCCTGAAAGCCCCAAAAGCATTTTTGTTTCAGGATTTTCATCAATGGTTTTTCGAATAGAACGCAATCCTAGAATGATAAATGGGATAGAGATCACCCACCAAAAAATAGCCCATTCGATTGGTAAAAAACCTTCCATGATATGCATGGCAAAGGCACGTTTTGGCACGATTAAAAAGGCCAGTAAAAAATAACTAAGTTTCCACCATGATAATTTCAAAAAGCTTTCCTCCTAACTAATTAATAGATTTTTAGAATATTGCGTGCGTAATTAAAAAAAGCACTTCTCCTTAGGTGGAAAAGTGCATAGCTAAAAAAGCAAATAACAGTCTCATCTGCTAAGCCGCACACCTATCCTCGTAGGTTGAAACGATCACTTATTTTTCGGCAGGTCTCCTGGCTCTAGTTCAATGCTTTATAGGTCTTCCCATCCGTTGGACAGTGACATATTCTATAAAGCTCCCTATTACAGTGGCGGGACCGCGCCGGGCTCAAACCGGCTTCCCTTTTAAGCAAAATGACAAGCACTTTGCACCGAAAAACATTCAAATTGTGAGATTTCACGACAAAGTGTAACATGAATTTCCATAAATATGCTATACCTTTTATGAAATTTTTTAAATTAAAGGTCAACAGTGAATATTCTGATAAAATTTTGTGCGCAAATTATATAGATTGTATAAATTTCATACCTAGTTCCATTCAAAATTGATAAATTTGTCATAAATTTTTAAAGAAATATTGAAATTTTAAAATAATAAGATATGATAAAGACAGTTTTCTATTTAAAATTCTAATAAAAATTTCATATAAAACGTCAATAAGTGCTCGAATAGCTCGAGATAATAGGGAAATTGGTGAAAATCCAATACAGCCCCCGCTACTGTAATAGCTGATGAAATCGCAAAGCCACTGGTACAAACTTGGGAAGGTGCGACAGTAAAATGAAGCTTAAGTCAGGAAACCTGCTTATTTGATTGTGCATGCAAACTTTTCGGAGGGAGAAGTTGAAGCGAAAGCGGGTACCTGTATTTCATTCTATTCGTTTTTATTTGGCTTCTACAAAACCTTTACTCTTCGTTATAGAGTAAAGGTTTTTCTTTTTCCAAAAAGCAAATGAGGGGAGACAGAAGATGACAACTTGGAATTTAGAGGGGATGAAAACACATCTCTTTATTTGCAATGGCAGTAGCTGCATGAAAAAGGATGGGGAGGAAATTACCTTAGCCATTCGAGATGAGATACAGCGGCAAGCACTCGATCAGGAAATACATACGACAAGAACGCGCTGTAATGGACGCTGCAAGGATGCTTGTGTGGTAATCGCTTATCCTCAAGGAAACTGGTATCGTGTGCCATCAACAGAGCATGCTAGAACACTAGTACAAGATTTACATCATGAATCCTTATACAACGAACATGTCTTTACACTTCGTGAAGGTACATTACAGCGTACTGCTCAAACAACTGCCATTAAAGGGATCGAAAAGGTGAAAGAGGGGTAACAACATGGCGCAAAAAGGAAAAATTTTCGTAGTAGGCTTTGGACCTGGAGATTTTAAGCATATTACGACACGTGCAGTAGAGGCTTTACAACAAAGTGATATGATTATAGGCTATAAAACCTATGTAGAGCTGATTCAAGATTTAGTAAGTGCAAAATCGATTGTTAGTACAGGCATGACAGAAGAAGTGTCGCGTGCACAGGAAGCCGTTCGTCAAGCTGAAGCAGGGAGCATCGTCTCAGTAATTTCGAGTGGTGATGCAGGCGTCTATGGCATGGCAGGATTAGTCTATGAGGTGTTAATTGAGCTAGGCTGGACAGAAGCAACAGGAATTGAAGTTGAAATTGTTCCTGGGATTTCTGCGATTAATTCATGCGCTAGCATACTTGGTGCACCTATTATGCATGATGCTTGTACAATCAGTTTGAGTGACCATCTAACACCTTGGAATTTAATTGCAAAGCGTGTCGAGGCAGCTGCGATGGCGGACTTTGTCATTGCTTTATACAATCCTAAAAGTGGACGTCGAACAAGACAAATTGTCGAGGCTCAACGAATACTTTTAGAATATCGTTCGCCAGACACACCAGTTGGGCTTGTGAAAAGTGCCTATCGAGAACGTCAAGAAGTGACCATGACAACACTAGCAGAAATGCTAGAACATGATATTGGTATGTTGACAACTGTCATTATCGGGAATTCGTCAACATTTTTCTATGACAATAAGATGATTACGCCCCGCGGTTACCAACGTAAATATACCCTGGGTGAAGAGAAACAGCCATTACGTCCACATCAACGTTTACGCGAAGAAAATGAACCTTGGGCAATGAACCAAGAGACAGGAACAGCGCGAAATGACTTTACGGCTGACCCTAATGCAGGGCGCTTTAATAAACCCAGTATAGCCGCTACGCCAAAGCCGAAAAAAACAGCTCTTGAAATGGCTACAGCGGCACTTGCAATGGTAAAAGGGACAAGCGCAGTCAAAGTAACACCGAAGCTTGTACAGCAAAAAATAGAATCTATTTTTGAATTAGCAGTAAGTCCTGGTGTAGCCAATAAGTTTTTTACTCCCCAGCAAATGATGACGTTAGCGGAGGTCGTTGGGGATGAGGGGACGATGGAATACACACCAGATCATCAAATTCATTTGAAAATACCAACGACTGCCCCTGAACAGATCACAGAGAAATTACAGGAAGTAGGGTTTTTATTAGCTCCGATTGGTGATGTGTTATCACTGAAGGCTTGTGATTTTTGCTACGGTGAAAAGGCTGATTCAATACCATATGCAGAGGAAATACAAGAAAAACTAGGCGGTATGTCCTTACCAAAGACATTAAATATTGGCTTTAATGGCTGTGGGATGGCCTGTTATCGGGCTGTATTTGATGATATTGGCATCGTCTACCGCAAAAGTAAATTCGATGTCTTTATTGGAGCAAAACCAGTCGGTCGTACAGCACACGCAGCACAGCCTGTTGTAGAAGGGCTGGAGCCTGAGCAACTAATTCCACTCATTACAGATATTATTGAAGAATATAAAGCAAATGCTCATCCAAATGAACGCTTATTTAAATATTTTAAACGTGTGAAAAAAATACTGCATTTTACGTATCAAGATATGTCTTCCAAAATAAAAGTAGAGCCAGCTCCGTGCGGCGACTAGTAAGGAGTAGAGAGATGAAAGCTATTTTATTTGTCGGCCATGGGAGCCGTTTAGCAGCAGGAAATGATGAGGTTCGTACATTTATCGAACAAATGACACCGCGTATTGATGAACAATTTTTAGTGGAAACTTGTTTCCTTGAATTTGCTTCACCTAACATCGAAGAAGGTATTACAAACTGTGTGAAAAAGGGAGCTACAGAGGTACATGTAATTCCAATCATTTTACTGCATGCAGGCCATTCAAAACTGCATATTCCAGCGGAAATCGAGCATGCACGTGAGCATTATCCAACGATTACCTTCACATATGGTCAAACAATTGGTATCCATGATGAAATCTTTGCCATTTTACAAGATCGCCTAGCTGAAATTGGCTTTAATTCAGAACAAGAGCAGGAAGACACAGCGATTTTATTGATTGCACGAGGTGGCAGTGATCCATCTGCTAATGGTGATTTTTATAAAATCACGCGACTTTTATGGGAAAAACTACCTGTAAAATACGTAGAAAGTGCTTTTATGGGTGTCACAGATCCACGAGTTGAAGAAGGAATTGAACGTTGTGTCAAACTAGGTGCAAAAAAAATCATCATGTTACCATACTTTTTATTCACAGGCATTTTGATGGAACGTATGCATGGCATGTGTGAGAAGTTTAATGAACTTTATCCAGATTGTGATATTCAAATTGCTAACTATTTTGGCTACCATGAACGGTTACAAAATGTTTTATTAGAGCGTATTGAACAGGCAATCAACGGTACATCAACAGGTATGCAAGATTTAGAAGATTATCGCGCCTATGCGGCAGTACATGGACATGCACATCATCATCACCATCATGATCACGATCATGGACATGCGCATCATCACGATCACGATCATGGGCATGACCATGACCATGACCATCATCATGAAGAGGAGCCGGTAAAATGATTTTCATGTTAGCAGGGACAAGTGATGCAAGGGATCTAGCCCTTGCATTACAAAGCGCAGGTTATGCGGTAACCGCTACGGTCGTCACTGAATCGGCAGCCTCTAGTCTTGCTGACGTTGGCCTGCCACATTTAATCGGTAGACTGACAGCTGAGGAAATGGCGACCATCATGACAGAGCAGGGCTATCAATTGGTGGTAGATGCTTCTCATCCATTTGCGGAGGAAGCCTCTAAAAATGCGATGGCAGCGGCAGAGCAGGCAAAGATTCCTTATATTCGCTATGAAAGAGCTCATGAACATTATGCCCATCCTTTGATTACTGTTGTAAAGGATTATGAGGAGGCAGCTCAGCTAGCTGCAGAAAAACGCGGTGTCATTATGCTAACGACAGGTAGTAAAACACTCGCTACCTTTACAAGGGTTTTACAGGGCTTAGAAAATACAAGAGTAATCGCTCGTATGCTTCCACGACTGGATAATATGGAAAAATGTGAGGCACTTGGCGTGGCGCAGCGAGATATTGTGGCTATTCAAGGTCCGTTTTCAAAGGAATTAAATGAAGCTCTATTTCGTCAATACGGAGTGACGTTGATGATTACCAAAGAAAGCGGTAAAGTGGGCTCAGTTGATGAGAAGCTAGAGGCAGCTCTCGCATGCCAGATTGAAACGATTCTTATTGCACGACCAAATATACAGTACGGCCAACAATATTCAACATTTGAAGAAGTATTACAGGCTGTTGAACATACAATTTAGGAGGCATTTTCCATGGATTTTAAAACAGATTTTAAACCATTAACGGTAGACCCAGATAAAATTTACGATTACAGTTTCTCTATTATTGCAGAGGAAATGGGCGAGCATGACTTCTCAGAAGATGAATGGAAAGTTGTACGTCGCATTATCCATGCATCAGCTGATTTCGAGCTAGGCCGTAGTGTCATCATTACACCAGGTGCTATTGAAGCGGGTATCAAGTCTATTCTTGCAGGACGTCATGTCATTGCAGATGTGCAAATGATTGAAAGTGGCTCTGGTAAAAAGCGTTTCCAAAAGCATGGTGGTGATTTGCATTGCTATATTGCGGATGAAGATGTATCAATAGAAGCGAAAAAACAAAATACAACACGTGCCATTATTTCGATGCAAAAGGCATCAAAATTACATAAAGGTGGTATTTATGCCATTGGTAATGCACCAACTGCATTGCTGGAATTGATTCGATTAATTAAAGAAGGGCTAGCAAAACCAGATTTAATTATCGGTATGCCTGTTGGTTTTGTGTCAGCAGCTGAGTCAAAAGAAGAGCTGCTTAAACTAGAAGGGATTCCGTACATTACAAATGTTGGTCGTAAAGGCGGTAGTACAGTGACGGTTGCTGCTTTAAATGCCATCTCACTTTTAGCGGACGAACAGGCGAAAAAATAATGGAGCGGAAGCCAAAAAAGGACCCCAAGGACATGCGTCACGGTTATACGACGGGAGCCTGTGCAACTGCTGTATCAAAGGCTGCACTGCTTGCCCTTATTACTAAGGAGGAGCAAGAGACAAGCACGATTCATTTACCTATTGGTCGAGATGCAACCTTTACAATTGAAAAATGTATATTTGAAGAAAATGCTGTCAGCTGTGAAACGATTAAAGATGCTGGTGATGATCCTGATGCGACCCATCAGGCACTCATCGTTGGCACAGTGAGCTGGGCAGATACACCTGGGATTCATTTAGATGGAGGTATTGGTGTCGGGCGTGTCACAAAGCCTGGCCTGCCAGTGCCTGTCGGAGAGGCAGCCATTAATCCTGTACCCCGTAAAATGATTTATAGCACGGTCCAAGGTGTGTTGGACGAATTTCACATTACTCGAGGCGTGAATGTGGTGATTTCTGTACCTAAGGGTGAGGAGATTGCTAAAAAAACGTTAAATGGACGACTCGGTATACTTGGGGGCATCTCAATCTTAGGCACAAGGGGAACCGTCGTGCCTTTTTCGAGTTCTGCTTATATGGCCAGTATTGTCCAAGCCATCAGTGTAGCGAAAGAGGCTGGCTGTGAGCATTTAGTGGTGACAACAGGTGGACGAAGTGAGAAGTTTGCGATGAAACAATACCCACATCTAGCAGAAGAAGCGTTTATTGAAATGGGTGACTTTGTAGGTTTTACATTAAAGCATTGTAAGCGTCTAGGCATCAAACAAGTTTCACTCGTTGGGATGATGGGGAAATTTTCTAAAGTCGCACAAGGAGTCATGATGGTGCATTCCAAAAGTGCACCAATCGATTTTAATTTTTTAGCACAGCTGGCAAAGGATATAGGGGCAGATAGAGAAACGATAGCACAAGTTCTGGAGGCAAATACAGCTTCACAAGTAGGTGAGATGATGATGGAGAAGGGCTATGATGCGTTCTTCCATCGTTTATGTGAGGCTTGCTGCTATTCCTCTATCCATCATATTAAGGGCGGTTTAACGCTTTCCACATCGATCTATTCGATGCAGGGACAATTATTAGGAAGGGCTGATGACATTGCATCGATCGATGAAGTTGATTGGGATCGGGGATAACGGATTAGCAAGCTTATTACCTCAATACCTTCAGTGGATTGAAGACTGTGAGGTACTTGTTGGTGGTGAGCGAGTACTTGATTTTTTCCCAGACTATAGGGGTGAAAAAATCCTGATAAAAGGAGGTCTTTCAACACTTGTTGAAAGATTGTCTGAAGAAACAAGAAATACCGTGATTCTTGCATCTGGAGATCCATTATTTTATGGCATCGGAGGCTACTTAGCAAAAAAGCTACAAATAGAGGTTTATCCCTATATGAGCTCCGTCCAGCTGGCCTTTGCGAAAATGGGAGAGAGCTGGCAGGATGCTTACGTAACGAGTATTCATGGACGACCAATGAAGGGCCTGGCACAGCGAATTGATGGCAAAAAGAAAGTGGCACTTTTAACCGATGCAGAGAATAGTCCGAATGCTCTTGCTAAATATCTAAAGCATTTTGGTATGACGGAATATCGTGCGTTTGTCGCCGAAAATTTACAGGGCGACAACGAAAAAAGTGGCTGGTACTCGCTCGATGAAATGGAAGTTACTCATTTTTCTCCTTTAAATGTCGTGATTTTAAAACAAACAATAGCACCGAAACGCTACACGCTCGGGATTGATGATGAGGAATTTTCACAACGAAAGCCAGATAAAGGACTTATTACGAAGAAAGAAATTCGAGTTTTAAGTTTGCAAGCCATGCAGCTTCAACGGGATAGCATTATTTGGGATATTGGCACATGTACGGGATCAATGGCCATTGAGGCAGGTAAGCTTGCTCCTGAGGGACAAGTTTTTGCCGTAGAAAAAAATGCCCCTGATTTAGAAAACTGTCTTCAAAACCAACAAAAGTTTCGAGTCGATATAACTGCTATCCATAGTAAAGCACCAGAGGGTTTAGACAACTTTCCAGACCCTGATGCCATTTTCATCGGGGGCACTGGTGGTGAAATGGTTGAGTTACTGCAATTATGCTGTCAGCGTTTAAAGCAAAATGGGCGCATTGTCTTAAATGCGGCGACTATTGAAAATTTATATAAAGCTGTTGAGGCATTTAAAGCTTGTGGTTTTGCTGTTGACATTTTACAGGCTCAGCTGGCACGCAGTAAACCAATTTTAGATATGACACGCTTTGTGCCATTAAATCCAATATACATTATTTCCGCTTATCGAAAGGAAGAAAATCATGAGTAATCTAGGAATTTTATATGGCTTGGGCGTTGGTCCTGGCGATCCAGAATTAATTACAGTAAAGGCATTTCGAGTGATTCAGGAATCACCTGTTATTGCTTACCCAAAAAAGCTAAAAGGCAGTAAAAGCTATGCCCATCGTATTGTAGATGTGTATATTAATCCAGAAGAAAAAGATATGCTTGGTCTTGTATTCCCAATGACGAAAGATGAGGCTGTTCTAGAACGTGAATGGACAAAGTCAGTAGAACTTGTCTACGAAAAATTACAAGCAGGCAAAGATGTAGCCTTTGTTACAGAGGGCGATCCTTTATTGTATAGTACGTTTATTCATATGATGAAGCTAATGCAGGACAAGCATCCAGATGTCGAAATTCGCACGGTACCAGGAATTTCTTCGTTTAATGGCTCTGCATCACGCTTAGGCATTGCGTTAGCGGATGGTGATGATCGTGTTGCGATTATTCCTGCGTATGACAATTACGAAGCTATGCGTGAAGCGATTGAAACACATGATGCTGTTGTTTTTATTAAAGTGGCGAAAGTGATTGATTTAATGCTTGAAGTGCTACGCGATTTAGATTTATTAGATAAAGCATCCGTGGTGACAAAGGTAACATCTGATGAAGAAATCATTTGGGATGTGCGTGAGTTGGATGGTGTCGATTTAGAATATTTAACATTAATGGTGGTGCGTAAATAATGAAAAAAATCTATATTGTCGGCGCTGGTCCTGGTGATCCGGATTTAATTACAGTCAAAGGTTTACATATGTTACAAACAGCGGACGTTGTCATGTATACAGATTCTTTAGTGAGTGAGGACCTTATTGCGAAAGCTAGACCAGATGCGGAGGTCATTCGTACAGCTGGTATGCATTTGGAGGAAATGGTTGCTGTGATGGTGGACCGAGTCAATGCTGGTAAAACAGTGGCACGTATGCATACAGGTGATCCAGCGATGTATGGTGCCATTATGGAGCAAGTTGCGCTATTAAAAAAGGAAGGCATTGGGTATGAAGTCATTCCAGGAGTTAGCTCTGTATTTGCATCGGCCGCTGCAATCGGAGCTGAGCTAACAATTCCTGATCTAACACAAACCCTTATTCTAACACGTGCAGAGGGGCGCACACCTGTACCAGAATTTGAAAAGCTGCGTGATTTAGCGAGCCATCATTGTACAATTGCCTTATTCCTTAGTGCAACGCTGACGAAAAAAATTGTCAAAGAGCTACAAAGTGCTGGTTGGGCTGATGACACGCCTGTAGCAGTTATTCAACGAGCTTCATGGCCCGATCAAAAAATCGTACGAACAACTTTAATCGAATTAGATGAAGCGATGCGTGTGAATGGTATTCGTAAGCATGCGATGATTTTAGCGGGCTGGGCATTAGACCCGAACATTCATGATAAAGATCAATATCGTTCGAAGTTATATGATGCAAGCTTTACACACGGCTTTAGAAAAGGTGTGAAGACAAGTGATTGAGTTACAAGAGGGTGTGTTACCAGAGGTTGATCAACGTAATCCTTATGCCGTTGTAGCCATTACGAAGCATGGTGTCCAAATAGGACGTCGTCTGCAGCAAACCTTTGCAGCAAGTGATTTATATTATATGAGTAAATTTGAACAAGGCGATGAAGAAGAAAAGCATATTCAACTATTTACAGGAACAGTGCGCCTGCTATTGCCAACACTATTTAAGCAATATAAAGGGTTAATTTTAATTATTTCACTAGGGGCAGTTGTACGAATGATTGCGCCGATTTTAAAGGATAAAAAGACAGACCCAGGTGTTGTGGTGATTGATGATCGAGGGGAAAATGTGATTAGCGTATTATCAGGGCATTTAGGTGGTGCCAATGAGCTAACACACGAGGTGGCAGCTGCACTTGGTGCAAATCCGATTATTACAACGGCTTCTGATGTGCAAAAGACCATTCCTGTCGACTTATTTGGCGCACGTTTTGGCTGGGTATGGGATAGTGCCGATAAATTGACGCCAGTAAGTGCTTCTGTCGTCAACGAGGAACATGTAGCCATTGTACAGGAAACAGGCGAACGTGATTGGTGGATGCGAGATACACCGATGCCAGAGCAAATTAAAATCTATCCATCAACACAGGCAGCCATCCAAGCTACTCCCCATGCCACATTATTAATAACAGATCGAATCATTGAACCTGAAGAAGAGGTTCTTCTAGAAAACGGTGTTATTTATCGCCCAAAATCCATTGTGCTAGGAATGGGCTGTAACCGTGGTACATCTTTAGAGGAAATTGAACAAGTAATCGATGAAACCTTGGCAGAGCTAAAGCTTTCGAAAAAAAGTGTGAAAGCCTTATGCACGATTGATTTGAAGAAAGATGAGCAATGTTTCTTAGAGATTACGAAGAAATATGATTGGGAGTTCGTTACGTATACACCGGATGAATTAAATGAAATCGAATTTCCATCACCCTCTGAAACAGTCTTTAAATATACAGGTGCATACGGAGTGAGTGAACCAGCAGCTATGCGCTATGCACAGGTTCCATCACTTCTATTAGAGAAGAAAAAATCGGGTAATGCTACGATTTCAGTTGCTAGATACCTATTTTAAGGAGGAAGTCCATGCAAACAAATCGCTTTGTACTAGCTGGTACGGGTAGTGGTGTAGGCAAAACTACTTTTACCATTGGACTGATGAAGGCACTTCAAAACAAAGGGAACGTGGTACAGGGCTTTAAATGCGGTCCTGATTATATCGACCCAACCTATCATACAGCTGTAACGGGCAGAGTATCTCGTAATATTGATAGCTGGATGTTTTCACACGAAGCAGTCCGTGATATTGTGGCACGTGCAAGTATAGATGCAGATGTATCTATTATTGAAGGTGTGATGGGCTTTTATGACGGTAAAAGCCCTTTATCTGACGCTGGGTCTGCTGCTGATATTAGCGTAGTGACAGAGAGTCCTGTTATTTTAATTGTCAATTGTGCTAGCATGGCGCGTAGCGTAGCAGCAGTTGTGAAAGGCTTCCAATTACTATCAGATAAGCCGAATATCGTTGGTGTTATTGCGAACCAGGTTGGTAGTGTCGGTCATTACGAAATTGCGAAGGCAGCTATTGAACAAGAATGCGGCATACCTGTTATTGGCTACCTAAAGCGTGAGGAAGGGATCGATATCCCGAGTCGTCATTTAGGGTTAGTACCTGCTATTGAAAGAGGAGAGCTAGATTCATTTTTTGATAAACTAGGGAACCTGATGGCGGAAACGATTGATTTGGATCAATTAATACATTTAACAAAGGCTCCTATCTTGCAAGAATCAGGCCATTTATTTAGGGAGGAGCCTTCACGAAATATTTGTATAGCAGTTGCAAGAGATGCAGCTTTTAATTTTTATTATGAAGAAAACTTGGCTTTGTTACGTGCGAAAGGTGCGACACTACAGTTTTTCTCACCGCTTGCGAATGAGCCTGTACCAGCTGAAGCAGATGGCTTGTATATTGGTGGTGGCTTTCCTGAGGAATTTGCAGAGTCACTTGCTACCAATACAGTCGTTAAAGACTCTATTCGTCAAGTCATTGCTAAAGGTCTTCCAACATTAGCTGAGTGTGGGGGCTTTATGTATTTAACAGAGGCCATTACAAATAGCCATGGCGACCGCTATGACATGGTAGGGGTAATTCCTGGAGAAGTGGCGATGCAAACAAAACTAGCAGCACTTGGTTATCGTGAAATTTTTGGCACAGCCGATAATTTCTTAATTGGTGCTGAGGAACAAGCGAAGGGCCATGAGTTCCATTATTCCAAATATAGTGGTTCTCACAATACAGCAGCCTATGAAACGATTGGTCGTTTTGGCAAAAAGAAAGAAGGCTATCAAGAAGGAAATTTAGTGGCTGGCTATACTCATTTCCATTTTGTATCAAACCCAAAGCTAGTTGACAATTGGTTAACAGCTTGTAAGAAGGTGAAAAGTAATGACTAATTATTTTCCTATTCATATCAATCTAGAATATAAAACAGTTGTGATTGTAGGCGGGGGTCACGTGGCAACGCAGAAGGTAGCATCCCTGTTACCAGCAAAGGCAAACATCGTGATTGTCAGTCCAACCTTACATAACACATTACAGTCACTTGCAGAGTCAGGGCAAATTACTTGGAAGCAAAAGGAATTTGAACCTCGTGATTTAGATGACGCCATTCTCATTATCGCTGCAACGAATGTGACAGCAGTTAACGAAGCCGTTCAAGAAGCAGCACAGCATTGGCAATTAATCAACCGAACAGATAAACAAAGTGAAAGTGATTTTATTACGCCTGCTACTGTTCGCCGTGGTCCGTTGGTGGTAACTGTTTCGACATCGGGAGCAAGCCCAAGTCTAGCCCGCAAGATTAAAGCAGATTTAGAAGAGCAATTCGATGATGCTTATGATGACTATGTATGCTTTTTACAGCAAGCTCGATTAATGATTGCTGCTAAGTATGATAAAGGTCCACAAAGACGTGCGGCATTACAAGCATTGCTAGAGCCAAACATCCTTGAATGGACACGTCATGGTGAGATCGATCGACGAGAAGCATATTTACAACAACTATTGATGGGAGCAACGCAATGAAGGATGGAATCGTATATATCGTGGGAGCAGGTCCTGGCGATCCGAAGCTCATTACTGTGTATGGACTGGAATGTATTCAAAAGTCTGATGTAATTGCTTATGACCGTCTTGTAAATCCTAAATTGCTTGATTTTGCAAAAAAGGATGCGGAGCTAGTTTATTGTGGCAAATTACCTGGGAAGCATCATCTCATTCAAGAGGAAATAAATGCATTACTCGTTGAAAAAGCACAAAAAGGTAAAATTGTTACACGCCTAAAAGGTGGCGATCCCTTTGTTTTTGGACGTGGCGCGGAGGAAGCTGAAATATTAAAAAATCATGGCATTGCCTATGAAATCGTTCCGGGGATTACAGCAGGAATTGCAGCTCCTGCATACGCAGGAATTCCAGTTACACATAGAGACTTCGCGACAAGCTTTGCCCTTGTAACTGGACATGGTCGTGAAGAAAAAGGACAAGATTTTTTGAATTGGCCCGCTTTAGCTACGGGTATAGATACCGTTGCCTTTTATATGAGCGTTGGTAATATTGCCTACATTGCTCGCAAATTAATCGAAAATGGACGGAAGGCAACAACGCCAGTAGCGGTCATTGAGTGGGGAACAACTGCTCAGCAACGCACGATTACAGGGCCGCTAGATGAGATAGCCAGCATCATTGAGCGTGAAGGGTACCATAACCCTTCTATGATTGTTGTTGGCGAGGTTGTCAATGTACGGGAAAAAATTCAATGGTTTGAAGAGCAAGGTCTTACCTTTTCATAATCATTTCTTATAAGCGCACAAGGAGGAAGCACTATGACTGTCATTGAAGCATTAAAAAAACGTCGAGCAATTCGTAATTACACGACACAACCAGTAGAGAAAGAAAAAATTGAGCAAATTTTACAGGCAGCAACCTATGCACCAAATGACCGGATGCGTGAGCCCTGGCATTTTTATGTCATTCAAGATGAAGCCATGAAGCGTTATGAAGAAATGGCAAGTGCTTATTTACAAGAACGCTTTCCCACGAAGCCAAATTTAGTGGAAAGTTCATTAAAGGTTGTACAAACAACCCCTGTAGCCATTGTGGTGACAGCTGACATAGTAGAAGGGGACACAGATGCGACAGAAGATAATGTCTTTGCTGTATGTAGTGCCATTATGTCTATGTGGTTGACAGCAGAGGAGCTAGGTCTTGGCTTTGTTTGGCGTACACGTGGTGTTGGCCTTGTACATGATCCTCGTATGCATACGTTTATTGGTGCAAGCGACGCTCAAAAAGTAGTTGGTACAATATTTATTGGCTACCCACAGGAGCAAGAACAAACCGACAAGAAACGAACACCGTTTGCAGAAAAGACAACATGGCTGTAAGGAGGCTATCAGCATGGCAAGAAAAGGCTTGTTTTTAGTATATACAGGTGAGGGTAAGGGCAAAACGACAGCATCTCTTGGCGTTACATTGCGTGCAGTTGGTCGAGGCTTAAATGTGCGTTATCTGCAGTTTATCAAATCCCCAGAACGTACTTATGGAGAGCAAATTGCCCTTCGTAAGCTAGGCGTAGAAATGGAACAAATGGGCATAGGTTTTACATGGACAAAAACACCTGAGGAGCATCGAGCTGCATTAGCCAAGGCTTGGAAAAAAACGAAGGCAGCTCTACAGGATGACAGCATTGATTTATTGGTCCTAGATGAACTCAACAATGCCCTAGCGATCACCAAGTTTCCAATCGATGATGTCCTTCCCCTAGCAGAAGTCATCGAGGCAATCCAACACCGCCCTTCTACAATGCATTTGGTTGTCACAGGACGAAGTGCGAATCCAGCATTACTAGCAATGGCTGATTTAGTGTCAACCATTGAGGCGACAAAGCATTACTATGATGAAGGGATTCCAGCGGTGAAAGGGCTCGAATTTTAAAGCCCTTTACAATTGCTGGAGGAAATACACACGAAGCGAAAACGAATACATGCGTTCTGCCATAGAATAATTACGGAGGAGAGTGACTATGCCAGCAAAATCAATCATGATTCAAGGAACAGCTTCCGATGTTGGAAAAAGTATGATTTGTACTGCACTATGTCGTATATTTTCAGATGATGGACTGAAGGTAGTCCCATTTAAATCACAAAATATGGCTCTTAATTCATTTGTTACAAAGGATGGCGGTGAAATCGGCCGCGCACAAGGGGTACAGGCAGAGGCGGCTCGTGTTGTTGCAACGACAGATATGAACCCTATCTTGCTGAAACCGAAGCAAGATATGATGTCAGAGGTTATCGTTCATGGTAAGCATTTTTTAAATATGGATGCCAAAAGTTACCGCAATAATTTTGTGCAAGAAGCGATGCCAATCGTAGAGAAATCAGTTCGCACGCTTCAACATACATATGATGTTATTGTCCTAGAGGGCGCTGGTAGCCCAGCAGAAATTAACTTAAAGGATCGCGATATTGCGAATATGCGAATGGCTCATTTAGCAGATGCAGCGGTAGTCCTCGTTGCTGATATTGATCGTGGCGGTGTCTTTGCCTCGATTGTTGGTACACTGGCATTGTTAGATGAGGAAGAACGAGCACGTGTTAAGGGATTAATTATCAATAAGTTTAGAGGCATGCGTGAATTACTGGATGATGGTTTGGCATGGGTGGAGCGCGAAACGGGTATTCCGGTACTTGGTGTGATTCCTTATGTCGATGTCAATATTGAAGCAGAGGATTCTCTTGCATTATCGTCACTACGTTTTAAAAAACCAAAGCCAGGCGAATTTGCTGTAGATGTAGCCATGATTCGTTTACCTCGTATTTCAAACTTCACCGATATTGATCCATTTTTCGATGAGCCTGAGGTGGGTGTACGTTTAATTGGTCATGTCAATGAATTAGGTACACCAGATTTACTCATTCTGCCAGGAACGAAAAGTACAATGGATGATTTAGCTTGGCTAAAAGCACAGGGCTTCGATCAAGCCATCACACATTTACGTGAGTACGGTACTAAAATTATTGGCATTTGTGGCGGTTTCCAAATGCTTGGTGAAACATTACTTGATCCAGAAGCAGTGGAGGGGAATGGTGAATCTGCAGATGGTCTTGGGCTATTACCGATGGAAACCATTTTTGTAGGCAATAAAAAAACGGTGCAAATGACAGGCGTAAGAGGGCAGGACATATTGACAGGCTATGAAATCCATCTAGGGCGTACAAAAATTTTACGTGGTGCGGTATCACCGTTTTTACTATTAGAGGATGGAAGAGAAGATGGTGCGGTTAGTCAAGATGAGCAAGTGATTGGCACATATTTCCACGGCTTGTTCCATAATCGTCCCTTTACCCGCCAACTCGTCAATGAAATACGAGTGAAAAAAGGGCTAGCAGCTTTACCAAGTGATGTGAAAAGTGACGCAGAACGAAGAGAAGATGCCTATAATATGTTAGCCGACCACGTTCGTGCAAATCTTGATATGAAAAAAATATATGAAATATTATCGTTAGAGGTATCTATATGACGAGAAAAGGACCGTTAGCCATTAACTATGAGGCATTATGGCAGGAAGGCATGAAGGACTGGCATGGCAATATGCCTGAACGAATGGTGAATGATCAGCTAGAGGAGCAATTTTGGGCCCAATCAGTGGCACGTAAAAAAGTGGGACAAACAGATCCTTATGCTGCATTGATTTTTCAGGAGCTTCAAAAAAAGATTGAACCTCAGCATTCTGTATTAGAAATTGGTCCTGGGTGGGGCAATTATACATTTCCATTAGCTGATAAAGTAAGGAAGCTCACATGTGTGGATAGCTCTGAAAGCATTTTGCATTACTTACAGCAGTGTATGCCGCAGGAGGAGCACGTTTCCTATATTCATGCAAAGTGGGAAAGTTTAGAGCATGATGAGATTGAACCACATGATATCGTCTTGGGCGTGAATTGTTTTTACCGAATGTATGAAATAAAAGCAGCTTTATATCACATGAATCGGCTGGCGAGAAAGCGTGCTATCATTGGGATGACGACAGGCCCCATTCAGCCACACTATGAAAAGTTATATGAAAAGTATGGTTATGACATTAAATTTCCGCGCAGAGATTATATCGAGTTTTTGAATCTACTCTATGAAATGGATATTTACGCGGATTGTCAGATTATCCCTCTAGAACGTGTCTATGAATATGAAAGCTATGAGCAGCTTGTGACAACGCAGAGTAAAAAAATATTAACGACGAATTTTCAGCGAGCCCATGTAGAAGAATCACTGCTACCTTTTATCGAAGAAAAGGATGGACGTTATTATTATCGTCATGATTTCCATGCGGCGCTTGTTTCATGGCAACCAAAATAATAAAGAAACCTTTGGAGAAACTGTACACCAAAGGTTTTTCTTATGGGAATGGATAAGGTACAATAAAATGATATAAATAAGAAGTGAGGTGGCTTATGTTGCAGCTACATTTTCTAGGGACAGGCGCAGGCATGCCTTCAAAAGAACGAAATACAAGTGCTCTGATGGTAAAGCTATTAGACGAAGTGAGTGAAATGTGGCTATTTGACTGTGGGGAGGCGACACAGCATCAAATCCTTCATACGTCGTTAAAGCCACGGAAAGTGACGAAAATATTTATTACACATTTACATGGGGATCATATTTTTGGACTTCCAGGCTTTTTAAGCTCGCGTTCCTTTCAAGGTGGGGATGAGCCGCTAACGATCTTCGGACCATCTGGCTTACAACAGTGGATTGAACAAACATTGGCCCTATCAAAAACCCATTTAACATATCCTTTACGCTTTGTAGAAGTACAAGAAGGCATTATTTTTGAGGATGCTCATTTTATAATTCATGCTAAGGAATTACGCCATGTTGTACCTTGCTATGGGTATCGTATCGAACAAAAGGATTTACCAGGCGAATTATTAATCGACAAAGCACAGGCACTTGGTGTTCCAAAGGGACCTTTACTAGGCCAATTAAAAAATGGCCACGATATTGTACTTGAAAATGGTGATGTGGTGCTTGCGAAAGACGTGGTGGCACCAGCCAAAAAGGGCTTTACATTGTCAGTCTTAGGCGACACGAAATATTGTGAAGAAGCAATCCAATTATCAATGGGCGCTGATATCATTGTCCATGAAGCAACTTTTGATGGTACAACAACAGATTTAGCAGCAAGCTACGGTCATGCAACAAATGTGGAGGCAGCAAAAGTCGCACAGCAAGCTGGAGCACACTATTTATTATTAAATCATTTAAGCGCACGTTTTCTTCCATATGACTTACCTCAATTTTTAGCTGAAGCACAGGGGATTTTTCCGAATACATTCCTAACAGCTGATCAAGCCGTATATACATGGCAACATAATAAATTATTTTGATATAGTTATTAAGTAAGAAACATCTATTAGAGGAGATTCTTCTAATAGATGTTTTTAGTTTATAGTCCTAAAGGTGTGTAGATAATTTTGTTTAAATATTACTGTTTAATCATGAGAATGATCCTTTTTTGCATGCCTCTACTAGTACAAAATAGTTAGATTTATCCTCCTTGCTTATCTATTCCAGAATTTTTACAAATTAATGACAATTTAAACTTCTTCAAAAATTATTATTTTATATTTAATAAATTGTTAATGAAATATATGGAAGTAATATTGTATGATGAAGTGGAAATAATCGTAATTTTTAGGGGGATCTCATCATGAGAAAGTCAATGAAATGGAAAATGCTTCTGGAGATTATGGGCATTGTGGTGTTCATTATAGCGGCATTTTCTATTTATGTTTATCAAGCTACATATAAAAGTGAAAAAAGCAATGGAGAAGCAATCGCCAACTCCATTGTCATGGGGTTGGAAGGAGCGATTCAATCTAGAGAAAAAGCAGAAGAAATTATGGAAAAAGAAATGATTGCCGAATCTGTAATGGCTTCTTACATCATTGACAAAGGTGCTACATATGAGGATTTAAAGGCCATTGCTGAGCGTGGTGGCATCGATGAGATTTGGAGTACAGATGATAAAGGGAATACAACGGTGACATCAGTAGCTCCAACTGTTGATTTTAACTTTGGCGCTGATCCAAACGGACAAGCTGCCGAATATATGCAACTTTTAGATGGAAGAGCGAAAGAAATTGTCCAAAAAGCACAAATTCGCGATGTCGATGATCAATTTTTCAAATTTGTCGGGGTAGGTAGCTGGAATCCAGCAACTCCACAAATTGTACAGGTGGCTCGCCATGGACAGCAGCTACTAGATTTAGAAGCAAGTATCGGCAGTGAATCTTATATAGATCAACTGAACAACTATTTATCCTCAACCGTATTATTCGCCGCTATTGTAGATAAAAAAGGCCAAGCCATTGCCGCTACAGCAAAACAAAATTTAGCGGATATTGGTTTTGAGCCAGCCCAATTTTCAGCACAAAAGTCGACTGAATTTTCAGGGCGCTACGATGGCACACGTGTCACGCAATATGTAAAGCCATTATCAAACGGTACATACTTAGCTATTATTGTATCCAATGCTATCCTCTCACAAATTTTGGTAGGCACAATTGTAGCTTCATTGATCGTTGTCTGTGTGATTTTCTTCACTACGGGCCTGTCTATTTCGAAACAAGTATCGCGTATTTTAAACGTGCGCAACTCCTTAGAGGAAATTAGTAAAGGAGAAGCAGATTTAACCAAGCGTATTCCAATCCATGCAAAGGATGAGATTGGCCAATTAGTGACGTCATTTAATGGGATGATGGATAATTTCCAACAAATTATGTGTGAGATAAAGCAAGGGGCCAATCAAATAAAAAAAGCTACCTATACAATTCAAGAAAATGCTCATGAAACACTTGAATCAGCCGCAATTATCCAAGGAGAATCTAGTCAGGTAGCTCAGGCCTCCTTTGCACAACAGAATAATACGGCAGACAGTGCGCATTCAATGGAGGAATTGGCGCGCAGCATTCAATATATTTCGGAATCCATAGCAGAAATTTCTAGTATTTCACGTAATACCGAGGAAAACGCAGATAATGGATTACAAATTATGCAGTCCTTACAAAAGCAATTAGTGACTGTTCATGAGAAAACGAATTTTGCGGTGATTGGAACACAGGAGCTTGAAAAACTATCTACAATGATCGGGGAATTTACCAATGTGATTACGGGAATTTCTGATCAAACGAATTTACTGGCATTAAATGCATCTATTGAAGCGGCGCGTGCTGGTGAAGCGGGGAAAGGCTTTGCCGTTGTAGCTGAAGAAGTTCGGAAATTAGCTGAAGATTCTAAGAGTGCGGCGGATAGAATCACCCAGGTGGTGATGAATGTCCAAAAGGAAACAGCCAATATTGTAGCAACCATCCAAGCAACAGCAGATGTCTTACATGCAGGACGTGCAATCGTACAAGAAGCACAGCAATCGTTTGAAGGAATTCATAATGATGTACAGGTGTTAGCAACACAAGTGGATTTAGTATCAAGCTCCACTGAGGAAATTGCTGCTAGTACAGAGGAAGTAACAGCTACCATGGAAGATGTTTCGCTCTTGGCTAAGCAGACATCGCAAAGTGTTGATGCCGTTGCTCAAAAGGCTAAACATCAAGCGGAAAATATGGAGAACATGACCGCATTTATCGACCAATTAAATACAACAGCGGAAAACCTCCAACTATCAGCAGGCAAATATAAAGTATAAAAGGAAAAATATAGTACGATAAATCACTAGATTCCCGTATAATTGAAAAAAGGGGTGTGGTTTAAATGAATCAACAAAAGATGCCGCCAGCATTATTACGATTAATCGTCATTTTTCCCAATGTGCTGAGCTATTTACTATTATTCGGTCTAATTATTTTTGTCATGACAAATTATGAAACATTAAAAGCAACAAATAATTTAACTGTGTGGATTATTTTTATTGTCGTATTAGCACCCGCTGCTGCCTACACGACTTTCAGCATCGTAAAGAAAATCCGAGCAGGGCATATGTAACTCAAAGTGTTGTTATTAGAGCATGTTCTAATAACAACACATTTTTTTTTGACAAATTGGGTTCAATCCTCTATATTTTTGTTAGTCATAACTAACATTTAGAGGGCGTGTAAAATGAAAAAAGATACAAAGGATAAAATTCTTGCCGCTGCAACAAGCTTAATGACTGAAAGGGGCTACTCCAATGTCTCTGTGAAAGACATTGCTTTAACTGCTGGAGTGAGTGAAATGACTGTTTTTCGTCATTTTGAAACAAAAATGGGGATTCTACAAGCTGTGCTAGATAGACATTCTTATATTCCATACTTTGAACAGTTATTTGCTCGAGATTTATCAGGAAATCTAGTGAATGACTTACAGCAAATTGCTAACGCTTATCTAGCTTTTATGGAAAAAAATAAAGCGATATTTCTCATTACTACACAAGATAGAAGTATACTACCAGGAGTAATGGAGCTTATTTCGGATAGCCAAACCAAACAATTATTAAAATTATTGGAAGGTTATTTTCAAGTCCAAATCCAACAGAGAAAGATGAAGGATATTGATACAAATGGGCAGGCCACTGTTTTTTTAACGAGCCTTTTCGGTTTCTTTGTATCCAATGCATTTTGGGATGATCATTTTTTAAAAAACCAAAAGGAAAGTTTTGTTGATCATTTAGTAGCTACTTTTGTGGGTGGAGTCTGTATTTAATGCTCCACTCTCAAAGCTTTCATATATTTTTTAAATAAAATGTTAGTTATAACTAACTAACAAAATAAAGGGGATTCAAACATGAAGGAAAAAAGAAATGTTATAGTAGCAATTTTACTATCTGCAGCATTTGTGTCTATTCTCAACCAGACTTTATTACTCATAGCGATGCCGCCCATTATGGAAGATTTTAAGATTCATGCTAACTTAGCACAATGGCTCACGACGGTTTATTTATTGACGAATGGAATTCTCATCCCCATTACAGCATTTCTAATCGGTCGTTTTTCAAATCGATTGCTGCTAATCGTTGCCCTCACGTTATTTAGTATCGGTACATTTTTAGGTGCCTTTGCACCAACTTTTACAATTTTGCTTCTCGCAAGAATTATTCAAGCAGCTGGAGCAGGGGTGATTATGCCGTTAATGCAAACGATTTTATTAACGATGTATCCAAAAGAAAAACGGGGTTCGATTATGGGGCTAGCGGGTCTTGTAACAGGTTTTGCGCCAGCAGTTGGCCCAACTTTATCTGGCTGGATTTTAGAACACCTTACATGGCGACATTTATTTTTTACTGTCCTACCTGTTTCGGTCATTGTGTTAACAGTAGCGACGATTTTTATGAAAAATGTAACGACTACAAAAGAGGGAAAGCTAGATGCTCTTTCAATCGTGTTCTCTTCATTAGGGTGGGGAGGTTTGTTATATGGTTTTAGTATTGCAGGAACAGCAGGCTTCCAGTCAATGCAGGTTGGTGTCACATTAGGGATGGGTGGGACGATGTTAGCTTTATTTATTAGGCGACAGCTACGATTACCCAAACCCATGCTTGAATTTCGTGTCTTTCAATCTACTATGTTCTCTATCACAACCTTCTTATCAAGTTTGGTCTATGCCATTATGATTGGTACACAAATACTATTAACCTTTTATATTCAAAACGTGCGTCAACTTTCTGCACTTGAAACAGGATTAGTTTTATTAATTGGTGCTCTAGTGATGGGCTTTATGTCTCCAGTGACAGGGAAGATTTTCGATAAAGTTGGAGGAAAGGGCTTAGCACTAGTAGGATTCACATGTATTTTTATTGGAACAAGTCTGCTTACAGTGATATCAATGAATACGAACCTTTTGCTACTGGCAGGGGTGTTTACGATGATTTCCTTTGGGATTTCAATGATTATGATGCCCCTAACAACGGCTGGCATGAATGCGTTACCTATATATTTAATGGCCCATGCAACAGCAATGACTAGCACATTGCGTATGGTTGGGGGTGCATTAGTGACGGCATTACTTGTAACCATCATGAGTACTGTGACTACTTTACAACATGAGTTGGGAGAAGCTGATGCGATGCTAAATGGTATTCGAACTGCTTTTATTGCCACAACGATTTTAAGTAGCATTGGACTACTATTGTCTCTATATGTAAGGAAAGGGCCAAGTACTCATTAACCTCTATTTCTAATACGCATAAAAATAGCCTAAATAGAGAAACTAAGGGGAGAAGAGGCTTCACGATTTTAGAAAAGAGGTGCTTTTTGTGGATCCAACAAATTGTGATTTTTCACCAATGAAAGAAACTTTAAAAGATGAGCTTCTCGAAGTGATCATGTCCTTACAGCAGAGTGTGCAGGAAATGGATACAGATGCAAATTGTCTCCTCGGTAATTTTGAGAAAATTAAAGAGAAGTTTATGACAATTGAAATGAAAGCTGCAACGTTCTATTTAAATTGTTATCTTTCCCCGTTTACTGAAAAGTATCCAGAGCTATCACACAGTGTGCAAAATATGTCTTTGAGAAGGCATGGTGGTTTAATTGTTATTCAAAGACAGGATGCTTTAGAGAATTTAATTCAGCCTGGTATTCATATTGGTGCAGATTTAACCCATTCTTTATTAGAATCTATTTTCTTCCCTGGTAATCCCCTTCACGATGGAGCGGTACTTGTCCATCAAAATCAAATTGAGTCAGCTGCCAATGTACTGCCATTGTCAGAGCGGTATACAGGGGAAAAGAAATTAGGAACAAGGCATCGTGCAGCGCTGGGATTGAGTGAGCAAAGTGATGCACTTGTAATGGTTGTATCAGAAGAAACGGGTAGAATTTCTTTTGCTCTTAAGGGCAATTTATATCCTGTTACAACACCTGGCATCATATAGGGGGTCTCCCTATGTTAAAAATATATCTTGAATTCAAGATATTTTTCTTGCGGAAGTATCACTTGCGTGGTAAAGTGATAACTGAAGGGAGGGTGAAGTCATGAGAAATCATACACTAGGCACCTTAACGTGGATTCGGATGATGCGCTTTACAACGCAAAGTAATCAGTTATCGAATGAATTTTTAAAACGTTTCGACTTAACGACAGCACAATTTGATGTGTTAATCCAGATTAAAACATATGCCCCGATTACACAGTCTCAATTAGCAGAAAAAGTAACTGTAACGCAAGGTGGCATGTCTCGCATGCTTGCCCGACTAGAAAAAGAGGGACTAATCGAGCGTAAACAAAATTGGAAGACGAAAACCATCTCATTGACATCAAAAGGGGAGCAAATGATTGATGCAGCAACACCTAGTCAACTTCACTTCCAGTCTTCGTTTTTTGAAGAAGTATTATCAGCTGAAGAAATTAAATCTTTATATATTGCGATGACAAAACTTGAAAAACATAGCCGAGAAAAAAAATTGCCGCCCGTGTAATTTTTTTTGTGAAATCACTTGCTTAGTCAAGTGAAAATAATGAGGAGGAACAATTATGATGAACAAATTAAGCGGACACCATCATATATCAATGCTAACGAAAAATGGTAAACAGAATAATCATTTCTACACAACTATTTTAGGGTTACGACGTGTGAAAAAAACGGTGAATCAAGACTCACCTTCCATGTATCACTTATTTTATGGAGACTTAACAGGAGCAGCAGGTACAGAATTAACATTTTTTGAAATGCCTGTTGCAGGACGTACAGTGCGAGGGACGAATGCTATTACACGTATTGGCTTACTTGTACCTAGCTTCGAAAGCCTACTATATTGGAAAGAACGCTTTCAGCAGCTAGAGGTAGAACATAGCGATATCACTACTTATGCAGGCAAAGAGGCTTTATTTTTTGAAGATCATGAAGGTTTACGGATGGTATTGTTAAACCACCAAGGACAAGAAACGCCTGCTCAATGGCAACCATGGGATGGAAATGATATACCGAAGGAACATCGTATTTTAGGCATGGGGACTATTGAAATCACTGTGCGATATTTACCAAGAACGGTCAATTTATTACAAGATTTATTTCACTATACAGTTATTGCAGAAAAGGACAAAGAAACGGTCCTACAATCGATAGAAGGGGAAGTACTTGGCGAGATTGTTGTCAAAGAATTAGAAGGACCAAGCGAGAAACCTGGTAAAGGCAGTATTCACCATCTTGCGTTACGTGTTGCAACTGTTGAAGAATTACAGCAATGGGATACCAAAATCAAGGAGCTTGGATTGGATAGTACTGGTGTGGTTGATCGTTATTATTTCCAAAGTCTATATTTTAGAGATCGTAACGGTATTTTATTTGAAATGGCGACAGATGGGCCAGGGTTTACGGTAGATTCAGCAGTGGAAGAACTTGGCAAAGAGTTAGACCTCCCGCCATTTTTAGAAGAGAGACGTTCAGAAATTGAAGCTATTTTAGAACCGCTTGAATAAGGAGAGATAACACATGATGGAAAAATATCGTATTGATCAAGCACAAGGACTCGAATTCGGACTGTACTCTTTAGGTGATCATATCCCTAATCCACTAACGGGCGAGCGTATTTCTGCTCAACAACGACTAAAAGAGCTAGTCGAGGCAAGTCAATTAGCAGAGCAAGCTGGAATTGATGTATTTGGTATAGGTGAAAGTCATCAGTCTTATTTTACAACACAGGCACATACGGTCGTGTTAGGTGCTATCGCACAAGCAACTTCGACTATTAAATTGTCTAGCTCCGCAACCGTATTAAGTGTTTCAGACCCTGTACGAGTATATGAGGATTTTGCCACAATTGATTTATTATCAGATGGTCGTGCAGAAATTGTAGCGGGACGTGGTTCACGTGTAGGTGCCTATCACTTATTAGGTGTTGATTTACAAGATTATGAAGAAATCTTTGAGGAAAAATTAGAGCTTCTTATGAAAATCAATGACGAGGAGCTTGTGACTTGGGAAGGGCAATTTAGAGCACCTCTCCACCATGCACAAATTTTACCGCAGCCAAAAAACGGCTCGTTGCCAATATGGCGTGCGGTGGGTGGACCACCTGCCAGCGCCATTAAAGCAGGCTATATGGGCATTCCGATGATGCTTACAACATTAGGTGGACCTGCTATCAACTTTAAACCATCAGTGGATGCCTATCGCGAAGCGGCAGAGCGCAAAGGCTTTGACCCAAATGAATTACCTATTGCCACAACAAGCTTGTTTTATGTAGCAGACACAACAAAAGAGGCATTGCAGGGCATGTATCCACATTTAAACGGTGGTTTCCAAGCTATTCGTGGTGGGGGCTATCCAAAGCAACAATTTGCACAAGCGCCTGATACACGTGATGCTTTAATGGTGGGCAGTAAAGAGCAAATTATTGAAAAACTACTTTATCAATACGAACTATATGGCATGCAACGCTTTATGGCACAAATCGATTTTGGTGGCGTACCATTCGAAAAATTGATGAAAAATATTGAAATCATTGGTAATGATATAATTCCAGCGATAAAAAAACACACAGCAAAATAAGGAGTGGCTCATTATGAAAATTGTCGCACTTGCGGGTTCTAATGTCGGCTCAAAGACAAGAACAGCTACACAAAAGTTAGTCGAGATGCTACAAGAAAAATACCCACAGCATGAAGTAACATTACTAGATCTTGCTGACTATCAGCTAGTTTTTAGTGATGGACGTAATTACTTTGAATATGAAGGCGATACAAAATATGTGACGGAAACCATTATGGCTGCAGATGCGATCGTTATTGGGACGCCAACATTCCAAGCATCTATACCAGCTACATTAAAAAACATCTTTGACCTTTTACCTGTCAATGCCTTCCGCGATAAAGTCGTCAGTGTTATTGTTACAGCGGGTACATCCAAGCATTATTTAATGGTGGAACAGCAACTAAAGCCGATCCTTGCTTATATGAAAGCGCACATCGTACCGACCTATGTATTTATAGAAGAAAAGGATTTTTTACGTAAAGAAATTGTCAATGATGATGTCCTTTTTCGTTTAGAACGGTTAGCAGAGGATACCGTGATGGTTACAGAGGCTTTTGCAGAAATTCGAGCCAAAAAAGATGCTGAATATGATTTTTAAAGATAAATAGAAGAAACGCTGTGAAGTAGTCTGACACAGCGTTTCTTTTTGTGTCAAGGCTAGCTATAAGTTCGTGACAATCATGATAAAAATAAAACCCAAATCACTTTGAGTTTTTAATAAAGGTGGTTAAGGGTAAATAGAGGATAGAACTGGTTCTTCTGTAGCTAACAAAGCCGTATACTTTCCATATGGAGAAATGGATATAGAAACTTCTAGTAGTTCCCAACGTTTTAAAATTAAAGAGTGTGTGTAGGAAACTTGAGATTTGAATATTGTTAGGGGCGATATAGAATCCCTACTAAAGTAATTAGATAGTGTAGTATACTTCAATGCAAATGATGGGAGAGATGGAAATGGAAAACGATTGGGATAAAGCTATAGGTTCTCTTTCTAAAATAAACGTTTTTTCAAATCCAAATAACGAGCCTGTTACCATAAGTGGTGAAGCTGATGATTTGAAATGTATAGGTGTTGGGACAGATGCGGCTGTTTTTCAAGCTCTTTCCGCCCCAGCGTATGCATTTAAACTATATGCCAAAGACAAAGTGCACAAAGTAAAAGTTGAAGCAAATGTGTATCAAATACTTGGAGATTCACCTTTCTTTTCAACATGCTTTGCTTCACATGACGAATACCTTGTTTTAAGTTACGAAGAAGGAAAAACGCTTTTTGATTGCATTCTACAAGGTATTCACATTCCAAAACAGGTTATAAATGAAGTAGAGGATGCAAGAGAATATGTTCGGAAGAAGGGCCTTAACCCTCGTGATATTCATTTGAAAAATATTTTGCTACAGAATGGAAGGGCAAAAATAATTGATGTCTCTGAGTACACACTACAGGGTAATGATCATCGATGGGAGCATTTAAAAAAAGGATATGAGCAATACTATCATTTAATTGATGGAAATTCTGTGCCGTTTTGGTTAGTAGAAACAATACGAAAGTGGTATAACCAACGTGGAAAGAATACTTCATACGAAGAGTTTACAAAAAATATTTTAAAGTTTCTATTAAAAAATAATTGAACTTACGGGAGCTCTTTTACGAGATGCTTTAATAGAAATAAAGAAAACAGACAACAAGATTTCATTGACTGTTTTAAAAACTACTTATTCGCTTATAATAGTAGGTTTATCGAATGAGACAATATCAATAATATGGTCTAAACAAACAATCTGATAATGGAATAGCTCCTTGTAGGAATAGATATCGAGAGCTATAGTTCCTTTACTTATAAAATCTAAATAAGTTGATTTTGTAAAAAGGCGTACTGAGTTACCCAAGAAATCATCTTCTTGATTGACAAAATGAAATGATTCGTCAAAAACAGTATAGGCTACATATGAATCGAATTCTATATGTATGACCGGTAATGTCTTATCAATTTCAATAGGATAGACATCATTTATAGTATATTCCTCAAAACTTAAATCCTCGCTTTCGGCGCTGACGGAAGCTCTAGAAATAGAAACTCTCAAAGAGTTTGTCCCTGGCTCTACTATATTATCTAAAAACAAATAACCTTTCCATTGCATTAAATCTTCATAGTTCATACAAATCACCCTTCTATATTATCACTTGAGATTATGGTCATTTTATAGTTAGAATTTCAAAATGTCAATTTTGAGATTGGTTGAATTAGAATAAAAATTTATTGATTATCAATAAAAAATAATTGACTTAGAATATATTTTGGATTTATGATTGTTACAGCGAGTTGTAGAAAGCTGCAGTGTAGGAATTAAACATAAAAATATTTAGGAGAGAAGAAAAAGTTATGAAAAAATATATTTTTGCATTAATGCCAATCATATTAGGCGTACTTAGTTTTTTAATCTTTATGGTGAAAGGGAGTAATGTAGCACCTGATGGTACATTAGAAGAACCATTCTTTCTTATTCCAATAGGATTTTTATTGTTAGTTATTGGATTTATATGTGTAGTAGGGGTGGCGTTAAAATCGGTTATTAAAAAGACACAATACGTTAAATAATAGATAAAACAACCAGGTCATACATAAGAGACTTGGTTGTTTTTAATATTTACTTAATAAAAGCACTACATTTGTGTGGGAGTTTTGTTTACACGATCTATGGAGTAGACTGATGATTTGATTGAACAACATAAATAGCTATTTTAGTTGACTGCAAAATTGTACTTGAAGGTTTTGCATGATAAGTTTGTAACTACCTTTTTTCAAAGCAGTCATCTTCGTTTAATGGTTGTACATTAATTTCATAAGAAAAACTTATGTTGATTGAGCTGAAAGATTAATAGTATTTTATGATAATCATTTTGCTTAACGCTACAGTTTTCATGAAGTTTATGGAATTGTGGTATGATTATTTTTAGAGAGTAGGGGGTCAATAAACATGGTATTTTCTCTTTTTAAAAAAAAGAAGGAACCACAGCAGCTAAAAAATAGAGTGGAGTTTTGTATCACTAATTTAGCACTTGGTGCGGCAGATGCGTATGATGTATTAGTAGAACGAGAAGATATTGAGATAGAGGAATCTGGTTGTACATCCCATTGTGAAATCTGTGAGCAAGGTATTTTTGCGATAGTAAATGGGGAAGTTGTGAAAGCAGATGACGCGGAGACATTGGTACAAGCTATTGATGAAGAATTAAAACAAAATCCACTTTTCTAATGAAAAAACAGCTTGCTGGAGCACAAGCTGTTTTTTGATGGAAATGTAATTACCAACCACGGACGTATTGTACGGGAGGCTGCACGTCTTCTCCTAGCTCTTTAGCTGCATGTAGTGCCCAGTAAGGGTCTCGTAATAAAACACGCGCTAAGAATATTAAATCTGCACGATTATTTTGGAGTATCTCTTCGGCTTGAATGGCTGTGGTAATAAGACCAACTGCACCAGTAGGAATATCAGCCCCATGCTTAATCGCTTCTGCATGTGGTACCTGATAGCCTGGAAAGACATTGATGGCTGCTGGTACAACGCCCCCTGTTGACACATCAACTAAATCAACACCTTGAGATTTCATCCAGCGGCTAAAAACAATAAAGTCATCCATTGTTGTACCATCTTCCGCATAATCTTCCGCAGAGACACGTACCAATAAAGGACCATCCCATACACTGCGAACAGCATCGATGACTTGACGTAGAATGCGATATCGATTTTCCTGTGAGCCCCCATATTGATCTTGACGTTTATTCGTAGCAGGTGATAAAAACTCGCTAATTAAATAGCCATGTGCGCCATGAATTTCTAGTACATCAAAGCCAGCCTTTGCGGCACGAATAGCTGCTTGTTTAAATGCCTCGATGACATAGTGAATGTCCTCTTCTGTCATTTCTGTTGGTGTTTTATAGTCTGAACTAAAGGCAATAGCTGATGGAGCAAAAATTTCGCCATCTACTGTTGCTTTGCGACCAGCATGTGCAAGCTGGATGCCTGTTTTAGCGCCGTACGCTTTCATCCCCTCAACTAATTGACTTAATCCTTCAATATGTGCATCATCCCAAATCCCTAAATCCTTATTTGAGATACGACCTTCTGGCACAACACCAGTAGCTTCTAAAATGATTAAGCCTACTTGACCAGCTGCACGTGTTGCATAATGGACGAAATGAAAGGGTGTTACCATGCCATCGTCTTGTGCTGAGTACATGCACATAGGTGCCATCACAACACGGTTTTTTAAGGTGATAGATTGCAATGTATAGGGTTCGAATAATTTACTCAAAATAAAGCCTCCTAATTCCTAGTGATACACTCTATTTTGCACATAATGCTACCCATTTGCAAGTGAACGAGATCGTGCCTCCGCTTCTTTAATGCAGGCTTCGATGGCTTCATTAAATTGATATTGCTCTAATGCCTGTATCCCTGCCTCCGTCGTGCCACCAGGACTCGTCACCTTTTTGCGTAAGACATCTGGTTCATCTAATGACTGCTTGAGCATCTCAGCTGTCCCCGCAAGTGTTTGAGTCATTAGCAAGCGCACCGTATCTTTCGATAAGCCTACCTTCGTCCCTACTCGTTCAAAAGCTTCCATTAAATAATAGATATAGGCAGGGCCGCTACCTGAAAGGGCTGTGACTGCATGTAACTGATCTTCATCGACTTCAATAACGGAGCCAACAGCCTCTAATAACTGGAGGAATAGGATACGCTGGTCTGCAGATACCTCGTTATTGAATGCAATGCCACTTGCTGACATGCCGATTGTAGCGGAAGTATTCGGCATCACCCTTGCTACTGGGCGACTCCCTAAAAATTCTGTAATTGTATCAATCGCAATGCCTGCTAAAATAGATAGTACAGCAGTGTGTGCCGTAAGTTTAGGCTTTAAATCACACATAGCAGCAATAGCATCTTTCGGCTTCATCGCTAAGATAATCAGATCTGCCTGTTGAAAAATCGCAGGATCAAACACACAATGGACACCATATGTTTCATGTAGGAAATGTAAGCGTTCCTTGTCTGAGCGATTGGTGACGTAAATTTCCTGTGGTGTGAACACCTTTTGTTTAATCCAGCCTTGCATCAATGCTTCCGCCATTGAGCCTGCACCGATAAATAAAATTTTTTTCATGAACAAAACCTCCAGTTCAAAATAAAAAAGCGCTCTCGTCCTTATCTAGAAGGACGAAAACGCTCTCGTTTCCGCGGTACCACCTTTGTTTGCCAATTGTTGGCACAACTCTTAGCCCTCTTATCGCAAGGGAAACGGTTATGTTTGCATAACTGCTCAGAAGTAGGTTCGGTAATGGGAGCGGGTGATGTTACTCTCAGCAAATGTAACACTCTCTAACACCTTCACCAGATACGTACTCGGCTTCTTCAATGCACATAAATAATTAGATTATTCAAAATTATAGTGAGGAATAAGCAACCTGTCAACAGGAGGATGACGAAAACAGAAAAAACTTGTAAAATAGAATGAATCAGTATTCACAAGTGCGTGAAAAGGGGGAGACAACTTTGTCTATATACAAAATAGAAATACCAACACCCTATGCAGTAGGAGATGTCAATGCATTTATTGTAAAAGGCGATGCACTTAGCATTTTTGATGTTGGCCCAAAAACAATGGAAGCCTATGATGCTTTAAAATGGGGGATTCGAGCAGCAGGCTTTGACATGCAAGATATTGAACAGGTTGTGTTAACCCATCATCATCCAGATCATGCGGGATGGGTCGATGCTTTTCCATATGCAGAAATTTTAGGGCATGCCTATAATGACAAATGGCTTCGTCATGATGAAGACTTTTTACGCTATCATGAACAATTTTACAGTGAACGTTTATTGGAGCATGGGGTACCACAAGAATATATTGCAAAAAGTGTCCATGTTCGTCGTGAATTGGAGCTTGTAGGGGAACGACCGTTAACGCAAATTTTGGCAGATGGAGATGAAGTTCCTGGGCATCCAGGATTAAAGGCAATCGAAACATTAGGTCACGCACAAAGTCACTTCATTTTTTGGGATGAAAAAACTCATCATGTGATTGGTGGAGATTTATTGCTTGAAAAAATAACGCCCAATCCATTAATAGAGCCACCATTGGATCGTACTGTAGGACGTACAAAATCTTTACTACAATATAATGCATCCCTTGAAATTCTACGTCAATTACCTGTCAAAATGATGCATACAGGGCATGGAGCAGAGCTAGAGGATATTCCGTTGTTAATTGATAAACGATTAGAGCGACAGCACCAACAATCAATGAAGGTTTTTGAATTATTAGGCGATGATCAATTAACAGTTGTCCAAGTAACAAAACGCTTGTATCCGGCTATCTTCCAGCATCAGCTTGGTTTAACTTTATCTAAAACACTTGGTCATTTAGATTACCTAGAGGCCAATGAGTATATTACGTCAACAAAGACAGAAGCAGGTATCTATTTATTTCAAAGGAAGTAGGTTTATACATGAAACATCCTAACAAAACAATCTTTGTGACAGGAGCTACAAGTGGGGTTGGCTTAAAAATCACTGAATTACTAGTAGCTCAAGGGCATATTGTTTATGCCACAGGTCGCAATGCCGTTGCACTAAAGGTGCTAGAGCGTTTAGGTGCTCAAGTGATCCAAGCGGATTTAACCAATCTACATACACTTGATGATGTTTGTGCGCAGCTACCACCGATTGATGTAGCGATTCTTTCAGCAGGTGTAGGGAAGTTTGCTGTAGCCCCTGCTTTACAGGATGAGGATATTGCGCAAATGATCGAATTAAATGTTAGCGTACCCATTTATCTTGCCAAACGATTAGCCTCTAAGATGATAGAGCGCAAACAGGGCCATTTAATATTCATTGGTTCTCAGGCTGGGAAGGTGGCCACACCAAAAGCGAGTGTCTATGCTGCGACGAAACATGCTATTGTCGGTTTTACCAATGGATTGCGTATGGAATTAGCTCCTTACAATGTAAAAGTGACAGCCATCCATCCTGGTCCCATTGATACACCATTTTTAGATAAAGCCAATGATACAAGTGGCTACCGAGAATCCTTAGGGCGCTTTTTATTGTCAGCGGAGGAAGTAGCTCAAGAGACAGTGAAAACGATTGATCGTCCTGTTCGTGAGATTAATCTACCTAGAATTATGGGATTGTCGAGTAAATTGTATGCATTAGCCCCTGCAACCATTGAATGGCTAGGCAAATCATTTTTCCATAAGAAATAACAACATTTGAAACTGTAAACATGCTTCACGTGCATGTCTACGGTTTTTTCATATTTACATATAATTGTAGCTATAGTAGTAAAAAGGAAGAGTTGAAAAGGAGACATAGATGTATACAATTGGTCAAGTTGCAAAATTTTTAGGAGTTTCTAGAGATACCTTAAAATTTTATGAAGAAAAGGGATTAGTAAAGCCCCAGCAAAATAGTGAAAATGGGTATAGAACATACAATCATTTTGATATATACGATATCACAACAATCAATTTTTATAGAGAAATTGATTTTGAAATCAAAAAGATTCAGGAATTGAGAAAAGGCAAGAGTATAGAGGGCATCCAATCATTGTTAGTAGAAAAAGAACAAGTAATGTTAGAGGAAATAGCTTATAAAAAGCTACAATTAAAAAAGCTCCAGCTTGTAAAAGAGGATTGTCAAAAAATTAGCCAATATCTAGGCACATATACTATAAAGGAAATGAAACCATTAGAAATAATGGGCGTAATAGAACATTATACAGCCTATGATGAATATGATTCGTTAAAAGAAAATGCAGACAGTATAAAGAAAGCGGTAATTCTTACTTCTTTAAGAAGAGTTATTAGATTCGATGATAGCGGAATGCTCGAAAATAAATTTATGGTTGTCAGGAAAGTAGAAAATAGCGATCATCCAATTAAAGGTGAAATTTTAGCGCATCCCAAATGTCTTTATACAGTTATTGAAGATGGGCGCTGGTCAACAGGTGGCAAAAATACAGACAATAAAGTAGAGGCTAGTATAAGAAAAGTAGCTAAGGAAAATGGCTATGAGCTTTTAGGGCTTGTTTATATCAACTTATTGCTTACCACTTATGAAGAAGGGCTTGAACGTATTTTTTTAGAAATGTATGTACCGATAAAATAAAGGCAAAATGGGTTTGACCTGTGAGCAACCCCTAGGTTTATGCTGAAGATATTCAGATGAAATGGGGGATCTACTTGCGTAGAAAAAAGAAATTAAAAAAACCAGTAGCAAGCTTTATTATTTTAACCAATATTATTTTTTGGCCACTTTTCTGTGTTGTAGGAGCCGTCAAGCTATTAGGCTATCCTACTTGGCTATTTGATACCGTACGCTGTCTATCGGCTTGGTCATCCACCTTTGCCTTTGCGTTACTATTTCCAAGAATCTATCCTGGGCAACGTTTTATCCACTTTGTCAAGCAAAAATTCAAAAACAAATTGTCACTTTCAGTAATTGTTTTAATCGTGATGATACAAACAGCTATCTTTATCATGATCTTGTTTCAAATCATGAATAATTATGAAGAAAACTCTATTTTTACGCTGTCTTCATGGGGCATGCTCAGTTTTTATTTTGTTAAAACGCTTTTGTCAGGACCACTGGGTGAGGAGTTAGGATGGAGGGGCTTTGCACTGCTGGAGCTGCAAAAGAAGTATTCGCCATTAATAGCTTCAATTATCATAGGCTTTTGGTGGGGAATGTGGCATTTACCGATATGGCTTACAACAGGGTTTATGGGAATGGATTTGATCAAATATAGCTTCTTCTTTATGTTAACGATTATAGCTACAACCATCATCATGACAGTATTTTATACGATCAATCAGAATTTAATCATTCCTATTATTATTCATCAGCTCTTTAATTTTTTTATCGGCTCCATTAATGGAAACCTAATTGATTTAATTATGTATAATGCCATTTTATATTCGGCGGTGGCCGTTCTACTTATTTTGATTAATCCTAAAAAAGTATTGTATAAGTTACAATCAGCCAAGTAACTAAAAAGAATCCAGTTTGTATCATGGATTCTTTTTTTCGTCCGTTGCTAAATTTATATAGTATACATTTATATATATAGTAAAAAAACGTTTTTTCGAGTGAATTGCCATGGATTTCTTGTCAACCTTATACAAGGAACGACTTACTTTTGACAATAAAAATAAAAGTCTATGAATTTATAAAAATACACTTGTATTTATTTTTATAACATGATACTATTCGTGTATAAACTTTTAAATGAATGTATAAACATACATATCGATAGAGCAATGGAGGCGCATTTTTAATGGCAAATAAAAAAGTAGTATTAGCTTATTCAGGTGGACTTGATACTTCGGTAGCAATTCCATGGTTAAAAGAACAAGGTTGGGACGTAATTGCAGTATGTCTTGACGTTGGCGAAGGGAAAGATCTTGAATTCGTAAAAAATAAAGCTCTTCAAGTAGGAGCGATTGAATCTTATATGGTGGATGCGAAAGACGAATTTGCTGAAGGGTATGCATTAATTTCTTTACAAGCACATACTTGGTATGAGCAAAAGTATCCATTAGTATCAGCACTTTCCCGTCCACTTATCTCGAAAAAACTAGTAGAGATTGCTAATCAAGTAGGCGCAGATGCTGTTGCGCATGGTTGCACAGGTAAAGGGAATGACCAAGTTCGTTTTGAAGTATCGATTAAAGCATTAAATCCAGATTTAGAGGTATTAGCACCAGTACGTGAGTGGGGCTGGAGCCGTGATGAGGAAATCGAATATGCAATGAAGCATAATGTACCGATTCCTGCAACATTGGATTCACCATTCTCAATCGACCAAAACCTATGGGGCCGTGCGAATGAAGCTGGCATCATGGAAGACCCATGGGTGTCACCACCAGAAGAAGCTTATGGCTTAACTGTTTCTGTTGAAAATGCACCGAATGAAGCAGAGTATGTGGAAATCGAGTTTGTAGCTGGTAAACCAGTAGCATTAAACGGAAAAGAAATGAAGCTTGCTGATTTAATTCAAGAATTAAATGCAGTAGCAGGTGCTCATGGTGTAGGACGTATCGATCACGTTGAAAATCGTTTAGTTGGTATTAAATCTCGTGAGGTTTATGAAATTCCAGGTGCAAAAGTGCTGTTAACAGCGCATAAAGAGCTTGAGGACTTAACGCTTGTAAAAGAATTAGCACACTTCAAGCCAGTAATCGAGAAAAAACTATCCGAATTAATTTACGACGGTCTATGGTTCTCACCATTACGTGATGCTCTGGAAGCATTCCTTGCGCAAACACAACAATATGTGAATGGTACAGTACGTGTGAAACTATTTAAAGGACATGCGATTGTAGAAGGACGTAAATCACCAAATTCATTATACAGTGAAAAGCTAGCAACATACTCGAAGGAAGATCAATTCAATCATGCTTCCGCTGTAGGCTTTATCGAGTTATGGGGTCTACCAACTGTAGTGAACTCATCTGTGAATAAAAAGTAATGTTGAACAAGCAAGGTGTGGTGAGGCATTTGTGCTTTTACTACACCTTTTGATAAGTAATCGAGGAAAAGGTGAGCTGACATGACAAAACTTTGGGGTGGACGTTTCCAAAAATCAGCAGAAGCATGGGTAGACGAATTTGGCGCATCTATTGGCTTTGACCAGCAACTTGTGCTAGAGGACCTTGAAGGTAGTGTTGCACATGTCACAATGCTTGGTGCTACAGGAATTTTACCAGCAGCTGATGTAGAGGCCATACTAGGTGGTCTTGCCCAATTAAAAGATAAGGCAATCGCAGGTGAGCTTGAATTTAGCGTTGCCAATGAAGATATACACTTAAATTTAGAAAAAATGTTAATTGATTTAATAGGTCCTGTCGGTGGCAAACTACATACAGGACGTAGCCGAAATGACCAAGTAGCAACGGATATGCATCTTTTCTTGAAAAAGCGTGTGCAGGAAGCAATTGATTTAATTGTGACGTTCCAACAAACACTATTAGACAAAGCACAAGAGCATATTGAAACGATTGCACCAGGTTATACGCATCTACAACGTGCACAGCCAATCTCCTTTGCACACCATTTAATGGCTTATTTTTGGATGCTAGAGCGTGATAAACAACGTTTTACAGAATCCATAAAACGTATTGATATTTTACCTTTAGGTGCTGGGGCAATGGCAGGGACAACTTTCCCGATTGACCGTTTAAAATCAGCAGAGTTATTAGGGTTTAGCGAGGTTTACGCAAACTCCATGGATGCTGTAAGTGATCGTGATTTTATCGTGGAATTTTTAAGTCATTCCTCCTTACTTATGGCGCATTTATCACGCTTTGCTGAGGAAATTATTATCTGGTCTACAGATGAATTTAAATTTATCGAACTGGATGATGCCTTCTCAACAGGTTCTTCGATTATGCCACAAAAGAAAAACCCAGATATGGCAGAGCTTATTCGTGGTAAAACAGGGCGTGTTTATGGGAATCTAATGGGCTTATTAACGGTGTTAAAAGGCACACCATTAACATATAACAAAGATATGCAGGAGGACAAAGAGGGGATGTTTGACACTGTTCATACGATTCTTGGTTCACTTAAAATCTTTGAAGGTATGGTTCGTACAATGACTGTCAACACGGAACGCTTACATCAGGCTGTTCACGCTGATTTTTCAAATGCAACGGAGCTAGCAGATTATCTTGCTACAAAGGGGATGCCATTCCGTGAGGCACATGAGGTGACTGGTAAGCTTGTCTTTACATGTATTCAAAAGGGCATTTATTTATTAGACTTGCCATTGGAAGAAATGCAGCAAGAAAGTACGTTAATTGAAGCGGATATTTATGATGTACTAGCGCCAGAAGCTGCTGTTCGTCGCCGCCATTCCTTAGGTGGTACTGGCTTTGAACAAGTAAAAATCCAAATTGAAAAAGCGAAAGCCTGTCTTGTAGCCATTTAATTTTTGCGTGCATGTCCTTGTGACTTTTTGCATAGATATTCATTAAAGCTGTCCTGTGAGGCACTATGAAAACCTTTATCCTTTTTCAACTGAGCCAGAGGGTGACGTGAAGAAGAGAACCTTACATATGTGAAGGACAATCCCCAATTCTGGAGACGCGGAATTGGGGTTTTTGTATAAGTAAATGTAGGAGGGATGAAGAAATGAATGAACGTTTTACAAAGGGGCTCGAAACAATTAAACAATATGTGACAGAAGAAGAAGCAGCACGGATGATTGAATCCGATGCATTAGCCGATATAGCACCCGATTTACGCAAAATGATTATTGAATTTGCTTACGGTGATGTCTATGCACGGCCTGGGCTGGATGCAAAGAGTCGAGCACTCGTCGTGATAACAGCGGTAGTTACACAAGGTGCTGCACCACAAACCAAAACGCATATTCAGCGTGGATTACATGCAGGCTTGACACAGACAGAAGTGGTCGAGGCACTTTTACAATTAGCACCCTACATCGGTTTTCCAAGAGTGCAAAATGCTTTAACGATAGCCCAACAACTCTTTGCAGAGAAAAGCTAAAGCATGTATAAAAAATAGAAGAAGGCTCATAATAAGAGAGGAACCACTTATTAATCTAATCTGATGGGGAGGATGCAGAATGAGTAGTAATAGTCAAACACCCAAAGACCAAGAATCTCAGGAAAGTCCGCCACAACTGTTGAAGGTTGAAGCTTCATAAATCTTAAGCCTAAAGGTGAAACAGAACATTCTGTTTTGCTATAGATTAAGAAGAAGTGTAAACCATATCAGTTAAAAATCAAATAGAAGCAATAAGTGTCCATGGATCCAGAATTATTCTGGGTCCTTTTTGTTTCTTATTTGGGGTCTAAGTACTCAAGATATCCGCTCTAAATGAAGTTCAAAGCGCTCCTAGGAAGGAGAACCCGCTCTAAATGAAGATTAAAGCGCTCCTAAGGAAGGGGGATCCGCTCTAAATGGAGTTCAAAGTGCTCCTAGGGGAGGAGAACCCGCTCTAAATGAAGTTCAAAGCACTACTAAGGGAAGGCTCCCGCTCTTATTGTGAAAAAACCTCTACTCAACACCATAAAAAATTCCTTCATTTGACATTAATTAAAATCTGTATTACTCTATGCATAACAGATTTCTGTTTGGTTATAAGCAATACAGATTGGAGGGTTATTATGCAAATACAATTAGATCCAAACAGTGAATTGCAGCTATATAAACAATTGGCCAATCAAATAATAGAATGCATTGCGCAAGGTGAGCTGAAAAATGGTGATACTTTACCGTCTGTACGTTCGATGGCTACAGATCTAGGCATCAATGTTAGCACGGTCAGTAAAAGTTATCATGAGCTTGAAGAGAAGGGCTTAATTGAATTGAAGCCGAAAGCAAAAGCGGTCATTATTGGTGGTCAAAAGAGAGAGCTGGAAGAAACGGAGGTTGAAAAAGTCGAAAATGCCTTGAAGCCTATCATGGCGGAGGCTTTTGCGCGTGGCCTCGAGAAAGAGCAAATGACAAGTTTGTTCCAGCGAATTTTAAAACAATGGAAGTAGGGGTAGTATGCTTATAATTGTAGGCATCTTTATCATTGTCGGAATTATGGAAATGATGACACCACATTTAACAAGAAAAACCCTTGTTTTTGGTGTTTCCATACCCGAACCATATGTCAAACATCCACAATTAAAGCTGTGGAAGAAGCATTATAGCCAAATCATCGCAGGGATTGCTGGCTTATTCTTAGTAGGTCAAATCGCTCTCTATCTTTCACCTATACAAGAGGAGAAGGTATCTTTAATTTCCTTTATCCTTTTGTATGTCATGCTCCTTTTATCATCAGGTCTTTACATGAGTTATCATGCTAAAACGAAAAAATTAAAGGTGCAGGAGCAGTGGGAGGCACAAATAAAAACAGTATATGTGACAGATTTGTCTATCCGCCAGAAAGAGGAAACATTATCACCTATATTTTTTAGTGTACCCATTATCATCACACTTGCATTAATCGCTTTTACGTACATGAACTATGAGTTAATCCCTAAGGTTTTCGCAACTCATTGGAATGGGGCAGGAGAGGTCGATGGTTGGACTCAAAAATCGCGGCTCTCAGTCATCAGTATGCCACTTATATTATTGGCAATACAAATTAGTTTTTTCATGATGAGTCAAGGCATGAAAAGTGCCAAAATTCAATTAAGTGCACAGGCCAAAGAAGCATCCATTCATCGGGAGTTAACTCAGCGTAAATACGGAAGCTGGTACCTGGCAGCCATTAATTTTAGTATGACAATTCTATTTGTTGTTTTACACTATACAACTGTTATTTTACAAGACCAAACGGCTTTCTACTTCTTCCCACTTTTTCTTGTCTTTAATGTCGTTACGTTGGGTGGTTTACTAGTGTTCATTTGGAAGCTCAGTAAAAGTAATGAACGTTTTGATGAGGTACATACAAATGAAACAGCTGCCACAGATGATCAATACTGGAAATGGGGTATTTTTTATTGCAATAAAAATGATCCATCCTTATTAGTGCCTAAAAAGTTCGGGATTGGTTGGACTGTAAATTTCGCGAACAAATGGTGTTACATCTTAATAGCGATTACGTTACTGCCAATTTTATTGGTGATTTTCATATAGAAAGGAAGATTAGATGAAAAAATGGTTATTGATTTGCTGTACAATTTTACTTTTAGCTGCCTGTGGGCAAAAAGAGGTCACTGCACAACATCAAGGATCAAAGGGGACAAATGCAATGAATGAACAGTTTATTGGAAAATGGGAAGGAACTATTGAAACGCCAAATGGACCATTACCGATTATTATCGATTTAAAGAAGGAAAGTGGTACATTATCCGTGCCAGCACAGGGCTTATCTAATTTTCCATTTCAAAGTGTGACGTATACAGGTGATAAAGTAAAAGTGTCCATAAATTTAAACGGCTCTGCTATTGCCATTAATGGCACAATCAAAAATGAACAAATAGAGGCTACATTTCAACAAAATGGTGGGAAATTTCCTTTAATACTAAAGGCTTATAAAGAGCAACCTGTTACCTATGACACATTAAAAATTCCCGTTCAAAACGGTAACTTAACGGTAGCTGTACAAAAGGCTTCTCCATCTCCATCACCAGTGGCACTGATAATAGCAGGATCGGGGCCAACTGATAAAGATGGTAATTCCGCTTTGGCTGGAAAAAATAATAGCTTGAAAATGTTGGCCGAAGGTTTAGCACAACAGGGCATTGCGACGGTGCGTTATGATAAGCGAGGACTTGGTGACAATCAAGCGCTCTTAACAAAGGAAGAGGAAGGAACGTTTGACCAATACGTTGATGATGCTGTACAAATTATCCAAACATTGATGGCTGATAAAGCCTACACAAGTGTCCATGTGATTGGTCATAGCGAAGGCTCACTCATTGGTTTGCTCGCGGCTCAAAAGACAGGCGTAGCATCCTTTGTCTCCATTGCCGGTGCAGGTAGGTCGTTAGATGAAGTGCTTTTAGAGCAATTAAAAGGTCAATTAGCACCAAAGCTTTTTAATGAATCCACGAATATTTTGACAGCTTTAAAGCAAGGGGAGCAAGTGAAAAATATTTCGCCAGAGCTACAGGCCCTTTTCCGTCCATCTGTACAGCCTTTCCTGATTTCCTTGCTAAAATATCAACCTGCTAATGAGCTTGCAAAAGTAAAAAGCCGTGTATTGCTAGTACAAGGAACAACGGATTTACAAGTGAAGGAAGCCGATGCTGAGGCATTGAAGAAAGGCAAACAAGACTCAAAATTACTTTATCTAGCGGGTATGAATCACGTATTGAAAAAGGCACCGGCAGATCGCGCCAAAAACTTAGCAACCTATGCAGACCCTTCGCTGCCACTGCATGAAGAATTACTACCAGCAATTGAGCAATTTATTAAAAATGAAAAGTAGGATGATTAACCTTGGGAGTACTTGTCTATTTAATAATCATGCTGCCGTTTCTCATCTTCGCCATTGTTCTATCGCAAGGTAAAGGATCTTTTCTACTTGAAGGCTTTCATACGATGGCACAGGAAGATAAAGAACAATATGATGAAAAGGCACTGGCAAGATTTATGGGAAAAATGATGTATGGCTACTGTTTTTGTGTCCTTTTATGGATACTAAACGAATTTTTCCATACACAATGGTTATTTCATGTAGGTCTTGTACTTTTTGTCGCCCTTACGATATTTTTATTGATCTATGCGAACACAGGTAATCGTTTCAAAAAATAGCATGTAAGAAAAAGTAGAACCATTTTATAATGGTTCTATTTTTTTGTAAGCGCTTTATGAAAATTCTTTAAAATCTAAATATTTGGAAAACCGTAATTTTAGTGTCACGAATATGCTCGTTCATGCGCTGTTTTTCTTCTTTTCTGTAAAAATAGAATTTTAAGAATAATTAGTATTATTATAGATGACATTAAAAAATTACTAAGTTAGGAGAATTCTTTGATATGTCGCAAATGTTAGCACTGACGATAGTACTTGCTATTCTTTACATCGGAGATATCGTAGCAACAAGAACGAAGGCGTGGATTCCATCTGTGTTCGTCTGTGCGGTATTATTTTTAATTGGCTATTGGACATTCTTCCCGAAAGATATTGTTAGTATTGCCGGGATTGGTCCAGTCGTTGCCACGATGTTAATGTATTTATTAATTACGAATATGGGTACACTTCTGTCCCTTAAAGAATTGAAAAACCAGTGGAAAGCCATCGTTATTTCTTTAGCTGGTATTGTAGGCATCATCGCCATATTATTTACAATTGGTGCCTTGCTATTTGATTTAAAAACGATGATTGTTGCAGTTCCACCATTAGTCGGTGGTGTTGTGGCAGCGCTAGTGATGTCAGAAGGCGCTTCTGCAGCTGGCTTAGAGGATTTAGCCGTCTTTGCCATTGTAATTTATGTTATTCAAGGTTTTGCAGGATATCCCATCACGTCCATTGTATTGAAGCGTGAAGCAAAACGTTTATTAAAAGAACACCAGCAAGGGAATATACAATCGGTAACACAGGTAGAGGAAGATGTTGAACAGGCATCTGAGCAACCAAAATTATTTAGGAAAATTCCTACCAAGTACAATACAGAATACTTTAAATTTTTCCGTTTAGCGCTTGTTGGATTATTAGCGTATGGTACATCTACAGCATTAGCACCTGTTGTGACAGTCAATGCGTTAGTGCTATGCCTAGTGTTTGGTGTCCTTGCATCGACATTTGGTTTTTTAGAAAGACAACCATTGCAAAAAGCAAATGGCTTCGGTTTTGCCATTATGGGGTTAATGCTCTTTATATTTGATGGCTTAAAACAGGCTTCCCCTGAAATGCTGATGCGTATTATTGTGCCATTAGTAGTGTCTATTGTCTTAGCAGTCATTGGTATGTATATTTTCTCTTTCATCGCAGGAAAAGTTTTAAAGGTCAGCCCGAATTTAGCGTTTGCTGTATCCTTAACAGCGCTCTATGGGTTCCCAGCAGATTATATTTTAACGAATGAAGTAGTGAAATCGTCCACAGCCGATCAAAAAGAACGAGAAATGCTGTTAAGTCATATGTTACCACCGATGCTTGTGGGAGGTTTCATTAGTGTAACGATAACATCTGTGATTTTAGCGGGTATTTTTGTCAATTGGCTATAAAGAAGGAGAGAGTCAGCATGAATAAAATGAAAGAAATTATTGCGGAATTAAATAGTGAGCTTGTGGCAATTCGTCAAAAATTGCACAGTGAGCCAGAGCTTTCTTGGGAAGAATATGAAACAACGAATTATGTAGCAGCATATTTAGAGAACCTTGGTATTCCGTATAGACGAACAGAGCCAACAGGCATTATTGCGGAGTTAAAAGGGGGCAAGGAAGGAAAAACCGTTGCCTTACGTGCAGATATGGATGCATTATCAGTTTATGAAATACGAGAAGATATTCCGTATCGCTCTAAAACGGATGGTAAGATGCATGCCTGTGGTCATGATGCGCATACAGCCATGTTGCTGATTGCAGCTAAGACATTACATACGGTACAAGAAGAAATTGAGGGAACAGTTCGTTTTATTTTCCAGCCAGCGGAAGAAGTAGCTACAGGCGCAAAAGCGATGGTAGAGCAAGGAGCAATGAAAGGTGTAGATAACGTCTTTGGTATTCATATTTGGTCACAAATTGACACAGGGAAAATTCAGTGTAATAAAGGTCCTGCCTTTGCCTCTGCTGATATTTTCAAAGTGCGCTTTAAAGGGCAGGGCGGTCATGCCGCAGTCCCACATGATGCCATTGATGCCGTGATGATTGCTTCAACGTTTGCTTTGAATGTCCAAACAGTTGTGGCACGTACAGTCAATCCACTTCAACCTGCCGTTCTTACAATTGGAAAAATGGAGGTTGGCACACGCTTTAATGTAATTGCAGAAGATGCCATTTTAGAAGGGACTGTGCGTTGTTTTGATAAAGAGGTTCGTTCACATATCGAAACGCAAATTCGTCATTATGCTGACCAGATTGCCTCACTTTATGGTGGCACAGCAGAGGTCGTTTATGAATATGGTACACAAGCCGTCAACAATGATGTGGCGAGTGCCAGCTTAGTCGAGCGCCTTGCAGCTGAACATTTTGGCGCGGATGCTTATCATATTGATGATCCGACAATGGGTGGAGAAGACTTTAGCTTTTACTTAGATGAAGTACCTGGCTGTTTTGCTCTAGTAGGCTCAGGCAATACAGAAAAGGATACACGCTGGGCACATCATAACGGCCATTTTAATATCGATGAAGATGGTTTGCGCGTTGGAGCCGAATTATATGTACAATATGCGTTAACTTGGTTAAGCGAAAACTAATAAAGTGAAGTAACTAAGCTTCTTATGAAATTAGTATAAATTCACCTTAGCTGGTCATAATAAAGAAGATTTCACTTATGAAATCTATAATGATGAGGAGGATGAAAAATGAGTAGGTTCGAACAACTAGACCCCAAATCTCAAAAAATCCACCGCAACTGGTCAAGGATTAAGCGATCAAAATCGCAAGTAAATGGTGAAACGGAGATTACTCTCCATAACCGTCTCTTGCGAAGTGAAGCAAAGGCCCGTCAGTTTTAATCATGCTAGAAAAGTAAGTGTCATCAAGCCCAGAAAAAATTCTGGGTTTTTCTTTATGACTAAGAAAGATGTATTATATTGTAAGGAAGTAATTTCTAACAGAAAAGGAGAGCAAAGCTATGATTAATCCTATTCCCATTTATCTACAGCAATTTGCAGGAAACGTCCAAATTATAGATGACGTTGAATCCCAGTTTCAGCTTCATTCTAGTGCAGGCAATGAACAATTTGAAATTTGGTATTACGGTGATTTGCTAATGATTGAAGGGGAGGAAATGCCTTATATTACAGGCTCAACCGCTAGAATCGTTGCTAAAGATCCTTTATCTGCCGAGGAAATTTTGCTCTTTGATGCAACTCTACATGGTTATAATGCGCTATTTTGTGAGGCGTATACAGAGAATCACCGTGACAACCGTCCACTAGAAAAATATAATTTACCCGAAACAGAAGTCGTATTATCATTTTTCTATAACATCGACTATGATGGAGAAATAGACGACTATGAGGTAGATGAACAAGAAAATGTTCAACTTATAAATGGAGAAAACACTAACTGGGAAACGATTAAAAGAAATGGCTATGATGCATTTGCTTTTTATTTTAAAAAAGAAGATGGAACACTTTTAGCATTTGCTGAAGAAGAACTAGCCTAATAGGAAGGGATTTTCGCGAAATGCAACTCATACAATTTACACAAGATTTAGCAAATCCAATTCATCAATACCAATCCATTGATACATTTTATAGAAAAATCACGAAAACGGAAGTACCTACGACGATTGGTTTCATCTATATTGAGCCAGGCGGTGTGGTTGGTTTGCATGACGCCCCCATTCCACAGCTATTTATCGTTATTAATGGAGAGGGATGGATTAGTGGTGAAGATGGTGAAAAAATCACGATAAAAACAGGACAGGGAGTACTATGGCATCAAGGACAGGCGCATGAATCTGGTAGTATAACTGGCTTAACAGCACTAGTTATCCAAGCGGAGCAGATAAATCTTACATAAAGTATAATTTTATTGATTAAATGTGTGCTTAAAGATACCAACTTATTTTTTAAGAGAAATATACAGATACTCAAAAATCATTTTCATTGTTAGCTAACTCTAAACGGATATTAAAATTTTATGATAAATATAACTTTTTTACCTACAGATGGTGTAATGTCCTAATTCTATGATGCGGTAGTAATATGGTCCTGATTATCGACTTCATGGAGCGAATTAAGATCCCTCCTAGAATGAAGATTTCTTCTGTTTTTTATAACACTTAAAGTATAACAACTGTTATTTATGTAAGAAAAAATTGAGCTACCAAATACAACTTGAAATCTTTAAATCTTTGTAGGTAAACGATTGATAAAAAATATAGAGGACAACTAATAGATTATGCTATAATTAGTTAGAATTTACATTATACATAAGGGGGACATAATCACATGTTCATCGGAAAAGGGACAGCAAGGGAAATAGGAAACAAAATTGACAAAGTATTAAATGAAATTAAAGATATTCAAGCAAATATTGACCGTTCATCAGATAAAATTGATAATGAATTGAATTCTTGTTCACGTGAACTCATTAATGCACAAACAACTTTAAATGAGATACGACCGCTTGTAGATATGTTACTTGCGCAGGTTGGTCAAGAAGCACCCCCACACGTTAAGGCTATGTTAGATAGTGTAGCTATGGGTATTACAGGTAAAGTGGATAATACGTTGAACAATCTTGCCGAAGTACAACGCAATGTCAAGGATGTAGATAAATTAACTGATGAAATTGATGGTTTTACAGATAATGTTAGTAAAAAGGTTGCCGAAATTGACGAATTAACAGATAAAATACAATAATAGGGGGCAAACATATGAATTCATCTATGGGTGGAGGACGTTCTTGGAATAGTAATCAACGTATTGCGGATTCAGTGGACCATACAGCATCTCAAATTGTTTTAGCCTGTGACATGATTACTAACGCTACTATTAATTTTGATGCCATTCAACAAGAATTAATGATGTTATCAAATCAGCCTGTTCCGCCAGAACCCTCACAATTAATGAGCATAGCTAATCGTTTACAATTTACAAAGCGTCAAATTGATGATTCTGTTCAAAAAGTAAAAGAATTTGCAAAACATATTGATTCTAAAACAGATGAAATTCAAAAGCGTAGTAGTTGGTAATTTAAAATAAATTTTTCTAATACGTGCATTTTTTGTATAGAATCCTACTAGATAGAATGAAGTTTTGAAAGTATCAAAAAGTTTTAAATTTGTGGTATTTTTTAGTGGGTGCCAAGTATGTGCAATAACGAAGTGGTGCAAACCGCTATAGGCTATGCAAGAGGATTACTGCACTGATAAAAGTTTATAATTATAAAGACCGGTTTTCTATTCATATAGAAAATCGGTCTTAGTTTTTCTCAAATAGGACTTATTTGTGTAACGGTAGTACATATTAGTGAGCTAATATTTAACCTCTACATCACTATAGAAGTAACTGTTGTTGCTCAAATCAAAATACATATTTAATTCTAAAAAATATAGATTAAATATGTATTTTTTGGAAATTTAATTTAAGCATTGTTATTTTTCTGATAGTAATAATAATATATTTTAAAACTATCAACTGTTTAAACCCATATGTCAACCACTTATTAGTATAACTTAGTTAGTTGAGAAGACATCATAATATACACTCTACTTTATAAATCTTTTACTTGATAAAAGTTTCTTGTACTGTGATTCCTTCGTATGTATGATGCCAGCTTATTCTAGCAATTTCTTGTACAAAAGTAATGTCATTTTCTTGCATCTGTCGTATAATAAGTGTCAACACTTTTCACCTTCTATTCCAATTTTTCTCTTTATTGTAACATTCAATCATTCAAAGGGGGTCACTTTCATGCAAGTAATTGAAAAAGCTTTTGGCTATATCACGAGAACGCATGAGGATCAATTACAGGTACTCGTATTTGAACAGAATTCAGTTGGGGCAGGTATCCAGGTGCCCAAAGGTACGGTTGAGGAAGGGGAAACACCTTTAGATGCTGTGAAACGGGAAATGCTAGAAGAAACAGGTCTAACCACACTTGTCGTTCAAGCGCTAATAGCACAGGATTATTTTAATCATCCATCAGGTGTTTTACAGAAACGGTATTTTTATCATTTAACATCCGATGAAACACGGGATGCATGGCAACATCATCCAACAGGCTTAAACGAAGGGGATTTAATCTTTTCATTCTATTGGATTTCAGCTGAGCAAGATGCCCTGCTAGCAAAGGGGCATGGCGATTATTTATACCGATTGTTAGCAAAGGTGAGAAATTGAACCTATTATAATAAAACCGCGTCAATTGGACGCGGTTTTTATGTTGATTCAATTAAGCCTTGGCAGCAATCTCTAGGGCTTGTGCAAAATCAGCAATTAAATCATCAACATGCTCAAGTCCTACAGAAAAACGTAGAAGACCATCTGTGATGCCTCGTTTAGCACGCTCTTCAGGCTCCATAGCCGCATGACTCATTTTTGCAGGGTAAGAAAGGATAGATTCTACTCCTCCAAGAGAGACCGCAAATACTGGAATTGTCATCGCCTCAACCAATGCCTTGGCAGCTGCATAGCTTGGTAGTCGGAAGGATAAAACGGCCCCAGGACTTGTGCTTTGACGCTGATGAATAGCGTAGCCTGGGTGTGAAGCAAGCCCTGGATAGTAGACCTGCTCAACTAGTGGATTGCTAGCCAAATACACAGCAATTTTTTGTGCAGATTCAGCAGAACGACTAAAACGTACATCTGTTGTTTTGATGTTTTGTAGTAGTGTGAATGAATCCTGTACACCTAAAATATTACCGAATGAATTTTGGATAAAGTAGAGATCCTGACCTAGCTTTTCATCGGCAGTAACCGTTAAGCCAGCAATAATATCAGAATGTCCAGATAAAAACTTCGTTGCACTATGAATGACGACATCTACACCAAGTTCTAGTGGGCGTTGGTGTAACGGTGTCATAAAAGTATTATCCAAGAATGTAAGGCAGTGGTGTTGCTTGGCAAGCGCCACTACACCACGAATATCTGTAATGCCTAACGTTGGATTTGATGGTGTTTCCATATAAAGTAGTTTTGTAGCTGGCGTGATTGCTGCTTCTACAGCTGCTAGATCCGTAAAATCTACAAATGTATGGGAAATCCCAAAGCGCGGCAACACCTTTGTTACAAAACGATAGGTTCCACCATAAACATCCTCAGTCATGACGATATGATCTCCCTGCGATAACAGCATTAATGCTGCTGATACGGCAGCGATACCAGATGAAAATGCATGGGCACGAACGCCACCCTCAAGCTCTGCTACAGCTTTTTCTAACGCATCTCTTGTAGGGTTGCCTGAACGAGCATAATCATATTCTCCAAATTCATCTATACTTTCTTGATGGAAAGTAGAGGACAGATACATTGGGACGTTAACAGCCCCTTTTTTATTACTATAGCCATCACGAACACCTGCGTGAATGAGGCTTGTTTCAATACGTTGCTTCATCAATTACGCCTCTTTTCTAAGGATATCAAACACTTGTCGTAAGTCTGCAATTAAATCTTCTGGTTCCTCAATGCCAACAGAGAAGCGTAATAAACGATCACAAACGCCACGCTCCACACGCTCTTCATAAGGCATATCTGCATGTGTTTGTGTAGCAGGATACGTAATAAAGCTTTCGACACCGCCAAGACTTTCAGCAAAAGTAATTAACTTTAAGTTACGAAGGAATGGGTCAATCCACTCAGGCTTTTGCAAGCGGAATGACAGCATGCCACCTTTTCCAGTGTAAAGGACATCGGTCACTAACTCTTCTTCCTCTAAGTAAGCAGCAATCGCCTTCGCATTGGCATCATGTTGCTTTAAGCGTAGATGCATTGTTTTTAGACCACGAATAAGTAACCATGAATCCATAGCTCCTAGCACCATGCCACTACCATTATGAATAAAGCCAATGCGTTCGGCTAATTCTGTGCCTTTAGCAACCACTAGCCCAGCTAAAACATCATTATGACCACCAATATACTTCGTTGCAGAATGAAGCACAATATCTGCGCCTAATTCAATAGGGCGTTGGAAGTAAGGCGTATAAAAAGTATTATCCACAATTAACCATGCCCCATGCTTATGTGCTAACTCCGCATACACTTGTAAATCAAACTCCTGCATAAGTGGATTTGTTGGTGTTTCAATAAATATTGCACGTGTATTTTCATTCATTAATGCTTCCACCTGTTCAACCGATTCAAATTTTGAATAAACAGGCTTAATATTATAAGTATCTTGGAAGAAATTAAAAAGTCTATATGTACCACCATATAAATCATCTGGCACGACTAATTCATCGCCTGGTTTAAATAGGGATAACACCAATTGAATGGCAGCCATCCCGGAACTACAGGCAAAGCCCATATCGCCACCCTCTAAATCAGCAATTCCTGCTTCTAAAAGAGCACGTGTAGGATTTTTTGTACGTGTATAGTCAAAACCAGTAGATTCACCAATCCCAGTATGTTTATAAGCAGTCGATAAATGAATGGGTGGGCTCACAGCTCCTGTTGCTGGGTCACTTAAATTACCAAGTTGTACAAGCTTTGTTTCAATACTTCTGTTTAATGTCATGACGTCACTCTTTTCTTCAATATTATTAAAAGCAACAACTTTTGCTTTCAATTTAATAGTATTCTCAATAATTGTTACCAATTTAACATGGATACTAAAGAAGAACAAGGTGATTTCTGAAAATTAGCTAGATTATTTATAGTTAATCACCTAGGAATAGTAGGAGATTCCAGGATAAAGATAGAGCTAAAGAGAGGATAGTTTCAAGTTACGGATACAAGATAGAAAGTAGCGGATACAACGTAAAAAATGAGGGATAGAGCGGACAAAGTGGGGGATAGGTTCTGAAGTAGCGGATAGAACGTAAAAAGTGGCGGATACAACGCGAAAAGTGGTGGATAGAGCAGACAAAGTGGGGGATAGGTTTTGAAGTAGCGGTTAGAACACAAGTAAAGGAGACAAAATAAAAACATCTGCCTCCTTTGAGAGACAGATGCTTTAACAACATGTTAGGCTTGTTCTTTTTTTAGCAAGTCGCGAATTTCTTTGAGAAGCTCTTCTTTGGCATCGAGTTCAGGTGCTGGTTCTTCCACGACTGCTTCTTCTTTTTTACGTGTGAGCTTTGTCATAATTCGTAAGGCCATAAAAATGGCAAATGCTATGATTAAAAAATCAATGATGGATTGTAGAAATACACCAAAATTGATTTGGGCTTCACCTGAGCCAAAAACAAAACTCTTTGTTAAATCAATACCACCTGTTAAAACACCGACTAATGGCATGATGATATTTTCAACTAAGGAGGTAACAATTTTACCGAAAGCACCACCAATGACTACTGCTACTGCTAGATCGACAATATTGCCTTTCATCGCAAATTCTTTAAAGTCTTTCCACAAAATAAATTCCTCCCTATTATTATCCAATAAACGAATCAATCTGTATTTTACTATATTTTTAGCAAACCTTTCAACTGCTTTCATGGTGGAAATGATGTACTTTCATAGATGTGGAAGACTTCATTCTTTCAAAATGAAAAGATATACTGCACATTACGGAAAATTTGGTAATATAGAAAAAGAATACTAGATTAGGTGTGACGTATGGCAAAGAAAAAGAATAACAAACCTCTGTTATCACCCGCGACAAAATTGGGTATGATAGCATTATTGATTCCAATTGCAATTACCGTGTATGTTTTCACATTTTTTGCTTGGAAGGAGCTTCAAACATTACCGATATTCGAAAAGCTTGTCCAGCAAAAGGCAATTGAGGAGATTCAACAGCATTTCGATATGAAAATTCCTGAGCAATACATTTCCGTTTATGTAGCTGCAGAAGAAAAATATGGTGTACCCTGGACATTACTTGCTGCGCATCATCGTATTGAAACACGGTTCTCTACGGTAAAATCAATGGTATCATCTGCTGGGGCAGAGGGGCATATGCAATTCATGCCCTGTACATTCGTTGGCTGGCAGCATCCCACATGCTCAGGTTTGGGAAAAGGAAGCATCACAAAAACTGAATTGATGAGTCCTGAGACAATTGCTAAATATGGAGGATATGGCGTTGACGCAAATGGGGATGGAATAGCTGATCCCTATGATATTGAGGATGCAGTATTTAGTGCTGCGAATTACTTATCCAAATACGGTGCTGCGACAGGGAATATTAAGAAAGCTGTTTATCAATACAACCATAGCGAGAAATATGTTGAGGATGTGTTATATTACTACCAGTTGTATGATGATTTTCACGATGAGCTCCAAGCAGCTGTTCTCTTACATGAAAAAAAATAAAGAGCCATCACATTGGATGGCTCTTCATTACATATTTAAGTTGCTTTACGCATACCTTTTAAAATAAGGCTGACGATAAAGATCAACACGATGGCACCGATTAGTGCTGGGAACACGTAGAAATCACTTACTCTCCAGCCCCAGTTCCCTAAAACCATACTACCAATCCAAGAACCGACAATCCCTGCAATAATATTCCCGATGATGCCGCCTGGTACATCTTTACCTAAAATGACGCCAGCTAGCCATCCAAGAATTCCTCCAATAATTAAATACCAAATGAAACTAATCATTACTTTCATCTCCTTAAATTTAAGATATAATGGCGATTACTTAGTTATACCCTGAATGGAGTAGATTAAACACTGTGATTTTGTTTAGTAATTATTACATGTTGTAAATAAGGCTGTAGACAAGTGAATGCAGCTCCTTTGCTGTGCTCACTTTATAGCTAATCCACCTGCATAAACTACCGTGAAAATGTCCACATTAACTACAATTACTTCTATATTGTACATACACCGATTATCGCTTACTTCTATAGTATGTTCATGTATTCAATTCGTACCAAAAATGCATGCAACGCCCAATCGCCAGTAACAATAAAAAACAGCCATTTAACTAAATTATTTACTACAATAACCTTTTCATTCGTGAAAAAATACATTATTTTTTATTGAAACAGAATGTCAATTCTATGTGCGATTCCTTATTTCTTTGGGAGAATTTTTTGTGTAGAAAAAGAAAAATGGGTAAATTTCCACTTTTTAATAGTTTGAAAATTCTGTATAAAGGGATTATAATGTAGAAAAGGAGCGTGGTCATATGAATATGGCTGTTATGAAACGTTTAAATCGTCAAGGCTTTTTAATTGCTGGTTTGCATTTATTAGTAATGCTAAATCTTGCAGCTGATTTCTTATACGCATCGTAACCAATTTAATAGAAAGGTGAATGAAATGTTTATCCCATATTAAAACAACCGTGTAGTCTTATTGTAAAACAGGCTCACGGTTGTTTTATTTTGCTTAATTAACTGAAAAAAGGAATTATTCTGTTAAATGTCAAATACATAGTTTATACAAGGGAGTGATGAAATGACGTCAAGATTGGATCAAGCATTTTGTGATTTGGAAAGACCATTTGCATGGTTAGATTTAGATGCACTAGATAAAAATATACAAATGGTTCAAGATGCTTGTGGGGGAAAACAAATTCGTATTGCAACAAAATCGATTCGTTCTATTGAGGTCCTTCGTTATATACAAAAAAAACTTGTGAATGTTGTGGGGTTTATGACATTTACTGCAGCAGAGACCCTTTTTTTATTAGAGCAGCAGTTTGATGACTTATTGCTTGGCTATCCAGTAATGGAGGAAGCAACGATTCGTCGATTGTTGCATTTTGTAAAGGAAGGAAAAATCGTCACCTTTATGGTAGACAGACCAGAACATATCCAACTATTGGCGAAATTAGGACAAGAGATTGGCGTACGTGTACAGGTTTGCATTGATCTTAATGTTTCTAATGATTTTAAAGTATTGTATTTTGGAACAAAACGTTCGTCATTGTCTTCTCTTGAAACGTTGACACCTTTTTTACAAACCATTCAAAACACCCCTGTAATTGAAGTGGTAGGAGCGATGGGCTATGAGGCTCAAATAGCAGGGGTTGGCAATCGTCCTGCAAATGCTTTAAAAGGTAGAGTCATAGAAGCCATGCAAGTACAAGCCAAAAAGCAAGTAACGCAGTTTCGTCGATTAGCGATCGCCCATATCAAGGCTTATTTTCCAAATCTACGCTTTGTTAATGGTGGAGGATCAGGAAGTATGACGTACACCAATCAACAGAAGGAAGTAACGGAAATTACAGTTGGCTCGGCTTTTTATGCACCAGCATTGTTCGATCAATTTACACATTTACAGCTAGAAAAGGCTGCTGGATTTGCCTTACGTGTAACAAGAATGCCTGAAAAAAATATCGTTGTTTGTCATGGGGGAGGCTATACGGCTTCTGGAGCCATTGGGATGGATCGTTTGCCTGTATTCTATGACCCTACCACTTTTGCATATCTTAGCCTAGAAGGCGCAGGGGAAGTGCAAACACCTATTAAGGTCAAAGGAAAGAGTATCAATATTGGCGATACCATTTATTTTCGACATGCGAAGGCAGGAGAGCTTTGTGAGCGTTTTCAGGTCCTGCATGCTATTCGTGGGGACAAGTATGCAGGACATTACACAACATATAGGGGAGATGGACAATGTTTTCTATAGAAAAATGGCGAAATGGTGAAAAGTGGACAAACTGGGCTGGGAATGTTATTTCCTATCCGAGTGAAATGTATTTACCACACTCTATTGATGAAGTTTCAGCAATTGTGAAGCATGCGTGTCAATCAGGAAAGACAATCCGTGTCACAGGTGCTGCTCATTCTTTTAGCGCTGTGGCTATGCCTGAGCATATAGCAATTTCCTTACATAATCTGCGTGGATTAATCGCTGTGAATGAGGAAAGGCAGGAGGCAACATTATGGGCGGGGACCTACCTATATGAAATTGGACCAATGCTAGCGAAACACGGTTTTGCGTTAATCAATATGGGCGATATACAGGAGCAAACCATTGCAGGGGCAGTGTCAACTGGCACACATGGCACAGGGGTTACACTTGGTTCTCTATCGTCAGCTGTCCAGGCATGGGGATTTATAGACGGTACTGGTACTTATCAGGAACATAGGAGAGGTATGGATGATTTATCTGAAGCGCTGCATGTATCTCTTGGGATGCTAGGTGTTCTGGTCAAAGTAACGATTAAGGTCATACCACTATATGGTTTGCATTATGTGGGGGCAAGAGAAACATTGACAAATGGTCTCTCGTTATTTGCGGGGGATATTCGTCAACATCGTCATGTGGAGTGGTTTTATTTCCCTGGTAGTGAAACAATTCAAGTAAAACGGATGAATGCGGTCGCGCCTGTTTTTCAAAGTGAATGGAATAAAAAAATAGAAACGTTAAAGCTACAAATAGTAGAAAACGGGGCTTTCTTTGCGATGTCAGAGCTTTGTAAGTGGAAACCAGGTTTAAGTGGTGCCATGAGCAAGATAGCGGCTGCCAATGTGGTAGAAAGTGAAAAAGTAGGGATAAGCTATGAAATTTATCCCTCACCTCGTAGCGTGAAGTTTCAAGAGAGTGAATATGCCATCCCTTTATCACAGTTTGAAGCTTGTTTGGAGGAAATCCATGCAACCTTTAAAAAAGGGACTTTTAATGTTCATTTTCCTTTAGAGTGTCGAACAACTGCAGGCGAAGCAGGTTTTTTAAGTCCAACACAAGGGCGTGAGTCGGCTTTTATAGCCTTTCATATGTATAAGGGAATGGCAGAAGAGCCTTACTTTAAATGGGTGCATACATTGATGCAAAAATATGAAGGTCGTCCTCACTGGGGAAAACAACATCATTTAACAGCGCAAACGGTCTATGCGTTGTATCCAGAGATTGAAAGGTTTTTAAGCATTCGACACCAATACGATCCTGAACAAATATTTTTTACAGGATACTTAAAAAAGTTGTTTCTATTGTAAGCGTTATCTCTAGGATTGGATAACTTAGCTTATTCAAATATATGGGAATTTTTTATTTATCCATTTTTGTTTATTATTAAAAAATTAAAATTTGAACGAAATGTCAAAATTTTTATCAAAGCGAGATAAAACTGATGCTTAATCAGCATGTAAACGATTTCAATTTTGACAGATTTTTTTAATTGTTTAAACAATTCAAAAAATAGTGTTGACGAGACCTTTTTTTCGTACTATGATAACAACAATTTAACACGTTCGTTACAGCAGTAGTCGTCTAAGAGGCTATTACTCTATAAACAAAAATTAAAAAGACAGAACATTTTGTCTATAGCAACGAACATAGTATGGATAGCAATGAGGGGCGTTTAAAATGAGAAGTGACATGATTAAAGTAGGCGTAGATCGAGCGCCACATCGAAGTCTTTTATATGCAACAGGCAAAGTAAAAGCAAAAGATCTAGGCAAACCATTTATTGGGGTTTGTAACTCTTATATCGACATAATACCAGGTCACGTTCATTTACGTACGTTCGCTGATGTAGTGAAAGAAGCTATTATTGAAGCGGGTGGTATTCCATTCGAATTTAATACAATTGGTGTCGATGATGGTATTGCAATGGGGCATATTGGTATGCGTTATTCCTTACCAAGTCGTGAAATTATAGCAGACTCTGCTGAAACAGTTATTAATGCACATTGGTTTGATGGCGTATTTTATATTCCAAACTGTGACAAAATTACACCAGGAATGCTTATGGCAGCAGTTCGTACGAATGTACCATCTATCTTTGTTTCAGGTGGTCCAATGGAGGCAGGAACTTCTGCAGCAGGGAAACAGCTTTCCTTAACATCTGTGTTTGAAGGTGTAGGAGCACACAAATCAGGAAAAATGTCTGCGGAAGAGCTGTTGGATATTGAGAATAATGCTTGTCCGACGTGTGGTTCATGCTCAGGCATGTTTACAGCAAATTCCATGAACTGCTTAATGGAAATGCTTGGTGTTGCTTTACCTGGAAATGGTACAATCGTTGCCACTTCTGAAGAGCGTCACAAGCTGATTAAAGAAGCAGCTAAGCAATTAATTCGCATGGTCAAGGAAGACGTTAAACCTCGCGATATTATTACAAAAGAGGCAATTGATGATGCTTTTGCTCTTGATATGGCAATGGGGGGCTCCACAAATACAGTTCTTCATACATTAGCAATTGCCAATGAAGCCGAAATAGATTACAACATTGAAGATATTAATAAAGTAGCGGAAAGAGTGCCTTATTTAGCAAAAATCATGCCTGCTTCAGATATTTCAATGGATGATATTAATAAAGCGGGTGGAGTAAGTGCCATTATTAATGAATTAACATCTATTCCAGGTGCTATTCATCCAGACCGTCCAACCGTAGCAGGCGTTACAATGGGTGAGCTTGTCAAAGATTATCACATCACGAATGATCAAGTCATTCGAACAAAAGACAATCCGTATAGTGCTGTAGGTGGATTATCAGTTTTATTCGGTAACATCGCACCAGATGGCTCTGTTATTAAAGTAGGGGCCGTTGATCCTTCTATCAAAGTATTCAAGGGCGAGGCAATTGTCTTTGATTCACAAGAAGCAGCACAAGAAAACATTGATAATGGAACGGTGAAAGAGGGCCATGTAGTCGTCATTCGCTATGAAGGACCTAAGGGTGGCCCAGGGATGCCAGAAATGCTTGCACCAACATCTGCCATTCAAGGTCGAGGCCTTGGTACAAAGGTTGCATTAATTACAGATGGTCGTTTCTCAGGTGCATCTCGTGGTATTTCAATTGGCCATATTTCACCAGAAGCTGCTGAAGGCGGTCCAATCGCTTTAGTAGAAAACGGAGATATTATCGAAATTGATCTACCAAATCGTACGATTAATTTACAAGTTTCAGATGAAGTTTTAGCTGAACGTCGTGCAAAATTACCAGTCTTTGAGCCAAAAATCAAACGTGGTTGGTTAGCAAGATATTCAAAATTAGTGACGAGCGCTTCCACTGGAGGCGTAATGAAAATTTAACAACTAGATAAATAAAAACGTTGATGAGGTTAAAGGTTCTAGAGCCTTGTATCTACCAGAGAGCCGGTCGTGCTGGAAGCCGGCGATACAACTAGATCCGACATCCCCTCGGAGTGGGCTATTAAACGTGTTAACACCATTAGATAGCTCCGGGCATAGTCGAAAGTGCTCGTTATTAATGAATAAATGTTTTATGGCACTATATTGGATGCGATGTCTTTCGCATTGGTGCATAAATGCAGTCATTTATTCGCGAGGTAGCAATTATTTGCTATAAAAAAGGGTGGTACCATGGAAAGTCTTTTTCATCCCTACGTAAGGTAGTTCTTTGCGTGTGGAGAAAAAGGCTTTTTATTATTTTCACGATGCAATTGAACAGCCTCTCAACGAAAAGGATGAGAGGAATAGTCAATCCAGCTATTGACACTTCACTAATCTACAACACTGATGTGTGAGTTTGAAAGAAATGAAGGAGGCATAATTTGATGAGTGCGAATGTTTCAATCAATGAACAAGAACAATTAGCTACAACAGCAACAGCTGAACAAACCTATCAAGCGAAGGACGGTGCAGATGTATTAGTGCAGGCATTGCACGATCAAGGGGTTGAAATTGTCTTTGGCTATCCAGGAGGAGCCGTATTACAAATTTATGATGCGATGTATAAAAACCCAATTCGCCATATTTTAACAAGACATGAACAGGGTGCTATTCATGCGGCGGAAGGCTATGCTCGTGTTTCAGGTAAAACGGGCGTTGTTATTGCCACAAGTGGACCTGGTGCAACAAACCTTGTAACAGGTATTGCGGATGCCATGATCGACTCTATTCCATTGGTTGTTTTTACAGGACAGGTTGCGACATCTGTGATCGGAACAGATGCTTTCCAAGAAGCCGATATTATGGGGATTACAACACCGATTACAAAGCACAACTATCAGGTGCAGGATGTCAATGATATTCCCCGCATTGTGAAGGAAGCTTTCCATATCGCTAGCACAGGTCGTAAGGGACCAGTTGTCGTGGATTTCCCAAAAAACGTTTCCCAAATGTTGTTTGATGTAGAGAATCCACCGCAAGCACCTGATGAAATTTATTTACCAGGCTATCAGCCAACATATAAACCAAATTATTTACAAGTCCAAAAGGCGATTCAAGCCATTTCATTGGCAAAAAACCCAATCATCTTAGCGGGTGCAGGTGTTCTTTTTGCAGATGCACGTCAGGAATTAACGACTTTCGCAGAAAAATATCGTATTCCAGTAACGAATACATTGCTAGGATTGGGCTCCATCCATGGTGAACATGACTTATTCCTTGGGATGGCTGGGATGCATGGTACAGCTACAGCAAATACAGCGATCACAAAATCGGATTTATTACTCAATATTGGGGCACGATTTGATGATCGTCTAACAGGTAATCTAGCTACATTTGCACCAAATGCAACGATTATCCATATCGATATTGATCCTGCTGAAATTGGCAAAAATGTACCGACAGATATTCCAATTGTTGCTGATGCCAAGGAGGCTTTAAAAGCACTATTGAAAAAGGATTTCCAAGGTCCTGATACAGCCGATTGGTTAGCTTATTTAAGGAATCATGCGATGGAATATCCATTATGGTATTGCAAGGATACAAATACGCAAGAAATCCTACCACAAGAGGCATTGCAATTAGTGCACAAGGTAACTGAAGGTAATGCCATTGTGACGACAGATGTTGGGCAGCATCAAATGTGGGCAGCGCAATATTATCATTTAAATAATGATCATTCATGGGTAACGTCTGGTGGACTTGGTACGATGGGCTTCGGCTTCCCGGCCGCAATTGGCGCCCAATTTGCGAAGCCAGACAAAAAAGTTATTTCGATTGTAGGAGATGCAGGATTCCAAATGACGGCACAGGAGCTATCCATCCTACAGGAATTTAACTTACCAGTAAAAATAGTGATTTTGAATAATAGCTGTCTTGGCATGGTGCGTCAATGGCAACAAACATTCTATGAAGAGCGCTATTCATCATCACTTATGCCGATCCAACCAGATTTTGTTAAGTTAGCTGATGCTTATAACATTAAAGGTTATCGTATTAACACAATCGATGAAGCAAAGTCTATTTTCCGTGAGGCACTGCTGTCTGATGAGCCAGTATTAATTGACTGTCGAGTGAAACAGCTTGAATGTGTTTACCCAATGGTAGCACCTGGCACAGGCTTACATGAAATGATTGGGGTGAAAAAAAATTGAAGCGAGTAATTACCGTAACTGTGATTAACCAAAGTGGTGTATTAAACCGTTTGACAGGTTTATTGATGAAGCGTCAGTTCAATATTGAATCGATTACAGTAGGTCATACGGAGCAACCGAATTTTTCAAAGATGACCTTCGTTGTCAATATAGAGGACGAACGCAAAATTGAGCAACTAGTGAAACAGCTATCCAAGCAAATTGATGTGTTAAAGGTCAATGACATTACCGATAAATCGATTGTTCTGCGAGAGCTAGCACTAGTAAAGGTGATTTCCCCACCAAATTTACGTTTGGAAATGAATTCAATTGTTGAACCGTTCCGCGCCCAAATTATTGATACAGCCAAAAATGTTGTGACGTATCAAGTAGTAGGGCATCCAGAGAAGATTGATGCCTTTATCGAACTCATTCGACCATATGGCATTAAAGAACTTACACGTACAGGGGCAACTGCCTCCGTTCGTGAAACACAAAAAGTCTCAAACCCGCAGCTCTCTATTTTAAAATAGTTTGCATATAAAAATGAATAGCTTTATAGACAGAGCAAGTATCTAAAGCTATAAAAAACAAAACATATTCTAGGAGGAAATTAACAATGGCTACAATGTACTATGAGCAAAATATCAACGAGGACGTATTAAAAGGAAAGAAAATCGCAATTATCGGTTACGGTTCACAAGGTCATGCACATGCTTTAAACCTTAAAGAATCAGGTTTTGACGTGGTAGTAGGGGTTCGTCCAGGTGGATCCTTCGATGCGGCAAAAGCAGATGGTATTGACGTGAAAACAGTGGCTGAAGCAGCACAAGAAGCAGATGTTATCCAAATTCTACTACCAGATGAGCGCCAAAAAGCAGTTTATGAAGCGGAAATTGCGCCACATTTACAAGCTGGTAAAGCATTGATGTTTGCACACGGCTTCAATATCCATTTCGGTCAAATTACACCACCAGCAGACGTTGACGTATTTTTAGTAGCACCAAAAGGACCAGGACATCTAGTTCGTCGTCAATTCCAAGAAGGTGCTGGGGTACCAGGACTATTCGCTATTCACCAAGATGCTACAGGCCAAGCAAAAGATTTAGCACTTGCGTATGGTAAAGGAATCGGTGCTGCACGTGGTGGGCTTCTTGAAACAACATTCAAAGAAGAAACAGAGACAGATTTATTCGGTGAACAAGCGGTACTTTGTGGTGGTGCAACACAACTAGTAAGAGCAGGATTCGAAACATTAGTAGAAGCTGGTTATCAACCAGAATTAGCCTACTTTGAAACACTACATGAACTTAAATTAATTGTTGACCTAATGTTTGAGGGCGGTATGGCAACAATGCGCTACTCAGTTTCAGATACAGCAGAGTGGGGAGATTATGTTGCAGGACCACGCATTATCGATGAGTCTGTAAAAGCTCGTATGAAAGACGTATTAACAGATATCCAAGATGGTACATTTGCTCGTCGTTGGATTCAAGAAAATGAAAATGGTCGTCCAGAATATACAAAATTCAAAGAAGCTGGTGCGAACCATCAAATCGAAGAAGTAGGCGCAAAACTACGTGCTATGATGCCATTCATCAACGAAGGTAAAGAAAAAGTTGTGAGAGAAGTGGCGACAAGTGCGAAAAATTGATATTTTCGATACTACGCTTCGCGATGGTGAACAATCTGCTGGGATCAACTTAAACACAGCCGAGAAGATTGAAATTGCCAAACAATTAGAGCGCCTTGGTGTGACAATTATAGAAGCAGGATTTCCTGCTTCGTCACCTGGTGACTTTGATGCAGTCCATCGCATTGCAGGTACAGTAAAAAATTCCATTGTGACGGGGCTAGCTCGCTGTATCCAAAAGGATATTGATGCTACATGGGAAGCGATAAAAGTAGCACAACAGCCACATATTCACATTTTTCTAGCCACATCACCTATTCATATGGAATACAAATTAAAAAAATCCCCTGAGCAAGTGGTGGAGCAAGCGGTAGAGGCTGTTAAATACGCTAAAAAGTACTTCCCACTTGTACAATGGTCTGCCGAGGATGCATTCCGCTCTGATCGTGAATTTTTAGTGCGAATTATGAACGAAGTGGTTGCTGCTGGTGCAACAACGATTAATGTTCCAGACACTGTAGGGTATGCATCCCCGCAAGAATATGGTGCATTATTTAAGTTCCTACTGGAAAATGTCAAAGGTGCTGACAAAGTGAAATTCTCTGCCCATTGTCATGATGATTTAGGGATGGCAACAGCTAACACGATTGCCGCAATAGAAAATGGTGCTGCACAAGTCGAAGGAACAATCAATGGTATCGGCGAACGCGCAGGTAATGTGGCACTCGAGGAAATTGCTGTAGCACTTCATATTCGCAAGGATATTTATCAGGTGCAAACGGGCATTCAGTTGCAAGAAATTAAACGTACGTCTCAATTAGTCAGTAAATTGACAAATGTTGTGATTCAGCCAAATAAAGCGATTGTAGGAAGAAATGCATTTGCACACGAATCGGGCATCCATCAAGACGGTGTCTTAAAAAATCCAGAAACCTATGAAATTATTTCACCTGCTTTAATCGGCGAAGGCGAAATTCCATTAGTTCTCGGGAAACATTCTGGTCGTGCAGCCTTCCGTGATCGTGCGGAAACAATGGGCTTCCATCTTTCTGATGAAAAGTTGAACAAAGCATTTGTGGAATTTAAAAAATTGGCTGATCGTAAAAAAGAAATTACAGAGGAAGATTTACTTACTCTTCTTACTGAGCAACAAGTTCAAGTAGAAGATGTACCACTCTTTGAGTTGAAAATGGTGCAGGTGCAATATGGTACTGAAAATATTCCTACAGCTACAGCCATTGTGCTTACACCTGAGGGACTAGAAAAAACCGTTGTAGCTACTGGCTCTGGTTCAGTAGAAGCGATTTTTAATACACTGGAGCAACTTGTACCTGGAGCTGTACATGTCATTGATTACCGTGTGACATCGGTTGGCAAAGGACGAGATGCACTGGGTGAAGCGGTTATTAATATTCGCTATGATGAGGTTTCGACTACAGGCCGTAATTCCTCTCAAGATGTTTTAGAAGCATCGGCAAAAGCTTATTTAAATGCTATTAACCGTCATTTAATTCAAGCAAGCCTTCGCGCACATCCTGTATAGGTTTCTGAGGTAGTGAATTGTATGAAGTACCATTCACAAGTCGGATGCAATGATGTCATGGCGTATTGTATCAATTAACCAAAAATTACGCTTAGACGTAATGACTACGCTCACCTCGATAAAAGGTAGGTGAGCGTCTTTACTAAATTAGCGAATACGCTATACAAAGAAAGGTGTTTTGACGATGGAGAGAAAAATTACAGTACTTCCCGGTGATGGAATTGGGCCAGAGGTTGTTGCTTCTGCTGTACGTGTATTACAGGTGATTGGTAAACGATTTAATCATACATTTCATTTAGGATATGCAACAATTGGTGGTGCTGCGATTGACCAGCATAATAATCCATTACCTGATGAAACAATCGAGATGTGTGAAAATAGTGATGCGATTTTATTAGGAGCTGTAGGTGGTCCAAAGTGGGATCAAAACCCTCCTGAATTGCGCCCAGAGAAAGGGTTACTACGAATTCGGAAACACTTCGATTTATTTGCCAATCTACGTCCAGTAAAGGCGTTCCCGAGTTTACTAGATGCTTCACCATTAAAGCGTGAAGTGGCTGAAAACGTTGATTTAATGATTGTACGTGAACTAACAGGCGGCGTATACTTCGGGGAACCACGTATGCGTACTGAAAATGGCGCAATTGATACAACGGTTTACTCTAAAGCAGAGGTAGAGCGTATCGTTGAAAATGCCTTTGAACTAGCACGTTTACGTGGTGGCAAATTATGCTCTGTTGACAAGGCGAATGTGCTTGAAACAAGTCGCTTATGGCGTGAAGTTGTAGAAGCAAAGAAAAAAGAGTATCCAGATGTAATCGTAGAACATAACCTAGTAGACTCTGTCGCAATGAAACTTATTACAAATCCTGGACACTATGATGTAGTCGTTACTGAAAATATGTTTGGTGATATTTTAAGTGATGAAGCATCTGTTATTACTGGTTCTCTAGGTGTTTTACCATCCGCATCCATTCGTGGTGATAATTTTGGCTTATATGAACCAGTACATGGCTCCGCACCAGAAATTGCAGGGCAAGGTGTAGCAAATCCTGCTGCAACCATTTTATCCGTAGCGATGATGCTGCAATATTCATTTGGCTTAAAAGAAGAAGCAGCAGAAATTGAACGCGCGGTAAGTGCAGTATTTGATGATGGCTACTTTACAGCAGATCTTGCTCGTGACGGCAGTCGTATTTTATCAACTAATGAATGGACAGATAAGGTAATTAACGAAATTGATACTAGCTTTGTATCACAAAGTATTATGACAACATATATTTAAAGAAATAGGTGAAGACAATGGGTAAAAATATAATTGAAAAGATTTGGGATAAACATGTTGTTTATCAGGAAGAGGGCAAACCGGACCTGTTATATATTGATCTTCATTTAATTCATGAAGTAACATCTCCGCAAGCTTTTGAAGGGTTACGCATGAACGGACGTAAAGTGCGTCGTCCTGATTTAAGCTTTGCGACAATGGATCATAACGTACCAACAAAAAATTTACCAACTATCCATGATCCCATTGCGCGCAATCAAATCGAAACATTAGCTAAAAATGCTGAGGAATTTGGCGTTGAGTTAGCAGGCATGGGTCACCCTGACCAAGGGATTGTCCATGTGATTGGGCCAGAGCTTGGATTAACACAGCCTGGTAAAACCATTGTTTGTGGTGATTCTCATACATCGACTCACGGTGCCTTTGGGGCCATTGCATTTGGTATTGGAACATCTGAAGTGGAGCATGTATTATCGACGCAAACATTATGGCAAAATAAGCCGAAAACGATGGAGATTCGTGTTGAAGGGGAGCTACCAGTTGGGGTAGCGGCAAAGGATATTATTCTAGCCATCATTGCCAAGTTCGGAATAGGTGTTGGTACAGGACATATTGTGGAATTCACTGGAGAGGCTATCCACAAACTATCTATGGAAGAACGCATGACGATTTGTAATATGTCAATTGAGGCAGGCGCAAAAGCAGGGCTTATCTCACCTGATCAAACAACAGTCGATTATATTCGTGGACGCAAATATGCACCGCAGGGAGAAAAATTGGAAGAAGCAGCCGCTTACTGGTTAAGTCTTGCTTCAGACGAAGATGCAACGTACGATACGGTTCGTATTATAAAAGCTGAAGAAATTGAACCAATCATTACGTGGGGAACAAACCCATCGATGGGTACTGGTGTTTCTGGGCATGTTCCAACACAAGCAGATTATGAGGATGAATCAGACAAGGCGGCACTTCAAAAAGCACTTGCCTATATGGGCTTAGAGGAAGGCCAGCCATTAACATCCATTGACATCCAGCATGTCTTCATTGGCTCCTGTACAAACTCACGCATTAGTGATTTGCGTGCAGCTGCTGATGTCATCAAAGGGCGTAAGGTGCATGACAAGGTCACAGCCATCGTTGTCCCAGGCTCACATACAACGAAAAAACAAGCAGAGGCAGAAGGTTTAGATAAAATATTTATGGATGCAGGCTTTGAATGGCGAGAATCTGGTTGCTCGATGTGTCTTGCGATGAATGATGACGTCGTACCAGCTGGAGAACGCTGTGCCTCTACCTCAAACCGCAACTTTGAAGGACGTCAGGGCGCTGGAGCTCGTACACATTTAGTGTCACCACCAATGGCAGCAGCCGCTGCGATTGCAGGTCACTTCGTCGATGTACGTGAATTTGTGAAGGAAACAGTGTAAGTCTTGCTTTACTCGGGAAGGGATGATTGAAAAATGGAACCAATTAATATCGTAAATAGTGTCATCACACCACTTGATCGAAAAAATGTTGATACCGATCAAATTATTTCAAAAGAATTTCTAAAACGTATTGAGCGCACAGGTTTTGGACAGTTTTTATTTTACCATTGGCGTTTCGATGCACAAGGGAATGAAATAGCTGACTTTGTATTAAATAAACCTGAATTTAAAGAATCTAAAATTCTAGTGGCGCAAGATAATTTCGGCTGTGGCTCCTCTCGTGAACATGCACCATGGGCAATTTTAGATTACGGTTTTAACGTTGTGATTGCACCTTCTTTTGCAGATATTTTCCATAATAACTGCTTCAAAAACGGTATCTTACCGATTAAGCTAACAGAATCGGAATGTGATGCTATTTTAGCAAAAGGCTTAGCAAAGCCCTATAGTATGGAAGTAAATCTTGCAGAGCAAACCGTAACAGGGGAAGATGGTACAGTCTATCATTTTACAATTGACCCATACTATAAAGAAACGTTACTGAATGGCTGGGATGAAATCGCCTTAACCTTTAAATATGAGGACCACATTGCCGCATATGAGGCGAAGCGAGTAGCCTATTAATTGATATGACTGAAGACAAGTTTTATGTTGTCTTCAGTTTTTTTGTGTTTGTAGTGCATTTCCTATATGAAATTATTTATAATAAAGGAAACATCAAATGCGAAGGTGGCACTATGTTATCATTATAATAATATTTGTATATTAAAGGACAAATCCAGCCAGTTTTTGAAAGCGTCATCTGAAGCATTGCTTCGCATAACAGGAAGATAGCCTGAGTGACTAGATCGTTTTCATTTAACGAGTAAAAGAAGCTCGTATCGATTTACAGTAAGTGAAAGAATTTAGGGCATCCCTAAAACAGTCGATAGGTTTTTAGTTTATACGAATTTTTATATTGTTTGCTACTGAAATGATACTACTCATTTCAGTTGTTTTTTGTTTGATCAAAAGATGAAAGGTGGAATTTCATGATTACAGTTATAGGAAGTTTAAATATGGATTTAGTTGTACAAATGAATGCTTTTCCAAAGCAGGGGGAAACCATTCTAGGTAACTCGTTTCAAACAGTTCCAGGAGGAAAAGGGGCTAATCAAGCAGTTGCCGCAGCTCGTCTTGGCAGTGAGGTGGCGATGGTTGGCTGTTTAGGGAATGATCATTTTGGTGAGACATTACATGCCGCTTTACAGCAAGAGCAGATTCAGACAAACGCCATTGTAAAAAGCACCACTGCTCCTACAGGCATTGCTAATATACTTATTTACAATAACGATAATCGAATTGTTGTCGTACCTGGAGCTAATTATGACCTAAGCATATCCCATCTTGAAGCTTCAAAAGAGTTGATACAAAAAAGTCACTTGGTAATTATACAGCTTGAAATCCCTAAAGAGACGACAGCCCATGCCATTCATTTATGTAAAGAAGCGGGTGTTCCGGTACTGTTAAACCCTGCTCCAGCAGCCAATTTTGATGTGCAGTGGATGGACGATATTACCTATTTAACACCTAACGAGACAGAATGTGCTGAAATTTTTAACGAGCCTGTGGAACAAGTTTTAGAAAAATATCCTAATAAATTAATCGTGACGCTAGGAAGTGATGGTGCACGTTATTTCGATGGCTCCTATCCAATTCATGTTCCAGGTTATATGACAACAGTCGTGGATACAACGGGCGCAGGTGATACCTTTAATGGTGCTTTAGCCTATGCTTTAGTAGAAGGGCAATCGTTGGATGAGGCTGTATATTTTGCTAATATCGCTGCTTCCTTATCTGTAGAGAAACTAGGTGCCCAAGGTGGAATGCCATTACTTGGAGCTGTTTATGCACGTATGGCTGGTTTGGAGGGATAGGACAAAGGTCAGCTATTCAGCAACCTTAGAGAGAAATCTCCAAGCCTAATACTTCTAAACTCATAGCTGGGACTATTCCCTTTAGTCTGTGTAGCAATCATATATGAAGCAGACAGGAAATAGGTGTAAGGATGAATTCCTATTTGTCGTATAAACGTATAAGTATATTGTCCTCTTTTCATCAATCCATGTATTAGAAAAGCCATAGTTTCATTTATAATGGTCTTATAGATACATACGAAAAGAGGTTTTGAGGATGACGAACATTGACAATACGCCAATCGAAAATACAACCTCAGCGAATAATATTTTGCCGCAATTTGTTGACCAACTACGACACTTGTATGGCATCATCGTCCAAAATACATATGTGAAAGATACAGCAAAACATTTAAATCGAATCATTCAAGATGCCAATAACCAGACGATGATTTTAATAGTTGGAAAAGAGCGGGTGGGCAAAACAACACTTGTGAATGGACTTCTAGGACGCGAAATATTATCGGTAGATGATCAGCATCCAACAAGTGTAAATACGTTTATACGCTACGGCGAGCAAGAAGAGATTAAAGCTTATTTTTTAGATGGTGTTGTCGCTGTATTTGATCTCAGTAAATTAGAGCTACTAACAACTGGCGATACGTTTGCTTCCCAGATTTTACGTGAACACTTAGATTATCTAGAAGTCTATTTGAAAAATGATTTATTAAAATCCGTGACAATAATTGATTCTGTGTCATTAGAAGCAGGCGGAGGAGAAATGGCTTATTTTTCAGAGGCGCTTATGAACCGTGTTGATGAAATTTTCTGGGTGTTACGCGCTGGTTCAATGGCAATGGATGCTGAACTTCTCTTGATTGAAACGTTAAAGAATAAAGGTGTTGAACCTTTATGTGTCATCAACGGCATCGATGATGAGGAACATGCCACAGCATTTATGGACTCTGAACAACAACGTATTGGTCATTTGATGAGTGATTTTATAGGGATTTCAGCAATTAATGCACTAGTAGCCAAACAAACAGACAGTCATGAGCTTTGGCAAAAAAGTCAGTATGATCAATTAATTGCTCACATTCATCGTGTGGCTGAAAATAGTGATAAAAAAACATATGCCATCCTAATTCGCTTCTTACAATGGCTTGAACGATTCCGCTTCGAATTAACTGTAATTCCACAACGAGATCCATTTCAATCTGCTGTAGAGAATATTGAAAAATACGCAGGCGATACCCAATATGAATATTCTCGCTATCAACGTGACTTAGCAATTGTCAAAGAATATGAGCAAGAATATGAACAGGTAGCGAACACGTTTAAACAGGTTCAAACACTGTATCAGCTATTACAAACGATAGCGCAACATGATTATTTACACGATTCCAAGGTGGAAGAATTTACTGAAATTGCTGTGCACTATCAACAAATGTTGCGTGAATACCGCAACATGCACAGTGAGTATTTACGCGAATATGAGCGTTTAGATGCACAACATAAAAAAATTCATGGTAAAGGTCTTATGAAAGCTTTCTTTGGCCAACATACGCAAAATGAATTTTTCAAAGAGCGTGTTCAAAAACTCAATGAGCAGCAAGAGGTTTGTGTCGCCCAATATGCCAAGGTACAACAAGCAGAGGTTTCAATGCTACAGGCGATTCGAGATACCCAGCCTTTTTTGATTGACTTAGTGAAAGTACGCATGAGCCGTATTGAACAAAAGGTACAGAAACTAAATCAACAGCGTGCAAAAGATAAGCGTCAGTTAAAGCGCTATGCTGAAAAATTAAATGAATTTTCTTGCTTAATCGAAGCACAGGGTTATATAAAAGAGCATCTTCAACCATTTTTAATGAATGAGCAAATGCCGTTGAAATCGAAGGATATTGCCATGCTTGAGGAAACTGTGCAGGCTATTTTAGCCATTGATTTATCAAACAATGGCTTACTCGCAAGAAGTCAAATGAATAATAAAATGGAAAGTATTGCAATACCTTTTGAGGTGCAAGAAAAATATCCCCTGCAAATGCTTGACTTAAGGGAAGAAGATGTAAAATCAAATGATATACCCGAAATACCTAAAAAATTAGTTGTACAATATGAAGATTAGGTTTTCACCAAACGTTCTAAAAGTAGCATGCTTTTAGAACGTTTTCTTTATGATATGAAACAAATCATTCCAGTTTTACGTATAAGTAGTAAGGAGGGATACACTTGATTGAAATAAATGGACGCTTCACGAATGCAAAAATCTTTTCGCAAACAGCATTACAAACAGCTGTTGATCAGATTCAAGAATTAACAGACCAGGCTTTTATGGCAGGCACTAAAGTACGTATTATGCCAGATTATCATGCGGGTAAAGGATGTGTCATTGGCACGACCATCCAATTGCAAGACCGTGTTGTACCCAATCTTGTCGGCATTGATGTGGGGTGTGGTGTATTTGTAGCACAACTTGACGTAACAACAGTTGATTTTGCTCAACTCGATGCCATCATTCGCACATATGTACCAAGTGGGCAGGATATTCATAAAGAAGTATCGCCAAGCCGACATTTTGTAGAGTTTGAAGGTAAACAATTTCGAGCAAGCGGCTTGAAAGACGACTATACGAACTTGTCATTAGGTACACTTGGGGGAGGCAACCATTTTATTGAACTTGCCAAAGATGAAGATGATCAGCACTATTTGCTCATCCATACGGGGTCACGCTATGTAGGGGCAAAGGTTGCTAATTGGCATCAAAAAAGAGCTTATGAAAATTTACGTCGAGAAGATTTGACAGAAAAAATAGAAGCAATGAAACAGCAAGGACGACAACAAGAGATTCAATCCATGATACAAGCCTATAAAGAACAAACACCGTTCGTTCCGAAAGACTTGTCATATTTAGAGGGGGGAGCTTTCCATGATTATATCCATGATATGAAGATTGCACAGCAATTTGCACGGATGAATCGTTGGACCATTGCAGAAACCATTGCTAAACAGATGGATTGGCATTTTACGGATACGTTTGATACGATTCATAACTATATCGATACAGAAACGATGACGCTTCGCAAAGGGGCTGTTCGTGCAAATAAAGATGAAAAGCTAGTTATTCCAATGAATATGCGGGATGGATCTCTGATTTGTAAAGGGAAAGGCAATGCGGAATGGAATTATTCAGCCCCCCATGGAGCAGGACGCATGTTTTCACGACGCGCAGCGAAAAAAGCTTTGAATATGGCCGATTTTAAAGATACGATGCAGGGGATTTGGACAACATCAGTCAATGAAGAAACATTGGATGAGGCACCAATGGCCTATAAGCCGATGACAGAAATTACTTCTGCGATTGGGGAAACTGTAGATATTGTCAAAGTTATTAAACCTGTTTATAACTTTAAAGCGAGTGAAGCTACAAAGCCATATGAGCGAAAGCGTTAAGGTAGAGAAAGAATCATCACTATAATCATTATTCTATAGATGATATAATATAGCTTCACAATGATGAAATGGGTGGTTTTTTTGGTATCTTCAAAAGATGTGGCGAAGCATGCTGGTGTCTCACAAACAACTGTATCTAGAGTATTGAATACACCAGAGCTTGTAAAGCCAAAAACAATTGAAAAAGTAATGCAGGCGATAGAGGAACTAAACTATGTGCCAAATGATATAGCAAGATCGCTTGTTCAGAAAAAAACAGGCATTATTACATTGATTTCGGGGCCCTTACACAACCCTTTTTTTGTTGATACAACTACAGCCATCGTGAATTATGTTAATGCACGTGGCTATAAAGTTAATGTCTATTTTGGCACAGAGGATAATCTTAATTCAATCTACAATGCCGTTTTAGAAACGAAAGCAGACGCAATTATATTGTCTTCTATGTTGTATCAAGATGATTTATTTTATAAACTAGAAAAACTAGCTATTCCATTTATTATGTTTAACCGTAAGCATAAAGAGAATAGACATTTTGTAGAAATTGATAATGTTCAAGCAGGTTACCTTGCGACCAAGCATGTCCTATCATTAGGGCATGACTCTTTATGTTGGATAGGGGGTCCACATCAAATGAGTACCTTCTATGGACGCTATCTGGGATTTGAACAAGCTTTACAGGATTATGGGCTAGATGCAAAATTAGTGCCTACTTTTTTAACGAACACCAATAAAATGGATATTGAACGTGCGTTTGCAGAGCTTTTACAACTCGAAAAAAGACCAACAGCTATTTGTGCTGCTACGGATGCCATTGCCATTGAAATATTGAATCTTTGTTTAGAGAGAGGTTTTCAGGTTCCGAGAGATTTTAATATCATTGGTATTGATAATGTAGAGCTTAGTAAACATCACTCTATTGCCTTAACAACAGTAGGTTTAACATCAGAAGAGAACTTAGGTTTTATTGCTATCGAAAAATTATTTGAGGTAATGGAGAAAAAAAGTACTTGCATTAGACAAACAGAGTCTGTTAAGATTTTCCCAAGAAATACAACGTGTAAAATAAACTGATAGACCATCAGTTTATTTTTTACACCAAAATGGTTACGTATTCATTTCTTTATTTTCTGAAATGAATACGTAACCATAAAAAGAAAGGAGTGAATTACGATTGAAAAAGGGCTTATGGATTAATGGAGAATGGAAGATGACTGCTGAATGGATGGAGATCCATGCTCCCTATTCACAAGAGGTATTGGCACACTTTGCGATGGCCACTGAAAAAGATGTACAGGAGGCCATTGAAAGTGCGCATGCTGCAGCTCCTCAAATGGCTGCATTAACTGCTTTTCAACGAGCAGAGATATTAGAGCAGTTATCCACCCTTTTTGCAGAAAATAGAGATGAAGCAGCAAGTATCATTGCAATGGAATCAGCCAAACCGTTAAAGTATGCTTACGCTGAAATTGATCGCACAGTTGAAACCTATAAATTTGCGGCAGAAGAAGCAAAGCGACTTACTGGTGAAATGGTTCCAATGGATGCATCAAAAAATGGAGAGGGGCGCTTTGCTTATACATTAAGAGAGCCAATCGGTGTTGTGGCAGCGATTACACCATTTAACTTTCCGCAAAATCTAGTAGCACACAAAGTTGGGCCAGCATTAGCTGCAGGCAATACGATTGTATTGAAACCTGCCACACAAACAGCGCTATCCGCCCATTTTTTGGCAAAATTATTGGCGCAAACAAATTTACCAGCAGGTGCCTTTAATCTTGTAACTGGACAAGGTAAATTAGTAGGCGATGCATTTTTAGCACATCCAAATGTTAAGATGATAACGTTTACAGGAAGTCCAGCGGTAGGGATTTCTCTACGCAATCGTGCAGGCTTGAAGAAAGTAACCTTAGAATTAGGTTCCAATGCAGGCGTAATTATCGATGAAGGGGTACAACTAGAGCGTATTATGGATCGCATTGTGATGGGGGCATTTTCCAACCAAGGTCAAGTCTGTATTTCTTTACAACGTATCTATGTCATGGAAAGTATGGTGGAGGAATTTTTAATACGGCTGAAGGAAAAAATAGAGCAGCTTACAATTGGTGATCCAATGGATAATCAAACAGATCTTGCTATGATGATTTCACAAGCTGAACAACAGCGTGCTTATCAATGGATTAAAGAGGCAGTAGCTGAAGGGGCACAAGTAATTACAGGTGGTCACATTGACAATCATATTTTATTGCCCACTGTTTTATATAATGTTCAGCCACAGAGTCGTGTATCCTGTGAAGAAATTTTTGCACCTGTTGTTATCGTTAATACGGTATCCACCATTGATGAAGGGATAGCGGCTATCAATAATTCTCACTATGGCCTACAGGCAGGCATCTTCACTCCTTCTATTCAGACAGCTTTTCAGGCTACAAAAGCATTGCACGTTGGTGGAGTCATCATTAATGATGTACCTACTTATCGAGTAGATCACATGCCATATGGTGGTGTAAAGGAAAGCGGCACAGGCCGTGAAGGCATTAAATATGCGTTAGAAGAAATGACGGAAATGAAGCTAGTAATTTGGAATAACCAATAACTAATAATCACGAATGGAGATGGGAAAATGAAAATGATTAAACAACATCCAAAATTGTATGTGATGGACAATGGTACGATGCGAATGGATAAAAATTATATGATTGCGATGCACAATCCCGCAACCATCGATCATCCAAACCAGCCAAATGAATTTGTTGAATTCCCTGTTTATACAGTATTGATTGATCATCCAGAAGGCAAAATTCTATTTGATACTGCATGCAATCCAAACTCGATGGGTCCAGAAGGGCGATGGGGTGAATTTACGCAAAAAGCATTTCCTATTAATATGCCAGAAGAATGCTATTTACATCATCGTCTAGAAGAATTAAATGTTCGTCCAGAGGATATCAAATATGTTGTTGCTTCCCATTTGCATCTCGACCATGCAGGGTGCTTAGAACTCTTTACAAATGCCACAATTATTGTACAGGAAGATGAGTTTAATGGCACATTACAAACATATGCTAGAAACGTGAAAGACGGTGCCTATGTTTGGGGTGACATTGATATGTGGATTAAAAACAATCTACAATGGCGCTTAATCAAACGTGGCGAGGATCATGTAAAACTAGCTGAAGGGATACAAGTATTAAATTTTGGTAGTGGTCATGCTTGGGGAATGCTAGGTTTGCATATTCAAATGCCTGACACAGGTGGTATTATTTTAGCCTCAGATGCCATTTATACGGCAGAAAGCTTTGGGCCTCCTGTCAAGCCACCAGGCATTATCTACGATTCTGTAGGCTATAATTCAACAGTGGAACGGATTCGAAGACTAGCAAATGAAACAAATTCACAGGTATGGTTTGGCCATGATCCTATTCAATTTAAATCATTTAGAAAATCAACGGAAGGCTATTATGAATAGATAGGAGTAGAGAAGCCATGCATAAATTAACCTTTACGCCTGCTAGCTATACTGGCTGGGGCTGTTTGAGTCAGCTTCTGCTAGAGGTAAAGAAGTTTAACGCTCACAATATTTTGATCGTGACAGATCCATTATTAAAAGAAATAGGTCTAACGGACAATGTTGAAAAGCCTTTGATTGAGAAAGGCTATACAACGACCATTTATACGGATATTGCACCAGAGCCTCCGCTTGCAATTGGCGAAAAACTGGTTGATTTTACGAGAAAGCATCCATTTGATTTGGTGATTGGTGTAGGTGGGGGCAGTGCACTGGATTTAGCGAAGCTTGCCGCCGTATTAGCAAAACATGATGGAAAAGTTGCAGATTATTTAAACCTAACAGGAACGAAAACATTGGATAATAAGGGGTTACCTAAAATTTTAATTCCTACCACTTCTGGGACAGGCTCAGAGGTTACAAATATTTCTGTGCTATCACTGGATACGACCAAGGATGTTGTGACACATGATTATTTATTAGCGGATGTAGCGATTGTAGATCCTGCCTTAACGATTTCCTTACCATCGAAGGTAACGGCTGCGACTGGGGTAGACGCGTTAACTCATGCGATAGAAGCCTATGTATCAGTAAATGCGAATGCAGTAACAGATGCACTTGCACTACAAGCTATCCGTTTAATTAGCCAGTCAATCCGAACAGCTGTCCATAATGGGCAAGACAAGCAAGCGCGCACAGATATGAGTTATGGCAGCTATTTAGCAGGGTTAGCCTTTTTCAATGCCGGTGTAGCAGGCGTCCATGCTTTAGCCTATCCCCTGGGAGGTCAGTTCCATATAGCTCATGGTGATTCCAATGCAGTACTATTACCATATGTCATGGGGTATATTCGTCAAAGCTGTGAAAAACGAATGAAAGATATTTTAGATGCCATGGGGATATCATCTTCCTATTTATCGCAAGAAGAGGCTTCCTATAAATGTGTTGATGCCTTACAACAACTCGTTCAAGATGTGAAAATTCCCTCAACATTACAAGGATTCAATATCCCTGCATCAGCACTTGAACAGCTAACAGAGGATGCTACAAAACAAACGCGTATTTTAGCGCGAAGTCCAATGCCATTAGAGCGTGAAGATATCTATCAAATCTATCAAGCTGCCTTTGATGGAGTGGTAAGAGAACCATAAAGAACCTGAGAAACGTTGATTTTTCAACGTTTCTCTTTTATTGCATCTTTTGAAAATCCCACAAGCAAGATAGATACCTAAAAAAATCTGCCTTAATGGCAGATTTTTTATAAGAAATATTATGCTTCTGTATCTGGTGTAAATGTACGTGTAGCCAATTCTGCATCTAGCATAAAGATTGCGTTTGAGTCAGTTTCGATACGCTCGATTTTACGAATTAATGTATCAAATGTAGATTCTTCTTCTACTTGCTCGTCGATAAACCATTTTAAGAAGGCCATTGTCGCATGCTCACGTTCATCTAAAGCAATGTCTGATAAATTGTAAATACGGCGTGTTACTTCTTTTTCGTGTGATAGAGCCGTTTTAAAGGCATCTAAAATGGATTCGAAATGATTGCCTGGGCTTTCAAAACCTTGAATTGTTGCGCGGTAGCCCATATCACTTAAGAAATTATAAAATTTCATGGCATGGAAGCGTTCTTCTTCTGCTTGTACTAAAAAGAAGTTAGCGAAGCCATCATAATCTTGATCTGTGCAATAGGCTGCCATTGCCATATAGGCATGCGCAGAGTAGAATTCAAAATTCATTTGTTCATTAAGAGCTGTGTGTAGTTTTTCAGATAACATAAAAGTTTTCCTCCTTTTGCAGTAAATGACTTCTTTACTAGTATACAGCGTAGAGGCAGTAACATACAAAAAATTTAATTTTTAAAGCAATTCATGCAAAAAATAATTGATATTCGTTCTCAATTAGAAAATACCTTCTTTTATATTTTTAAGAAAATAAAAAAATCGCCCCGATCGTAATCGAAGCGATTTTTCATTATTATTGTTCTTGTTTCTTTTGATTTTTGACACCGATTAGGTAGCCACCTAATGCGATAGCAATTAAGACAATCCAGAAAATAGCTTTCCAAAGAGTGGAGTGGGGGAATTCGTGTGGAATCACACCCAATTTTTCATGTGCTAATGTTAATACAGCTAATTTTACACCAACCCAGCCGACAATTAGGAAAGCAGCTGTTTCAAGTGATGGGAATTTGTCGAGAACCTTTACAAACCAACGAGCTGCGAAACGCATCATGATGACACCAATAATACCACCTAAGAACATCACTGCGAACTGACCTGCGTTAATACCGCCAATATCAAAATCACCGATATGTGGAAGTGTGACAGCAATGGCAACCGCCGCAAGAATAGAATCCACAGCAAATGCGATATCAGCAAGTTCTACTTTTACAACCGTCATCCAGAAGCCAGATTGTTTTTTCGGCTCTTGAATTTCTTCGGAGTTTTGAGATGCTTTCCGCGAATCATAAATATGCTTAATAGACATAAACAGTAGATAAGCTGCACCTATTGCTTGAATCTGCCAGAAATTAACGAGCGTTGTAATAAGGAATAATGCGGCAAAACGGAAAACAAACGCCCCCACCAATCCATACAATAAAGCTTTTTGTTGTTGTGCCTTTGGTAAATGCTTAACCATAACAGCCATTACGACGGCGTTGTCTGCTGCTAACAAACCTTCTAGTACAATTAATACGACAAGTACCCATGCGTATTCTAAAAATATTGCCTCCAAATTTATTGCCTCCTTTAATTGTTGAACAGAAATGAATGGCTTGCTAACTTATGCTTTCCCTATTTTAAGCAAAAGAAAAAGACCCCTGCCTAAAAAATAGGCAAAGGTCTTGCTAAGCAATTAACTGTTCGTTGCACAGAAAGTGTTCTGTGTGACAAGAAATGCCATCACACCCGATGGTAATATACCATGTAATGACGAATGTGAATCAGATGCTTCGATCGCATCTGCTAGCTACTCCCCTTTGACAATAAAGTCAAAAGCTATTCAATTCTTACTAACATAGTAACATGCAACATTTTAAAAGTAAATAAAAATATACTGCTATGGAGAAAAAATACTTTTCCGTTACGTTTGCACAAATGGTACTATTAAAAGATAGGCAAAATTTTTACAACTTAGAGAGGAGACAAACATGTATAGAAAATTTTTTTCCTACTACAAGCCACATAAACGATTGTTTGTCATCGATTTTTCGAGTGCCATTATTGTAGCAATCTTAGAGCTTGCGTTTCCATTGGCTGTTCAATGGTTTATCGATGAGTTATTGCCAACAGGGGATTGGGGCATGATCGTGAAAATAAGTGTCCTATTACTGCTTGTTTATGCCATTAGTACATTATTGAACTTTATCGTTAACTATTTAGGACATAAACTAGGCATAAATATCGAAACGGATATGCGTCAGGAATTATTTACGCATGTACAAAGGCAATCATTCCGATTCTTTGATAATACGAAAACAGGTCATATTATGAGTCGCATTACCAATGATTTGTTTGATATAGGTGAGTTTGCCCATCATGGACCAGAGGATCTCTTTATTGCGATCATGACCTTTGTTGGGGCCTTTGCCATTATGTTTAATGTCAATCCAACACTCGCTTTGATTGCAGCGATTATGGTGCCATTTTTAACATGGCTTGTGACATTTAGTAATATAAAAATGAACAATGCTTGGAAAACGATGTATGGCAAAATTGCTGATGTGAACGGACGTGTAGAGGATAGTGTGTCTGGTGTCCGTGTTGTAAAATCCTTTACAAATGAAGATTTTGAAATTAAACGCTTTAAGGAGCAAAATGGATTTTTCCGTACGGCTAAATTATATGCCTATAAAATTATGGCAGGGACACACTCCAGTATTTACATGATGACGCGCCTCCTTACATTAATGGTGTTAGTGGTCGGCGCTTGGCTAAGCTTTAATGGGAAATTATCTTATGGGGAGCTAGTGAGCTTTGTTTTATATACGAATGTCCTGATTAAACCAATTGATAAAATTAGTGCTTTATTAGAGCTTTATCCGAAAGGAATGGCTGGCTTTAAGCGCTTCCGTGAATTAATTGAACAGGAGCCAGAAATTCAAGATCGTGAGGATGCAAAGGTTATTAAACATTTAGATGGAAATATTGCCTTCAATCACGTTCATTTTAATTATGATGCATCCAAACAGGTTTTACATGATATATCATTTGATGTAAAAGCTGGCCAAACCATTGCCTTTGTAGGGCCTTCGGGTGCTGGTAAAACTACAATCTGCTCATTGATTCCTCGATTTTATGAGGTGACAAAAGGCGCTATTACGATTGATGGTATCGATATACGTAATATGACACAAGCGTCATTACGTGCTCAAATTGGTATCGTACAGCAGGACGTCTTTTTATTTACAGGTACGATTCGTGAAAACATTGCCTATGGAAAATTAGATGCAAGTGAAGCGGAAATTCGAGAGGCAGCGAAAAAAGCACATCTAGAGGCATTTATTGCAGAGCTGCCCGATGGCTATGATACACAAATAGGTGAACGTGGCTTAAAATTATCAGGAGGACAAAAGCAACGACTAGCGATTGCTCGTATGTTCCTAAAGAACCCGCCTATCTTAATTTTAGACGAGGCAACCTCTGCCTTAGATACAGAAACAGAAATGATTATTCAGCAATCGTTAACAGAGCTTGCTGAAAATCGTACTACACTAGTTATTGCCCATCGACTGGCAACTATTCGCAATGCTGATCGTGTATTAGTTGTGACACCGAAGGGCATTGAAGAGGATGGCACCTATGATGAGCTAGTGGCTCAAAATGGGATTTTTGCAAAGCTTCATCATATTCAATTTCGCAAGGGACAAACAGAACAAAGCGTTCAGAAAGAGTTTGTGGAATTGTCGTAAATGAAGGAGGGGGAGATTGTTTTTTTAAACAATTTCCCTTTTTTGGTTGCTTCCCTTAGTTACTTGTACAACTGCTCATGTTGTAGCCAAAGGACACTGACATGCATAGTGAAGGTTTATGTGGAAAGAGGGAATCGATTGAAGGTAATGCCATCGAATATGCATAGGGTAACAGGTCAAATCTTTTATATGGAAAATGGAACATTCATTTATGAATCATAGAAGGAATGTTTAGCAGGTAAATCGAATAGAACATTACAGTTCACAATAAAGGTCATAAAATAGAGGTGCAGCAATGGATAACGAAAAAATTATCGGTCAAACGAAAAGTGTGGGTTTTCAAATTGGGGTTAGAAGGACATTTCCAATTTCGCAGGAGCAAGCATGGGCATTGATTACGACAACAGAAGGAGTACGTACATGGCTGGGGGAAGACACTTCAGTTATATTCGAACCTGGGTACAAATATCATTCAAAGTCAGGGACAGGCGAAATCAGGATTGTTAAACCATTAGAGCAGCTTCGATTGACTTGGCAAAAGGAAGAGTGGTCAAAACCATCTACCGTACAAATCCGTATTTTACCCAAAGAGCGTAATAAAACAACCATTAGCTTTCATCAAGAACATCTTTCTGATCAGACAGTACGAGAAGAAATGAAAGGTCATTGGGAAAGTGTACTGGACCTTATAAAAGAAAGAGTCCAAAATAGTTGAGCGAATAAAAATAGCATCCCTTCACAATGGATAGGGATGCTATTTGTTTTTATGTGGAGAATCTTTGTTCTCATGCCCTTTTGAAGTTCGTGTATAATCCTGAGGAGCAAGCGCTTTGTTCCGCTCTGTATAGCCTTTGGGTGATAATCGAAAGATGGATTTTTTAATGGTTGCCCAATTTAGATCTGTTGCTAGATTCATGTAAGAGTAGCCGTAAATTCGAATATTACTTAAATAAAGCAGTGTCAGGTATAAAGAAACAAAGAAGCCAAATAACCCGAAAAAGGCACTAGCAAAGATAAAGGCAACGCGTAATATGCTAACTGAAGTAACAAGTGACTGATTCACTAATGTAAAGGAAGCAATGGTAGAAATAGCGATGACAACGATCATTTCAGGACTCGTTACACCTGCTCGAATGGCTGCATCCCCAATAATTAATCCACCTACAACACTGATGGTCCCACCAATAACGGAAGGGAGACGCAAGCCTGCTTCACGAAATAATTCAAACATCAGCAACATCAGCAACATTTCAAGCGAAGAGGGGAGCGGTAAGCCAGCCTTCGCTTGCACGACGGTTGCGAGTAGTTGAAGCGGCAATTGGTTTTGGTGATAGGTTGTCAAGGCAAGCCAGAATGCAGGAAGTAGTAAGCCGATTAAAATACCAAATATTCTTAATAATCGTTCGAGTGAACTGAAAATAATAGGATATTCATTATCCTCAGCTGATTTCAGTAAAAGAAACAAATTGACAGGGGTAATGATGGCATAGGCGACGCCATCTACAAAAATAATAAAGCGTCCTCTTGCTAAGGCCTGAACCGCATAATCAGGTCGTCCAGTATAATCAAACTTCGGAAAAAGCTTGGAATTTTTATTCACCCGTTCCATCAATAAATCGCCACTAAAAACAATATCTGTATCAACAGCAGCAAGCTGCTTTTTGATGCCATGTAAAATATCCATATCCACAATATCATCAAAATAAAGAATGGCTACCGTAGTTTTTGATCGTTTCCCAAGCTCCACTTTTTCCACACAAAATGAATTGGTCGGCAAACGTTTTCTTATGAGTGCGATATTGACGCGAATATCTTCAATGAAATTATCTCTGGGCCCTTTAACAAGAACCTCCATGCGCGTTTCTTCAGGCTGGCGATTCGGCTTTTGGGCAATATTGCTTGCATATAAAAGATTGTCTTCGTCAAAATACAACAACAAGAAGCCACTATAGACAAAAGTTATCAGCTGTTCCTTGTCTTGTACTTTTTGAATACTTGGAACATGAAGATGCCTTGCGATATTCTCTTCAAAGGGAACCTCATCCAAATGATCATATAAATATTGAATACGTTGAATAATCACTTCATTAAGCATTTGTTGATCAATCATAGCATCACACGTAATAAAGTGTACTTTCTGCTGATTAAACATATATTCCTGAAATTGAATATCTGCTGATTTTTGAAATAATTTTCTGAGCGTACTAAGATCTAGCGCTTGTTCTTGCTGAGGCATTATGATTCACCACTTTTCTTATCTTGTTTTTCAGTTTTCCCCTTTTTAGAAGATTTATCCGACAAGAAAGCTACGACTACGAAAAATATTGACAGTAAAAAGAAAAAAATAAAAGTGGCTGCCAGAATATAATTTCCTTTTACTTTTAAAAATAGGCTTTCATTTAGCATGATTAATGGTAAACAAAGAATAAAGAAGGGAGGAGCAAGCATTTGCCATATACGCTTGGGATCTCCTGTCATCTTCAATAAATCTGCCACAATGTACAAAAGGAAGCTAACACGAATAAAGGTTCCTGTCAGCCATTGATAAATGGAGAAAAAGTCAAGATGCTCGATATAGCGACCGATTGTCACTAATCCCCATTCTTCGTAGGCAGGATAGCGTTGCTTAGCCGCTTCATTCGGTCCAAATTCTGTAATGGCTCCAATTAAAGGTCCTAATGTCAGTCCTACTAAAATAGCCAGCATAATAGCAAAGTGGTACCAGCGAATACGTTCCTTAAATTGATGCTGTAAAAATAGCAACATTAAAAGCTCAATAAACCCTGATGCAGGGAAAATCATACCTCGCAAGACAGGCTGGAATCCATGTTCAAAAAATGGACGTAATAATTCATAATCTTTTACCTGCATGTTCGTAAAGGCCACGAAAAAGCCAAAGATAACTACTCCGAATAATACAAAAACGTTTAAAATGACGAGCGTCTGTAAGCTAGTCGTTACAAGAAGAATACACAGAATGACGTAGATAAATAGTAAGATAATTACAGGGGTTTGCGGTAAAAATGTAGTATTAATCCATTGCAGTGTTTCAACCATTGTAAAAGCTGCGATAATCATTAAAAAAATAGCAACTGTATAAATAACAATAGTAGAGCCAATTTTCCCGATTTTTGAATCGAGCCAATCTCGGATGGGCTCCTGATTAGATTTTGATTGAATATATACTAATAAAAATAGCCAAAAGAAAATAATTCCTCCAGCAAACAATACGGATAGCCAGCCATCTCTTTTGGCCACATCTAGTAGCGGAGGAATAATGGTTACATGATTTTTTAAGCCAATAACAGTCATTGATAGGAAGATGACATGTAAAATACTGATTGATCCTACACTTTTCATGTTGAAAACCCTCTAACATTGATTGATACATATTAGCTTTGACAAAAAAAGTCGGCTTTATAAGCAGAAAATGGTATGGTTTCATGAAAAAACGAGGTATTGGATGACACCATCATCCAATACCTCGTCATAGGAAAAGTAAGCTAAATTAATGAATATATTTTGTGCTTACAAGATCGTCTTTTAAGACATCTGTTGGGATTTCAAACTCTACAACGCCCATATAGCCAGGTGCCACTTCATATTTATCAAAGGAAATCACAAGCTTGCCTTTATCAGAAATGTAGAATTGCTGATCAGGTTTAATAGTTGTAAATTCCTCCATTAACTCTTCATCGGCAAGGCCAGCACCCTTTACCCAATAAACTTTATCTTGATTCGATTCAGCTATTTGTGTACGCATTTGTTCTTTAATATTTTCACTAATTGTTTCAATATAGTGTTGATCTTTAAAGAGCATAGGTAAAGTAATTAAAATTTCGTTTTCTTTATCGATCGTATCGTATTCCATCACCGTTGAAGAAGAAGCAACGGTATTCACTACATAACGGCCAATCGACAAAATTTGTTCGTTATCAGTTTTGATTTCGTAGCCACTATCAATACCTAAATGACCACCGCCATTTAATTTTAAATCGCCCACTTCTGCCATAAATTCATCGTAAAGTGTCTTACCTTCTGCACGATATTTTTCATTTAATGTATTCGCCAGATCTTGATTTTCTAAGTTTTCAATAGAAGGTACTTTAATGTTGGCATCATAATTATCTTCAGCCACTTCATATTCTGTCCAAGTCAATACTTTTATCACACTACCAACCACGGGAATTTCTGAGAGTGTGCGTGCCATTGCAGGACTTACATTTAAACCTGCTGTAAATAGCATGGCTGCAGCGGCAGATCCAAGGACCCATTGAGGTGTACGATTTTTTTTCTTTTTTCGACCTTGCTTAAGTGCTTTTTCAACCACGAAGTCTAGCTCTTTTGGAATCGGGACTTTCATATATTGTTTTTCTAACTCCTGTAATTTTTTATCCATGTGCAGTTTCTCCCTTCACATCTTCCAATTGGATTTTCAATAGTTTTAATGCTTTATAAAGACGCGATTTGGCTGTACTCAACTTAATGTCGAGGATGTTCGCCACGTCAGCGAGTTTTAAATCCTCGAAATAATGGAGAATGACAACCTCTCGATACATTTGCGGGAGTTCATCCAACGCATGCTCCAAGTCAACATTCTCATAAACATCCTCTTGAGCAGGTGTTAAATATTGTAATGTATCATCATCTGTCACTTGTAAGCGTTTATGCTTACGTAAAAAATCTATGGCTGTACGGACAACTATTTTATAAAACCAGCTTTTCATATAGGTCACATTCTCAAGTCGATCTAATGAAAGCATAGCTTTTTGGATACTGTCTTGTACAACATCTAGTGCGTCCTGTTCATTTTTTGTATAGCTATACGCGAGCAAATAAAAACGCTCTTTTTGTTCTCGAATGAATTGGACAAACACCTCTTCATGTTGAAATGCATTTCTTGTTCTCATGTCCAAAGAAGCTCCTTTTTTAACATTGTCAAATTGTATACATTTACTAGACGTACGAGGAGAGGTAAAAAGTTGATACCATGAAAAAAACTTACCCCAATTGAGATAAGTTTGATCCTTCTATAGTATTGGCATACGTTAGTATAACGGCTGATCATGAAAAATAGTCATATGTATTTTTCAAGAGTAATAGAATGGTCACAACGATAAATAATTTACGTACATAGCCACTGCCGCGTTTAATGGCAAATTTTGAACCAACAATAGCTCCTGCAATTTGCGCAAGACCCATTGGTAATCCATAGGCATAATTTATTTGTCCTAAGTATATAAACATAAGGAGGGCAGCTACATTACTGCCGAAATTTAAAAATTTGGCGTTTCCTGCTGATTGTAAAAAATCAAAGCCAACTATGAGAAAAGCAAAGAGTAGAAACGAGCCTGTCCCAGGACCTAAAAAGCCATCATAAAAGCCAATAAGTGTAATCACGAAAACAAAAATAATAGAACGCTTAGGGGTTAATTGTTTAAAGGTGGTCATACTGCCCCAGTCTTTTTTAAAGATGGTATAAATGGCAACGACTGCAAGCATAATCAGCATTAATGGCTTCAGTACACTTGGGTCCATTAAGTGGACAATCCAAGCACCCAGCATAGAGCCAAAAAAGACGAAGGGGAATAGCTTATAGACGGCTTTTATATCTAGTTTACCAGAGCGATAAAATGTCACTGTGCTAGTAAGGGAACCCATTGTACCTGCCAATTTATTGGTTGCTACTGCAGCAGAGGGAGGAAGACCAACGAACATAAGAGCTGGTAATGAGATAAGCCCACCTCCTCCAACCACTGAATCAATAAAGGCTGCTAAAAAACCGAAGAGGATTAAAATTAATAAAATATTTACATCTAAATCAAAAGGCACAAAAGGTCATCTCTTTTCTATCATAATAATCTGATAGTAGCGAACTGAGGATAGGCTGTAAATACTCTAGCTGCTATTTTTTAATAGAAATAAATGAAGTGATCCAATAGGAAATGACGATAATTTCTACATAACTCAAAAAAATTCTACTTGGAGTCATTATTTTGATGTATTATGTAGATAATGGTGTTTTTACGTAAAGGGGACGTGATGACATGAGTTTAGGAAATCATATACGTGTATTTCTCTGTGTTGTGTTTATGGGAGTACTTGTAGGGTATGTCTTTAATGCAAAAAAAGATATAACAGATCATGAGTATATTGATACCGTAAAGGAAGGCTATTTGGAGAATTTTTCAGATGTCACAGTTCGAAATGCGTTTAATTACGCTTTTTATGAACCTTACTGGCGCTATTATGAAGCAAAAACTGGGGAGCAAGTTGTAGAATTGTCAGGTGATATTACGTTTCAAGACGAAAAAGGACATGCTATTCTCCAATTTGTCGTGAACGAACAAACGCAGCAATTTTCCCTAGAGGCAATGAAATTTAAAGAAGTCGTATTAAACCAGCAACAACAACAAAAGCTTGTTGGCATGGTCTATCACACTTGGGAAAAGAAACAACTAGCTTATGAGTAAGGTTTTTTATTTTGTAAATCATCCAAACTGTATTACAGTAAAAGGGGGAGCTAGAGACAGAGAGGATGTTTTACATGAGATTAAGTATTTTAGATCAAATGCCGATTCCAAAAGGTCATTCTGCAGAAGAGGCCTTCCAACGTACAGAACAGCTGGCATTGCTAGGTGAAGAGCTTGGCTATCACCGTATGTGGCTTGCTGAACACCATAATAGCCAGTCATTAGCGAGTTCAGCTCCTGAAGTAACTGCTGCTTTTTTAGCTGCTAAAACACAGCGGCTTCGCATTGGTACGGGTGGTGTCATGATGATGCATTATTCACCCTATAAGCTAGCAGAGGTCTTTAAAACATTATCGGGGCTGGCACCCAATCGTATTGATTTTGGTGTGGGGAGAGCTCCTGGTGGTGATCATGCCGCTATCTATGCCTTGGCAGAGGGAAGACGACAACGCTTCACAGAACAGTATGATAAGCTAGAAATCATATTAAAACTAATGAATAATCAAAAAACAGGTGAACATGTCTATGATCAAGTCGTTGCAGCTCCTGCTCATATTTCATTACCAGAGGCTTGGTTACTAGGTTCTAGTGGTCAGAGCGCAATGCAGGCTGGCCAGCTGGGAGTAGGCTATTCGTATGCACAATTTTTCACGGGCAATATGTCAAAGGATATCTTTGATGCCTATAAAGCCTATTTTACGCCTTCTTATTATATGGATAAACCACAAATCATTGTGACATATGCAGCAACAGTTGCCCCAACCCTAGAAGAAGCGGAATATTTAGCTAAACCGATTGATATTTCTCGTCTTCAATTAATGAAAGGGCAAATCATTCAAACGATGTCACCCGAAGAAGCGAAAGATTATCCATTAACTGAAATGGATAAATTGACGATTGACAATAATCGCAAGGCGAATCTTGTCGGGACACCCCAAGACATTGCTGCTTTTTTAAGCGCTGAGCAAGAACGCTATGGCTTTGATGAAGTGATGCTAAATTGCAATCAATATGAATTAGAAAGTCGTTTAAATACCTATAGATTCCTTGCAAAGGAATTAATTAGATAAGAGGAAAAGCCATATTCATCTGAATATGGCTTTTATGTATTTAGCTGAATTAAAATAACGGCTTTACAATTAGAAAAACCCGGAAATGAATTTCCGGGTCTGATTACCACTTACATTTTCTGCTCCATGACACACTGCCTCGCTTCCGCATAGGATCTTAAGATATTCCTAAGAAATCTGTACTTTAGCTTATTCAGTTTTGATGGTCCTTCTGAGTTATCGATCAATCGCACTCATCGGGTTAACCCTCCTAGTCATTGGATTTGAAGTGAAATCTTTAATAGTATAGCTCAACTTCTATTTCTTATACCTCTTGTGAACATAAAATATTTTTTGTGCTAAAAAATAATTACAAGAAAACATACAGTCATTACCAGTTAACAATGAAGATAAAAACACTCGTCTGTTTGAAGAAAAGTATATTTGCATCCATGATGTATGCTACTTGTACAACTGGATGTGATTTTAATTATTGATAGATATTTCCATAAATGTGGTTGACTTAAAATGTGTATTAAGCATATAATACATTTCAAGAAGTGTATTAACTGTTTAATACATTTTTTTATTGTCGGTGTATTAAGCGCTTAATACGCTGAGGTGTTAACGAGAGAAAAAATATGTTCATATTGATAGGTGCAACCCATCATTCTACATACTGTGTATTAAGTGTTTAATACGCGGAATTAATTTTTGAGGAGTTGAGTTATTTGACTATAAATTTTAATAATCGGGACCCGGTGTATGTCCAAGTGATTCGGCATTTGAAAGAACAAATTGCCAAGGGATTTTATGAGCCAGGTCAGGAGATTCCATCCAGAAGGGAATTAGCCAATCAGTTAAAGATAAACCCAAATACTGCGCAACGAGCTTATAAGGAAATGGAGGAACAAGGATTGATTTTTACAGAGGGGAATATGCCTAGCTGCATTACGAAAGATGAAGCAGTCCTTAAAAATGTCCGTGAGGAATTGATTATCGAAGCGGTTGACTTATTTTTAGGCTCTATTAAATCTATCGATGTGCCTTTAGCCGAAGTATTGGAACTTGTAAAGAAAAAACATGATGCCGAAAGCGGAGAAGCGGAGGAATCGAAATGATAGAAGTAAAAAATGTTAACAAGAAATACGGCAGGAAACAGGTTTTAAAAGACATTTCTTTTACTGCAGAAAAAGGAGAGATTACTTGTTTAATAGGAATAAATGGTGTAGGTAAGACGACCATTATGAAAGCTATTATGGCGCTCACACCAATTAATAGTGGTGAAATTTTAATGGATGGAGAAAAAATCACAAAAGAAAGTTTTGAAAAAATAACCTTCATCCCAGACACAATAACGATGTTGCCACAAATGAAAATCAATGAAGCTTTTGCGTTCATGGCTGATTTTTATAAAAGCTGGAATCCTCAGAGGGCAGAAGAATTACTACAATTTTTTAAACTTGATCCGAATGAACGTATTGCTAACTTATCGAAAGGAAATACAGCAAAAGTGAATATGCTACTGGGATTGTCACTTGATGTCGATTATTTACTGATGGATGAACCATTCTCTGGCATTGATATTTTCTCTCGTGAGCAGATTGCAGAGGTGTTTACAAGCCATTTAATTGAAGAACGTGGTGTCATTATAACAACGCATGAAATTAGTGATATTGAGCATTTGATTGATAAAGCAGTTCTTATGGATGACGGTGCAGTATTGAGGGAATTTAGCGTGGAGGAAGTACGTGAAAATGAAGGGAAATCAGTGGTTGATGTGATGAGGGAGGTATATCGAGCATGAAAAACTATTTAAAACTTGTTAATTTTGAAGTAAATCGATTTTTTAAATTGTATTTGATTTTAATAGGCTTGACCATGCTCAGCCAGCTTATAGGAGCGGGAATTATCTCACAAACCTATATGAAAAATGCTAAACAGTTGATGGCAGAAAACCAGTTATCCATGAACCAGTATGTGGAGCAATACGGGACTTTTTCTTTCGATCGATTCACTGATTCAGAATGGTTTCTGCTGCCAATCTTTTTTTGTATCGCCATGTTGATGATTTATGTTTTCTTTATTTGGTATCGAGATTGGTTTGGTAAAAATACATTTATTTACAGATTATTCATGTTACCAACTGAAAGAATCGCCATTTATTTTGCGAAATTAACGACGATTATGCTTTTAGTTCTTGGCTTGATTGCTTTGCAAATCTTGCTAATTTTGATGGAAAAACAAATAGTGAATAAGATTATACCAATAGACCTCCAATCAAATTTCTCAATTTATGCTAGTTCTACTTTAAATATGTGGAGGTGGCTGTATCCGACTAGCTTTACAGAGTTTATCCTGGTATATGCACTTGGGTTACTTTTCGTGGCAGTAATATTTACCGCGATTTTAATTGAGCGAAGTTATGGTTTAAAAGGGATTTTTTACGCTATTTTTTATGGCTTACTGTCACTTGGGGTATTTTTTGCTCCAATCCTATTAGTTAATGTTTATACAAATTACTTTTACCCACTTGAAATTTTCTTAATGGTACTGGTAACGAGCATGATCGTTTTAGGCAGTGCCATTTGGATTGCGAATCATTTATTAAAATATAAAATCAGGGTCTAGAGGAGGTATAACAATGAAAAAATATTGGAAAACAATCAGTATTTGTTTCTTCATCGTGGTGTTTATCAGTTCTTACTATATCCAAAAAACAGCAATGGCTTCTAAAAATGATAGATCCTATAAAATTGAAACGATCAGCGGAAATAAGGAAGAAATCGAAAATCTTATTCTTCAAACAAGTTATCAGAGTAATGATCTTTATCATATGTTGTACATATCAAAGGATGGTTCCACGAATCCCAATAATCAGTCTTTTTTTAGAGATTTGATGGCACCGAATGAACCTATGATTCTTCGAAAATATATTGAGGAACACCGTAATTTTATGCGAGGGAAAGAATTTGATCCAAGAAAATATTTTGAAGACAAATCACGTTTGATTTACACAACGTTTTTAGATGATGGTCGAAAAGAAGCTAGCAATGTCGTAACGCTTCAAATTGATACACTTGATAAAATTACAAATGACAGTTCTTCCTTTAAAATCGATATACCAGTCAAAGCAAGCTATGATTGGATTAATGTGAATGACATTTACGTGGGAAATGGAAAAATAAATATATTAACAACCAACTATTTATCAGCCAATTATTTTATAAAAGGTAGGGAAGAGTTGCATGTCTATTCGATTGATGAGAACAAGAAGGAATTAGTAAAGGATGCCATCCTTGCAGAATTAGTGTCAGAAGAAAGAGGCACTTCCAGTATCCGTATTTTTAATGAATACAATACTACTACTCAAAACGAAAATTATTATTTATATATGGTAGAAAAATACAGTGATCGAAAAGAAGATACTGAGCTAGAAGTTATCTCTAGTCAAATATATCTCTATAATAATGCCAAGAATGAAGCAGAGGAATGGACTATGCCAGAAGAATTAAAACCCTATCGGAAGTCAATGCTGATTCATAAAGAAACGATATACATTCCTGTTTATTCAGCCAATGGTCTAACATTGAATCGTTATCATATTGAAAAGAAGCAGTGGGAAGAACCCTTAACCCTTCAATATTCAAGCATTGCGAATGAGAATGATGCTCCATATTTACGTATAGCAGAGGGGAAATTTTATTTAGTATATCGTGTTTCTGATGGACAGTGGTTGTCTATCGTTGATTTACGTACAGGTGGATTGATTTATGAAGGGAAAATCATTTCCGAAGACAAAAAAAATCAAGAGGCGGATTCCTCTCTTAGGATCGAACAATTATATACGATGCATTAAAGAGCAGGTAGAAGGACAACCTACAATTTATAACCCCATATGTAAAAGAAACTCCATGTTGATCAGTCTTTGTTCAACATGGAGTTTCTTTCGTTATCGATGAACTTATACACGAGCAGAGCCACTCACAAACGCGGCCTCAGGATAATACATATTTTTTACAAGTACATTTGGCCCTAAGCATTTGACTGCTGGACAATGGCAGTTAAGCGATTTTGCCAAGTCGGTTGCCATCCATTTATCAAAAATCAATGGTAGTTCGTCATGCACAATATTGCCGAGGGCTGGTGTGTCACCAAAGTCGGTAACAATCACATCGCCTGTAAAGATATTGATATTCAATCGTGAACGACCGTCGGGGTCATTACGCATTGTGACATTCTTCGCAGTGCGGAGACGTTGTAACAGCTTTTGATCTTCTTCATTCATGCTACATGGGTAGAATGGTAGTGTACCAAACAACATCCATGTATTGTCATCTCGAATATCTAACAGGTGATGAATGGCTTCACGTGTTTCCTCTAGTGATAAAGAAGTAAGTGCACTTGCAAAGTCGGATGGGTACATTGGATGCACCTCATGACGTGCACATTTCATCTCATGGATGATTTGGTGATGAATATGTTCTAAGTATGGTAAAGTTTTTTTGTTTAACATTGTTTCTGCTGATACCATTACGCCATGTTCAGCTAGCATTTTTGAGTTATCAATCATGCGTTGGAATAAGGCTGCACGTTGGTCATATGTTGGTTTGCGTTCCATCATTGCAAAGCCCGTTTCCACAAACTCATCGATTGTTCCCCAGTTATGGGAAATATGAAGGACATCAAGATAAGGCGCAATCAGTAAATAACGTGCTGGTTCCAATGTTAGGTTGGAGTTAATTTGTGTCCGTACACCACGTTCATGCGCATATTTTAAAAGTGGCAGCACATAATTCTGGACTGACTTTTTACTCATCATAGGTTCTCCACCAGTAATGCTGAGCGTTTTTAAATGGGGTATTTCATCTAATCGTTTTATAATTAATTCAATCGGTAATGCCTCAGGGTCTTTATTTTGTAATGTATAGCCTACTGCACAGTGGGCACAGCGCATATTACAAAGTGTTGTTGTTGTAAATTCAATATTTGATAGTGTCATTTGTCCATGCTGTTCTACATCTAAATAGGCTTCCCAAGGATCATAGACAGGTGTTATTTTTTGTAAGGTCGTCATCTTTCGTACATCTTCCTTTCTAGCATTCTATTGTCTCATATTCAACGATAATTTCAAATATGAAATTGCAGAACGAGCTATTTTAGGGCTAGTCGAACATTTTTTTCAATATAGAAAAAGTTCCCTAGTTTCAATGGACGGATAAGCATGTGTATAAAGCGCATACATGTTCTAATATTCTGTCATAGGACATTTTACTGTTATTTTTCATAAAAAACGTTATCATGATATAGAGTAAATAGTCACAATGCATCGAAGAAAGTGGGAATGAACATGACGAAATATGAGATATTATTGTTTGACGTAGATGATACATTACTAGATTTTGATTTAGCTGAAAATGCAGCACTTGACCGCATGTTCAGAGAGGAAAAGATAGCCACTACGCCCGAGATGATTGCGCGCTACAAAGAAATTAATGAATCGATGTGGCGAGCTTTTGAGCGTGGGGAAGTGACAAAAAATACACTACATAATACAAGATTTGCGGTTGCTTTAAAGGAATTTGGGATGGAGGTCGATGGCGTCTACTTTGAATCGCTATTCCAAAAATACTTACAGGAAGCACATCATTATGTAGAGGGAGCTTATGAAGTCATCGCTCAACTAGCCAATCACTATCATTTGTATGTCGTATCAAATGGCGTAACGTTGACACAGAATAAACGACTAGTGGATGCCGATTTAGCACAATATTTTAAAGGCATCTTTATCTCCGAGCAAACGGGCTATCAAAAACCAATGCCGGCCTTTTTTGATTATGTATTTGAGCGGATTGAGCATTTTGATAAAGCTAAAACGCTTATAATCGGCGATTCTTTGACATCAGACATTAAAGGCGGATTGCTGTCAGGCATTGATACATGCTGGTTTAACATCCGCAATGTTGAAAATACGAGTGATATTGAACCACATTATGAAATTAAAAAATTGCATGAGTTACATGAGCTATTGCATACAAAAATAGCACTATATTAAGACAGAAGGCACTTCCTTTGTTCCGTGGACAGAGGAGGTGTTTTTTTATGTCTTTAAGATTTATTTTTGAATATCTACTTTACAAAAAGTCATGAATCATTTAAAATTCGATTTTGAATGATAATAGTAATCATTACTATTTAAGTGAAGGGGAAAGTATATTGAAAAAAATAATGAGTTTACTAGTTCTATTGATTGTGAGTGGAAGTATGCTTGTGGCCTGCGGAAATTCAGATGACAAGACAAAAAAAGACAAGGCAAAAGGTGAAAATGAACATGTTTTAACCATTTCTTGGCCAAAGGATATTGGAGAAGTAAATCCACACCTGTATGCACCAAATGAAATGTTTGCTCAGGCAATGTTATACGATCCGCTTGTACGCTATGGAAATGATGGGCAAATAGAGCCAGGATTAGCAACAGCATGGGAAATGTCTCAAGACGGTAAGAGCTACATATTTACATTACGAGACAATGTCTTGTATTCAGACGGCTCTCAGCTTACGGCAGACAATGTTAAACGTAATATCGAAACTGTAGTGGAGAATATTGCACCGCATAGTTGGCTAGAAGTGGTGGCAGTCATTGATCGGGTAGAAGTCTTAGATAAGCTGAAATTACAGATTCATTTAAAAGAGCCTTACTATCCATTTTTACAGGAGTTAACGTTGATTCGTCCATTACGTATGTTAGGGGATAGTGGCTTCCCAGCAAGTGGGACAACCAAAGATGGCATTGAAAAAGCGGTTGGAACAGGTCCTTGGATTTTAACTGATTACAAGCAAGACAATTTTGCTGAGTTTTCACGTAATGAGCATTATTGGGGAGAGAAGCCTAAGCTAGAAAAAGTCATCGTCAAAATTATTCCTGATTCACAAGCACGTATGATGGCACTTGAAAAAGGAGATATTGATTTAATTTTCGGAAGTGGTCAATTAGCACCTGAGGAACTCCGAGCTTTGGAGAAAAATCCCCAATATCAAACGCTAATTTCTGAACCTTCCTCTACTAGAATACTATCTTTCAATTCAGACTATGGCGTGACACAAGATAAAGATGTCAGACTTGCTTTGCAGTATGCTTTTGATCGACAAACAATTATTGAACATGTATTAAATGGCATTGAACAAGAGGCCAAGTCTTTATTTGCTCCAGGATTTCCGTATAGTGATATTCCATTTGAGTCTTACAGCTATGATTTAGAAAAAGCCCAGCAACTATTGGATAAAGCAGGCTGGATCTTTGAAGAAGGGGCTCCGTTTCGATCCAAAGACGGTCAAGCACTGACCATCACAATTCCATATAACAGTAATGACCAAGTGCATAAATCTATATTTGAATATTTACAGGGCGCATGGCGTGAATTAGGCGTAGATGTCAAATTGATTGGAGAAGAAGATCAACTTTTCCGAACGCGAAGTAAAACAGGTGAGTTCAATGTCATTATGAATGATACGTGGGGGGCACCTTATGATCCCCATATGTATTTACGAATGATGACGGGGGAAAAGCAAATTGGCCATTATGCGTTAAAAGGCACAGCACATTCAGAACAATTAGCAGCAAATATTGCGAAAGTGATTCGCTCAACTGATGAATCAGAGAGACAGAGCCTGTATGAAGCCATTTTACAAACCATTCATGAAGAGGCGATTTTCATGCCATTATCTTATCGGACAAATTATTTGGTGGCCAATCAACGTCTAGCCAATTTATCGTTTTCTATGCAGCAATTTGAAGTGCCGCTGAATCAATATGAGGTGAAGTAGTCAAAATGGTGCCATTTTTTGTTAAACGGATAGCAAGTATGTTACTGGCGTTGTTTGGTATTACCATCATCGCCTTTGGATTAATTCGCTTTATTCCTGTTGATCCTGTTGAAGCTTATTTTACAATCAATCAAATTCCTGCTACTGAAGAGGCCATGACAAGTATGCGTGAAGAAATGGGGCTAGATCAACCTTTGTGGATGCAATATATTGCTTGGCTCAGCCATGCATTGCAATTAGATTTTGGAACATCCTTTGTATCGAAAAAGGCTGTGGCAACAGAACTTTTTCCACGCTTTGAGACGACATTTCTTTTAGCGGTAACAGCATTAGTCATAATTATTGTCAGTAGCTTGGCTATTGGTATTTGGTCTGCAAGAAAAAACGGTGGATGGCTGGATTGGTTTACACGTACCACGATCTTTACAATCGCATCCATGCCCAGTTTTTGGCTGGCCTTTCTCTTCATTTACACCGTGGCTTTGAAATGGGGTGTACTACCTCTCATGGGGTGGGGAAGTTTTGCTCATGTCATTTTACCATCGATAACACTGGCTTTAGGATTTATCCCTTATTACATTAGGCTCATCCGCTCAAGCATGAGAGAAGAAATGAAGAAACCGCATGTTCTATTTGCCCGTGCTAGAGGTGTAAAAGAAACGGTTATTTTGCGTACACATATTTTCAAAGGCATTTTACCACAACTTATCACATCCCTTGCCATGACCTGTGGAGGCCTATTAGGGGGGGCAGCGATTATTGAGAATGTTTTTGCCATTTCTGGCGTAGGGCACTTTATTGTGGAGGCTATGTTAGCAAGAGACTACGCTGTACTACAAGCTTTTATCGTCATCATTGGGGGATTATATATCACCGTCAATTTTATAGCAGATATACTTTGTGCGGTTATTGATCCACGTGTCAGGCTGAAAGGAGGCGCTCTTTAATGAAAAAGCATCTGTCACTCATCATCAGTAGCTTGCTTGTACTTGTGCTAGTTGTGATGGCTCTATTTGCTCCTTGGTTAGCGCCTCATGATCCTTATACAACAGATATAGCCAATAAATTACAGGGATTTTCTATGCATTACCCCTTAGGTACAGATCACCTAGGGCGCTGTGTGCTCTCTCGTTTATTATTTGGTACGCGCACCTCTCTGCTACTAGCCTCTGGCGTACTATTCATTACCTTAATCATTAGCATCATCGTAGGGTGTCTGGCAGGGTACATCGGTGGGCTGGTTGATCTAGTATTAATGCGTATTTGTGATGTTCTGCTCTCCATTCCTGATTTTATTTTTGCCCTGGTCATTGTAGGTGCGTTAGGTGGTGGCGTTAAAAATATGTTTGTGGCAATTTGTTTTGTGTCGTGGGTAGGTTTTGCGCGTATTATTCGCAATATGGTGCGTTCTTTAAAAGAAAGCACTTATGTACAATATGCACGGCTGACAGGTGTACCGAAACGAAAAATTATAAGGAGGCATATATTGCCGTTTGTCTTTCCACAAATATTTTTGTTAAAACTAATCGGGCTTGGCTCCACAATACTTTTAATTTCGGAGCTGTCGTTTTTAGGGCTAGGTGTTACGGCACCGATGGCAGAATGGGGCATGATGATTAATGATAGTAAAACCTATTTAATGAGTGAACCAACGCTTATGTTTATACCAGGTATCATGATCTCATTAACCGTTCTTATTTTTAATTGGTTTGGGGATGCCCTTCGTACGGCTATGGACGCCAAAGTATAAGAAGAAGAAGAGGTGACAATATGTTAGAGATAAGGGATTTGTCAATTACGCTTCAAACAGCACAGGGACCTAAAAAAGTTGTGCAGCATGTTGATTTCCAGATTCCAACTGGTACAACGCTTGGTATTGTCGGGGAAAGTGGTAGCGGTAAAACGATGCTATGTTATGCCATCTTGCAACTGTTTCGGGAGTCCCGAAACTATGAGGGAGACATTTTATTGGAAGGGCGTTCCTTACTGGGAATGGATGAACAGCAGCTGCGAGGCCTTCGGGGCAATGACGTAGCATGTATATTGCAGAATCCTATGGCTATGTTTAATCCTATTATAACAATAGGAGAGCATATGATTGAAACATTACAAGCACACCGGTCGCTCAGTAAAAAACAAGCATTGCACATAGCAACTGAGCAACTTGCTTTTTTTCAATTGACCGATTCAAGACTGTTAAAAAAATATCCTCACGAGTTAAGCGGTGGCATGCTTCAACGTGTCATGATTGCCATGGCTATGAGTCTTCGTCCAAAGCTTTTGCTTGCAGATGAGCCAACAACAGCCCTTGATACGATGACACAGCTCAAGGTTTTAGAGGAATTGTCTCATTGTCAGCAACAATATCAGACAACGATGCTGATTGTGTCACATGATCTTGGCGTCATTGCCCGCATGGCAGATCAAATTGTTGTTATGCGAAGAGGGAAAATCATGGAATATGGTCCAGCCGAACGGCTATTACAAAACCCTGTTCATTCCTATACCAAAGCATTAGTCGCAGCTAAAAGGAAGGATGATCAACTTGAAAAACTTGTGGATAGCTGGTCAGGTGATACAAACGGAATTCTATATGAACTAGACACGAACTATTGGGTAAGACAGGAGGAAAACCGATGTTAGAAATCCAACAAGTATCTAAAACCTATCGAAAAAAGAGATTGTTTGGGGAACATGAAACAATAGAAGCTGTGAAAAATATGTCATTCACCTTGAAGCAAGGGGGTTGCTTAGCCATTGTCGGAGAGAGCGGTAGTGGCAAAACCACACTAGGAAAGCTGATAATAGGTATGGAAAAGCCAGATAGCGGTACCATTCACTTCGATCATATTAATCTAGCAACGACATCTAAAGAAGAGAAGAAGCTATTACAAAAAAATATTCAAATCGTTTTTCAAGATTGCCATAGTGCTGTGAATCCGAAAATGAAGATTCAAGACATCATTGCAGAGCCAATGAATTGTCATTTACAGTTGACAAAACAACAACAGCTAGAAAAAATAAAGGAGCTTTTAGTACAGGTGGGACTATCTGAGAGAGATGCTCAAAAATACCCTCATCAATTAAGTGGTGGTCAGTTACAGCGAGTGACCATCGCAAGGGCGATAGCAACAGAGCCTAAGCTCATCATCTTAGATGAATCCATTAATAGCTTAGATATATTGGTACAAATCAGTATCCTAAAACTTCTGAAACAATTGCAACAGGAGAGAGGCTTCAGTTATTTATTTATTACTCACGATTTACACGCAGTTAGTTTGTTTGCAGATGAAGTAGCTGTTGTAGACCAGGGTGAAGTGGTTGAATTTCTTCATGATGTGTCTCAAATTCCATGTATGACCCATCCGATAAGCCAACGCTTATTAGCCTCTAGATTACCTATAAATCGTCAAGAAATTTCTTCGTTGCAAGGGGAGCAAGTCTCATGAAACTTCAGCCTTTATCCCTTCGCATGATGCAATTATATGGACTTGCGGTTATTTTTTTTACCGCCAATGCCGTGTTGACAGTTATTTTTCCATTAGAAGCAGCGGATGGGGGGTACTTGGAGGGTGAAATTGGAGTCATGATGGCCATGTATATGCTTGTTTGTATGCTATTAAGACCTTTTGCTGGCCAAATGGTCGCCAAGCATAGTCCTTATACGATTATGCAATGGCTGTTAGTAGGCCATGCACTTGCACTGCTTATCTATGTCATATTTGGTATTGATAGTGTTTTTTTAGTACGAGTCCTACAGGGTATCATCACCGCTTTCTTTTCTATGGCGATGCAGCTAGGTATTACAGTTGTCTTACACGACCATGATCGGGGGCAAGGCATGTCGATGTATTCCTTATCCAGTGTTGTACCTGGTTTATATGGACCTGCAGTAGCGCTACTCTTGTGGACGCAATTGGATAGTCAGGATTTATTAATCTTTGTGGTTATGTTGGCTCTTCTGCCACTACTGTTTTTTATTGGCTCACCTTTACCAAAAGCAAAGGAAGACACAGAAGTTGTGACAACAAGAGAGCTGTTAGCCGCCATGAAGGGGGTAAAACAACACAAGGGGCTAGTCATATCAGCAATCGTTATGGTTCTTGGTGCTGCTATTTTTGGCGCCATCACCACCTTTTTACCATTGTTTATGCTGACCGAGGGAGTGGGGAATCCAGCTATTTATTTAACGTTACAGGCATTGGTCGTGGTGGGTAGTCGCTTTGTATTGCGACGCTCTATTCCTTCAGATGGACAATGGCATCCGAAATTTATTGCATGTGTGCTTTTCAGCTCCATATTGGGCACAACGTTGCTTGCTGTTTTACCTGAAATAGGATCTTTTGTCTATATTTCCGCTGTTTTCAATGGCCTTGCCTCAGCGATGCTATATCCGACAATTACTACATATATGTCGTTTGTTGTACCACAAGAATCGAGAAATGTTTTGCTAGGTTTATTTTTAGCTACCTATGATTTAGGCTTTGGGTTGGGTGGGTTTTTGATGGGCTTTATTGTGCAATTTACATCCTATATGGTCATGTTTATGGTTTGTACGGTTTTAGCGATTATCGCACTCTGTGTTGTATTGCGTAACGGTAATCCCGAAAGGCAAATTATCACTACCATACTGACCAAATAATCGCGTGCTTGCTATGTATAAAATACAATAGAAAAGGCAAAACCTTTTATGAGACTAGTTTCCATGAAAGGGGAAATATTCGATGAATATGGTTTTAACTGCCAGTAAACGTCAAAAGGGACAACAATCTTCTTTAACACAGCTTCGACAAAATGGGGGCATTCCAGGTGTAGTTTACGGCTTTCAAATGGAATCAACGGCAATTATGTTAGATGCGAGAGCCTTTGCAAAAATGTTAGCTACACACGGTACGAAAAGTGTTTTCCAATTAGATGTTGAAGGAAAACGCATTAATGCAGTTTTAACAGAGGTACAACGTTGTGCATTAAAAGGGAATGTTAAGCATGTGGATTTTAAATCCATCAATATGTCAGAGGAGCTAGAAGTGGATATTCCAGTGACTGTAATTGGGGATGCAGTTGGAGTTGCTGATGGCGGATTCCTGCTCCAGCCTAATCGTGAAGTGCGTATTAAAGTGAAGCCAACTGACATTCCAGAAACCATTGAAATAGATGTTACAAATGTTGCAATTGGGACTTCTCTATACGTCGGAGATATTCGTCAACAGTTCTCGTTTGAAATTTTACAAGAGGATGACTACACACTTGTGACGATTACACCACCGGCTGCTGAAAACGTACAGGAAGATGATACAGTGGACGATACACCAGAAGTGATGGAAGCAACAGGACAAAATACTGCTGAACCAGAAGCATAAAGGAAAGAGGAGCCTCCTTACACTACGTAAGGGGCTCCTTGTTATTTGCTATAAAAATTGCTGTATGGATTTACGATAACGATAATAGAGTGTGATGTAAATACTACAAGTTGCTAAAAATAGCCATGGTGGAAGAAAGCGCATGATGGCAAAGGGTGTTTCAAATAAAAAAGCAAAAAGGAAGGCAGAACCTTCTTTATCCCATAAACCTGGGGTATAATATGCGCTTTTTATACTGAAAAAGGGAGCGACGTTATCGTTGCCATTAAAAATCATTAAGAAGATAAGTGAGAGTATTGCCCAATTGCTTGCATGTTTCATTAAACGTTTATATTTCGCAATGTGGGAATCATGATCTGAAAATAATTCATCATTACCATCTTTACTTTTTGTCCAATAAAAAGTGCCATCATATGATTTTTCTTTTACTATACGCCAGCCAAAATCTTCATGTAATTGCTTATAGGTTGCTTTCTTTTCTTTCCGAAGCTCCTGCTGACAATCAATCCGAATAACTTGTTCAAGATTTTCAGTAGGCTGAAATGTATAAATACCTGCTGAGTTTATGTGAGAGCATATCCAACCCTTGGCTAACATTTCGTTTAACCAACGCTCTTCCTTTTCGATATCAAAAAAGATTTTAAACTTTATCATGTTCGCCAGCTCCCTCGTATAAAGATAAAATGTGCTGCAATCTTTGTTGCTCTGCCGCTAATATTTCTAGACCCTCTTCTGTGGTTTGATAAACCTTGCGTCTTGTATCCTGGGTCTCAACAGGCGCGATCCAATGATATTTTAATAAATTTTCAATGGCTCCATACATAGTGCCGGCAGCAATCCTTACACTACCTGCGCTCATTTCCTCGATTTTTTGCATCATGGCATAGCCATGTAGCGGTTCACGTAAGGCAAGTAGAATATAATGCATGGTTTCGGATAAAGGTAATAATTTATGTTTTTTCACATCTTCACCTCAAATATACAGTTGGACTATATAGTTTGATTATATATAGTTGAACTGTATATTTCAACTGTAAAAAAGACAATGCAAAAATGCATTGTCTTTAAAGTTTAGACAACAGCGCTTTTCACGCCTGTCCATCGCATAAATAATTTTTCGTTATAGGATAAGGCAAATTGTACGATTGGTCCAAGCCCAAATGCCATAAATACCGTACCGATGCCTATAGGACCGCCAAGTAGGAAGCCAATGATTGCAACTGTTACTTCCATTGTTGTACGAGAGCGAGTCACACTCCAGCCAAGCTTATGAACCATCATCAGCATGAGTGTATCACGCGGTCCAATACCTAAATTTGCTACCATATACATTCCACAGCCCCAGCCTAGTAACACTAACCCTGTAAGGTAAGAAATAAGTTGCATCCAAAAACCATCAATATCAGGTAACCAATAGTTGAAAATATCAATAAAAATGCCTGCCAAAAACATATCGATAAACGTTCCAGGTAAAGGGAACTTTTTCGTAATCAGCATATCAAACGCTAAAATAGCAAGTCCCAAAATAATGGACCATGAACCGATTGATAGGCCTACTGTTTTTGTTAAGCCAATATGTAGTACATCCCATGAGCCCACTCCAAAGAGTTGGCCTTTAATTGTTAATGTGATACCAAAAGAAAGTACGATAATGCCTGTTATGAAAAACAAACAGCGCGTAAAAAAAGCTTGTTTCATTTTTAACCCTCATTCATTCGAAAATTCCTGTTGTCCATCCAGTTATTATAACAATAGATTTTCAATATGCCCGAAGATTGTCATTTCACATTTTTCAAAAAAAGACCGTTTAGCTTTCTTGGAAGAGGGCAAAATAGATATATAGATGAAAGGATGGGATATTATGACTTCTGTACGTGATGAAATTTTAGAAGTGTTAAATCGAGAAAAGATTGGCACAATGGCGACTGTAGAAAATGGCAAACCTTACTCACGATACATGACATTCCAGCATGAAGATTTTGTATTGTATACAGTGACGAATAAGCATTCAGAAAAAATGGAAGAGCTGCGCAAAAACCCATATACCCATATTTTATATGGCTACGAAAATGGTGGCTTTGGTGATACGTATGTGGAAATAGAAGGCAAACTTACTGAAGTACATGAAGAAGGGATAAAAAATAAACTAGCCGAATTTTTTACAAGTATCTTTATTGGCAATCAGGATGAAATGGTGACATTAAAGATTGAGCCTATTCGTATGCGCTTGATGAATAAAAAAGGGCAACCACCTAAAGAGCTAGAATTTTCGAACGACCATTGATCAATGGTCGTTTTTTACTGATGTAGCGATAAATAGTTGCAATGGCTAGCATCTTTTTGGCATGATAGTTCTTAAAAGAAAAAGGAGTATAAGTTATGTCGATAAAATTACAGCAGCTAACACAAAATGTATTATCATCTCAAGGAAAATTAGAGGCAGATTTTATACTGAGAAATGCGCAAATTGCGGATGTTTTTTCGTTAACATGGCAAAAAGCAGATATCGTCGTGAAGAATGGGATGATTGTGGCTCTAGATCGCACGAATAAGTTTCACGCTAAACAGGAAGAGGATGCGGCAGGAGGCTATGTCATTCCTGGTTTAATTGATGGTCATATACATATTGAGTCTTCTATGTTGACACCAGGGGAATTTAGTCGTGTTTTACTTCCTCATGGGATTACAACGGTGATAACTGATCCTCATGAGATCGCCAATGTCGCAGGAGCAGAAGGCATTCAATTTATGCTAGATGATGCACAAAAGGCAGATATGGATATTTTTGTGATGCTGCCATCAAGTGTGCCAGGTACACAGTTTGAAAATGCAGGCGCTACACTAACAGCTAAGGATTTGGCTCCATTTCTACAACATGAACAGGTTCGTGGATTAGCTGAGGTGATGGATTTCCCAGCGGTATTAAATGGGCAAGAGGACATGCTTCAGAAAATTTTATTATCGCAGGAAGCAAATTTAGTCATTGATGGGCATTGTGCAGGCTTACAAAGCGAACAAATTACAGGCTATCGAGCTGCGGGTATTCACACAGATCATGAATGTGTAACGGCTGAGGAAGCCATTAACCGTGTAGAGCAGGGGATGTATGTGCTAATCCGAGAGGGCTCAGCCGCGAAAAACTTACGTGACTTATTGCCAGCTGTCCAGTCACATAATGCTCGTCGCTTTGGTTTTTGTACAGATGATAAATATGTGGATGAGTTAATCGACGAAGGCAGCATCAATTATGATATCGCCATGGCAATAGCTGAAGGGATGCAACCATTGCAAGCAATCCAGTTAGCAACCGTTAACACCGCAGAATGCTATCGTTTATTAGATCGAGGTGTACTTGCACCAGGCTATAAGGCAGATTTTGTGTTAGTAGAGAATTTGTCAACAATGCAGGCAAAGGCCGTATGGAAAAATGGGCAGAAAGTGGCTGAAAATGGTAAAATGCTGACAAATCGTCAAGAGCCAGTTGTGCCTGCTCATATCCATCAATCTGTCCATTTACCAACCATTACAAAGGATAGGCTACAACTAGCATTCACAAAGGGTACAAAGGCGAATGTAATGGAGATTGTGCCGAATCAGCTAATTACCAATCATGTAATAATGGATGTACCTGTAAAGGATGGTTTTTTCGTCCCTTCTGTAGAACAAGATTTACTGAAACTAGCCGTCATCGAACGTCATCATCAGCTACACACGACAGGTTTAGGAATTGTTAAAGGCTTTGGCTTACAAAAAGGAGCAGTAGCCACAACAGTAGCTCATGATTCCCATAATGCCCTTGTTGTAGGAACAAATGATGAGGATATGGTCCTGGCGCTTACACGCATTCAGGAAATCCAAGGGGGCTTTGTGATCGTTGCGGATGGCCAAATTCTAGCGGAGATGCCATTAACCATTGGTGGCTTGATGACAGATGTACCAGCTCAACAGGCAAAGGAGCAGCTAGCAGGCTTGCACAGGGCATTAAAGACGCTTAATCCAACATTAGATTTCCATTTTTTACTAACGTTTTCTTTTGTGGCATTACCAGTTATTCCTACTTTAAAGCTAACAGATACAGGATTATTTGATGTGACAACCTTCCAGCATATCTCAGTAGAAGCATAGACGGTAGAACGACCTAATTGCGGTAAGCGATTAGGTCGTTTATTATCATTCTGTATACCGTAATTTGGTAAATCTTTTTTTACGTCGTGGAAATATATTTTCCCATATGCTCCTTCTGCTCATTCATTGAGCAATATGCAGCCATGCGATTTATCGTCATGGAGACGAGGGGAATGTTAAAAAATTGTCGGTACCATACCACCATCCATACGAATCGGTGAACCTTTAAATGCAGATGCAAATGGACTACATATAAATGTAGTTATTCTCCCTATTTCGATGGGTTTGATAAATCTTTGGATTTCTGATTGAGGTAGGTTTGTCATCATAAATTCTCTCTCTTTCTCAGAAAAACTCATGTCTTTATTAGGAAACATACCATCAATTATTTGATACACATTCTCAGAGAGTGTTGGTCCTGGCATGATTGTATTAATTGTAACCTCTCTTCCTATTGTTAATTTAGATAGGCTTTTTGACAAAGATAATAGCATCGTTTTTGTCATGCAATATTGAGGCATTTGTCCCGAGGGCATAATTGCTTCTTCACTTGCAATAAAAATAATGCGACCAAAATTATTTTCCAACATTTTAGGCAAGTAAAATTTAGATAATCCATTTGCCGCAAGAACATTAGTACGAAAGTATTTTTCCCATGTATCATCATCAACATCTTCATATGGCATAATTTCATAGATACCCATATTGTTCACTAAAATATCAATACAGGGATATTTTTCAAATAAAGCTTCTCTTTGATGTATATCAGCAATATCGGCTGTAGCATTTTGTGGAAAAGTAGATGGATAAGTTAATTTAATTTCATTTACAGTGCGTTGTACCTCTTCATCATTTCGTCCATTTATTAGTACGTTCACACCTTCTTTGGCTAGTTCGATAGCGATTGCTTTCCCTATACCTCTTGTAGATCCGGTCACTAAAGCTGTTTTATTGTTCAATCCTATATCCATATTACATTGCTCCTCTATCTATTCTGATTTTCTAAAGTGGATGTAAAAATAAAACTCCAACTTTTTTGAATGTCTGACTATTGCTATTGTGTTTCAAAATTTTATATTTATCTAATTTGTTCCTACATGTTTAGAACGCCAATTTGAAGGCGTATCACCTTCCCAAAGGTGGAAGGCACGGTAAAACGAGTTCTGATCTTCGTATCCAATCAGGAAGGCGACATCTTTAATATCAAGCGAGGGGTCTGCTAGATACTCGCGTGCCTGATCACGTCGAACTTGTGTTAACAAAAACTTAAAGCTCGTGCATTCGTTAGTAAGCCTGCGCTGCAAGGTACGGTCGCTCATTCCTAACTCGCTCGCGACTGTCTGTATGTCAGGGCGTCCTCCTGCTAAGCTTCGTTTTATTATCCATTTAACCATCTCAGTGAAGGAACTGCTAAGTTGGTGCTCATTCAACGATTGATCCAGAAGAGGGGTCAACATTTCCAGTAACTCTAAGTTATATGAGGCAAAGTGACGATCCAGATCCCCACGGTGTATCGTCAACCGGTTACACGTTGCACCCATTTGGATACTGCAACCGAAATACTCTTCAAGGGTCTGTACATCGCCCATAGGATGTGAAAATTCAACTAACTTTGCTTCTATCGGTTGACCTGTCCCCCGACGTCCGAGCTCAAGAAGAAATGCAAGTGTGATACCAACCAGCATAGGTGGACCAGGTTGCTCAGTATAGGCCCAATCTAGTTCGATTGTACAATCCTCACCTTCCTCAGTGATACGCAAGCTTTCAGGCGGACACAGTTGTTTGTACCGTACCATTCTCTTTAACGCATCACGATAATCACGTGCATGGTAGGCTACTAGGACAGTAGGTGGGTAATGAGTTGGTTCAAAGCTAGTCGCTAGTTTGATGATTCCTTTAGCAGTGTCGTCAATGATATCGGAATAAGCCTGCCACATCGAAAAATATTGGGTTATAGAGACGACTGATTCCTTAATAATAGTGATAGGTAGCCGTGCTTTTCGAACCACGTCTTGCGGGGCAATTCCTACTTGACGTAATCCTTCCCAAAATCCCAAAGGCATTTTAATACGATTAGAGGTATGTAACAACATCAATTTGAGGCTCCTTCATCATGTATATTTATTGTTCATATCGTGATTTTTGCCCTGCTTTGTTTGAACGGGACAGTTTATATAGTATCTTCTCAATCAAGCCTTGTAACTAGCGAACAGTGACTACTAACTTGCTATGTGCGACAAATTTTTAGAAAACAAGAATATTAATGCTTGGATCAATGCAATACTTTGTTAACTTTAGCACATCTTAATCACTATCATTCGCAGTATTCATTTTTCTCTTTTACAATATCCTCGTTTCTTAAAAACTAAAGAGATATTTTGATTTTTCTCAAGATATTTAATACAGAATAGGGTATAGAAGCTCAATACAGCAAAAAAATGTTTATATCTTTATACATTTTGCAAAAGAGCAACCCCTTTAAAATCATTTTTTTCGATTGATTTTATCGAAATAATCATCTTTATCGAATTGTAAATTCATAATAAGATATAGGTATACGGGAACAATAGTAAAAACTTCAAGGAAACGGGGATATTCTAAATGTCAATAGCAGTTATTTACGGTGGCAATCGGTCGAATGGGAATGTAGAGACTTTAACAAAATTAGCCACTCAAGGCCTAATGATTGAAGAAATTTATCTAAAGGACTGTGTTATTCAGCCAATAATCGATAAGCGTCATGCTGCGGAAGGGTTCACAGATGTCAGCGATGATTATAACGCCGTCATTGACCGTATTCTTCCACATGATATTCTTATATTTTCTACGCCTATTTATTGGTATAGTATGACAGGAGCAATGAAGAACTTTATTGATCGATGGTCACAAACCTTAAGAGACCCGAATTATCCTGATTTTAAAGCATTAATGTCTTCTAAAAAAGCATATGTCATTGCAGTTGGTGGAGATGAGCCTTATATAAAGGGGTTACCAATGATTCAGCAATTTCAACATATTTTTGATTTTGTTGGGATAACCTTTGAGGGATATATTCTAGGAGAAGGAAACAAGCCAGGCGAGATCCTTCAAGATCTAAAAGCATTGTCTGCAGCTGATCATCTTAGAAAAGACTTACAATAAGTCGACCTTATTGCCTTTAGATGATATTGACTATTTTTATAGCACAATACAATGAAACGAATTTGGAGGAAAGAAGTCTCCAAATTCGTTTCTCTTTATATGATAAAAGGTTCTTTTGATGTTAGATATTTACTTGCGCTATTGGTAAATGCAGCCATCTCTTTCTTTCAGCTACAAACTAGTGTATATTGGATTTTATTATCGAAAAGGATGAATGTTTCAACAAAAACTATCGAAGAAATAGATGAAGGGGTTCAAGTGATGGATATTAAGCAGCTTCAAACGTTTTTTACAGCAGCTGAAACATTAAGCTTTACACAGACAGCCCAGCTTCTTGACTACGCTCAATCGAGTATTACAGCTCAGATAAAAACATTAGAACAAGAGTTAGGTGTTCATCTTTTTGAGCGGCTTGGCAAGCGCATTATTCTCACAGAAGAGGGCAAGCGTCTACAGCATTATGCAAAAAAAATGCTTGAGCTAGACCGTGAAATGAAAAAAGCTATATCCAACGAGCAGGAGCAAGTCCTATTGAAGGTAGGGGCACAGGAAAGTCAGTGTGTCTATCGACTACCAAGTATTTTAAAGCAATTTCAACAAGCACACCCGCAAGTGAAAATCATTTTCAAGCCTGTGCATACAACAGCTATTGCAAAGGATTTATTACAAGCTGGTAAACTTGATATTGCATTGATAACGGACACTTATCAGGAAACAGCCATGCTCAATCGAGAGCGATTGATTCAGGAACAGCTTGTTTTTGTGAGTGCCCCCAAAGAAATTAGTCAGCCTCTATCGGCTCAACAAATTTCAACTGAAACGATGTTGTTAACAGAAACAGGGTGCTCCTATCGTAATCATTTAGAGGCACAGCTACAGCAAGAGGGTGTCAATCCCTTACAAATGATTGAATTCGCCAGTATTGAAGCAATCAAGCAATGTGTGATGGCAGGGTTAGGTATTACATTTTTACCTAAAATGGTTGTAGAGAAGGAGCTGGAAAGTGGGCAATTAATGGAAGTACCGTCCACAATTGATTTAGCGCCAATTTATACAGATATTGCATGGCATAAAGATAAGCATATGCATCCCTGTCTCGAAGATTTTATTGCCATCGCCAAACATAGCTATGAAGCTTTTAAGGATGAAAAAAGAGCCTGAATGATTCAGACTCTGTTACAAATTATTGCTGCTTGAGGGTACCCGAAAAATTGGTCCCTTCATTACGTTCAGCACGACAATCAATCTCGGACACCTTTAGGGCATTATTAGATAAACGTTCAAACTCGACAACACAACGATTGCCATTCGAGGATGTATTCATAAGGGCTTTCGTATTGCTTGTAATTGTGGCTGTGCCATTTACACTACCTGAAGCGGAGCCATCATTCGCCGTTAAAGCAATAGAAAAGCTCTTGTTTGTGGCATTGGAGATTATAGCATCACGGCGGTTAAACTCATTTGTACCCTTACCCCATTTATAGTAATAAGTATACACACCTTCCCATGCGCTTTTACTAGGAGTAGCCTGCTGTAATGATTTGTCGAGCTGATTTTGAGCATTTTTTGCCCTATTATTTAAGGATACGTTGTTGGCATTCTCATGAATTGCTTGTGCATCCGCTGAAATTTCATAATAATTTCGTTCGTCCATACGATAGAGCATCGTGACAACTTGCGCACGGGTCATGTTGCTTGTCACGCCATAAAACTTTTGTAAATTACGCTCTTCATACTGTGGATTTAGCCCAGAAGAAATATAGGTATCAAGTAAAAATTGAATAGATTGATCTAAGCCCTTCTTACCGCTAGCTAAATGAGCAATAGCCTGTGCCACTACACCACGCTTCACAGTAGCCGCTCGGATTCGGTTGTCGAAATAGCCATTTAAAGGCACCCCATAGCTTGCGAGCTGGTTATAGAAATCATCCGACCAGTTTGCCGAAGGCGTTTGCTTTTTTAATTCGTCGATGGGCGTTTCGAGCTCATAAAAATTGGCTAATAATTTTGCTAATTGCTGTTCAGTAATGGTAGCATTCGGTTTAAATGTACCGTCTGTAAAGCCATTAACAATATCATATTCTTCTGCCCATAAAATAGCTTCATATGCATAATGATCCTTTGATACGTCTCGAAAGCCAGCAGCTTGTACATTGCCTGCACTAGCTATAATCAGAATAGAAAATAATAATGTACCTATTACTTTTTTCATTTGTTGTCTTCATCCTTTCTTGCTCGCTTTAGTAATAGTTTGCAGGAAATGGATAAAAACTGCAAATTTTTCTAGTGAAAAAATAATCGCTGCCCTTAGTCGGGTAGCGATTATTTTAAACGTCGTTATTGGGCTGTGTAGCCACCATCTACTGTTAATGTGTTCCCTGTCATAAACGTTGAATCGTCACATGCCATAAATAAAACAGCTTTCGCCATTTCCTCTGGTTGTCCTAGTCGTTGCATAGGTGTGATTTGACGTAATGGCTCCTTACTTTCTTCTGGGATAATTGGTGTATCAATAAAGCCTGGACATAGGGCATTGACACGAATCCCTCGCGTAGCAAATTCTAATGCTAATGAACGTGTTAAATTAATCACGCCTCCTTTTGCAGCATTATAAGCAGCTGATCCTGGCGAGCCAACCCAACCATACATCGAAGCTGTATTAACGATTGTACCACCATTCGCTTTTAGCATTTCTTTGATGGCAGCCTGCGCCATTAAAAATACACCATCTAAGTCTACATTTACAGTTTGACGCCATTCTGTATAAGGAAGCTCCTCAGTTGGCGTAACACGACCAATCCCTGCATTATTAAAAAGGACATCGACTTTGCCAAATGCCTCAATAGTTGTTTGATAAATAGCTGCTACTTCCTGTTCATCCGTTACGTTTGCTTTGATAAATATGGCTTTTGCTCCTGTTGCCTGTAGTTCAGCTGCAAATGCTTGGCCTTTTTCCTCGTTTAGGTCCACAAGCACCACTTTTGCACCCTCTGCTACAAATAATTGGGCTGTTGCAGCACCGATACCAGAAGCACCACCTGTAATAATTGCGACTTTATCTTGTAATTTCCCCATACATGACACTCCCTTAAACAAACTTTTTTCTTGCACACTGTGTAAATCACGGTGTACTTTTATTGTAAAACGCCTGAAAACGGAAACAATCATTAATGTCGTAGTAAATATCTAACTAGTAGACATATGTGCCTGAAATGTCTAAAAGGGGGAAGTAAAATTGCCAAAATGGACACAAAGACAAGAAAGAACCCGCCGTCATTTTTATGAAGCGTTTGTCGATTTAATGAAACAACATGGTTTTCAAGCCATTACAGTGAAGGATATTGTAGAACGAGCGGGCTATAACCGTAGTACCTTTTATGTGCATTTTCAAGATAAATTTGAACTAGCAGAGAATTTACTAGAACAAATGCTGAATGGTCTGGAAGTGGCAGTAGGTGAACGCTACCTATATGGAGAAAAGGTATACACGACAAAATTGAAAGCACCATCCTTTAATATTATTCATTACATTTATAAGCACCGTTTGTTTTTCGAGCTGCTGAATGTGGAAGATACGATTCCTGGGTTGCACACCCGTATGCCCTTAACGATCACAAAAATTTATCAAGAGCAATTTAAATTTGAGACGATCAATCAGCAGCCTGTCAACATGAACATGTTCAAGCATTATACTTCCTACGGCTTTTATGGATTGATGATGCAATGGATTGCAAGCGGCTATGAAAAATCAGAAGAAGCTTTAATCAAGGATATTATTGAATTAACAAAAACACATATTTATGCATTTGAATTTATAGGAAAGCCGCTAGAAAAAGAAGAATAAAAGTATATTAACATAAATCTATGTATTTTTATAAAAGAATCTCTAATGTCTGCATTAGGGATTTTTTTGTTTGGGCTAAACTAATTTTTGTATAAGAAAAAAATTTTTTTAAAGAAATTTTCATAAAGTAGTTGAATTTTCTTTGTATTAAGCATATATTTTTCCTAAGGGAAACAAAATATCTCCAAAGAAAGAAGAGTGCGTGAATGAAAGATTTAGGTGATTTCAAACTGACGATTCTTCCAATGGCCATTTTAATTATTTTAGCAATCGTATGGAAACTGACCGATTCAGTAGGCGCAGGTATGATGTTAATCCTTTTCTGGATGAGCTGGCGCCAGCTTATCAGGAAAATGAATATAAATTAATGTATTGTGTGGAAAAAGTTAGGATATTGGCGTTGAATACGACTAGGGCGGGCATGACAACCAATTTACGGCTTGTCCGCCAATTGGTTACTTCGTAGTTTAGGCACTTTTTTCAAACAATTGCTTAATAAAGAGAAAGTTGAGGTAGGAAAATGAAACAATGGTTAGGTGTGGTGGTATTATCACTCTCATTTCTATTATTTGGCTGTTCAGCAGAAACAGAGGGTGAAAAAGAAGGCATTGTGGTTGCAACCACAGGACAAATTGCAGATGCGATTAAAGAAATCAGTGGTGATCATTTACAGGTATCAGCATTGATGGGTCCAGGCGTAGATCCCCATCTCTACAAGGCGACTCAAAGTGATTTATCGAAATTGGATAAAGCAGAAGTCATTTTTTATAATGGCTTACATTTAGAAGGACAAATGCTCGATATCTTTGAACAAATGGCGAAGGATAAAACGGTCTTGGCAGTGGGCGAGACATTAGATGAAAAGCAACTGCTTGCCAGTGATACGGATGCCATGCTCCATGATCCACATATTTGGTTTGATGTTGAGCTTTGGAAAGGTGTTGTCAAGGCAATCAGTACGCAGCTTCAGGAAGAATACCCTGAATTTAAAGAAGATTTTCAAACAAATGAAGCAGCTTACTTGAAAAAGCTGGATGATTTACAAAGCTACGCAGAAAAGCGTGTGAATGAAATACCACAGCAACAAAGAATATTAGTAACGGCTCATGATGCATTCAATTACTTTGGCAGAAGTCAGGGATTTGAAGTACGTGGCTTGCAAGGGCTGAGTACGGATTCAGAGTATGGTGTGAAGGATGTTCAGGAGATGGTTGATTTCTTAGTAGAAAATAAGATTAAGGCTCTTTTTATAGAATCCAGTGTGTCCGATAAGGCGATGAAAGCTGTCATTGAAGGGGCTAAGGAGAAAGGCCACGACATTGTCATCGGTGGGGAATTATTCTCAGATGCTATGGGAGCTGAAGGAACAACAGAAGGTACGTATATAGGTATGTATCAACATAACATCGACACGATCGTCGATGCATTAAAGTAGGTGAAGAATATGTATGCATTAACAGTGGAAAATCTATCAGTGGCGTATGATAAAAAAACAGTATTAGAAAATGCCTGTGTAACAGTGCCTACAGGTCATCTAGCTGCCATTATTGGCCCGAACGGTGCAGGGAAATCCACATTTTTAAAGGCCATTTTAAATCAGCTTCCTAATAAAGTGGGAAAGGTAGAAATTTTAGGGAAGGTGTTTGAGCCAAAGAGTTTAGTCGTAGGCTATGTGCCTCAGCGTAATGCGGTGGATTGGGATTTCCCAACAAATGCGTTGGATGTGGTGCTCATGGGGCGTTATGGCCATACAGGCTTATTTAAAAGACCGTCTAAGCAGGATAAAATTGTTGCTCGACAAGCTTTAGCAAGTGTTGGGATGCAGGATTTTGCAGAGCGTTCCATCGGGCAGCTTTCAGGAGGCCAACAACAGCGTGTATTCCTAGCTAGAGCCCTTGCACAAAATGCAGATATATATTTTTTAGATGAACCATTTGCAGGAGTAGATGCTGCGACAGAAAAAACGATTATTGATATTTTAAAGGATTTAAAGGCACAGGGAAAAAGTATTTTTGTTGTGCATCACGATCTTCAAACCGTCAAAGAATACTTTGACTATACGATTCTATTAAACAAAACGATTTTAGCATCAGGCGCAACGGAAGATGTTTTTACACCAGAGCAATTACAAAAAACATATGGTGGTAAACTTTTCATGATGCAGCATGTGTAAGGAGGGACATAATGTTAAGCGGTAACTTATTGTGGGTACTTAGTGGAACGATGTTACTTGGCATTGCAGCAGGCATCACAGGCACGTTCTCCTTCTTACAGAAACAAAGTCTAGTTGGGGATGCTGCTGCGCATGCAGCATTACCAGGTATTGCCCTTGCGTTCCTGCTAACAGGTCAAAAGGAATTGCCAATTTTAATGCTAGGAGCGGGCATTACATCTGCATTATCTGTGTATTGTATTCAATGGATTGTGTCATTTTCAAAAATGAAGGCTGACGCTGCCATTGGATTAGTCCTCACCGTATTTTTTGGTGTTGGTGTTGTATTTTTAACAGTGGTTAACCGTAGCCCACTGGGGAACCAGAGTGGTCTGAATAATTTTATTTTCGGTAAAGCAGCGACGATGACCAAGGCAGATTTAATGTGGCTCTTTATTAGTGCAACCATCATTATTGTGGTCAGTCTCTTGCTTTATAAGGAATGGAAGCTACTGATCTTTGATCCTGTTTATGCAAAAGGGATTGGCTTACCAATAGAGGCTTTAAAGGCAACATTAACGGTTTTAATTGTCATGACAATTGTTACAGGTATACAAGCTGTTGGCGTCATTTTAATGTCAGCTCTATTAATTATCCCTGCTGCCAGTGCCAAGCTATGGACAAAAAAATTGAGCACAATGCTCATTTTAAGTGCCGCGATTGGAGGTATCGCTGGTATAACAGGAACCTTTATTAGTGCGATTCGAACTGGGTTGTCGACGGGTCCGATTATTGTCTTAGTGGCAGCAGGTATATTCTTTCTATCGTATTTTATAAGTCCAGCTGGCCAAATTAGTAAATATCGTAGGAAAATGCAATTTCGAAAGCAGGGTGATGTAGGATGATCGAATTTTGGGTTGTATTCACGGGACTGTTAGTTGGGGTAACTTGTGGAATTGCAGGTGTCTTCCTCATCTTGCGTAGAATGTCCATGATTGCAGATGCGATCAGTCATACAGTGCTCTTTGGCATCGTGATGGCTTACCTTATTACCCAAACGTTGAATGGTTTTTGGATGTTGGTAGGTGCTGCGTTTGCAGGGATTTTAACAGCCTATCTTGTGCAATTATTACATTCTTCTGGTATTCAAGAAGACGCAGCGATAGGCGTAGTGTTTACATCTCTGTTTGCAGCAGGTGTTCTCCTCATCACCTTATTTGCAGGCAATGTGCACTTAGATGTTGAGCATGTTTTAATGGGAGAAATTGCTTTTGTTCCTTGGGATAAATGGACATTGCTTGGGCTGGCAATGCCTAAGGCAGTATGGATGCTCTTACTCGTCCTCGTCATTAATATTGCGTTCCTACTCCTATTCTTTAAAGAAATGAAGCTTGCAACGTTTGACCCTGTGTATGCAGCAACCATTGGCATTCCCGTTGTCTTTCTTCATTATGGCTTTATGACATCGATTTCGTTTACAACAGTGGCAGCTTTTGATAGTGTAGGGGCCATTTTAGTGGTTGCCATGTTGATTGGGCCAGCTGCTACCTCCTATTTAATCAGCAAGACGATTAAGCAAATGTTCGTCTATAGTATGCTGTTTGGAGCTGCTGCTTCCGTCATTGGCTATTATTTAGCGAAATTTTGGGATACCTCTATAGCAGGTATGATGGCAACAACAGTTGGCTTCATTTTTATCGTGACGTTCATCTGTCAAAAAATCGTTGAGCGTAGAAAAAAAGTACTTGTTCATAAACTAGAAACTTCTTAATGAAAAACGTCGTTTGATACGCCCATCAAACGATGTTTTTTCTTTTGAGGACAAGTTCAAACTTTTGAATGAGTACTACTTCTAGGAAAAATAGTATACTCGTTAAGATAAACTAGAAAGAGAAAGAATAGTAGCATCTAGCAAATTTTTCTATATTTTTATGTACGAATATTTAAAATTTTGTTACGATAAATTTTATGATAGCAACAAGGAGAACAGCATGTGGAGAAATCGAAACGTATGGATTATTTTATTAGGTGAATTTGTCGTAGGTCTCGGCTTATGGGCTGGCATTATTGGCAATTTAGCCTTTATGCAAGAGGTAGTACCTTCTGACTTTCACAAATCATTAATTATTTCTTGTGGTATTTTAGCAGGCTTAGTTGTTGGTCCAATGGCAGGACGTATCATTGACCAATCGAAGAAAAAAACGGTTGTCCAGATGGCGAGTATCGGACGCATCATCAGTGTTTTATTTATGTTTATCGCACTTTATACTAATTCGGTCATTTGGATGATTCTATTTTTAATCACGCTGCAAATAGCAGCAGCATTTTATATGCCTGCCTTGCAATCTATTATTCCCATGATTGCGAAGGAACAGGATTTAATTACATTAAATGCTTGGCAAATGAATGCGAGAACCATTTCAAGGATCATCGGTACAGCCGCTGCCGGGTTTATGCTCAGTTTTTTTGAGTTAAAATGGTTATATATTATTTCATTTATTGTCTATTTAGGCATGTTTGTCATTACTAGTTTATTGCAATTGGATGAAGCATCTACTGAAACGATGACAAACAAAGAAAAAGGGAATTTTAAAGAAGTGTTACCGATGATCAAAGAGCATCCAGTCGTCTTGATGACGCTTGTCTTAATGTTAATTCCTACATTATTTTTAGGCTCTTTTAATTTAGTGATTATGAAAATATCTGAAATTCATCAATCTACCACAATTTCAGGATTATTGTATACGGTGGAAGGTATCGGATTTATGCTTGGTGCAGCTGGTTTGAAAATGATTGCTGACCGTGTACAAATGGGTACACTGCTTTTTTCATTAGCCTTTATTATCGGCTCAATGGAGCTCCTATTATTACTGGCAGAGACTCCATTTTTCGCTTTAGTGGCATTTGGCGTTTTTGGCTTTTCAGTTGGCTGTTTTTTCCCAACGACAATGGTAATTTTCCAAAAACAAGTACCCAAACAGTTTCATGGACGCTTTTTCTCATTCCGCAACATGATTGATTCCGTCGTCTTTCAAATCGTGCTTTTATCAACAGGTATGATGCTAGATTTAATTGGTTTAAGTGGTATGGGACTTATTTTCGGAATCATAAGCTTAAGTTTAACCACTACTTTCTTATTTTACGCTAAGAAAAAGAATGTCGTTATGCATGCACATTAATATCATGTCCTTTATGCATGACACCAATTGGGGCATACGATAGAGGTATAAAAAGATGGTAGCATAGGAAAGGAACTGTCTAGATGGAGACGGTTCCTTCTTCATTAATTCAAGTAATCTTGTTTGATATACATAGAGAAAGAAGGTTGAAAAATGGTTGAAAAATCTCAAGAGTCAATAGCGTCCTATATTGAGTCACCAGAAAAACTAAAAAACCTATATAGGCGTGTACTGATAGTTGTTAGCTTATCCCAAATTTTTGGGGGAGCTGGACTTGCGGCGGGTATAACGGTAGGCGCTCTACTGGCACAACAAATGCTTGGAACGGATGCCTATGCAGGTGTACCCTCTGCATTATTTACGTTAGGCTCTGCGGGTGCCGCTTTCATTGTAGGAAAACTATCTCAGCGTTATGGTCGCCGCATAGGCTTATCAACAGGTTTTATAGTGGGTGGACTTGGTGCAATAGGTGTAGTCCTTGCTACTTTAATGAATAGTATTGTGTTATTGTTTGCCTCTCTATTAATCTATGGAGCTGGTACGGCAACTAATTTACAGGCACGTTACGCTGGGACAGATTTAGCCAATAATAAGCAACGTGCTACGGCGATTAGTACAACCATGCTTATGACCACGTTTGGTGCTGTTTTAGGTCCGAATTTAGTAGAATGGATGGGAAAAGTGGCGCTGTCTATCGGTATTCCAGCTCTAGCGGGTCCATTTCTATTATCTGCTTTGGCCTTTATTATGGCGGGGCTTGTATTGTTTACTATGTTGCGTCCTGACCCGCTAGAAATAGCGAAAGCCATAGAGGCACATAAGCAAAGAATGAACAAAGAAAATCAAACACCATCCATGCCTATATCTAGCAATAAAAGAGGCCTAGCGGTAGGAGCAACAGTTATGGTCCTGACACAAATTGTCATGGTGGCCATCATGACAATGACCCCTGTACATATGAAACATCATGGACATGGATTAGCCGAGGTTGGTATTGTGATAGGGTTTCATGTAGGTGCTATGTATCTGCCATCACTTGTCACAGGTATTCTTGTTGATAAAATCGGACGTACAGCAATGAGTATAGCTTCAGGTATTACGTTGCTACTCGCTGGCGTAGTGGCTGCATTTGCACCAAGCGATTCAATGGTGCTACTCATTGTGGCACTTTCTTTACTGGGATTAGGTTGGAACTTTGGCTTAATTAGTGGAACTGCTCAAATTGTTGATGCGACGGAGCCTTCTACCCGTGCAAAAACACAGGGCAAGATGGATGTTTTTGTGGCATTGGCAGGTGCATCAGGTGGTGCGCTATCAGGTATGGTAGTGGCGAATTCAAGCTATGCAGTGTTGTCCTTAGCAGGAGGGCTATTGTCGTTAGTATTGATTCCTGTTGTCATTTGGTCTAGGAGAGCAGCTTAAAAAGGAGAAGGGGAAATTGGACTCTAAGCTAATTATTATTCGAGGAAATTCAGGTAGTGGGAAAACGACAATTGCAAAGAAACTTCAGCATCATCTTGGACATGGTACACTTTTGATTGCGCAAGATGTTGTCCGACGTGATATGTTAAAGGTGCATGATCGAGAAGGCAATCTTTCTATTGAATTAATTCGTCAAATCGCAGAGTATGGTAAAGGTCGTTGTGAAGTTGTCATTGTAGAAGGAATATTATATGCCAGTCGTTATGGAGCTATGTTAAAAGATTTAATCCACTTCTATGATCAGAAGGCCAATACTTATTATTTTGATTTATCTTTTGAGGAAACCGTTATTCGTCATCATTCTAGCTCCAAAAAAAATGACTTCGGGGAAGATTCTTTACGTGCTTGGTGGAATCCGCATGATTATCTTGGGGTGGATGGTGAAACGCTCCTGACGGAAGAGATGTCACAGGATGATCTATTAAAATTAATGGTAAAGCAACTGTAGAAGTAACAAAAAACTTACCCTTTCTTAGGGTAAGTTTTTTCATAGTGTTGAAAAATTTCCGTGTAGGTTACATGCTTTCCTCTGGGCGAACACAGCTCCGTTTAGAGGTTACCTGTATCGCTATTCAAGAAGATTCAAGTAGCCTACCACTCCAAACAATTAAAATATTTCTCTTTTAGAAAAAATTTTCAAATAAAACAAAGGTGTTCACTACTCTTTATGGCGAGGACAGCACATTTTTTCAATTGGAACTATTTTATTGAATAAGCGTTACAATATTTAATCGTTAGAAAGCAAAGAGTAGGTACATATGTGGATTTAATAACAGAAAAATTAATCATGATTGCTTTATTTATTTTAATCATTCATGCGATTGAAACGCTTGCATATGCAGTTCGTTTATCAGGAGCACGTGTCAAATTACTAGCTTCGGCTTTATCTCTTTTTAATGTAATGGTCATGGTGTCGAGGTTAGCCAATATGATGCAACAACCATTCACAGGGAGCCTTGTTGATACAGCACCTACGGAGAATGCGATGGCATTTGTAGAACATCAATTTCGACTAATTATTGGAGCGGCTTCGCTTGGAACAATAGTAGGAATCTTACTTATCCCCACCTTTGTAGCCATTTTTTCAAGAGCTATCGTTCATTTGGCTGAGGAAAGAGGTTCAATCCCCGCTTTATTGAAAAAGGGCTTTACATTTGACTATGTAAGACGGGGGATTAAGCATATTCATACACCAAATTTTAATTATTTAAAAGGCATTCGTCTACAGGATATACCGATTAAATTATTTGTTATCAATATTGTTATTACAGCTATCTATACGATTGGCGTTTTATCTGCATTGTATGCTACATTATTAGTACCAGAATTAAAGACTACTGCTGTTATGGCATCTGGATTAATTAATGGCATTGCAACAATACTATTAATCCTATTCATTGACCCGAAAATATCCATTCTAGCAGATGATGTGATCAATAAGAGAGGAAGCTATTTAGACCTGAAAAGAATGTCTGTTATGATGATGTTCTCCAGATTTTTAGGAACCATTGTGGCACAGTTATTATTGATTCCAGGTGCTCATTATGTTGCATGGTTTGCAAAGTTAATTGCTTGATTAGAACCACTTCCTTTATGTTTTTAGGAAGTGGTTTTTTAGGCCACAGCAATTAATCGTGAGGTGTGGTAGGGGAGAAGTAAAGAAATTATATAGTATAATGTGGGTGAATAATAGATTCGAAAAGAGGGGAACGAATGTATGCCGACGATACTTGTTGCGGATGATGATGCGAACATTCGTGAACTTGTTTGCCTTTTTCTGCGCAAAGACGGGTTCACTACAATGGAGGCAGGAGATGGTAAAGAAGCATTAGCCATCTACGGCTCAACACCTATTGATCTTGTTATACTAGATATTATGATGCCAACGATGGATGGCTGGACACTATGTAAGGAGCTCCGCAAAACGAATACGGATCTTCCTCTCCTGATGCTGACTGCAAGAGGGGAAACATGGGAAAAAGTGAAGGGCTTTGAGCTTGGAACAGATGATTATTTAACAAAGCCATTTGATCCGTTAGAGCTAACTGTACGTGTAAAGGCACTTTTGAAGCGCTACAGGATTGGCCATTCGCAGACCATTCAACTTGGTCAAGTCACGCTGGACCGTCAGACCTATAAAATCATGAGAGGAAAAGATGTTATTTCACTACCGCTCAAGGAATTTGAATTATTATATAAGCTTGCCGAAACACCTGGACAAGTCTATACAAGAGAACAACTGATCGATCAAATTTGGGGGATTGATTATGCGGGAGATAATCGAACCATCGATGTACATATTAAGCGCCTGCGTGAGCGCTTCAACACCATCACTGATTTTCATATCGACACAATAAGGGGTCTGGGCTATAGGCTTGAGGTTGAGGAATGATTAAATCTTTATATACTCGCGTCGTTTTAATCTTTCTAGTTGCTGTCATTGGGGGAACGGTTATCTCTTTTTTCATGGCAACATGGGTATTTAAAGATAAATTAAATGAAAACTTACAAATTCCCTTATTAAATTTTGGACAAGACATGGTACAAATTTTAAACACATTGCCATATCATGAAGCCGATCGTTTTATACGTGATATGCATCAGCTTGAATCCTATCATGTTCGCATTTATGAAGAAACAGGGCAGTTTACAGCTTACGGAAAGCTTCATGGCAATCAGTTAGCCCCTGTAACAATGGAACAAGTGCAAGCTGTACTGGATGGAGAGGTCATTCAAGTAATTCCAAGTGGTATTTCATCCATACTTGTCGGCATACCTCTAACAACTGAAATGGGAACGAGAGCGATGTTTATCCAAACGATTGCTTTACCTTCAACCTCCTTTTCCATCAAGTTGATTCTAAATTTTGCTACTTATGCCCTTGTTATTGGAAGCGTTGTGTTTTTAGTTGCAGCGATGTTTTTAGTCAAGCCAATCAAAAAACTAACACAAGCCACTAAACATATTGCTGGTGGTGATTTCAATGTCGAATTAAATATTAAGCAATCAGGGGAGTTAGGTACGTTGGCTAAAAGCTTTGAAGATATGGCGGAGGAGTTACAGCAGCTAGAGCAAATGAGGAGAGATTTTGTATCGAATGTGTCCCATGAGGTGCAGTCTCCACTTACCTCCATTTCTGGTTACGCATTGGCACTGAAACAAGTTGATGTAACGGATGACGAGAAACACCGTTATCTTGATATCATCATTTCGGAGGCCAATCGAATGTCTAAGATGAGTGATAGCCTTTTAAAGCTGAGCTTACTAGAATCAAAGACACAGCCAATGCATCTCGATACGTTCAGTCTAGATGAACAAATTAGACGTGTCATTGTCTCCCTCCAGCCTCAATGGTCCTCTCGCAATATTGATTTTGAGCTCCAGTTGAAGGCTGTTCGCCTCATGGCTGATTACGATCAATTACATCAGGTATGGACAAATATTCTTACGAATAGTATTAAATTTTCAAGTCCTAATGATACGATTGAGATCAGCATGAAGCAAAGTGCAAATCATGTGATAGTCCGAATAACGGATAGAGGCATCGGGATTTCTTTAGAGGATCAGCAACGTATATTCGAACGGTTTTTCAAGGCCGATCGTTCCCATAGTCACAAGTATGAAGGCAGTGGAATGGGGCTTGCTATCGTGAAGCAAATCGTTTTACTACATCGAGGAGAAATTGAAGTCGAGAGTGAGCTTGGGCATGGAACGACAATGATTGTCAAATTACCTATTACCTTAAATTAAAGAGAGCATGTTACGACTCCTATACAGATGTCGTAACATTTTTTTGTTGTTCATCTTGTGTTCATATTGTCGTCATTCGGAAGACATCTCTCTCCTTTATAGTTGCACTAACAGCTCAAAAGTAGCTGGAATAATCGTAGTAAAGGAGGAGGCACGAGTAAAGGTGAATCCCTCTCGTGCATCAAACATGAAAAAATTTATGCGTGTTTTACTGAAATCAATGGCAGTCCTAGGTATATCCATTGTGGGGCTACTTGTCATTGTTTTTACAATAAACATTATTTGCAACAAGATAGAGCAAGGAAAAATAGAACCCTATGGTCAGCTCGTCTCCGTGAATGGGGAAAAAATGAATGTCACCATTCAAGGTAAGGGTGCTGAAACCATCGTATTACTACCAGGCTTCGGTACTGCAGCACCAACGCTCGACTTTAAGCCATTGATAGATGAACTAGCTCCCTATTATAAGATCGTTTCAATAGAGCCCTTTGGCTATGGCTTAAGTGAGGATACAGCTAAAGAACGAAGCACAGAGAATATTGTTAGTGAAATCCATGAAGCTTTACTGGAGTTAAAGATTGATCGGTATATGCTAATGGGACATTCGATAGCAGGCATCTATGGACTCGATTATGTTAATAAATATCCGAATGAGGTAACTGGATTTGTCGGGATTGATAGCAGTGTCCCTACACAGGGGGGGATGGACACGAAGTTTCCAATTAAGTCGTTACAGCTGCTAAAAAAATCAGGGATTGCAAGAATTCTTATAAAATTTTCAGATGATCCCTATGCAGGTCTTCCGTATGATGATGACACAAAAGAGCAAATTAGGATGATTACACTCAAAAACTTTTATAATACAAGTACTTCAAATGAATTAGAACATATTAGCAAAAATTTCACGGCAGCCAAAAATCTTACATTCCCTAAAGATTTACCTCTTCTCTTATTTGTCCAAGCGAAAAGTGGTGGAGTTGAAAAGAACTGGATACCGCTGCATGAAGAACAAGTCAAACATTCCGTATACGGCAAAGTAATCACACTGGATGGGGATCATTACTTACACCATACAAAATCGGAGGAAATCGCAGACAACGTCAGATCGTTTATGCAAAATAAATAATCCATAGTTTCTTACCTCTTTGCTTTTGGAGGTAAGATTTTTTAATACTATCCTCTTCCTTACGAAATCTTATAAAATCTTTCAATTGAGTTGTAATCCATACTTCGATGAGCATTGAAATACTTCCTGATTATAATGTACGTAGAACAATTATTCTATCAGGTAAGGAGCTATTGGATGAAAAATTATCAATTTATTGCTTTATTAGTAGTAACGACCTTTTTAATGGGTTCATCATTTGCCATTGTTAAATTAGGCTTACCGTATGCCTCGCCTTTATTATTAGCTGCACTTCGCTTTATATTGGCTGGTATAATCATGGCTATCGTTGTTATCATCTTGAAGAGACCTCATCCTATTACAAGGAGGGAGTGGTTCAAATTATGCATGATCGGGAGCTTTCAAACAGCAGGTGTGATGGGGTGTATTTTTTTAAGTCTCCGCACCATTACGGCAAGTGAGTCTTCTATTTTAACATTTACAAACCCATTACTAGTTGTAATTTTTGCCACCATTTTCATGAAAGTGTCCTACCGTTTCTATCAATGGATCGGGGTTTTGTTTGGCTTAATCGGGGTGATGATTACGATGGGGGCACAAGTTGAATTGAAAGTAGGCATCCTTTTTGGCTTGCTATCAGCTGTTTTTTGGGCTACTGCCACCTTGTTAGTGAAAAAATGGGGCGTGTTATTTGATACGTGGGTTTTATCTGCTTATCAGATGCTATTTGGAGGCTTACTCTTATTACTAGGAAGCGCATTGTTAGAACAGCCATTTTTTATTGTGAATCCACAATCGTTATTGATTCTGTTGTGGCTTAGTATTTTTTCCTCGATCATACAATTTGCAGGGTGGTATTATCTTCTGCAAAATAGTGATCCAGGAAAAACAAGTGCCTATTTATTTTTAGCTCCTTTTTTTGGCGTATTAACAGGCTGGGTGTTATTGGAAGAACCGTTAAAACCATCACTAATGGTTGGCGGCTTATTCATCATCATGGGCATTTATTTAGTAAACCGAACTTTTAGTGGAGAAAGGGCTAGGAGATAACTCCGTGCCCTTTCCTAATTTACAAATCTAAATGAAAGACCTCTTTAAAGCCTATTTTCCCTTTCTCCGTCACTTTAATGGCGCGAATAGAGGGAACTCGTAAAAGCCAACCAAGGTTGAAAAATTGATTTAATAGCTCACAGCCTAGTGCACCAGCTAAATGATAACGCCGTTCACTCCAATCTAAACAGGCATGAGAAAAGGATCGTCGTTTTCTCTTTAAAGCAGTTAAATCGATTCCGAATGTCGTAAAAAATAATATGCCCTCATCTGTCAGGACAAATTGTTTACCCTCCAATGTAAGATAGCCTGCGTTCAGCATCGATTCCGTTAATTGGACACCCAATTTACCAGCAAGGTGATCATAGCAAGTTCTAGCATTCTGTAATAACTTGATTTGGCTCGATTGCTTTAATGAACGTACTTCAGGTGGTGGAGAGATGGCTAGGAATGACTCTAAAAATTGAGCAATGTCCTCACCAGCCAATTGAAAATAACGATGACGACCCTGTTTTTCAACTTTTATCAGCTTTCCTTCTACTAATTTAGCAAGATGAAAGCTAGCAGTTTGTGGTTTGATGGCAGCCATATATGCTAGTTCACTAGCCGTATGAAAACGACCGTCCATCATACTAGCAAGTATGGTTGCCCTTGACGTTTCACCAAGAAGTGCCGCTATTTCTGCCATGTTTGGATTAATTCCCATCCTGTCACAATCCTTTCAGTGTCCTATATTTAGATTTTAGTCAAAGTCATTATGGTTTACAATAAAAGTAATAGAGGAGGAGAAATAAATGGAAACATATTATGCAGTGATTTTTACATCGCAAAGAACTGAGCAAGATGGGGATGGCTATGGCAAGATGGCTGATCTAATCGAAGCCTTAGCACAGCAACAGCCTGGTTTCATTCGTGTTGAAAGTGTTAGAAATGAGGAAGGAAAGGGCATAACGGTGTCTTATTGGGAATCGCTAGAGGCTATCCAAGCATGGAAAGACAATGCCAAGCATTTAACAGCACAACAATTGGGTAAAGACAAATGGTACACAAACTATAAAGTGGAAATCTGCCAAATGATAAAAGATTATTCATTTGCCAAATAGCAAGTGAGAAGGAGGCTTATTTTTTATGACGATTGTGGAAGAATGGCACGAACTAAGACAAAAATTTAATCCTTCCAATCCGATAACCATTAATCAAATGCATATTTTTAAAGATCAATTAAAGCAGGTTCAACAAACAGAAGAAACATTAAGGATATTAGTAGAGGTCTACTGTTTACTTAGGATGTATCCTGAGGCATATCAGTTATTTACTGTCATTATGAATAAAGACGATAAAAAGGATCGAAAAAAGTATGGCGTTCTCCAGACCTACATAGATAAACCAAATTCGGTGAATCCTCTGCTGCCAAGAAAAATTAGAGACCATCAGCAGCTTAAAACGAAAATTCCAACGTTTAAATATCTACCAAACCCTCTAGAGGCTGAAATTTTTGAAACAGATGAAATCGTTGTATGTGATTGTTGCGAGCAAGAAGTGGATGTCTATTATACTGGTGGTATTTATGCAATTGAGGAAGTAGATTATCTTTGTCCTTCCTGCATCCATAGTGGGGAAGCAGCTCAAAAATATGATGGTTCTTTCCAGCAAGACTTAATGGATGATGAACAGGTTACGAACCCCAAGTTTGCTGAGGAAGTACTCTTTCGGACGCCTGGCTATGTAAGCTGGCAGGGCAATAATTGGGTGGCACATTGCTCTGACTATTGTGCGTTTATCGGCTATGTTGGTTGGCGTGACTTAGTAGAGCTAGGAATTGAGGATCAATTTGATAATTATACTGGCTTTTCAAAAGAAGAACTTTCTGCATCCTTAATTAACAATGGTCATCATCAAGGCTATTTATTTCAATGCTTGGAATGTGACCGTTATGTGCTTTATTCAGATTTTAGTTAATCGTTGTTTGAGGGGGGTAGAGAAGTGGAACAATTTCTACAACGATATATCGATTCATGGCGTTTAAATGGTTGGCTTATCCACGATATTTTTTTCTGCATCGTGCTAGGTACGGGACTTCTACTATTTTTGTTTATCGTCATGAAACGAAAACGACTCGTTATTTCTAGCATTTTGCTCATTGCCTTTTTATTCGTCAGTAATCTATTAATGATTGTTTTTGGCTTAGCGGGGAGAGGCTTTCCCATCAAATCCGATTCGCCGATTTATACAGATGATTCACAAAGCATTGCTGTTCAAATGGTGCAAGGCTCAGAAAATAATGGGACATCGAATGGAATTACGCATTTAATCGCACACCATCTCCTAGTAGCTGTGAATTTACAAACAGGTGAAAAGCAATGGACAAAATCAGCTTCCTATAAAGAAACACTGCTTGGGGAATTTATGGGGGGTGTTCTTGTCCATCATCGTGATGATGAGTTTGGTCAATTATCCTTGGTAGATATGGAAACAGGCAAAGAACTACTTTCTAAAAAAGATTTTCGAACGCAACATCCGTCATTAATAGCGATATTGAGCAATAATGCACATCAAATGGCTGTCCTAGAGAACCATTTATATTTGGAAGGGGTCGATGGCAAATTCTATCGCTTTGATGGTAAAACATTAAGTGAGGATTCGAAGGCTCAAGATTACCTATCTGCCCGTTTTTTCATCGAGACAGAGTTGCCGGGCTATTTTGCTACACATCCACAGCCTGTAGAGGATTATCAGACCATTCGCGATTTTAGTCAAGCTGTCCTAACCGAGCCAGCCATTCAAGCCTATGAAAATTTACAACCAAAAGTGGTGGATGTAGATATCATAGAAAAAACGGCTCTTGTTTCATATCGGCAAACACAGCGAGAAAGTGCTGAACACATGTTATTGCTCTATGATATGAACAAACATCAGGTATTGTGGGAACGCAATATTGGCATCATTAATTCCCAACAACAACAGCCCACTGTTCGGACATTAGAGAATAGCTACGTCATTCAAGCTGGTGATAGATTACTAGTATTCGATAAAGAAACGAAAAAGAGGTCTGTTCACTATCATCTACGTTGGAATCGTCCTATTGATGAGTGAAATCTACTGGAAAAATCGTTCTTTTTTTGATTCGCCAAAAAAGGAGTATAATTTAATAGGAAGAAACTCTTTTTAAAAGGACGGCGTGCAAATATGAATGAACAATTAGTAGATTGGATTATACGCTTTCAAAGGGATAAGGATATTGAAGCACTGGCCCATTTAAAAGATTATTGTTATGAGATGATCGAACCTTTGATGGAAGAATTTACGATGAAGTATGGCGAAGAAGCAGGCGAGTTATTACGCCTAAAGTGGGATAAACGATTTTATTTTATATTTACAAAATATCAAGTGAATGTAGGGCTACCTCTAGAGACATTTGTAAAAAATACGTATCGTTTTTATTTCATGCAGGTGTTACAAAAGGCTGGTTATAAGTAATAGAAAAAACCCTTCATTTGGGAACTGACTATCGTTTTTGAGACAGTCAATCCCATAATGAAGGGTATTTATTTTGTCTTTATACTCTTATAAGTAACTGATAATAAAGTTTTTTATAAATAAATGCGTTTAGATGAATTGGCTATGTTCAATTCTTTACGATATTTTGAAACTGTGCGTCGTGAAATTCGAATACCCTCAGTTTCTAATTTTTCAGTTAGTTGTTGATCTGATAAAGGAGTTTTTCTATTCTCATTTTCTACTAATTCTTTAATGCGACTTTTTATATAGGACACAGAATCAAGCTTTCCTGAATCGTTGATAATTCCTTTTGTAAATAAAGACTGGAGTGCAAAGATTCCATGTGGTGTACGGATAAATTTATTTTTAACCGCACGACTTATGGTGGATTCATGCATATTTAATGCTTGGGCAACATCTTTTAAACGCATAGGAGATAAGGCTTTTATTCCATGTTCAAAGAATGAAGCTTGTAAATCAAGAAGTAATCGTGTCAGGCTGTATAAAGTTTTATCACGTTGAGCTATTCCTTGCGTTAAAGCTATAATATCGTTCATGCATTGTTGGTAATAGGTATAATCTTCAACGGACTCTTTTAATAGATCTACGTAATCTTGATTAATTTCTATTTTAGGTAAAAACCGATTATTTAGTTCTATTATCCATTCCCCATTCAATTTGCTAATGATTATATCAGGTATAATATACGCGCTAGTAGCATTATTATCCAATGAAGCTGGAATGGGTTTTAGGTTTCTTATATATAGAATTGTTCTTTGAGTTTCTTCTATTGAAATGTCGTAAGTTGTACTTAACAATTTAATTGATAAATTAGCTACTTGTTCTAAATGATGTTGAATGAATGGAGCTGCAAATGGTGGGGCTTCTATATCATTGTAAATTTGAATTAATAAATACTCTTTCATATTTCTAACGCCAACGCCAAGAGGTTCGAATGTTTGTAATAGATCTAACAGTGTATTTATATGGTCTAAAGAGATGTTAAATGATTTAGCAACTTTGGATAAATCTACATTTAAAAATAGATGTTCATCGAGGTTATGTATGAAATATTTTAAAATTTCTCTGTCATGTGGTGTAAGATTTAGATGTAAAGGTATTTGATCGAGTAGTTGGGTAATATATGAATGTTGCTGTGTTAATCGAGTTTGAATGAAATCATACTGTTGCTTTTGCTTAGGTTGAATACCTTTTATGGACATTGTGGCAAGGTCTACAATATCCTTTGTGTGATTCATGTTTTTCTCAATGACAGTTAATAGTGGATTTTCATTTGATTTCTCATAAATATGTTGTTCTAATTCGGAGCTGGAGTATTGTAGTAGTTCCAATTGATGAATGAGTTCAGTTGTCAACGTTTGAGTAATTTGTTGTGAGACGTTTAAATTCATTTTCAAGGGAATCACCTCATTTTCTCTATGTAATGTTATTATTATCTAATCTACAAATTTTGTCTATAATGGATCAGATATTTAGTAAAAAAACATAATGCTTAAAGGTAAATAGTTCTTACAATGAGTAGGAAAGCAGATAAAGATCAATGACGTTGTTGAATGAGATAAACTTCTTATTTAGAGGATGATATAGAATATAGACATAAATTTTAGCTACACAGTCATGGAATGCCCCATTTAAAGTTAGATTTTCCTTTAACTTTTATGGGGCAATTCAATTTTGCATGGCATTTCTCATGCTCTATAATCCTAACTTGAAGAAAATTATAAAGGTAAGATGTAACTTTTGGCGAATTAAAAAAGATAAGATAATTAAATTAAACTTCCGTAAAAGGTGTAATTTTCATGAAACTTAATCTATTAACTATTTTACGGACTATTACGAGCTATTTTCACTATAAACAATTTGGCTATATTACTTTTTCAATTTTTGTGGGGGGAATATCATGTTGAATGCCGAAAAATTAGTGCAATCTATGCTGGATGCATTTGGTGAACTATTACAATTGGAAATGGCCTATTTTACTTCGAATGGTGAAGTTTTTATAGCAACGGAAGAATATAGAAAGCAAAAAGGGATACAGGTACACCTTCCGTTCTTTCAGAAGTATTATTCTAAATCTGTTCAATATTTACAAAAACCTGGTCAAATGAAAGTGTGTTCTGGTTGTAGGTTCCAAAATAACTGTCCATCTAAAGTCGAAATGCTAATGAATTTAGTAAAAGGAGATCGTCACTTCGGATATTTGACATTTGTCAGTTTTACAGATGAGGGGGAGAAAAAATTTTCATCTGAGCCGAAGGAATATCAGTATTGGTTAGCTCGGTTGGGAGATATGATTATTAATGCCTTGAACAACGAAGGATCCTATTTATTGCTTGAAAATAAAAAAGGATTCGATACGAAATATGTATTAGGCAACGCACCTCACTTACAACTTATAAAGAGTAAGTTAAGTAGTATTGCAAATAGCCCATCTTCAATTGTCATAACAGGAGAGACGGGAACAGGGAAAAGTTTATTAGCGAAATATATTCATTCAAATAGCATTACACACAGAGGGAAATTTATAGAGTTGAATTGTGCAAGCATTCCAGAAAACTTGTTTGAAAGCGAGTTGTTTGGCTATGATGAAGGGGCGTTTACAGGGGCTAGAAGAAAAGGGAAAATGGGCTATTTTGAAGTAGCAGATAAAGGTACTTTATTCCTCGATGAAATTACAGAATTACCATTACATTTACAAGCGAAGCTATTAACAGTTTTGCAAGATGGGCTTATTTATAGAGTTGGAGCAATTGAGCCTAGAAAAGTAAATGTAAGGATTATTGCTGCGACAAATAAACCTTTAGAAGATATGGTGAGAAAAGGTGAGTTTCGTTCGGATTTATATTATCGACTAAATGTGATCCCTTTAACATTACCTCCTTTAAAAGAAAGAACAGATGAAATAGAATATTTGATTGTAAAATTACTTGAAAAGATTCAGCATAAAACAGGGAAATTTATTAAAGATTTTTCGCAGGAATTTTTGGAGGAATTGAAATCATACTCTTGGCCAGGGAACATAAGAGAGTTAGAAAATGTATTAGAGTACAGTATGGTAATGGAAAATTCCCTACAATTAACAAGGGAAAGCTTACCGAAATATATCATCGAGAATAATCAAGCACAAAATCTTTATAGCAATTCTAATCTATTGAAAGATACGGAAATGGAGGTCATCTACCAAATGCTCTCTATATATGGAAATGACACTGCTGGAAAAGAACGTGTTGCTGAAGAATTAGGCATAAGTACAAGAACGCTTTATAGAAAACTAAAAAGTGTAAATTTATAGTATAAGTTTGACACAAATACCTTGCTTTTAGAGATTTTTAAATTTCTCACCTCCTTAATGGGGAATTTAAAATGAACTTTCTAGGTATTTGTGTTTTTTTATGGCTAATTTTAATGACAAAAGTGACAACGGAATTGACAAAAATGGCAAAAAGGAAATTTAGTATATTTTTGAATCTTTTACTATACACATTTTGAAAATCCTTTAACATCAGAACTTTCTGACATTTCGTAGATTAAAATTGTAAATGGATTTGTGTTTCTACACTTGGCACGTATTTTGCTAGATATATAGTAAGCAAAGGGAAGGAGGAAGATTTATTTGGTAGATTATTTTGAATTGGAAGGTAAAGTGGCTGTGATTACAGGAGGGGCCTCAGGGATTGGCCTTGCAACAGCTAAATTATTAAGTGAGTTGGGAACTAAAACTGTGATTTTAGATATTGATCAACAAAAAGGTAAGGATACTGAAAAAAGCTTTCAAGAAGCTGGTTTAGATGTTGAGTTTTTAAAATGTGATGTAACGAATACACAAGATTGCAAAAGTGTGGCTGATTCTATACAGGAGAGATACGGAAAAGTAGATGTACTTTTTAATAATGCAGGCATTATCCGTAGAAAAACAGTGGTGGATTTAGAGGAAGCGGATTGGGATGCTGTTATTAATGTTTCTCTAAAAGGGGTCTATCTACTTTCGAAATACTTAATCCCACTCATGAGAGGAAATGGTGGCAGTATCATTAATACTGGTTCTGGGTGGGGAATCAAAGGTGGAGACAAAGCTGCATCTTACTGTGCTGCAAAAGCAGGGGTTGTAAATTTAACAAAGGCTATGGCTATTGATCATGGTCCAGAAAATATTCGCGTAAATTGCATTTGTCCTGGAGATACAGATACGCCATTACTTCGTGGAGAAGCAAAACAATTAAATATAGATGAATCAAGTTTCTTACGTAGTTCAGCAGTTGATAGACCGTTAGCAAGATTAGGAACACCTGAAGATATTGCTAAAGGGGTACTATTCCTTGCAAGTAATTTATCTGCTTGGGTTACAGGAACGACATTAACAGTTGATGGTGGCGGCTTAGCCTAAAAATAATTATAGAGGGAGGCAAATTAAATGAGTAAAAAGGTCCATCCATATATCCCTAATATGGTAACTGAGGTAAAGCAAGAAATGCTAGATGAAATTGGTGTTCACTCCGTTGAGGAGCTTTATTCGTGTATTCCGGAGGATTTACATTTTAAAGGTACCATGAATATTCCAAAAGCTTTGAATGAATTAGAGTTACGACGCCATATTGAGGGTCTTTTAAATAAAAATGTAAGTACCAATGACTATATTAATTTTCTAGGAGCTGGTTGCTGGCAACACTTCATACCAGCTGTATGTGATGAAGTGAATCAACGTGCAGAATTTTTAACAGCTTATGCAGGAGAGCCTTATGAGGATCATGGACGCTTTCAAGCATTATTTGAATATCAAAGCTTAATGGCGGAGCTTGTGGATATGGAAGTAGTGAATGTTCCTACATTCGATTGGGCCCAAGCTGCATCTACATCAATTCGTATGGCGAGTCGGATTACAAAGCGTACGAAAATATTACTTGCTAATACACTTTCTCCTGAACGCAGAAAAGTTATTACAAACTATGGTACACCACAGTTATCATTTGAAGGAATAAAATTCAATCTTAATACAGGATTAATGGACTTAGCCGATTTAGAAGCAAAGTTGTCAAACGAAGTTGCAGCTATTTACTTTGAAAATCCATCCTATTTAGGTTTTATCGAGTCGCAAGGTCAGGAAATTTCACAACTTGCTAAAAAATATGGCGTACTTATGATAGTAGGAGTTGATCCAAGTTCTCTAGGGGTATTGGCACCACCAAGTCAATATGGAGCGGATATCGTCTGTGGAGATCTTCAACCATTAGGTATGCACATGAATTATAGTGGAGGGCAAGCTGGATTTATTGCAACATATAATGATCCAAAATTTGTTAATGAATATCCATCACGATTGTTCGGTATTATTCCGACTGTAAAGAAAGGTGAATATGGTTTTGGTGACATTGCCTATGATCGTACGTCCTTTGCAGATAGAGAAAACGGTAAGGAGTCGATAGGCACACAAACAGCTCTTTGGGGGATTACAGCAGGTGTGTATTTATCATTAATGGGACCAAATGGCATGTACGAGTTAGGTCAAGCCATTATGCAAAACAGTCAGTATGCAGTAATGCAATTGAATTCTATTAATAATATTCGGGGTTCAAGAATTACCTCTCCATTTTTCAAAGAGTTCATTATAGATTTTAACGATACAGGATTAACAGTAGAAGAAATCAATTCACGATTACTTGAGCAAAAAATCTTCGGTGGTAAAGACTTATCGTTGGAATTTCCTGAATACGGTCAAGCAGCACTTTATTGTGTAACTGAAGTTCATACTAAAGATGATATTGATAAGTTAATCAATGCTTTAGCTACAATTGTTGGATATTAAATAGGAAGAAAGGAGTTTTAACGTGGATAAGATTCTAAGAGAGAATGTAAATAAAGATTTTCATCAAGCTAAATGGAATGAACCTATCATTTTTGAGTTACATCAATCAGGAGAAGTCGGAGTAGAAGTTCCGCAACCTTCAAATGAGATTGTAGAAGCAGTCGGTGATGGTGTTTCATCCTTACCTCAGAGAATGAAAAGAGTAAATAAACCAAATTTACCCGAAATAGGACAAGCGCGGGTGTTACGACATTATGTAAGACTATCGCAAGAAACATTAGGCTCTGATTTTAATGTTGAAATTGGACAAGGCACTTGTACGATGAAGTATATTCCAAAAATTAATGAATTGCTTATTCGTAATCCTAAAATAATGGAATTACATCCTTTACAAGAGGGTAGTACTGTCCAAGGAATGCTAGAAATAATTCACAATTTGGACTTAGCGATGCGTGAAATTTCGGGGATGGATTGTTTCTCTTTCCAACCAAGTGGTGGTACACAAGCGTTGTTTGCGATGGCATCGATTGTACGCAAATATTTTGAAGTAAAAGGTGAAGCAGATCAACGTAATGAAATTATTACAACCATCTTCTCACACCCTTCTCAAGCAGCAACCGCAGTAGTAAAAGGTTATAAAATAATAACTATTCATCCAGATAAAAATGGTTTTCCGGATATTAATAAATTGAAAGAAGTTGTATCCGAAAGAACAGCTGGTTTTGTTGTAGCTAACCCTGAAGATACAGGGATTTATAATTCTAAAATTAAAGAATTTACGAAAATAGTGCATGATGTTGGTGGAATTTGTTACTACGATCAGGCAAATGCCAATGGACTGTTAGGAATCACACGTGCAAGAGAAGCAGGTTTTGACATGTGTTTTTTCAATCTACACAAAACATTTGCAGCACCTCACATGTGTGGAGGGCCAGCGACAGGGGCTCTTGGGGTCACAGAAGAATTAAAGCCTTATTTGCCAGGTCCAATTGTTGAGAAAGAGGGAGACCAATATGTGTTAAATGATCAATTAGAGCATTCGATTGGAAAAGTACGATCATTCCATGGGGTAGCTCAAACGATTTTGCGTTCTTATGCTTGGATTAGAGCATTAGGCACAGATGGACTTAAAGCTGTGGCAGAAACAGCCGTATTAAATAACAATTATCTGTATAGTAAAGTATCAAAAATTCGTGGTGTAAGTGTGCCGTATATACAAGGGCAAAGATTAGAGCAAGTTCGTTATAGTTGGGAGCAGTTGGAGAAAGAAACAGGTGTTACAACAGAGGATGTACAGCGCCGAATGACTGACTTTGGTTTACATTACTGGACTAGTCATCATCCTTATATTGTTCCACAACCATTTACACTTGAACCAACAGAATCTTATTCTAAGGCAGATTTAGATGAATATATTCAAGCGCTTGAGCAGATTTCTAAAGAAGCATACGAAACGCCAGAAATTGTTAAAGCAGCACCGCAAAATAGCACAATTCATCAGTTAATTGAAGCAGACTATTTAGATGAGCCTTCTAAATGGTGTATTTCATGGAGGGTATATCTACAAAAGGTGAAAAATAAAAAAGAATTAATTAATAACCATTAGGGGGGTGTTTGAATGAGAACCAATCATAGAAGTTTAAAAAATAAGAGAGTAGTTATTACAGGAGGTGCTAGTGGTATAGGATTAGCCACAGCACAACGTTTTATAGAAGAAGAATCGATAGTGGCTATTTTAGATATTAATAAAGAGGGTATTGAACAGTCGATAAATGAAAATCCCGGAATTGCTAAAGGCTATGTAGTAGATGTTAGTAATCCTGAAAATGTAAACGCTGTTTTTGAGAATATAAAAAGAGATTTAGGTGGTGTAGATGTTTTTATTGCGAATGCAGGTATTAGCATTCGCAATAAGTTTCTTGATATTAGTCCTGAACAATGGAGTAAAGTATTAAACATTAATCTTAACGGGGTATTTTATACTTCACAAGCAGCCGCAAAAATTATGGTGGAGCAGGGCAAGGGTGTCATACTTATGACAGCGTCTACAAATGGAGTGACAGGACATCCATTCTATGCTGACTACAATGCTTCCAAAGCAGGGGTTAATCTTTTAGCACGAACAATGGCATTGGAGCTTGCTCCAAATATCCGTGTTAATACGATATGTCCTGGATATGTACTAACCCCTATGCAAATGGCTGAGTATACCCCAGATATGTTGGAAGTTGTAAATGAAGGTATCCCTCTGAAACGACATGCAGATCCTAAGGAAGTCGGAGCATTATACGCTTTCCTTGCTTCGGATGATTCATCTTATATTACCGGACAAACAATTGCTATTGATGGTGGAGAACTAGCTTAATTAAATGGAGGGGTTATTTGATGAAGAAAAATATATTCTATTTATTATTGGTGTTGGTTTTTTCGCTAATGGCGGCATGTTCGGAAAATAAAACAAATACACAAATTCCAGCTACTGCGGATGCAAAAAGTGAGGATCAGGATAAAAGTGTAACAACAGAAATGAAATTGGTTAAGGATGGCAAGTTAACATTTGCAATGAGTGGTTTACTAAAACCATTAAATTATAAGGAAAATCAAGAATTAGTAGGCTTTGATGTTGAAATAGGGAAAGAAATTTCAAAAAGGATTGGCCTTGAAGCAAATCCTGTAACAAATCCATGGGAAACAATTATTCAAGGGTTACGAGGTAATAAATATGATGCCATTATTGGCAGTATGACAGCTACTGAGGAAAGGTCTAAACAGGTCGACTTTTCAATCCCTTATTATGTTTCAGGTGCTACAGTATTTATCTCAAGTGAAAATAAGGAGATTAAAACGGTAGAAGATTTAAAGGGAAAAACGATAGGCGTTATGCAAGCTAGTACGTATGTTGAAGATGCTAAGAAATATACAGATAAAATCAAAGAATTCCCTAGTGAAATCTATGCATTACAGGATCTTCCACCAGGTCGGCTAGATGCAGTAATTACTGATAGAATTGTAGGTATTTCAGCAATGCAAGAATCAGGATTGAAGATTCAAGCCTTAGGAGAGGTCATTAAAAGAGAAGAAATTGCAGTGGCGATTAATAAAGATAATGAAGTTTTATTAGAAGCGATTAATAAGGCGATTGAAGAGATGGTTAAGGATGGAACGTATAAAGAAATAAGTATGAAATGGTTTGGGAAAGACTTGTTAGAATAACTGTTAAAAATAGTGTGCCTAGTATGCTAAAGACGTACTAGGCATAGCTATTAATTGATCTAAAATATTAAAATTGCAGACTAAATAGATTGAAAATTCTTTCTATTTTACTTCCCACCAAAATTTAATTTTATTAATAAATTTTAGCTATCTATAGGAGTGTTTGTCTTTTACGTCCACATACTTAAAAGAGGTTAGGTGATTAATATGGATTTTCTCACAAATGTAACATCAATATTTCAAAAGCATGGCATTGAGTTTTTAAAAGCGACAGTTTTAACTATTGAATTAACCATTGTTTCTTTATTTATTGCTTGTGTGATTGGGTTAGTGTTTGCCTTCTTCAAAGTATCCAATATAAAAATCTTGGAAAGTATTGCTAACGGCTACATTTTTGTTGTTCGAGGTATGCCATTAATCGTACAACTTATGTTCTTGTATTACGGTATTTCTAGTATTTTCACTTTATCAGACTTTGCAGCAGGATCCATTGCGCTCGGAATTCATTCAGGAGCATATATTGCAGAAATTTTTCGTGGATCCATTCAATCTATTGATAAAGGCCAAATGGAGGCTGGTCGATCATTAGGAATGACATATTTTAAAACAATGAGAAGAATTATTTTACCACAGAGTTTTAAAAGAGCTATTCCAGCATTAGCTAATCAATTTATCATAGGGTTAAAAGATTCGTCTTTAGTAGCTTATATCGCAGTATCAGAATTGTTTAACCATGCACTGTCAACTCAAGCATACAACTATATGCCTCTTGAAACATACTTTGTTGTGGGAATTTACTATTTAATTTTAGTCTTATTATTCACGCTGTTATTTAATAAACTTGAAAGTCGACTGGATGTTGGAAGGAGGAAAAAACGTGATAAAGTTGAAATCGCTTTCTAAATCATTTGGTGACTTAGAGGTTTTAAAAGGTATAAATCTTGAAATTAATAAATCAGAAGTGGTTGTTCTAATAGGGGCTAGTGGATCAGGGAAGAGCACTTTATTACGATGTATGAATTTTTTGGAGATATTAGATTCAGGTACGATAAGCATTAATGATGAGATTATTGATGTAAAAAGAACTAATTTAAATCATGTAAGAGAAAATATGGGGATGGTATTTCAACATTTCAATTTATTTCCCCATTTAAGTGTTTTACAAAATGTAATAGAAGCACCAATTCAGGTGAAAAGGCAAAGTAAAGAGGAAGCGATTAAATTTGCTATGAATTTGTTAACACGAGTAGGTCTTGCTGATAAAGCCAATTACTATCCTGAACAACTATCTGGTGGTCAAAAACAACGAGTTGCTATTGCTAGAGCACTGGCAATGAATCCAAGTGTTATGTTATTTGATGAACCAACATCAGCATTGGATCCTGAGTTGGTAGGAGAAGTCTTAGAAACGATGAAAAACCTTGCTAAAGACGGAATGACGATGGTCGTCGTAACCCATGAAATGGGCTTTGCTAAGGAAGTTGCGGATAGGGTGATTATGTTAGCAGATGGCAAAATTATTGAAGAGGGCTCTCCAGTAGAAATTTTTAAAGCGCCAAAACAAGAAAGAACGATTAAGTTTTTGCAACAAGTTTTATAATTATTATCTTTAATTAGGGGATGATGAGAGATGTTAAAAACGTATGAAGAAGTATTAAAGGTTACGAACGAACTTGTAAATATTGAAAGCATTGTTAATACTGAAGGGGAAATTAACATATCAAAGTCATTGGCTAAAACAATTTCTAATTTACCTTATTTCCTGAAAAATCCTAAATATGTGTTTACTTCACGAACAGTAGATGATGAGGTTGAAAGGTACAATGTGTTTGCATTTGTAAAAGGTACTAAAGGAGATAGTAATAAAACGGTTGTGCTAATGGGACATACAGATACGGTGGGTATCGATGATTATAATAGTTTGAAAGAGAAGGCTTGTTTACCTAATGAACTTCATGAAGCGTTAAAGGGTGAAAAAGTTCCGCCGTTGGTTCGAGAGCATTTAGAATCAAATGAATGGTTATTTGGAAGAGGAACACTTGATATGAAGAGCGGTGTTGCAAGCCATTATTATCTATTAAAATATTATTCTGAACACCCAGAGGAACTGAATGGAAATATCGTATTTTTTGCTGAATGCGATGAAGAGGATAGTTCTCATGGAGTATTGTCCGGTTTAAATGATTTAAAAATGTTAAAAGTAGAGCATGGATTTGATTACGCGGCATTAATTAACTCCGATTTTGTTGCTCCTAAGTATGAGGGGGATGAAAGTAGATATATATATAAAGGTAGCGTTGGTAAGCTACTCCCTTCTTTTTATATAACTGGGGTGGAAAGCCATGTAGGCTCTAGTTTTGAAGGAATCGACCCTAACTATATTGCTGCGGAGTTAACTAGACAAATTGCATATAACCCAGAGTTATGTGATAAATCGTTAGGAGAAACACCGATGCCACCTGTAAGTTTGAAGCAAACGGATTTTAAAGAGACTTATACAGTTCAGACAGCTCTTGCTTCATATGTATATTATAATTTCTTTGTGCAATCATGGTCACCTAAAGATGTGTTAGAAAAGCTAAAAGTCCATGCTGAAATTGCATTTAATAATGCAATAGCTAATTTAAATAATCATTATAAGAGATATTGCGAAATTAGTGGGCAGGAATATACAAAATTGCCATGGAAGACGAGGGTATTATTCTATGAAGAATTAGAACAATCAATTATTGTTGAATATGGGGACAATTACAAAGAGCATATAAAAAATTTTAAACACGAATTATTAAAAAATAAAGAGTTAGATGTACGCATGTTTTCTGCAAAAGTGGTAGAAGAAGTTTGGAAGTGGACCAAGGATAAGAGTCCTGCAATCATTATTTTTTATTCTTCATTGTACTCACCATGTGTAGAAGTAACTGGTAAAAATGAAAAAGAAAAAAATTTACTAACCGCTTTAGATTATGCAGTAGAAAAAGTTCAACCACATTATGATAAGCCTATTGTACAGAAAAATTATTTCCCTCATATTTGTGATATGAGTTGCGTGGCTATAAATGTCGATGAAGATAGTGTGAATTCAGTTGTTAACAATAACCCTAGCTGGAGAACTAAACATTATGTAAATTATGATGCCATTAGAGAACTAAATATCCCTGCAATCAATATTGGACCATATGGATATGATGCACATAATAGATATGAAAGAACAGAATTGAAATACACTATGGAAATAATGCCTAATTTAACAAAGCTAGTAATAGATAAATTACTTGAAAATTAAAGAGTTAATATTCATTTAAAGTAGCATCATGAACATGCAAAGGAGATAACTGCTGTGATGAATTAATATGACCTTCAATGACCTGTTCTACATGCATCCGTTTTAGTGATTATAGAACATTTCGGATCTAAGCGAGGGTTAGGTCAGAAACATCTCGATTGGAGGATGATTAATCGTGCCATTACGGGACGTCATTCCTTTTTTACTTCTTGTTGATAATACAAATTATAGAGTCTCAATTTATATGCAAGGTAACTTTTTCTGACAGATGATGTGACTGAAGAAGTGTACCTAAGATAAAAAAATGGAGACGCAATAATTTTTAAACTCTAATTTATTCTCATACTTGTTTGGCGGGGCTTTTGCTTATCTAATTTTTTTCTTCTATATAATATCTTATTCTTGTTCACATAAAAAACACCTTCACGTTGATTGTTCGGGATGCTTATCCCCTTATTTCAACGTAAGGTGTTTTCATTTGTATCAGTTTTTAGATTAGTGCATGGTAAAAAAACAAATCAAGGGTTATTTATAGAGTAGATCTTCTGCTAAATGAGTAAACACTTCACCGATTATCGACACTTCATCATAGACCGAGGAACCTGTATTTTCCTCAGGTTGAGCAAAAGGAATTTGAGCGATTACATCTGTCTGTAATAAATCTGCTAATTGTTCGGCTCCGCCTTGTCCAAATAGATAGTTTTTTTGACCGTCAGCACCTTCAAAATAGGCCATGTTTTCAACAACACCAAGAATCCTGTGTTTCGTATGTTGCGCCATCAAGCCTGCACGAGATGCAACATGAGAAGCGGCAAGATGCGGTGTTGTCACGATGATTTCTTGGGCTTGTGGAATCATCGCAGCCATATCAATTGCAACATCTCCTGTACCAGGTGGTAAATCGATGAGGAGGTAATCTAAATCTCCCCATAGCGTGTTGACAAGGAAATTGCGAATCCACTTATTGAGCATAGGACCACGCCACATAACAGGCTGGTTGTCATTTGTAAAAAAGCCCATCGACATTATTTTTACGCCGTTACGTTCTACTGGAATCGCCGTTTGATCAAGCATGGTAGGCTTTTGATCAATCTTCATCATGGCAGGGATACTGAAACCATAAATATCAGCATCTAAAATACCTACACGTTTGCCAAGACGAGCAAGTGCAACCGCTAAATTAATGGTCACCGTAGACTTTCCAACACCGCCTTTACCACTTGTAATGGCAATGAATTGAACACCAGAATTAGGCAGTAGCATGTTTGGCATTCCTTGATCAGTCACATTCTTTGCCTGTAGAGAGGCGGTTAAAGTGCGGCGCTCCTGATCTGTCATAGAGCCAAAGCTAATGGTAACAGTTGAGGCACCAAGCGCTTGTAAGGCCTCCTCCACATCTTGCTGTATTTTCGCCTTTAACGGACATCCTGGTATGGTCAAAATAATATCCAGCGCTATATGGTTGTCATGTATATGAATGTTTCGCACCATATTCAAATCTACAATACTCTGATGTAGCTCAGGATCATTTACCTGTTTCAATGCGTTTACAACATTTTCTTTTGTTAACATTTAGGAACCACCTTATTCTTTTAAGCCTTTGCCGAGTCCCTTTAAGAAATGAACCCCAAAATTGAGCGCACGATTGACATCTGGATCGTTTATCATTTTCATGAGCTTAAAGGCACTGACCTTTTCATTCGATTCAAGTGCTTTACTTGCTTCATCTACGCCTGTATTTAAGCCTTCAATCAGCTTAGTCGTTGTTTCAGGATTGAGCTCCGTCAATGCTCCCGCAACACCCATTAAATTGTTAATGATATTGGTTACAGGCTTACGTGTTAATTGTCCAAGTGCAATATGTGCCACTTCCTCTTTGGCTTCAAGTAGCTTCATTGCTGCTTCTAGTGCACCGATATCATTTAATTCAGCCATAATACTAAACACCTGATTGACGGCTTCTTCATTTTCAGAAAGCAGTTCTTTTAGATTATCTAATTTTTGTTCTTTTAGTTGTTCTTCTGTTAATTGTTGTTTTTTAATGCCTGTAATGGGTACAGCCATGCTCTCACTCTCTTTCGTTTATGGTTGTTAAGTGAACGTAGCCAGGACGATTCCATTTTCGTTGTACCTCAACACCATTTTGAGGATGACGCTTTTTATAGCGTGGGTTTGTGCGAGGAAGTGGTGATTTACCTTTTGCTTTTAGCACTTCTACTCGTACTTTTGTTTGTTTATAAGCTGGTGTTGACGTATTCACATCTGCTGCAGGACCAGTTAGGAAGTTGATGGCTGAATCTTTGCTAACAGAGTTCATTGGTAAGAATAATTCGTTTCCTTGTACGCGATCTGTAACAAGAGCATTTAGCTTCAAGGCACCATATGGAGACACTAAACGAAGTAGGGCTCCATCTGCAATGCCTCGTTCTTTCGCCAATTCTGGTGATACTTCAACGAAAATTTCAGGTACTTTCGATTGAATACCTTTCGATTTATTTGTTAGATTTCCTTCATGGAAGTGTTCAAGCATACGGCCATTATTAATATGACAATCGTATTGTGCTTCAAACTCAACAGGCTGCACCCAATCATTTAAAGCAAAACGAGCTTTCTTATCAGGGAAGTTAAAGCCATCTTCATATAATAGTGGTGTATCTTTACCATCATGGCTACCCCAACAGAAGCTTCCCCAGCCTTCAAGAACATCATAGTTGGCTTGTGAGAAGAGGGGAGACAGGCTCGCCATTTCATCAAAAATGTCGCTTGGGTGATCATAATGCCAATCTGCACCTAAACGATGAGCAACCGCTTGCAATATTTCCCAATCTGCTTTCGACTCACCAAGTGTTGGTAATACTTGATACAGGCGTTGAACGCGACGTTCTGTATTCGTAAATGTACCTTCTTTTTCAAGCGAAGGCGCAGCAGGTAAAATCACATCTGCATATTGTGCTGTGCGTGATAGGAAACAATCTTGGACAACGAAAAAGTCAAGCTGTGAAAGCACCTCATCTACATGGTTGGCATTACAGTCAACAAGTGCCATATCTTCGCCCACTAAATACATCGCTTTCATTTTCCCTTCCATGATCGCATCTAACATTTGCATATTATTTCGACCAGGTTGTGGTTGAATAGGGACACCATAGGCTTTTTCGAATTTTGCACGTGCCTCGTCATCTGTGACTCTTTGATAGCCTGGCAATAGATTTGGAAGTGTCCCCATATCGCAGGCACCTTGCACATTGTTATGGCCGCGGAGTGGGTAGGCCCCAGCACCTGGACGACGATAGTTTCCAGTTGCTAAAAGTAAATTTGAAATCGCTGCGGATGTATAGGAGCCACCAGTATTTTGTGTTACACCCATGCCCCAAAGAACACATGTACCATCTGCATCACGAATCATTTCAGCTACTTCGATCAATGTTTCCTTACTAATACCAGTCATTTCTTGTGCATAATCAAGTGTATAGGTTGCAAGTACTTGTTTAAAATCATCATAATGAAGGACGTTTTCTTGAATAAACGCTTCATCATGCCAACCTTGATCAATGATATATTTGGTAACAGCCATTAACCAAACTTGGTCAGTACCTTGCTTTGGACGCATAAAGATGTCGGAACGCTCTGCCATTTCATGCTTACGAATATCAGCAACAATTAATTTCTGACCATGTAATTTATGTGCACGTTTCACACGTGTTGCTAAAACAGGATGTCCCTCAGCTGGATTAGCCCCAACAATAATGACAAGTCCAGCCTTAGCAATATCTTTGATCGTACCAGCATCTCCTCCCATGCCAACTGTACGTAATAAACCATCAGTTGCAGGAGATTGGCAATAACGAGAACAATTATCGACATCGTTTGTGCCAAATAATTGACGGGCCATTTTTTGAATTAAGTAATTCTCTTCATTTGTAATTTTAGAAGAGGAGATAAAGCCAACAGAACCTGGACCATATTGTTGTTGAATGCCACCTAGTTTTGTTGCAATTAAATCAAGTGCTTCATCCCACGATGATTCCACAAACTCATTATTTTTACGAATGAGTGGTTTTGTAATACGTTCCTCAGAATTGATAAAATCCCAGCCGAATTTCCCTTTGACACATGTAGAAATCGCATTTACTGGACCATCGGAAGGCTGTACTTTTAAAATTTTACGACCCTTTGTCCAAACTTCGAACGAGCAGCCTACACCACAGAAAGTACATACTGTTTTTGTTTTTTTGGTGCGCTTACTACGCATGGCTGCTTCCACTTCAGAAACGGCAAAAATACCGCTATAGCCTGGTTCAACTTCCTTAATCAAACTGATCATCGGATCTAACATATCCTGTTTGAGGCCAGTCATAAATCCAGCCTCTCCAAGCATGGATTTTTCCATTAAGGCATTACATGGACATACGGTTACGCATTGACCACAACTTACACAGGAAGAATCATTGATAGCAACGCCCGTATCCCAAATGACACGTGGTCTTTCTGCTTCCCAATCAAGGGATAATGTTTCATTTACCTGTAGATTCTGACAAACCTCTACGCACTGACCACAAGCGATACATTGGTTAGGATCATATCGATAAAACGGATGTGACATATCTACTTCATGAGGTTCCACTTTTGGCTGGTAGGGATATTTTTGATGCTCGATTTCCATCATTTCGGCAGTGTTGTGTAAAGCACAATTGCCATTGTTGTTATCACAAACTGTACAATACAGTAAATGATTTTCGAGTAGACGGTCCATCGCTTCTGTTTGTGCCGCTTTTGCTTTGTCAGAAGTTAGGAGTACATTCATGCCGTCTACTGCCTTTGTAGAGCAGGAACGAACTAATTGGCCATTCACTTCCACGATACATGTATCACATGTTTCAATTGGGTCAACAGCGGGCACATGACAAATCTGTGGATGCGGAATGTCATGTTGATTAATGGTATCAAGGATTGTAGCTCCTTCTTTTACTTCATACGGTACGCCATTAATATTAATTTGAGTCAAGGTAACTTCCTCCTTTTGCACTTTGAGACGAATCGGATAACATGGTACAGCTTAAGACAAAAGGGAATAACAAATCGAGTTGGTGATTGTTGAAAAGATTGTCTTGTTATCATTGTAATTCCCAATGGTTCTTGAAGCTACCTCAAAATAGGTAAATTGCTAGATCATAACATGTTATCCATGTCTCGGTTTTGAAAAAATAAAAAAATCCACCATGAAATTACATGTCCGAGACATGCTAATAATTCATGGTGGATAAAATTCTTAGCAGGTCTTGCTAAAAACTCAATCTACTTTTATTTTTTAATTACAATAGAATTCAACTATTAAAAACACTATGCAACATCGTAACATAGGGTTCAAAATAAATTAATTCCATTTGTGATAAGAATATTATAGCCCTTTCATTCAAAATGAACAATATTTATCATAAAATTTATTAAATGAGAATTATTATCAAAAAGTATTTTCTCTTTTATTTTTTTAAAAGTTGCTATATCATTAACAAACTGTAAGGGTGGCCTACATAACCATTTGCCTAAAAAAGTTTAATTATGATGGGAGAATCGTTGCTATGTCTAAAAAAATCCACGAATTTAATGACATGATTCGAAAGTTAAGAAAGGAAGTATTTGGTAAAGGTCCTGAACGTATTCATACCGTTTTTGTCGAGAATATGGCTGTATCTACCTTATACGGAAATATCACTCCGACAGAAAAATTTATTGCCAGTACACCAGAAGGGCTGAAAATGGTGCATGCTGCAAGGACGAGTATGATTCAAGATTTATATAGACAATCGCCACCAGAGGGTATGGAAGAATTGATGGGCAGCAAATTACTTCACTTATTTTCAGATATTAAAATTGAAGAGGATTTTGCGATTTCCGTCTTTGTTTTTGAAAAGCATATCAGTGAATAAAGGGGATGCCTTATGGATCGAGCAATGACAAGAAAAATTGTGCGTGTTGAAGGACAACGAGTGACAGAAATGGTTGATTTAATTGTTTCAGAATACGCTGTTACCGTAAAAATTAATCAGCAGGAATTTGTCACGATGGTCTGTACACCCGAGTATGTAGAAGATATGGTTATTGGCTACTTAGCTTCTGAACGAGTGATTCGTAGTTTTGAGGATATTGAGGAAATTTGGCACCAAGAGAAAGAGGGTTTTGTGCATATTAAAACAAAGCATATTAATCCTTATTACCAACAGACGCAAAACAAGCGCTATATTACGTCTTGCTGTGGGATGAGTCGACAAGGCTTTGTGTTTACGAACGATGCATTAGTAGCGAAAAAAATGGATCAAGTCCATGTGCAAATAACGACCGAAGATTGCTTCCGTTTAATGCATGCGATGCAGGATAGTGCCGATATTTTTAAGAAAACGGGTGGCGTGCATAATGCTGCACTATGTGATGTAAATGGCATCGTCCTAAGTCGCATGGATATTGGACGTCATAATGCTTTGGATAAAATTTACGGCTATTGCCTACGCAACAACATCCGTATGGAAGATAAAATTATCGTCTTTAGCGGACGAATATCATCGGAGATTTTACTAAAGGTTTCCAAAATAGGCTGTGCCATCGTGCTGTCTAAATCAGCACCCACAGAATTAGCATTGCAATTAGCAGAGCAGCTTGGTATTACGACGGTTGGCTTTATTCGGCAACAGACATTGAATATTTATACACACCCACAACGCATCCTATTACCAGCTAATGAATTGAAAGAAGGAGATTAGATGACGAATCTACAAGACCAATTACACAGACCGTTAAGAGATTTAAGAATATCCGTGACAGATCGTTGTAATTTTCGCTGTCGCTATTGTATGCCAGCAGAAGTATTTGGTCCAGATTACGCATTTTTACCGTCTGATAAAATATTAAGTTTTGATGAAATTGAACGATTAGTAAAAATCTTTGTTTCATTGGGCGTGAAAAAAATACGGATTACAGGTGGGGAACCCTTACTACGTCGTGATTTGCCCGAATTAATTGCCCGTATTCACCGCATAAAAGGTGTAGAAGATATTGCTTTAACAACCAATGGTTCGTTATTAAAAAAATACGCACACTCATTGGCACAGGCAGGCTTAGCCCGAGTTTCTGTTAGTTTAGACTCGCTTGATGATGAGCGTTTTTTCGAGATGAATGGTCATAGAGGCAAGGTATTGCCAGTGTTAGAGGGAATTGAAAAGGCTGCAGAAGCGGGCTTACAAGTAAAAATTAATATGGTTGTTCAAAAAGGGAAAAACGAACAAGATATTGTTACCATGGCGCAGTTTTTTAAAGAAAAACAGCATATTCTACGCTTTATTGAATATATGGATGTAGGGAATTCGAACGGCTGGCGTTTGGATGATGTGGTGTCCAAAAAAGAGATTATTGAGCAAATCCATCAGTTTACGCCGTTACAACCAGTAGCTCCCAATTATAAAGGAGAGGTGGCAACGCGTTATCAGTATCAAGATGCTCAAGGTGAGATTGGTGTAATTTCATCTGTAACGGATTCATTTTGCTCCAATTGCTCACGTGCTCGTCTCTCTGCAGAAGGTTCATTATACACTTGTTTATTTGCAACAGAAGGCACGGATTTAAGGGAATTGTTACGTTCAGGGCAAGATGATGCTGCCATCATCAAGTGCATAACGAACGTTTGGGAAACAAGAAATGATCGTTATTCAGATGAACGCAATGAACAAACGATGGCAAAAAGGAAAACGTCAAAAATTGAAATGTCTCATATTGGGGGGTAGCGTGTAAAAAAACAGAAAAAAATCGGCACAATAATGCCGAATTTTTTCTGTTTATTTATGCACAAAAGTGCCACTTTTCCCACCTGTTTTTTCAACAAGGTAAGTTTCTTTGATGACCATCGTCTTATCAACGGCTTTGCACATATCATAAAAAGTTAGTGCTGCGACAGACACAGCAGTGAGAGCTTCCATTTCAACACCCGTTTTTCCACTGCATTTAACAGTGGCTTGAATATGGAGCTCATAGCCATTCTCTGCTTTTTCATAGTCAAACTGGAAATCCGTACCCTGTAGCATGATGGGATGGCACATGGGAATGATATCAGCTGTTTTTTTAGCTCCCATAATCCCTGCAATTTGCGCAACTTGCGTCGGATCACCTTTTTTAATGCCACCTTGTTGGATGGCTTCATAGACCGCATCGGATAAAAGAATCGTACTGCGCGCAATGGCTGTACGTGTTGTGATTTCTTTTGCGGAGATATCGACCATTTTAGGACGACCTTCTTCGTTCCAGTGTGTAAAATTATTCATTATTAAACTCCTTTTTACTTGTTTGTGACCAGTCTTGTTGTGCGTTGATATTGATAAATGTTGAGCTATCGTCATCAAAAGGGACATAACAAACACGAAGTTGCTCTAAAAGCACTTTCATACTCCGTTTATTTTGTGCCGTTAATTGTGTCGTCTTTGGTAAAGCAGTACGTCGATATAATGCAGCTAATGGCTGATCGCGTAGTGCTTGCGTCGGAACAATAGCATCATAAGTGTCATTAATCAGACCTACCATTTTTTGAATAAATTTTGCATTCATATAAGGCATATCGCTCGCTACGACAAAAAACCAATCCACATCAGGATAGGCTGTCATGATATGATGCAAAGCAAAAAGAGGGCCTTGATGTGGCTGCTTTTCAATAACCCACTGGACATTTTCCTGTCCAAACTGATGTTGTAAGTGCGCATTTGTAGCGATAATAAGAGGGTCTAGCTGATTTTTTTGCAGGGCTATGAGACTATGTTTATATAATGGCTGTCCAGCAAACTTCTCAAACATTTTTGGTTGTCCATAGCGAGAGGATTGACCGCCAGCTAACACTATACCTGCAATTTTCATAAACGCTTCAACTCACCGACAAAATGTTGGACTGTAGGTACTATGAGCTTCGTCATAGCTAAAGTCACCGCATTTGTGGAGCCTGGTAAAACATAAATGGCTGTTTGTTGAAGACTTCCAGCGGTGGCACGACTAAACATCGCCTTTGGGCCAATTTCTTCATAGCTGAGCATTCGAAATAATTCACCAAACCCCATCATTTCTTTTTCAAACAGAGGCAGAATGGTGTCATAGGTTTGGTCTCTTGGTGTAAATCCTGTTCCACCAGTAACGATAATGGTATTAATTGTTGGATCGCTGCACCAATTTTTAACATGATGAGCGATATCGAGCGGTTCATCCTTTGTTAGTTGGTAGTCTATAACTTCAAATGCAGCTTCCTGTAGTAAGGACTGAATACGCTGACCAGCATGATCATCTGCCTTTGTGCGTGTATCACTGACCGTTAAAATAGCAACTTGAATTGGTTGCTGCTGATGTGTGGGATGCACAGTAAGACCTCCTTCAAATGCGTTTTTGCTAAAAAACATTGCTTTTATTATAATGCTATAAATAAAAAGGTCAAACGAAAATTCATAGAAAGAAAGGCCACATACGTATGCAAAATAGATATTCTAGACAACAATTATTTCACCCTATCGGACAAACTGGGCAACAATCCCTTCAGCAAAAACACGTCCTTATCATAGGTGCGGGGGCATTGGGGAGTGCTAGTGCAGAAGCGCTTGTGCGAGCAGGTATTGGCAGGCTGACACTCATTGATCGTGATTATGTAGAGTGGAGTAATTTACAAAGACAGCAATTATATACAGAGCTAGATGCACAAGAAAAAATGCCCAAAGTTATCGCAGCTAAAAAGCGTCTCCAACAAATAAACACAGAGGTAGAAATTCATGTCGACATTATGGATGCTTGTACAGAGACCTTGCTACCATTACTAGAAGATGTTGATGTGATGGTCGATGCGACCGATAATTTTGATGTTCGTTTTGTCATGAATGACCTTGCGCAAAAATATCGTATTCCTTGGGTATATGGCTCTTGTGTTGGTAGTTATGGTGCGACTTACACGGTTGTACCAGGTAAAACGCCTTGTTTGCATTGCTTATTAAAGGTGATGCCCCATACAGGGATGACTTGTGATACCGTTGGCATTATTAGTCCAGCAGTTCAAATTGTTGCTGCTTATCAGGTGGCAGAGGTTTTCAAGCTGCTTGTTGGAGATGACAAAGCCTTACGAAAAAGCTACTTAACGTTTGATGTTTGGCAAAATCAACACTATGAAATCAATGTGGAGAAAATAAGGCAAGGTGATTGTCCATCTTGTGGCGACAAGCCGACCTATCCTTACCTATCCTATGAAAATCAAACGAAATTACAGATCCTTTGTGGCCGAGACGCGGTACAAATTCGACCACCAAAGCCCATTTACTATTCGCTTGATCAGCTGGCAAATCAGCTCCGTTCCCACGGAGAAGTCCAGGTTAATCCTTATTTGCTATCTTGCCAAGCGGACGATTACCGAATCGTTATTTTCCAAGATGGGCGAGTTGTGATACATGGTATACAAGATATACAGAAAGCCAAAAGCATTTATTATCGTTTATTAGGTTAAGGGAGTGTACGAAATGGTAGAAAAAAGACAACCAATTCCTGTGGCAGAAGCCGTTCATCGTGTAATGGACTATGCCTTTCAAGCAAAAAAGGAGCATGTGTCATTAACGCAAGCACATGGACGCTTTATAGCACAAGCTATTAGAGCCGATCATGATGTACCTGCTTTTGATCGTTCACCGTATGATGGCTATGCCATTCGCTCCGTCGATAGCCAAGAGGCATCTTCACAGCATCCAGTCCGCTTTCAAGTCGTTGGAGAAATTGGCGCAGGCTATGTCTATGAAGACGTAGTTGGCGATCATCAAGCAGTCCGCATTATGACAGGGGCGCCGATACCGCAAGGTTGTGATGCAGTGGTCATGCTAGAATTAACCCAAACATTCGAAGAAAATCATCAAAAGTATATGTCGATTAAACGACCTTTTGAAGCAGGTACTAATATTTCCTATAAAGGGGAAGATGTGCAGCAAGGCGCAGTTCTCATTGAACAAGGCCAATATATTAACCCGGGTGTGATGGCCTTACTTGCTACTTTTGGCTACGAGCAAGTACCTGTTTATCGTAAAACAGTTATTGGTGTGCTTGCCACTGGTAGCGAATTACTAGAGCCAGGTGAAGCTTTACAGCCAGGTAAGATTCGCAATAGTAATGCCTATATGATGATGGCGCAAATTGAGCGTGCTGGAGCAGAAGTGAAATATTTCGGCAAGTTGAGCGATGATCTTGCGTTATGTATTGATCGTGTTGAAAAGGCCCTACAGGAGGTTGATATTTTAATTACAACGGGTGGCGTTTCCGTAGGTGATTATGATTATTTACCAGCTATTTATGAGGCGATCGATGCAAAGGTATTGTTTAATAAAATAGCGATGCGTCCAGGTAGTGTGACAACGGTTGCTGTTCGCAACGACAAATTATTATTTGGTCTTTCTGGTAATCCTTCAGCCTGCTATGTTGGCTTTGAGCTATTTGTACGTCCGATTATACGTTCTGCATATGGGCATACTCAACCACATTTACGCAGAGAGCAAGCGATTTTAGGGGCTGATTTTACAAAGCCAAATCCCTTTACACGCTTTGTACGAGCTCGTATCGAATATGTAAAAGGGAAGCTCGTAACTGTCCCATCTGGGTTCGATAAATCGAGTGCAGTTTCATCTTTAGCGACAGCCAATGCATTCATTGTTTTACCAGGTGGCTCTAGAGGCTATGAAAAGGGTATGCAAGTGGATGTCCTTTTGCTAGAAGATCTGCAAGGAAGTGAGTGGCCTTGGGACAATATCGAAAAATCTTACAGATAGTTGGCTATCAAAATAGTGGGAAAACAACATTGATGGAGCAATTGATCAAGCAGGCTACAATGGAAGGGCTAAGGGTAGGAACCATTAAGCATCATGGACATGGTGGAGTACCGACGATCGAAACTTCCAAGGATAGTAGTCGGCATGAGCAAGCAGGTGCGGTTGTTACAGCAGTGGAGGGGGCGGGTACTTTACGTATGAGTATCCACCAAAATAGCTGGCAATTGGCTGATATACTAGCGATTTATGAGTCCCTTCCACTGGATATCATGCTAATTGAAGGGTATAAAAATGAACATTATCCGAAGGTTGTGCTGCTGCGCACTGCACAGGATCAAGTACTACTACAGCAAGTAACCAATATCCTCTGTGTGATTTATTGGCCAAGCTGTCCGCTTGATCTATCCCTTGCAATCCCTGCTTTTTCGATTCATGAAGAATCACAATATATGGAATTTTTGTTGACAGAAATGAGGGGAAAACTATGACGACAGCGTTATTTGAAGTTATCGATCAACCAATAGATGTGGAGGAAGTAAGACAAAAAGTCCTTAGTCGAAATGCTGGAGCCATCACATTATTCATCGGTACAGTGCGTGAAATGACAAATGGTAAAAAAACGATGCATTTGGAATATCAAGCCTATCCAGCAATGGCGATTAAAATGTTTGAACAGATTGCAAAGGAAATACAAGAAGAGTGGCCAGAAGCAAAAGTGGCCATCACCCATCGTGTCGGTCATTTAGCTATTTCCGATATTGCCGTAGTGATTGCTGTGTCATCACCGCATCGTAAAATAGCTTACATGGCGAATGAATATGCAATTGATCGCATAAAACAAATCGTGCCCATATGGAAAAAAGAACATTGGGAGGACGGGACAGAGTGGATTGGTGATCAATTAGAAAATGTTCCCTATCCGCAAGGGAAACCAGCCATTCAGGAGGAGGAAAACCTGTGATTAACATTTTATTATTTGCTCACCTACAGGAAGCACTAGGTGAATCAAAGCTATCAGTAGAGCTGTCAGATGTGACAGTTGCTCAGTTAAAAGAGTGGATGGAAAAGCGCTACCCTCAGCTATCATTACAACAGATCATGACAGCGGTTAATGAGGAATTTGCAACGGATACGACAATTGTCAAATCTGGCGACACAATCGCCTTTATTCCACCGATCAGTGGGGGATAAGCAAAAAGAGGTAGTTGGCTCAAGCCAACTACCTCTTTTATACTTTCAGGATATGGATACTAAGAAGTAAAAGGAAGGAAATGGCGATCATACACAGAACCCATGTCCAGGCAAGGGGCATGTTTCCAGAATCGATGGCCATATATATTGCTAGTGGTGTTGTTTGTGTTTTCCCTGGAATATTTCCCGCAAACATAAGTGTCGCTCCAAACTCACCCAAAGCTCGTGTGAAGCTTAGAATCCCACCAGAAACAAGTGCCTTTAATGCAAGGGGAATGGACACATAAAGAAAGACCTGCCATTCATTCGCCCCATCCACACGTGCTGCATTTTCAATATCTCGATCGATAGAGGCAAAGCCAGTTTTAGCTGATTGATACATTAATGGAAAGGCAACGATTGTAGAAGCGATGACGGCCGCCCACCATGTGAACATGATAGGTTGATCGAATAGCCAGATAATGAAATTTCCTAACATACTATTTTTCCCGAAAATGACGATAAGCAGGAAACCGACTACTGTAGGAGGTAATACCAATGGTAATAGCAATACCGTTTCTAGCACTAGTTTGCCTTTGAAATCATGGGTTGCCATCCATTTACCCATTAAAATACCTGCTATAATAGCGATGATCCCTGCAACAAAAGCAATTTCGATCGAAAGCCTAAGTGGAGACCAAAAATCGGTACTCATCTTTTATTGAGCCCCTTTAAATCCATACTTTTCAAAGACATCCATAGCTTCATCACTTTGTAAGAAGTGATAAAAATCCTCCGCCTCTTGCCCATGCTTACTAGCTTTTAGAACACCTACAGGATAAATAATCGGTGCGTGCATAGCATCATCGGCAGTTGCCACGACATTGACCTTATCAGAGACAAGGGCATCTGTTTTATAGACCATTCCCGCATCCACATTTTCTGTTTCTGTATAAGTAAGTACTTGACGTACATCTTTTGTATACACTACTTTTGATTCGAGTGAATCCCACAGTTGCATATTTTTTAATGTGTCCACACCATACTGTCCGGCAGGAACCGTTTCGGGCGTACCGAGTGCAATTTTTCCTGCTTGTTGTAAATCTTCAAAGGATTGAATTTGCTTTTCATTGCTTTTAGGCACGATTAATACTAAATCATTGGCTAAAAGATCCGTTCCTAGCTTTTGATCGATCATTTCTTTCTCTACAAGCGCATCAAATTTATCCTTTGCTGCTGAAAAGAAAAGGTCTGCAGGAGCCCCTTGTAAAATTTGTTGCTGTAAAGCACCTGAACCTCCAAAGTTATAGAGGATTTTAATTGTATCGTGTTGTTGTTCATAAGTTGTTTTCAGTTCTTCTAAGGCATCCTGTAGACTAGCTGCCGCAGAAATTGTTAGTTCAACTGGTTCGTTTGTTGCCGCCTCTTGGTTACCACAGGCTGCTAATAGTCCAACTAGTACTAACATTGTCGCAAATAAACGATAATATTTTTTCACGATGAGTATACTCCTTTTATAACTCGTTATAACAAGACATAACTAATTATAATCAGATATAAATAAAAAAGAAAGTTAGTAAGGGTAGAAAATGTCAAGATGTTCATAAGGCTATAAATACGTTACCATGTAAAATAGAGGCTTATAGGAGGAGAACTTTTACATGTCACAAGAACAATCCTATACGATTGAAGAGGTTGCACAATTATTAAAGGTTTCAAAATTAACAATTTATGATTTAGTGAAAAAGGGTGATTTGCCAGTTTTCCGCGTAGGGCGACAAATGCGGGTAGATCGTGCTGACTTGCAAACCTATATACAAAATCGAAAAACAGGTAGTATGCCAGCTGTGGCACAGGCTTCCATAGCCACTCCGACTAAAAATCATGCGAAAATTATAGTGAGTGGGCAAGATTTAGTATTAGATATTTTAGCAAAATATATCGAGAAACGACGATCTACGAAAGTATTACGCTCACATGAAGGTAGTTTTAATGGTGTAATGGCGTTGTATCACGGAGACTGTGATATTGCGAGTTTACATATGTTTGATGGGGATACAGGAGATTATAATACTCCTTATGTAAAAAAAATCTTTGTCAGCCATGCCTTTGTTCTCATCAATGTTGTATCACGTAAAGCAGGTTTCTATGTTCAAAAGGGGAATCCGCTGGAAATACGCACATTTGAAGATTTCCAAACAAAGACATTTACATTCATCAACCGTGAGAAAGGCTCAGGTGCTCGTACTCTGTTAGATGAGCAATTGCGTATTCACGGTATCGCTCCATCCACGATTGCAGGCTATACCCATGAAGAAATGAGCCACCTCGATGTCGCCTCTGCAGTTGCCAATGGACGTGCAGATGTTGGGATTGGCATTGAAAAAATTGCCAAGCTTATTCAGGTCGATTTTATACCAATGGTCACTGAACGTTACGATATTGTGTTATTAAAAACACCAGAAAATCAACTGCTCATCGATATGGTGAAGGAGATTTTAAATACACCTGATTTCCAATCTGAAGTAGCTGCATTAGGAGATTATGACATCTCTTTAATGGGTCAAGTCATGTATGAAACGCTATAATCAAAAATTCATATTGAGTTTAATAAAAAAATCAATTACAATTCTAACTAGGAAATTTTATGGTCGTTGTGTCAATTAGTATGGCACAGCAGCTATATTCTTTTATGATACATGGTGAGATGGATAAATTAGTAGGTACTACTGCTAGGATATTAGCCCACCATAAAATAGCTTGCGTACTCAATGCGCAACTATTTTATGGTGGGCTTTTTTGTATAGTAAAAAGGAGATGGATGATGTGACATGGTCAGTATTACATATCATTGGCATTATTGCCTACGCCATTAGTGGAGCATTTGTTGCGTTACAGGCCAACTATTCTTTTATTGGCATATTTGTGCTTGGTCTGACAACGTCTTATGGTGGTTCCATTATCCGCAATGTTGTACTGGATATCCCTGTGTCAGATATATGGGAACGGCAATCCTTATTAGTCGTTTTAGTCACGCTGACGACCATTTTATTTGTCAAAAGGAACTGGATTCATCATTGGAACCGCTGGGGCTATTTCTTTGATTCAATTGGCCTAGCTTCTTTCGCAATACAAGGCGGATTGTTAGCAAAAAGCTTACATCACGACCTAGGTATCATTATTATAGCGTCGATGTTTACTGGTGTTGGTGGAGGGATGGTTCGAGATTTGTTAGCTGGTAGAACACCGCTTGCATTAAGAGAAGAAATCCATGCTGTCCTCACATTTGTATGTGCCCTTTGTATATGGTTAGGGTGGGACAGCCCGCTTGAATTGTCAGTCATTGTTATTTTTATAGTAGTGATTCGCATGTTATCTGTGAATAATAATTTAAAATGGAAGCTTCCTTTTAAACATTCCTATAAGAACGCAGAGGAAAAATAGGTTGATTGTCGAAATAGGTGAAGGTAGTTTTAATTCGAAAAAAGGAGGGGGGAAAATGACAATAGAACGTTTACGTGAGTGGTTACTATCCTCAAATAATACAGTGATTCTAACAGGAGCGGGCATGTCAACGGAAAGTGGAGTTCCTGATTTCCGTTCAGCATCTGGTTGGTGGAAACAAATGGATCCAAGAACTGTCGCGACAACGGAAGCATTAACAGATCATTACTCATTATTTCATGAATTTTATAAAACACGTATCGAAAACCTAGAAAAGGTGGCTCCCCATGAGGGACATCATCTATTAGCTGATTGGGAACGAAGAGGTTTAGTGTCTCTAATCGCTACTCAAAATGTGGATGGTTTTCACCAATTGGCAGGAAGTCAATCCGTCGAGGAGTTACATGGTTCGATCCGGTCTATTCGTTGTCATCGTTGCCAGCAGGCGGCTGTCATGGCAAGCTTCTTGAATAAGGCTAGTTGCGCCCATTGTGGTGGGAAACTTCGTCCAAATGTTGTGCTCTTCGGAGAAAGCCTACCACAAGCAAGCTGGCACTGTTCAATGGAGGCAATTAAAACAGCTGAACTTGTCCTTGTCATTGGAACGAGTCTTGAGGTATATCCCGTCAACCAACTACCTATGATGACAACAGGAAAAACCGTGTATGTTAATATGGATATTTCACAGCAGACAACCCCATTTGATCTGACAGTGAGGGGGAAAATAAAAGAAGTGTTGCAAAAACTTCAAATTTAAAAAAGGCGCCCTTGCAATTTCAAGTGGCGCCTAAAACATTTGAGGTAGAAATTCCCTCATGAATCGTTGATTTTTTCGTAACCATATCTTCAAAATCATGCGATGTGTTAACAGTTTATGCCTTTTATTTGGTCTCGCCTTTGCTTCTATGAGGCTCTGTAAAAGAATACAAGTTTCAGTTGCAAAAGCTTGAGGTTCAACGAGAACATCCAGCTTGTAATTAATTAACTGGGCTGTCTGAACCTTGGCAAGTAATTGCGCAAATTGTGTATTCATGGTAGCGTAATTTTCCTCTAATTCTAGGTCAATCAATGCATAGAGCGTTTGCTCTATTTCAACTTCTAATTCCTCCAATAACTCTTTTGACGGCTGTGTCACTAGTTCACCCTCTTTTATACGACTAGATAACCAATAGCTGCACAAAGTACGCCAATTAGCAAGGTACAGGCAATATAGCTAATGGCTTGTCTCCATTTTTGTTGTTCTATAAGCTGTAGACATTCAAATCCAAAAGTAGAAAAAGTTGTGTAGGCTCCTAAAAAACCTATGCCCATTAATTGCCATAACCAATCACTAAGATGTATGGCAAATAAGAAACCAAGCGCAAAGGAGCCTGTACAATTAATCATAAAAGTCGCCCATGGATAGGGATGTACAAGTAATTTTCCTAAATAAAATCTAGAAAGAGCGCCAAAAAATCCACCAATTCCGACTAAAATCATGCAATACGCCCCCTAGCAAGTCGTATTCCCAGCCATGTGCAAGCTAATCCACCTAAAACACTTACTGTAACATAGAGTACAGCCTGTAGCCACTCGCTATTTTCTAGGAGTAATAGTGTCTCTAAGGAAAATGTCGAAAAGGTAGTAAAAGCTCCACAAAACCCTGTACCTACTCCTAGTACAATAGGTGTGCGTTTTATAAATGAAGTAAAAAGCCATGCTAAGCAAAAGCAGCCCAGTAAATTAATAAACAGTGTTGTGAATGGAAATATTTCTGTATTGGGAACGGCGAGACTCAGACTATATCGACAGATGGCACCAAGAATTCCACCAATTCCCACGGCTAGAAATGACCTCAACATAAAAACCCCTTACTGAAAATGACTATAATGAAAGTGTATCATGAGACAAAAATTTTAGAAATATTTCAATTCAAGTTATGTCCCAAAATCGATTGTTAAAATGTATATAGTGTATAGAAAGTTATAGATGCGCATGAAATAATATTTCGAAATATTATATGTGGAAAATGAAATATCTTTTATTATAAGGACAATTCTTTGTCCCTCTTATGTGAAGCCGTTGACGGAAAACCCGGTGACGGCTAATCCATAAACGGAAATCCAGACACTACTAAATAATAAATAACTAAATAATAATTAACTAAATAAAGATGATGAGATAAGCATATGGAAGGAGTGCAACAGACGCAAAAAGAATATTCTAGTGTCTACTACTGGGTATCAAAATCACTAGTCGTGTATTTCAGTCTTTAGGTTAATGTTTGTGCCGTAGAATTATTGTAAGGTTATAGACAACACTGTAATTTTAAGCATGTTCTCCCTTTGATTCCTTAGAGCATTTCAATGCTTTAAAGCGCTAACTATTTCCTGAAAATGATAAAAAATAACAGGGTGATAGTTGACAAATATTTCTATAGTGTGATAATCTTCAAGAACACTATAACAAATAAGCTAAAGGAGGGCATGACAATGTTAATTTTATCAGTATCAAATTCAATCACAGTTACATACATTGTCCGTGCCTAACGCTTTATTTACTATTGCAGAACTAGGTATGGAATTATCCTGCCTTTTATAAGAGACACTTACTCTTTTAGGGTATGTGTCTTTTTTTGTGCAAAAAAGGTTGTAGTGCAAACAAAAAAGGAGTGTATGTATATGACAAAAACAGTTAGAAGAATGATTTTCAAAAAGGAATTTCTAGAAAGTGGGTAGTCATCCACAACAGCACGGAGGAAAGAAGGTTATGATGTATGTTTGATGTGTTAAGTAAATTAGGCTGGTTCTTTAAAAAATACTGGAAGCAATATACGGTGGCCATTGTTCTACTAATGGTTGCCAGTGGATTAGAGGTTGTCCCTCCCTATTTACTCGGTTCTATTATAGATCTATTGACTGCAGGAGAAATGACACCAGCTATTTTAACAAAATATGTCTTGATTTTTATTGGGATTATTATTGGGGGCTATTTATTAAATTTTGTGTGGCAATTCCGACTATTTGAAGGAGCTATCAACCTTGAGAAAATTTTACGTCGTAATTTAATGCAGCATTTTTTACGTATGACCCCAACATTTTATGAAAAAAACCGTACCGGTGACCTGATGGCTCGTGCAACAAATGACTTGAATGCCGTATCCACGACAGCAGGTTTTGGCATTATGACGTTGATTGATTCAACGATTTATATGGGCTTTATCATTTTTGCGATGGGCTATATGATTTCGTGGAAGCTTACATTTTTTGCTATGTTACCAGTTCCTATTATGGCGATCCTCATTCAATATTTAGGGAAAATTGTTCATGAGCGATATATGAAGGCACAAGATGCTTTTGGGGAACTAAATGATAGTGTGCTAGAATCTGTAGCAGGAGTGCGAGTGGTGCGTGCCTATGTGCAGGAAAAAAAGGATGAGGCTAATTTTGCAGATATGAGTGAAGTTGTGTATGCGAAAAATATTCATACAGCGAAAATCAATGCTTTATTTGGCCCGATTACAAAAGTCGGAACAGGCATTAGCTATGTTGTAGCACTTGGTTACGGGGCTCATTTAGTGGCAACTGAGGCGATGACGGTTGGGCAACTGGTCACGTTTAATGTTTATTTAGGTTTGGCTGTTTGGCCGATATTTGCGATTGGTGAGCTCATCAATGTTATGCAGCAGGGGAATGCCTCACTAGATCGCGTGCAGGAAACCTTGAACTACGAGGCGGATGTTCAAAATATTCCGAATCCACAAATGATTGCGACACCAAATGCGATTGGCTTTGATGCCTTAACATTCCAATATCCGATGAGTCAGGTGAAAAACCTACAGCAGATTTCACTTTCCTTGAAAAAAGGTCAAACCCTTGGCATTGTTGGTAAAACGGGGGCAGGTAAAACAACCTTCCTACGCCAATTATTGCGAGAATACCCAATCGGACAGGGACAGCTTTCCATTGACGGTATCGATATAACCGCTCAAACGAAGGAGCAGATCCTCGACTGGATTGGTTATGTACCACAAGATCATGTGCTATTCTCACGCACTATTCGTGAAAATATATTATTTGGGAAAGAAGATGCAACACAAGCAGAGTTGCAGCAGGCGATACGTGCCGCGTATTTTGAAAAGGATTTAGACAATCTACCAATGGGCCTTGAAACACTTGTTGGAGAAAAGGGTGTCTCTCTTTCAGGCGGTCAAAAACAACGTGTATCTATTGCTCGTGCTTTAATTAAAGATCCTGAAATTTTAATGCTGGATGATTCACTCTCCGCTGTCGACGCGAAGACAGAGGCAAGAATTATTGAAAATATTCAGCGTGAACGTCAAGGTAAAACGACGATTATTACGACACATCGCTTGTCTGGTATTCAGCATGCCGATGTCATCATCGTACTGGATGATGGGCAAATTGTAGAGCAGGGAACACATGAGGAACTTCTTGTGCAACAAGGATGGTATAAAGAGCAATTTGACCGTCAGCAGCTAGAAGGAGGTGCCTCATGAGTACGAGTCAACGTTTAATGCGCTATGCGATGTATTTTAAAAAGCCGATACTATTAGGCTTATTCTTCCTAACCATTGCCGTATTCACGGAGCTTGTTGGACCGTTTATTGCGAAACATATTATTGATAATTACATGACAATTGGTCATATTGAAATCAAACCGATTACATGGTTGCTCATTGTTTATTTACTTTTAGCCATTGCAACAGCCATATTACGTTATTTTATGTATATTTATTTGCAAATTGGGGCAAACCGTGTTATCCAAAAATTACGTAAAGATGTCTTTGAACATATTCAAACTTTACCGATCCAATACTTTGACAATTTACCAGCGGGTAAAATTGTTGCGCGTGTAACAAACGATACAGAGGCAGTTCGGAATTTATATGTACAGGTACTATCCAATTTTGTGACGAGCTTCATTTCTATTTTTGGGGTGTATATAGCGCTCTTTATTTTAAATTGGAAAATGGCAATGCTTGCTTTAACCATGATTCCAATTGTTTATGTGTGGATGATTTTATATCGAAAATTTGCCTCTAAATATAACGATGTCATTCGTACAAAAATTGCAGATATTAATGCCATGATTAACGAATCCATTCAGGGCATGACAATTATTCAGGCGTTCCGTCGTGAGCAGCAAATGACGAAGGAATTTGATGACATGAATAATGAGCATTATGCGTATGAACGTAAGCTGCTGGTGCTTGATTCAGCTACATCCTTTAACCTTGTGAATACGCTAAGACTTATCATGTTTACGGTCTTTATTTTCTACTTTGGTACACGCTCATTCACAGCAACTGAAGTGATTACAGCAGGGACATTGTATGCATTTGTTGATTACTTAACAAAGCTATTTAATCCGATCACGAATATTGTGAACCAGTTTTCACAGCTTGAGCGTTCACTCATTGCAGGTAAACGTGTCTTTGAGGTGCTAGATACGAATGGTGAGCCTGTTTCTGAAAAGAGCATCCCACGATATAAAGGAAATGTGGTTTTCGAAGATGTTTCCTTTGCCTATAAAGATAATGAATATGTGCTGAAAAACCTGTCATTTGAAGCACATCAAGGTGAAACAATAGCCTTAGTTGGTCATACAGGTTCAGGGAAAAGTTCCATTATGAACTTGTTATTCCGCTTCTACGACCCATCAAAAGGCAAGATAACCATTGATGGCATTGATATTACTTCTGTTCCACGTCAAACGATGCGTGAACATATGGGTATTGTGCTACAGGACCCTTACTTATTTACGGGTACGATTGCATCCAATGTTAGCTTAAACAACCCGCGCATCTCTCACGAGAAAATAGAAGCTTCCTTAAATGCTGTAGGGGGAGAACGTGTTTTAGCTAATTTACCAAATGGCTATGAGGAACCAGTTATTGAGAAGGGCAGCACATTATCTTCAGGACAACGTCAGTTGATTTCGTTTGCACGCGCCCTGGCGTTTGATCCAGCAATTTTAATATTGGATGAAGCGACATCAAATATTGATACGGAAACGGAAGAAATTATTCAGCATGCGATGGATGTCCTGAAAAAAGGACGAACAACGTTTATTATTGCCCATCGACTTTCTACCATTAAAAATGCAGATCGTATTCTTGTACTTGATCGAGGAAAAATTGTAGAAAACGGCACGCATGATGAACTGCTAGCGCTTGGCGGAATTTATGACAAGATGTATCAAATGCAGGCTAACTCCTTACAATAATAGCTTAAAAGCCCCACTTCAACTGTGAAGCGGGGCTTTTCTATTTATCTTACATATTTGAAGACATTGATAAAGAATAACAGGACAGACAGCGCTACAGCAATTCCACCACCAGACACGAAAAGCTCAAATAACCAGCGTGGTACATCCCAATACACCATCATCATGCCAACAAAAAGGAAGGGTAAACCGAGATTGTAAAGCCAAAACTGTGCTTTGGCGAGACCTGTCTCCGCAGCATTTTTATAAGTCGAATAAATTAAACCAATGAATCCAGTAGTTAGCCAACCTACCACACCAATATGAGCATGTGTCGCTTTCCATTGAAGTTGAACCGTATAATGCATAAACAGGCCAAAAGCAAAAACAATTAATAAATAAAAGACTGAAACCTTTATCCATTTAGCACCCATTATCCACAACTCCTTTCTTGAAAGTGATTTTAGCTAGCTGCTACAGTATATTCTTGTCAAATTAAAAAGATGCTTGTATGTATTTGAAAATAAATGTTGTTGGTTTTCACTAAACTAAAATACTTAATGAGAACTTTTTGTAATATGTAAACTTTTCATGGAGTTCTGCGTTGTATAGGCAGAAGGGAGGTGGACATGGTAAAGCAATCAATGAATGCGTTTCTACAGCAAGCAGGAACGCTGCTATATCGTTATTTGAGAAAACGTGGATTAGCCCATGAGGATGCAGAAGATATCGTCCAAGATACATGTTATAAATTTTTATTACATAAAAATGGAATTCAGTCAGACAAAGTAATGAGTTGGTTATATCGTGTAGCAACCAATCAATTTTATGATCTCAAGAGAAAAGAAACACGTCATCCAACAACAGAATTAGAGGAAGTTCAATTGACTTCATTCATTCATATTCCTGAGATCCAGATGCTAAAGAAAGAAAAATTAAAGGACAAACAGAACACACTCGAAACGCTATCCATTTTGCATCAGGAATTATTAATCCTGAAATATGAGCTGGGATTATCGTATAAGGAAATTTCAGCCTTGATGAATAAGAATGAAAACACACTAAAAACGCATGTCAGACGTGCTAGGGAAGAATTTACTGAACGATTTAAGGAGGATATTCATGATGAATAAAGAAGAAAATGAATTTTTGTTTGATGATAGACAAACGAAAAAAATAATGAGAAAGGCAAGGTTTTGGTCAACAGTCAAAATGATTGGGATTACATTGGTCGTTACACCAATTGTGCTAATAGCATTATGGTATGGGCTGAGGGCTTTATCGTTAAATAGTGCGCAAAAAGTAATGGATGATATTCATTTATTTAACGAAATAAGTGCGCCCAATGTCCAAATTAGTAATCAGGTTTATGACGATCATTTGCTGGGAGGGAAAATAACAACAACAACCTATAAGGTGCTTGGAGATCAGCATCGGCCATATATTTGGCAGCCTATCAAAAGCGATTATAATTTATTTGGAACGCTTACACGAACGGCCATTTCTAGCCCCATCCAAATAGAAGGTTCAGAATCACTGGCCGAAACATATCAATTCGAACGGTTTAATGACTACACAGGTGACCGAGAAATGTTTTTTTATCATCCAAGGATTTCCTACGACCATTATCAAGATAATGTTAGTGAACTGCATCAATTGGAGAAAAATACTTTAGTAGAAATAGCTATTTCTTTTGATGAAGCCTATGATTTTGGTGAAATTAAAAGCAAGCTACCTTCTGAAGTACAAGTAGATTGGTGGTGGGTGGATGCCTATACAGATGATACACTAGATTTTTTTAAGCAAGGACAGAATACTATTTCAGCCAATGATCCATACATTTATGGCTTTCAATCAGAGCAATCCAAACCAAAACCTCGACGCTCTTCAAACGACGAGGTTGAGACCTTTATTCGAAACATTGAGCTTCTTCGTAAAAGCAAGAACTTTGAGTGGGAAACAAACCAGGTTTATCAAGCTTTAGTAGGGGAAAATGGCACCCTGGAGAAAAGTGATGTGAAAATAAGTGGGGCTGTAGTAACTGGTACTCCAGAACAATTGCAGTCTTTACAAGGACAAACCTACATTAAAGGGTCTATATTTGGGGTAATATCAAATCAGAAATAGAGCGTTGGAAAAGAGAATCGGCACAATCATGTAAAAAGATCAATTTTAGAAAAGCTTATTTTGGTTGAACCCTTCTCCAGAATAGGCTCTTTTATCGGAAACAATTTAGTTTAAAATTAAATAGTTTAATGTTAAACTATTAACAGATAAACAAGAAGGAGATGTTGTTGCAATGGGTAAACTACAAAACAAAGTGGTCATCATTACTGGTGGTGCAGGTGGTATTGGTAGTGGAATGGCAAAAGCTATGGTAAAGGAAGGGGCGATTGTTACAATTGTTGACTTAAATGCAGAAGCAGGCGAGGCAATGGCAAAAGAATTACAAGCAATGTCTCCGAAGTCTATGTTTTTACAGGCTAATCTAATGGAACGCGACCAATTACCAAAAATTATTGATACAGTCGTAGAAAAATACGGTAAACTAGATGTGCTAGTTAATAACGCTCATGCTGCTAAACAAGTTACAATAGAAGAAACTACACAAGCAGATCTTGATTTGTCATTTGGAACAGGTTTTTATCCAACCTTCTATTTAATGCAAGCAGCCCTACCGCATTTAAAAGAAACTAAGGGTAATATTATTAACTTTGCATCTGGAGCAGGCATTCAAGGTCATGAAACACAGGCTGCTTATGCCGCTGCCAAGGAAGCCATTCGTGGTATTTCCCGTGTTGCCGCAAATGAATGGGGACGTTTTGGTATTAATGTCAATATCATTAGTCCGCTTGCTGATTCACCAGGTGTACAAGCATGGGCAAAAGCACAGCCAGAGTATTATGAAGCGGTGAGAAGTAAAATCCCGTTAGGCCGTTTTGGTGATATTGAGCAAGATATTGGTCGAGTAGCTGTTTTCTTAGCTTCTGACGATTCTCAATACATTACAGGTCAAACGATTATGGTGGATGGAGGCTCACTAATGCTTCATTAATTCTCAGCGTTTGAGGAGGATTTTTTTGAAACAGACAAATATTTTTAAACTGATTCATATGATTGAACAGGTGAACAATGCGAATATTATACGTTTTACAAAAGCGTTCCCATATCCTTTAGGAATTTCACCAATTTTAGTTTTAAATGAGCTACATGTCAAAGGCCCTCAAAAACAAGCCGAATTAGCTGAGACAATCGGCTATACAAAAGGTGCTATGACGAGCATTGCCGAAAAGCTGGTCAAGCTTGGATTAGCAGAAAGACTATATGATCCATCCGACCGCCGCACCATTCGCTTACAAATTACAGACGAGGGTCAAAGTGCTTTAGCAAAGGCTCAATCTATCGGAAAAGAGGTCTTTGTACAGCTTTTTGAAGTATTAGATGATGAGGAAATTGCCCAATACTTGCGGATTCAAGAAAAATTAGTACAGGGTATCCAGCAGAAATAACCATGTAAAAAGATCAACCTACCTTTTAAGAGGTGGGTTGATTTTTCTTTGTTTAGGCGGATAACTGGCGGATAAAACTCAAAATGTGACGGATAGAAAGAGGATTCTGGCGGATAGCTTTCCTTTTTTGCGTGATAGAATGGCTCTAAGTGGATAGAATGTCCAAACTGGCGGATAAAATTGGAAATGTGACGAATAAAAAGAGGAATCTAGCGGATAGCCTTCTTTTTTTGGGTGATAGAATGGCTCTAAGTGGATAGAATGTCCAAACTGTCGGATAAAACTCAAAATGTGACGGATAGAAAGAGGATTCTAGCGGATAGCCTTCTTTTTTTGCGTGATAGCCATGCTCAGCACAATCCGAATGTCCATATGAACTGCTTGAAATGAAATAGTTCATTTAAAATCTAATTGTAAAATAGTTGAATTTATTGAAAATTGTCCGTCTTCATTTTATAATCAAAATACGGTTCTATTATAGAGACATTTGAGGTGTGAAATGACATTAAAAACATTAGATAACTCATTGGAGGTACTGAAATATTTTAATAAGGAAAATCCTACATGGGGTGTTCGTGAGCTAGCAAAAGAGATGGATATTAGTCACTCCATTATTTATCGGATTTTAGCAACCTTCGAAAAACAAGGCTTTCTTATTCAAAATCCTGAGACAAAAAAATATGAATTAGGGCTTCGCTTTCTAGAATATGGCCAGATGGTTAAAGATAAATTAAATCTTTCTGACTTTGTTTTACCAATTATGATCAACCTTGCAGATACCATCAAAGAATCCGTATTTTTAACATGGCTGGATGGAACAGATGGTGTCACAGTAGAAATAGCTGAGAGCTCTCAAACCATTAAGTTTTCAGTGTCGATTGGCACGCGGACACCACTACATATCGGGGCATCTTGTAAAGTCATCATGGCTTATCTACCTGAAGAGAGAAAAAAGGAGATTATGGAGCATGGGATGAAAAGGTTAACGCCTGAAACCATTACTGACCCTGATGAAATGTTAGCCGATTTAGAAAAAATACAACAGCAAGGCTGGTGCTTTTCAACAGGAGAGTACTCTCATTCAGTATTTGGGCTAGGTGTACCTCTTTTTAATAGTAAAAAAGAAGTCATTGCCTCTTTAACAATTGCTGGCCCTATTTATCGTAAGCCAACAGAGGAGAAGTTACCTGATATGGTGAATGTTCTTCAATATGGAGCGATGAATATTCAACGGTATTTCGATCAATACAGCTTTAAATTATATCATGAATAAGCATGAAAAAGAGGCTCAAGATAGACATTAACTATCTTGAGCCTTTGCTTGGATTTTTTTCATGATGGATACGGCCTTGTCAATTTCTTCAAACGTATTAAAATAGTGTGGTGAAAAACGGGCCATTTTAGAAATTTGATTGCGTTCCATAATGGTATTCGCCATAAATGTGCCAGCTTCAATGATGACCCCATGTTCTGCTAAAGCATTGGTTAGCTCATCTGGTGACAGCCCTTCAATGTTAAACGGCGTAATCGATAATCGATGGGCACTATTTTGAGGACCATATAAGACAATGCCTGGAATGGTGGCAAGCTGTTCAATTAAATAGTTTGTTAGCTGCTTTACACGATCATATATGTGATGGATACCGATATTGTTCGCATAATCAATAGCTGCCCCTAAGCCGAAAATACTTGGAATAATTGGACAACCTGGTTCAAAACGCTTAGCGGTTTCTACAAAAGAATAGGCATTGTTTTGATAATCCCACTGGGTGCTGCCCCAGCCAATCATAATAGGTGTCAATGTTGGAATGAGTGCTTCTCGTACGTATAAAATACCTGATCCTTCAGGGCCGCGTAGCCATTTTCGTCCACATGCAACTAGAAAGTCACAGCCAAGCTCTGCAACATTCATTGGTGTTAAACCAAGTGTTTGATTGGCATTCATCAATGTTAGTACATGGTGTTGCTGGGCGAGCTGACATATTTCTTTGGCAGGCTGGAGTGCCCCAGCAGCATTGGACATATGGGCAAAGGCAATCAATTTTGTTTGTGGTGTGATGAGTTGCTCAAGTGCATATAAATCTACCATATATTCATCATTGGTTTTTAACACCTTCAGCTGAACCCCTTGCTGCTGAAGGGCAAGCCAAGGCACATAGTTACTCAACATTTCTGTGTCGAGCACTATGACCTCATCTCCCTGTTTCCATTGCAAGCCCCCTGCGACATAATTAATCGCCACTGAACCGTTTGGCACAAAGGCAATTTCCTCTTTTGTTGCGCCGATGAACAATGCTGCTTTTTCTCGAATACGCTCTACTTGCGCATACGTTTCTTGACGAAAAGAGGGCAAGTAGGGACCAATACTTGCTTGTTTTTGGAGATAGCTAGTCATTTCATCCACTACTGGCTGTGGCATGGCAGATGCAGCAGCTGTGTTTAGATAAATATAGTGTTCAAGTAGCGGCATATCCTGTTGTATTTTCCTCATATCGATCATTGTACACACCAACCTTATAAAATGATTAATTCTTTCGAATAGGTCATTAAATTTTCGTAACCATTTTCTGTGACGATTAAATTATCCTCGATACGAACACCACCAACATCCTGCACATAGATACCTGGCTCCACGGTAAAGGCCATGCCTGGCTTTAACACTAGTTGATTCCGCTGCGTCATATAAGGCTCTTCATGTGCACTTAAACCAATGCCGTGGCCAAGTCGGTGTGTGAAATACTTGCCATAGCCGGCATCGCGAATAATGTCTCTTGCCAGATCATCAATGGCATGAGCTGTCATACCTGGTTTTATGGCTTCTATGGCTGTTTCATTTGCTTGCTTCACAATGCTATAAATTGTTTTGAGCGTTGGAGAAACTTCTCCTAAAGCAACTGTTCTAGTCATATCCGCCACATAGCCCTTATAAATCGCGCCAAAATCTATGACGATTAATTCACCTATCTCTATTTTCTTTGTGCTCGCTCTACCATGAGGAAGTGCACCTCGATAACCAGAAGCAACAATGGTTCCAAAAGGTGTTCCCTCTGATCCACGTCGTCTCATTTCATATTCTAATTGGGCTGCGACTTCCATCTCTGAAATACCAGCTTGAATAATCGGTAATGTGGCTGCAAGACTTTCTTCGACGATCTGTACAGCCTGACGCATGAGAGCTATTTCGTGTTCATCTTTTTCCATACGTATATCACGAATGGTTTCACCGATATCACATAAAGTGTCATATGTAAGGTTTTCGATAGCTTTCTGTTCCTTCACGTGCATGGTGTCAAACTCAACGGCAAGTGTCTGCGCTGTTCCTAGCTCTTTTTTTAGTTGCTGGATGGCCTGTGACGGTCCTTCCTCATCCGAATAGGATAAGATTGTCCCTCCATTACCCAAGTCAACTTTTGTTAATTCTACTTGTGGAACGAGAAAGTATAATTGATGATGAGCAGTAATAGCGACTACTGTTAGGCGTTCACTTTGCTTTAACTGAAGACCTGTAAAATAATACATGTTTGCCCCTGGCACTAGCACTGCTACATCAATTGACTGTTGCTGCATACGGGAAACGAGCTGCTCTCTTCTTTTTTGAAACATTGAGTGATTCCTCCTAAAACGTTTCTATTATAGAGACGTTGTATCTGAAAAATAGTATATATCAACAATAATGAATTTTCAATAAATTAAGATAGCATCATTTTGATAGAGGGAAATGAATGTAAAAGGAAGATAATTGACAAATGAGGGAATAGTATGTTGTAAATTTAGTAAATACTAGTGTACGTCTTTTTTTCGTTCATTATGCATATAAGTAGACTAGATAAACTTTTTTCCAACTTAATACGTCAAAAAGAGGGGCAAAATTGTTAAGCAAGAAAGGACTTATGTATGGAAAAAAACATGAAACGCTCAAAAGAGAAAAAGAGCAAGAAAAAATTATGGCTGTGGATTGTTGGTAGCCTATTAGCAATTTTTTTAATTTTTATAGGTACTGCCTACTTTACCATCCAAAAAACTATGAATAAAATAAATACACCACTTATTCAAACAACAGATGCAGCACAACCAGAAGAAAAAACAGTGATTAAAAAAGATCCCTTTTCGGTTCTAATGCTTGGGGTCGATGAACGTAAAGATGATAGTGGACGTTCCGATACCATGATTGTAATCACTGTAAATCCTGAAAAGCAGACGATGAAAATGCTTAGTATACCCCGTGATACTCGAACAGAAATCGTTGGTCATGATACGGTAGATAAGATTAATCATGCCTATGCCTTTGGAGGCGTCCCTATGGCTGTGGATACGGTCGAAAATTTTTTAGATATACCCATCGATTATTATGTATTTATTAATATGGAGGGCTTTTTACAAATTATTGACACGCTGGGTGGCGTAACAATCGATAATGATATGGATTTAACCTTTGACGAATACCATTATCCAAAGGGAGAAATCACATTAGATGGTAATGAGGCCCTTATTTTTTCTCGTATTCGTTATGAAGATCCTCGAGGTGATTTTGGACGCCAAATTCGACAACGTCAAATCATTGAAGCGGTGATGAAAAAAGCCTCCACACCATCAACATTATTAAAAGCAACTGATATGTTGAATGTACTAGGCGACAATGTTCGCATGAACTTTTCGGTGAAGGATCTTATTCAGCTGCAAAGTATTTATAAAAAAATGGATAAGGATATAGAGCAGTTATCGTTCGAACAGGGAGACGGTGAAAGGATTAACCGCATTTGGTACTATATTCCGAATGAGGCAGAGCTTCAAAAAATCCAAACAGATTTACAAAACCATTTAAAAAAGTAAGTAAGCAAGTTGCTTACAAATGTCGCATACTAGTTGTTAACTTTTTGGCCACGAGGGGAGGGAGATGAATGAATGGGAGGACCCAGGTGCTGAGGTATACAGCGCTGAATCATTGCATGCAAAGCTATGTACCTAAACGTAAAGTGCGAAAAAATCCAGTCCAATCAGCAATTAGAGGCCTACAAGTATTATGTTTAAAATTATTTATGTAAGGGATAAAAAATCATTCAGGTAGGGTGCATGCCTAGTTGAATGATTTTTTTGCTGTTATTCATCATTTTTCGATATTTCTTGAAATATCAGAAAATTAAGTGTATACTGACATTAGAAATGGTTAAAGGAGTGATTGTGATGATTGTAGGCACAATTTTATTAGCATTTGCATTACCAGTGGGTATCGTATTAGCAGTAGATTTATTAAACGAGCAGCATCACTCTGCTACACAAACTAACCATTCATAACGTTGAAACAGTAAAATATCAATTTCTAGACAATGTTACTTTGTAGCCTTGTCTATTTTTCTATGAATAGGAAACAATTTGTGTGATTCATTCGTCAATATATAGTGAGAAAATGTTATACTATTAAAAAAACAGTATCGGGGAATGAGCATGCAAGCGGAAAAAACATCCAATCTTAAAAAAGAAATATTATCCTACATCAAAATTATTGTCATTACAGCTGTTGTTGTTTTTGGCTGTAAGCAATTCTTATTTGCGCCGATTAAAGTACAGGGAGCATCTATGTATCCAACTTATCACGATAAGGATATTATTATTGTAAGCAAAACAAGTAAAATTGAGCGTTTTGATCAAATTGTTTTCCAATCTCCTGTCGAAGATGAGTTATATATTAAACGTGTTATCGGTCTTCCAGGGGATAAAGTGGAAATGAAAGATGATGTATTGTACGTCAATGGCAAAGCATATAAAGAAGATTATGTGAACCGTCAAACGGATGATCCTAATCAATTACGCATTACGGAAAACTTTACATTGGAACAATTAGTGAATGAAAAAGAAGTGCCAGAGGGCATGTATTTTGTGCTTGGTGATAATCGCCTAAAAAGTAGTGACAGTCGCCATTATGGTTTAATTTCAGAGGATGCTGTATATGGTGAATCGAAATTAATACTATATCCATTTAGTCATTTTCATATTGGCTCAAAATGATGAAAAAAGAGGTCACTCCATTGAGTAGCCTCTTTTTTATTGTTGGGGTAAATCGGTACAGCTTTTATAAGTGGGATAATAGACACAAATCCTTGAATTTTCAACGGTTTCCTTGATGGGCGATGGCTTACTTTTCATGGGAGATTGCATTGCTGGTTCTTCATTTGTGAACGCTTCTTCTACTAATTCTACGCCATAAAATAGTATTAAAAAATAGCAGACAAATCCTACTATACGCAAACAATCACCTCGTAAAATAGTTATTGTATGTTTATATATATGGTCAAATTCGTCGAAATATAAGCAGAAAATCGAAATTTTCTCTTGCCAAAAAGATTTTTAGAGGCAATGAATTCTATGAAAAAAGCTATTGTCAATGAAATTTTGATGTGCTACTATAGCTAAAGTAAATATTTGATCTGTATAACCTCAATAATATGGATTGAGGGTCTCTACCAGGAACCATAAAATCCTGACTACAAAACTTTGCTTCATTTTTGTAGTCAGGATTTTTTTAGTTTGTTTTAAAACAATCTCCTACAAAAATGAACGTGTATCGAAGGGGAGATTACGATGAATTGGAGAGTTTATATTCTTGCTGTGACTACCTTTGCAGTAGGGTTAGTTGAATTAATTGTTGGTGGAATCCTGCCAAATATTGCAGAGGATTTAGATGTGTCTTTAGCGACAGCGGGACAATTAATTACTATTTTTGCACTTGTTTATGCGATTTCTGCGCCTGTCCTACTATCCTTGACAGCCAAGGTGGAACGCAAGCGCTTATTCCTTATTTCTTTATTTATTTTTACGTTAGGAAATCTAATGACCTTCTTTAGTACAACGTTTATCATTGTACTAATCGCACGTATTTTCACAGCTATGAGTACAGCGTTAGTGATTGTTTTATCATTAACGATTACAACTAAAATCGTAGAGCCTCGCCATCGTGCTAAAGCACTGGGGCTTGTTTTTATGGGGGTAAGTTCTGCGCTGGTGATCGGTGTGCCAATGGGTATTTTTATTACAGAAGCGTTTGGCTGGCGAGCTGTATTTTTAGGTATTAGTATCCTATCAACGATTTCAATGATATTAATTGCTTTATTACTTGAAAAAATGCCAATTGGAGAAGTAGTGCCACTCAAGGCGCAAATTAAATCGCTGGCGAATTTGAAAATCCTGACAGCACAGTTAACTACCCTATTTATGCTAGCGGGCCATTACATGCTCTACGCCTATTTAACACCATTTTTAGTAGAGGCATTTGATATGAATGCTTCATGGATTAGTATCTGTTACTTAATCTTTGGTATTGCCTCTGTTAGTGGGAATGCTGTAGGTGGATGGGTGAGTGATAAAATTGGCACAAGTAAAGCCATAATTTTAATTGTCTCAGCCTTTGCCATTGTCTTATTTAGTATTCCTTATACAATTATTGCCCTTCCACTGTTTTTAGTATTTACGGTTTTATGGGGTGCGTTGAGCTGGGCACTGACACCGCCATTACAAAATTACTTAATTCAGGCGGATCCTCAATCATCGGATATTCAGCAAAGCTTAAATACAGCTGCCCTGCAAATTGGTATTTCTATCGGATCAGCAGTTGGTGGCGCAATGTTTGCTTGGACAGGGTCCGTTATGCACCTAGCTAGCTTTGGTACAATTCTAGTTCTTTGTGCATTAGGCTGCGCGATCTTTTCTATTAAAAGGGCACCTCTTGGACAGGAACAGCACGTAGATTATCAGTCAGCACATCATCATTCATAATCGAACGATAGCCCTGAAAGGTATTGGGAAAGCCATCCCAATACCTTTTTAATTGGTTTGCATGAATCTATTTTCGTACACTTCCCAAAATTAAATTCTCTATGGTTTCTTAGCATACTCTAATTACCTATGGAATAGATTGTTGTAGTTAATGAATTTACAGATTTGAGAAGTTTGAGATTTTAAGAGCGAATATTATTTTTAAGAAAAATAGTAGGAGACTTTCAAATCTTGTAAATGGAAGGAGAACTCAATGACTGAATATCATCAACAATCAACTGCTGAAGTCATGAAGATATTGAACGTCACCACGCAAGGTTTGACTGATGATGACGTCCAAAAGAGGCAACAAGTCTATGGCTACAATGTATTAGAGGAAGGGAAAAAGACAAGTACGTTGGCTGTTTTTATGGGCCAATTCAAAGATTTATTGGTCATCATTTTACTCGTTGCTGCCTTCGTTTCCTTTCTACTAGGAGAAGTAGAAAGCACCATTGTGATCATGATCGTGGTTATTTTAAATGCCATTTTAGGTACAGTGCAGCATGTGAAGGCTGAACAATCATTAGATAATCTAAAAGCATTGACCTCTCCCATTGCCAAGGTCATGCGTCATAATCAACTAGTAGAAATTCCTTCTGAAGAAATTGTAGTAGGGGACCTCCTGATGTTGGAGGCGGGAGATTATATTAATGCGGATGGAAGACTACTAGAAAGCCATAATTTACACATCAACGAAAGCTCTCTTACAGGCGAATCGATTGCTGTGGCAAAAAGTACAGACCCCATTCGGAAGCAGAATATCACCATTGCGGATAAGAAAAATATGGTGTACTCTGGAAGCTTTGTGACCAATGGACGTGGCATCGTGATGGTTACGGCAATTGGGATGCAGACGGAAATCGGAAAAATTGCGAATTTACTCGATACAGCCAAGGAAAAGAAAACGCCATTACAAATTAGTCTCGATCAATTCGGTGAAAAATTAGCCTTAGGGATTACGCTGATTTGTTTAGCAATCTTTACGATTGATCTTATCCGAGGACGAGCCTTAGTAGAATCCTTTATGTTTGCTGTATCTCTTGCTGTGGCGGCTATCCCTGAGGCTTTAAGTTCTATCGTGACCATCGTATTAGCTTTTGGCACCCAAAAGATGGCAAAGGAAAATGCGATCATCCGCAAGCTTTATGCTGTGGAAAGCTTGGGGAGTGTATCGGTCATCTGTTCTGATAAAACAGGTACTTTAACAGAAAATAAAATGGTAGTACAGGAAGTTTTTGTGGACCAGAAGAAAATTCCTCATGATTGGCTCAATCCAATAAATCCAGTGGAAAAAGAACTAATGGTAAAAGCGCTTTTATGTAGTGACGCTGTCGAGCGTGACCACAAAGAAATTGGTGATCCTACAGAAATTGCGCTCGTGAAATTGGGGAAACAGTATGGGTTAGACGAATTGAAGATACGTGAGCAATATCCACGATTGGCTGAAATTCCATTTGATTCGACGAGGAAGCTTATGAGCACTGTCAATCAGATGGACAAGCAGCCCATCATGATTACCAAAGGTGCTCTGGATGTACTCTTACCCAAAGTGACGCGAATCAAAACATCAACAGGTATTTTTGAGATAACCCCGCAGCATCGCCAGAAAATCGAGGCGGTGAATCGTGATTTTTCTATGAATGGTTTAAGGGTGTTAGCCATTGCTTATAAGGAGGTATTGCCTCTACAAAAAGTCGATCCACGAGCGGAACGAGATTTAATCTTTGTCGGCTTAGTAGCGATGATGGACCCTCCAAGAAAAGAGTCGAAAGAGGCTGTGGAAAGCTGTATAAAGGCAGGTATTAAACCCGTCATGATTACAGGAGACCATAAAATTACAGCAACCGCGATTGCCGAACAAATTGGTATTTTGCAAAATCCAGCTGAAGCTATAGAGGGACATGCGCTCGAAGGCTTAACTGATCAAGAGCTGCAAGAGAAAGTACAGGATTATTCTGTTTATGCCCGTGTTACACCAGCCCAAAAAATTCGAATTGTTAAAGCATGGCAGGATAAAGGACATGTGGTGGCCATGACAGGAGACGGTGTCAATGATGGACCTGCTTTGAAGCAAGCAGATATTGGGGTGGCTATGGGCGTAACAGGCACAGAGGTTGCAAAAGATGCCTCATCCATGATTTTAACGGATGACAATTTTTCAACAATTGTTAAAGCAATCGCCAATGGCCGTAGCATCTATACAAATATTAAAAATGCCATTCTGTTCTTATTATCTGGAAATGCAGGCGCTATTTTTGTCGTGTTATATGCAACGGTTCTGGGCTTACCTGTTCCTTTTGCACCTGTCCATCTTCTATTCATCAACTTATTAACAGATAGTCTGCCTGCTATTGCCATCGGTTTAGAGCCAAATAATAAGAAAACAATGAAGGACAAGCCTAGAAACATTCATACTCCTTTATTAAATAAAAAATTTACCACACAAGTTGTGCTTGAAGGGATATTAATCGCCATCTCCACCATTATTGCGTTTCAAATCGGTTTATCGACAGGCGATACGTTAACAGCAAGCACGATGGCCTTTACAACACTATGCCTGTCAAGGTTAGTGCATGGCTTTAATTCTCGATCCAAACAATCCATCTTTGCGATTGGTGTATTTTCGAATAAATATACGTGGTTCGCCTTTATCATTGGTGTGCTAAGTTTACACATGGTCTTATTTATGCCGATGCTTACAACGGTCTTTGAGGTAGCTCCATTAACACCTGCTCAGCTAGGCTTTATTTATAGCCTATCGGTGTTACCATTCCTAGTCAATCAATGGTATAAGCTACTGTTCGTGAGAAATCGATAAAGATTAAAAAAAGAAGCTTCCGTTAGTTATTAAAACGGAGGCTTCTTTTTAGTGTGTAGAGGCTAATAACCAGCCTTTACTCTTACTTAGGTCAATCAATCTCGCTCCAAGTAGCGCATAACGCATATGGAGTTCACTATATTTGGTTAGATGTGTTTTCTTTACTGCTAGCTCTAAAGCTTGGCTTACGGCAATCAAAGAAGAGGCAATATTCATCGATAAAATAGCACTTATTTCGCCATCATTAATGAAAGATTTCCCACGAATATCCGTTATTTTCATTTTACTGTATTCTATCGATGCTGTTGGTGCCAGCACACCGTTTTCCTTTAATAGCAGTGTTAGCTGTTTATTTTCCTCTTTTAAACATTGAATAAATTCCAATGTAAGGATTTTTAAGTTTTTATCACGCGTATGCTTAAAAAAAGCATGACTGGAAGCAATATAGCCTTGATTGATCCCAAGCTGTGACCAAAGCTTGAAAACCTCCTTAAATCGTAGCGATGCTAGATTTTCATTTATCATTGTCATCCTGACACTTCCTAACTCTTAGATTGATTTAAGATTAGGATGTAGCAGTAAATGACATTCTATTCATCTTTTACAATAAAAAATGTATAAGAGGTCGCTAATAGTAGGTGCCATAAGGGTACATAGGAGGGTAACGATAGGGATAAGGGTATGGACATGGTTTCATATATTGCTGTGGCATGGTTGGTTTATAAGGGGCTTGATCGGTTGCTGATTGGACACGATTGCAGCCTTTTGCTGGTCCGATATAAGTCGTAGGAACAATCGGTGCAATCGTTTTCTTCCATTGTTCTTCATCTAAACAATACGTATGGGCCATAATATTGGCTGGTGTGAATTTTAAGATATCAGAGCCTAAAATGACCTCTGGCGTTGGTGCATCAAAAATAGCAAGTAGATGCGTGTCATCTTCTGTGGCTACTTCATAATGCCACCAGCCCTGTGGTACATTCGCAACCTGCCCAGGCTTGATAGGATAGTTTTGAATTTTCTTGGTAAAGGGATTCAATAGAGAAACCGTTGCTGCTCCTGCAATACAATAGACAAGCTCTGCAGCATTTTGATGGTAATGTGGCTCGATGACATTGTCTTTACTTAAAAAAATATCAAGCAAAGATGTATTTTCTAATGTATTTAATTGTTCCACACCGAGAATATTAATGTAATTTCGGGAGTCTTTTTTAAAAAGCGTACTTTTATTGACATCAAAAGTGAACGCTGCAGAAGGGGAGCTATAATCGATATTTGAGCTGATACTTACATCCTTTCTCATATAAATTGAGCTATTCATCATCATAGATTATGTTTTAGGTACTTCTAGACTTACACAAATGCCTAGCTACAGTCAGCCTCTGTCTGGATAAAAAATTAGCTAAAATTACCACTTCTATTTCAGAACATACGTGCGTATAATAAAAACACAAACGTTTGTTCTTAGTTATCAAAAACTCTGTTCAACATGAACGCAAACAGAGTCAGTAAAGGAGCATTCAACATGAAAGAACAGTTGATAAAAGCCATGCATCGTCACCAAATCGTTCACATGATGTATATAGCGAAATCAGGTGCCATTACGAAAAGGCGCGTGAAAATCATCCACATTAAAGGTGATTCCTTTACCGCCTTTTGTTTTACAAGGCTAGCGAAGCGTACGTTTCATATTAACAATGTTCTAGCACTTCTGCCCATTCTCCAACGGGAGTCTGAGGTGATATGAATTACAACGACTTCCCACAGAAAGATATTTTTTGTATTGATATGAAGTGCTTTTATGCAAGCTGTATTGCCATGCTAGAAGGGCTAGATGTGCTGACAGATCCAATTGCTATCATTGGTAATTTTGAACAACCTGGCAGTATTGTGCTGGCTGCATCACCAGTGATGAAAGAAAAATTTAACATTAAAACAGGGAATCGACGTTATGAAATTCCCAAACATCCAGATATTAAGTTGTTTGAACCAAAAATGTCCTTTTTTCTAGAGATGTCCATGGCCATTACGCGTCTGATTGCACAATATGTCCCTCCAGAGGCAATCCATGTTTATAGTGTGGATGAAAGCTTTATAGATCTAACAGGCACGGAGCAACTTTGGGGTTCGCCTGAGCAGGTAGCCAAATTGATTCAGGAAGACATCTATGAAAAGTTTCGCATTCCGTCCGCCATTGGCATGGGACCAAACATGTTGATGGCTAAATTAGCATTAGATTTAGAGGCAAAAAAAACAGGCTTTGCCAAATGGACCTATGCCGATGTCCCAACAAAGCTTTGGCCAGTGCGTCCTTTATCTGATATGTGGGGGATTGGGAAACAGATGGCAGCCAATTTAAATGCGATGGGCATTCAAACAGTCGGTGGATTAGCCCATGCCGATTTAGCCGAATTAGAAAAGCGCTTTGGTATTATGGGTAATCAATACTATTACCATGCATGGGGCATTGATCTCTCCACATTAGGTGAGCCATTGGTGAACAATGCGGCATTAAGCTTTGGGAAGGGCCAAATGCTCATGAAGGATTATCACACACGAAAGGATATTGCGGTTGTACTCCTAGAAATGTGTGAGGATGTGATGCGACGTACACGAGAAGCAGGCTATGTCGGGCGGACTGTTAGCTTGGGGCTCTCTTACAGTCGCAATGCGATGACGAAGGGGTTCCATCGCTCAAGAACCATCGAAAATCCAACCAATGAGACCCTTGTTATGTATCAGACTTGTCTGGACTTACTAGATGAGCATTTTGCGGGTGAGCCAGCGCGTCAATTATCTGTTAGACTGACAAACTTAGAGCCAGAGCGTAGCATTCAGCTTGATTTATTTGATGAGCGTAAGGACCAGCGACAGGTCATTGGTCATGTCATGGATGCGATTCGTAGAAAATATGGAGTGGTGGCCTTATTACGCGCAGCCTCCTATACCAGCGCTGGTACAGCTATTTCACGGAATCGCTTAGTGGGCGGGCATTTAGCATAAGGAGTGGAAAAAATGATAAGAGATAGAGGAACGATGAAATGGACAGCGATGATGCTACCAGAGCATTTAATGCTTTTGAAGGCATGGAAACAAGAGGTGTTGACAGAGTTGCCTCGGGAACATGCTGAATGGGAGCTTGAAGAATTACAGCAAATAATCATACAAGCATTCACACAGCATAACTATATTATGTTAACTATATGGGAACATGGTGACTATGTGCAATGGGGAGGTACCATTCAAGCGATGAACGAGGACCGGCTGCTACTAGAAACCATTACCACAACGAAGCCCATCCCGTTAAGATACATTTATGCTGCTCGTATAGAAGATGATGGATGTGATTAATGGAGAGCAACGACGATTATTACATCAATATTTGCTGCTTGATTTAGCTGTGAAATCCTTGCAGCACGACCTAACAGTGGCGGAACATTTTAAGATGAAGCGTGTATTTTTACCTGCTATGGATGCCTTATTAAAGCAGCTACACAAAGATTATTTTCAATTAAAACGTCAGCTCGCCCAACAAAAAATACGATTAGTTGGCTGGCATCGGATTGATGACTATTTTAGTGATGTGCAGGTGGCTACCGCAGGCAATGATGAGGTACTACGCTATGCCAATCAAGCGTTAAAAACCCAAGTCGAAGAGCTAATGAATAAACATTTACACAATGCCTAGGCTTACGTCTACGACGAAAAAGCCAAAAGCTGATGACAGGAGTGGTCAGCTTTTGGCGGCTTTATTTCTCGATAGGTTTCACATCAATTTGCTCAACAAGAAACTCATTGTTAGTACGATTAAATTCATAGGTAATACGAACATCGGCTACATAGATAGGTGAGATGCCAATCGATCCAGGGATGTTTAACATTATTGTTTGATTTTCTACTGTATAAATGACCACACCACCGAAAGCAAGTTGCGCTTGCTTGATATCTGGTGCTGGATCAAAGTCATAATCAAATGTAGATTCTTTTCCCTGTGCTTTCATCGTAATCGCTAATGTGCCATCATCTTTTTTCGTAATCGTTGATTCAATAGTATGTGCAACGATGTCTTCATAATGTTGGACATTCATCTCCGATAAATCCTCTCCATTTACCACATGAATCTCATAGTGATTAAGGCCTGTCCCTCGTCCAGTTTGGATAATAATAGCAGCCTCTTCCTTATGATCATTTGTCAGATCTGTATAGAATAACTGAGGTTTAGTTCCTGTATCAGGGATTGTCCAGTCAAAATTTTTCCGCTTACCATCAATATCTAAAGTTACCTCTGTAATTTCATTTTGTGCTTCATTTCGTGCAAATAATTTCACCTTCTCATCATCGGAAACGGCGATCAATGGAGCCTCATGCTGTATCTCCAGCTGTGATGAGACCTGTTCAGCAGGGGTGTTTACTGTCTCGTTTGGAACAGTAACACTACATCCAGCTAGTAGAGAAATTCCTAATAACCATAGCCACATCTCTTTTTTCAATGTCTAGTTCCACCTTTTCTATAGCTAATTGACCTTATTATACTGTACAAACATGCCTCATAGCAGTTGAATTCGTGAAGGAAAAGCTTATATGCCAGGGAGTGGAGGTGTAACAATGAAATTCTTAGAGATGGTAGGGGAAAATAGAATTCCATTGTTTGTAAGGTACGTCTCGCATTTTGAAAAGCAAATGAGTGACGATTTCTTTACAATGGCAAATTCATAACGATTTGCTCACCAATAGGTCCCATTCTTCTTTCTCCATGATCCATAAAGCCCACTTTGACATATAAATTCTGTGCAGCTATATTTTTATGATTGACGACTAACACTACTTCATTACATTCTTTAAACTCCTGCTTCACAAAATCAGCAAGTGCAGACATAGCCTTTTTAGCATAGCCCCTACCTTGCTGCTGATGATCGATGGACAGGGCAGTTAGTAACATTGCCTGAGGATTACTAGAATATTGTTGGACTCTGTCCGTTGCATGAAGCACAAAAAAGCCGACAGGTACGCCACCACTTAAAATCACAATTGGATACTGTCCGACCTTCTCGATTGAAATCTCTTGAGGAAGTGCCGTAAATTGGTGTTGTTCTTCAGGTAATTCAAAACGATTTAACTGCTCTACATAGCTTTCAGAGAAATGTACTAACTCAATATTCGTTGTTTCTTGCATAAAAAAGCCCCCTTTTCTAATAGTTTAACCAGAGAACAAACGTTCGTCAAGGAGGCTTGTATTAAAATAATGTGGGGGTAGGTCATTTTAACTTAAAAGGGTACCAAAAAGTAAAATAAAAGAAATACTAATCATCACAATAAGTGTAATGACCATTGTTAAAATTCCTCGAAGCAAGGTCGTTAAATTTTTAACATTTTTCATACCGACCAGGCTTAGGTAGAAACAGGCAATAGACAAGAGTAGTGTCAACAGTAATGGATGGAAATGAAGATAGGTGTCAAAGAAGTCTTTCATTGAACCTGATAGAAAAAATAAAAGAATACAGCCCAAAGATAAGATAAATGACCAGAGATTTAAATTAATTCCCATTGTTTTCCTCCTTCCTATAAAAACGAATTTGTTGTAGGAATGTTCCGATGATTCCGCTTGATAGGGAAAAGGAGAAACTAAATGTGTGTTGCTAGAACAGGGTCACTCGGACGAAAGTGACCCCAAGTACCAAAAGGAGTGTAAAGTAAAGTTACAAGAACTTTACACTACTATTATTATGTGAAGCTAGCGGTTTAAGATAGTTATCTATCTAAATTACTAACTTTTAATTGTGAGTAAAAATGAATGAGCTAGAATAAAACGAAAAGGGAGGAGATTTGAATAGCTGTGGTAGCGATTCATGCTAAAAAGGCTTTAGCTTCTGTAATGGAACAGAGGCTAAAGCCTGAGACGATCAATTAACACATGAAGCTAGCACCAACGATAATAAGAAGGATGAATAGTACAACAATAAGCACGAATGTAGAGCTATTGCCGCTTCCATTGTCCCCGCCACAGTAACTATTGAAATTACAGTAACTCATGAAACACACCTCCTTTCTTTCTTTCTTTTAAAGTATGTATTGGACAAAAGGGGGGTGTTAGCGAGTAGAGAAAAAATGAGTTGTCCCTTCATTCGGGAATAAAGAGGTGAAAGCTTTACTTTATTATTATGATGGAATAGTAGCTTGAGTTAGTTGTTAGCCTGTATAGCATCAAGAATAATGAAACAAATTCTACTAATTGTATTGGTATTCAACACGATGTAAAAAAACATCCGTTCTAGGATGTTTTTTTAGTATAACGGCTGCTGCGTATGACAAGGGGGGAAGCCGTTCACATCATGAATCATATGAAGGTCGTATTGCTTTAAGGCAAATTGACTTTGATACAAATATTCAAGAACAAGCAGTTTTCCTCCCGATACGCCACAGAGGACACCAGAAGTTCCTTGACCATTTGTAAAAGAAACACCAACAGGCTGACCGATTAAATACGGAATTTTATGTTGCCAAGGCACAATAGCCACTCCTTTCACTATAATATATGAAAGGCGTGGCTAGAGGTTCTTACCTTCACAAAATCGTACACTCTGTTTGTGGAGATGCTAACTAAATACTGACAAATCAATCATTCTTTCATTACTATTTTTATGGTAATATAAGTTATATATGGGGTTATAAAGAATTTTTAGTTACTAACGATCGGGAGGAGAATGGATGAAATTTAAAAAGGGAATCACCTTTATTCTAGGTCTCTTACTACTTATGCTTGCTGCCTGTACACCAACAGAAAAAAGTGAGAGCCAACTTCATGAGAAAAAGCAAATAACAGATGATGAAGAGATGGTGCTCTCATTTGAGCACCCTCAAACCAAACAAAAATACAAAATCATTCATGCCAATCAACTGTTTTATCCGTATATGGAAAAGCTCAAAGAGAATCCGAATCTTTCAAGCTCGGAAACTCTGGATTTGTACAATAAGGAAGTTATTCAACCGATCTACCAGGATTGTTTTGAAAATGGGGAATATTATCATATGGCAGAAACCCTGCTTACTACGGTTCCTACAGGGTTAACAGAAATTCAAGTGGTGAGTGAAAAAATGGAGACGCATAAAGCAGAAATCAATCAACTCATTCAAGAATCGTTATTGAAATCCGCAGACCTCTTACCCTCTCAAAGAGATGTAGCCGTTTGTGTATTCCCTTCAGCAACCAATAATAGAATACCCTTCGCAGTTGGAGCGGGCAAAATAATCCTCCCGCTTAATCTAAATGTTTTGGATGATGGTATAAAGTCAACTGTTGCCCACGAATACCATCACAGCGTTTGGGCGGAAAAATATTTCAATAAAGATGTCGGAGCTTCGGTATTGGATAATATCGTCTTTGAAGGAAAAGCGGTCATGTTTGAAAAAACCGTTTATCCCGACTACGGCTATACAGCGAAGAATGTAACTTACAACAAGGAATTATGGTCTAAAGTAGAACCTGATTTACATAAGTACGACAGTAATCGTACCTCAGACATCTTATATGGTGGAAAAGGGTTACCGAAAAATTATGGTTACAGTGAAGGCTATAAGATGGTTAAATCCTATCTTGACTTGCATCCTAATCAAACACCAGAGGATTGGACAGCCTTAAGTGCAAAAGAAATTTTCGAAGAAGGAAAATACTTGGAACACTATCAATAACTATTTTGATGACATTTATTTGTGAGAGTTCAAAATTAAAGACTACGGTATTAAATCGCAGTGGCTTATGTAATGCCGCACAGTCCTATTAGCCTGATGGAATGAGGAGAACCTTCCCAAGAACAATGCAACGGCTTATTAATGAATTAAATCTTGGGGAAAGCTCCAACTAACAGAGTATGTAAAAAGGGATAGCATTGTACAAAAACATCTTGGGGGCGATGTTAAAGGTGCTATCCCGACATTAATGTATGTGAAAGAACTTAAGAACATTACCACTGTAAGTAAATTGAAAAGTAATTGAAATAAGGGTGTAAAGCTTTTATTATAGGTATAATCCTAGGCATCATGGATAAAAAAGGTGGATTTTCCTTGTCTGCTATGGATGAATTTATATTTTCATTTAATAGAAAACTTTTAGTACATATTTTAAATATAATGTCGATTATGAATTGGTTGATTCGCCACCATCTACATGCAAGACTTGCCCTGTAACATGCCTCGAATCATCTGATGCTAAATAGACAAAAGTAGGGGCGACTTCAAAGGGCTGAGCCATTCGGTTAAATAAATTAGTTCCATGTAAGGCGTTTTCATCAGAGGAAAAGCTAGAAGGAATAAGTGGTGTCCAAATACGGCCAGGGGCTATCGCGTTGACACGAATCTGTTTTTTGGCAACGCTTTTAGCTAGGGAACGAGTCCAGCCTACGATAGCCGCCTTTGTAGCAGAATAATCGATGAGTAAAGGTTCTCCAGCATAAGCCACAACGGAGGCAGTGCCAATAATGGAGCTTCCTGCTCGTAAATAAGGGAGAGCGGCTTTTGTCGTATAGAAGTGAGCATATACATTTAATTTAAAGGTTTCATCAAACTGTTCATCCGTGATGTCTGTCAGCTCATTTTGCTGAAATTGAATCCCAACATGGTTACATAAAATATCCAATTGACCAAAAGTGTTCATCGTTTCGGAAACAATGTCTACACATTGTTTTTTAAAGCGAAGATCTCCAGGAAGCAGCAGACATTTTTGTCCTAATTCTTCAACTCTTTTTTTCGTTCTTAGCGCATCTTCATGCTCATCTAAATAAGCAATGGCCACATCGGCCTCTTCTTTCGCAAAGGCAATGGCAGCAGCTGCACCCATCCCGCTATCACCCCCAGTAATAAGCGCCACTTTTCCCTTTAATTTACCACTCCCTTTATAATGAGGATTTTCTATGATGGGCTTAGGAACCATTAAGCTTTCCAATCCCGGTTGGCGTAATTGTCTTTGTTCAGGTTGAGTAAGTGGCACTTCTTTATATTGCGTAATCTTCCCATAGACAGGATATTGCGGGTATGGATCTTCCTTTTTATTGTCCTCAAACCACTTTTGATAAAAGTGGATTTGTGCTAATAATTCACGATAGTCCTTGTCATTCGGATTAGTAATAACCAATCCCTCCTTTTCCACATATACTATGAAAGCTTAGCTTTTTGTGTTAAACATCCAAACAAGCCGTGAAGGAAACAGGAGGACTGAAAATGGAGGTTGAATTTTTCCCAGAAGTTACGCGATTATTAGAAAATGAAGCGTCTACACTTGAGATCCATTATTTGAATGACACCTGGTTAACACCAACCATTGGCGTAAGACCACCTTATTATAGCTACCCAATCTACGAGTCATATTATCCGATTTGGGACAATGAATAAAACTGTAAACGAAGAAGCCATCTGATGCTGAAAAAACAACACCAGATGGCTTCTTTATTTATAAGAATATTAATAATTTTTAATCTCTTCGAAAGTCCCGAACGTTGCATCCCGTAGATTAATTGTACCATATATATTTTTCTTCCCATCAATCACTAGCACCTTTGGATGCATGTATTGTCTGGGAATACTTGATTTTTGTCCGTCCGTTTTGTGGAATGCTAAAATTTGTTGCAATGTCACATCATCGGTATACGTAAATCCACCGAAATCATCATTATAGGTATGAAAAGGTACCGGCCGAATGATAGGTAAATAATAAAATGTACGATCTTTTAGTACTTTTCCTTCAAATAGAACATCTCCATTATTTGTTACTGTGTAACGCTTATCACCGATATGATTCATGGCATCTGTATCAGATACCATCACACCTTGATAGTCGAAATAATATCGGTAATGCACCGTCTTGGGTGTTCTTATAATTTCTTCATTTTTCATAGATAATACAGTTCCATTGATTGTATGCTCTATTATGCCAGAATCACTGTTTATGAAATACATAGATATACCTTGTTTATCTAAATATCCTGCTTCTGATCCATATTCTTTTCCTGTATCTAATAATTTGTAATGCGCATCTGTAAAACTATGCATTAAGAAAAGGTTCATATTGATATATCCATGTTGACCTGGAATGTATTTTTTTACAATGGAGAAAGCATTTGATTGCATAAATTGATTTCTTAGCTGTAATCGTGATTCGTGAGGGCGACCAAAAAGGCTAGTCCCTTCAATTACCACTTCTTCGTCGATGGCAAAGTTACCATCATAGCGTGCATAAATATGAAGAAGAGAATTAGAAAAGGACACATGTAAATGGGATTTATTGATCGTTGTTACATTTGAAATTTTTTGAAATCCTAGCTCTTCAGCTGTTTTTTCAAAATGAATAACATGGTGATTGCGCTCAATTAATTTCATTGTTCTTGATAAAAAAGAAGCAAACTGCACACGTGTCACACTGTTTTTGGGATAGAAAGTATCTACATTGGAAATGCCTAAAGCATTAAGTGCCTCTATATAGGGTCTAGCTTCTTTATTTGCTTTCTGTATATCCACTACATCACTTTGCAAATCATAGGCATAGTCAATCAATGAATAGTTTCGGGCTAATACCATAAGTCGGTTTAACGTTAGTGCCATTTGTTCTCGTGTCATGTGATTATATGGATTTAGGCGTCCATTTTCTCCTTTAAAGATGCCATTATCGTAAAGTAAAGTTGAATACTTTAGCAATTCACGATCCTTCACACGAAGGGGCATATCCATAAAACGATCCATTTCCTCCCAATTTTTATCAACCTTCGCTATGCCGTTCTGTTCGATATATCGTCCCATCATTACGACAACTTGACCACGAGTAATCGTCGTGTTTGGGGAAAAAGTTGTCGGTGTTGTTCCCTTAATAATATTTCTTTTTGTTAGATCCTGTACTTCTTGTTGCATTTGATTCGGCAGTTTTTTTATATCATCAAAGCCACTTGCAGAGACAGAAATGTGATTCATTAAAAAAACGAAACAGAATAAAACGAACATTATTGTATAAATAAGCTTTCTTTTCATCTTTCACCTGCTTTAACCAATATCCACAAAATGATAGCATGTTTAAACAGATAAATTCTATTGGTAATAAATAACAAATATAAAGTGACCCAGAGCTAACTAGATTTATAAATGCTACTGGTATTAAAGAAATAATTATTGTTGGTTTATTTGCAGAAGGCTGTGTGACTGCAACTACTTTAGGTTCTCTTCACAATAATTTTAATACGACAATCGTAAAAGAGGCAGTGGCAAGTTCAAGTGATAAAAAGAGATTAATAGCATTAAATAAGATAAGATCAAATAAGGTGAAAGTTATTCATTCTTTTCAGTTAGTAGCGATAATTTTGAAAGGCAGAAATTCCTTTCACTTAAGGATATATACAAGCTACAGATTTCATTACATTTTGTCATGAGAAAGGATGGTAATATGAGTAGGAATTTTATTATCTTTGGAGCTAGCCAAGGATTGGGAGATGCATTTGTTAAGGGGTTACCTGTCAAAGGAGATACAGTATGGATGGTAGCACGAACGAGACCCAATAGTTTAGAACTAAATGATGGAGTAAATCGTCACTGGCTATCCATTGATCTGTCTAGTCAACAACAAATTTCCACTTTAAAAGAAGTGTTACAAGGCATTCCGCTCGATGTATTAATTTATAATGTGGGTGTATGGGAAAAGCATGGTTTTGAAGATGATTATACATTTGATAAGGATGAAGTAGAGGATATTTCGAAATTAATCAATATCAATCTAACTTCTACTATTACATATATTCAGGCACTTTTACCCAACTTAAGACAAGCGGAGCAGGGAAAGGTTATTTTAATTGGATCTACAGCAGGCTTAGATCACACAAACAATGCACAAGTTTCATTTGTCACATCTAAATTCGGCGTAAGGGGCATTACAAATGCACTACGTGAACATTTAAGGAAAGATAAAATTTCTGTCACATGCATTAATCCTGGTGAACTGGCAGCAGAAGTACCCTATGAAGAAGGAGCGGAAAAAGCCATTCATTTATATGAAGGTACACGAATCCCCGTACAAGATATTGTCTCTCTTGTGCAATGTGTAATTAATCTATCAGCAGTCTCCTGTGTAAAAGAAATTAATGTCCCAGCCATAACGGATTTAAATGCATGATTACTCAGTGAACGCTACTCAAAATTGAGTAGCGTCTTTTAATAAAAAGGACAAATAGATTCCTTACCTTAGAAAAAATTTTCACGATCCCTTCACACATAACACTACAATTAGGCTCATATAAATAAAGGTAGTAAAAAAATCAACATCCTTTCATCGTCATAACCAATTCTAAAAATACTTCCAGCCTATTAAATCTTAAGAAAATCTTCAGGTTCTACTAGGAAATATTTAAGATTCGCTGTGTATAATTATAAAAAAAGGAAATTAACGAAACCATTTGAAGATTTAAAACGTATTGGTAGTAGGAGAGAGAATATTGAAGTAGGTGAAGATATGGCACATACGATTTACATAGTATTAACCAAAACAGGGACGTTATTATCAAAAGCGATCGGCATGTATACGGGCAAGGAGATGAATCATGCATCCATAGCCTTTGATGAGGGGCTATTTGAAATGTATAGCTTTGGTCGAAGGCAATTGAACAATCCGTTAAGTGGGGGCTTTTTACGAGAGGATGCAGAAAGAGGGCTATTTGAGTGTGCGGATTGTGTTATTTATCGCTGTCGTATATCACATTATCAATATTTAGACATGATGAAAATTGTCCGTTATATGTACTGGAATCGAGATCGCTATAAATATAATTTTATCGGACTTTTTGGTGTGGTGATGCAAAAGGAAGTGAGACGTGAGCGTGCTTATTTTTGTTCCCAGTTTGTAGCGACGCTACTAAAGGTGGGAGGGCTAAAAATATATCAAAACCCAGCATTAATGACGCCTCATTGCCTAGCGCAATTACCGTATTTAGAGAAAGTATTTGCAGGGAAATTGGCAGATTATTTACAAACGGTTCGTGAGCCAGCTATGCTATATGGTTAAGATGCACTACCTGACGTTTAAATAGTAAAATAGACACTCATGCGACAATCTTCTATTTTGTAAGAGGATTGTCTTTTTATCTTTCAGCGAAAAACACCCTTCTTTATCGGTGGTGCGATAAATGTACAAATTGTACTTTTTGATTCAATGGTGTCCCAATACTTTTCGAGCAAGCCGAAAAAAATGAACGCAATTACGCTAAGGCGTCATCAATATTAGTCATATTTACCCCATATAGAATGTCAATAAACCTAGTTGCTGGAAATTGGAAAATGAGTCCTATTCCTGTTAAAAGAGTCACCATAAAATTGCTATCATAAATAATAGATACGTACGTTCTACGAGTGATATCAGCAAGGAGGATATGGAAATGAGTGATGAAATAGCAGCAGTTGGCTGGGATGCGATTGATCAGGCATTAGCACAGGTATATGGTGAGCAGGAGCCAAAGCATTATGGAACTTTGATTCCCTATTCACTAGGAGGACAAGATCCTTTAGATGGAATTAGTGTTTATAAAAGCGAAACATCCATTCCGCATTGGCATCTTGTTACATATGGCTTCTCGGAACTATATGAAAAGGAATTTGAAAACAAGGACTATAGTGGATATGGATTTGAATTAACATTTCGACTAGTACGTCAACTAGATGAGGACGAGCCACCTGCTTGGGCATTGAATTTACTACAGAATATGGGCAGATATGTGTTTAATAGTGGTAATGTTTTTAGAGCGGGAGATTATTTGGATGCAAATGGTCCGATTTGCCTCGATGCCGACACACAATTAACGGCACTAGCCTTTACACATGATCCAGAGCTTGCTGAAATCGATACACCAAATGGCAAGATGGAGTTTATCCAAATGGTCGGTATTTCAGAGGATGAGTTAGAAGCGATGCAGACATGGAATACACTTGGTGTACTACAGGCTGGCATGAAGCAAATACCAAGCTATACTACGGATTTAACAAGAACTTCTCTCCTACAAAATCCTGAAGTTGCCGAGGCAGTTGTGCGAGGAATGGAGGAAGATGGCTCTAATACGGGGTTTCTTTTCGTAGATCAACTTGCTTGGGAAGTAGAAAAAAAGAGCTGGTTTAACAAACCGTCTAATGTTGTTCAACTTGGAGCAAAGCAAGCAGCTGTCATTAGTAAATTATTACGTGGACGTATTCTGAAAGATAAAGATCTTACCTTAGTCGGTCAACAAATAACGATAATATTTAAAGCAGGCCCTCAGATAGGCTATTCAGAGAATGGTCAAGAGATTACGATCACATTGAACAAGGCAGCGGTAGAAGAATTAAGTCAGAGGCTGATACCGCAAGAAAGTCAATTCACTATTTCTTCTTTAGCTGGTGTAAGTTTTCAAATTTTGAAGACACATATTAAAAATCAAGAAGGAGCGGTTGTGAAAACAATCGGATAAGATGGATCTCTCGCTAAGGCTTTAGCGGGAGATTTTTCTCTAACCATAGAAAGGGAGGATGTAAAGTGAAGCAGTGTGTAGAGCATTTTCTAGCGGCTGTGTGGGAGCAAATCACGGCTGTTTATCAACAAGAGAGTAAACGAATAACAGGGCTGAAAGAGCAAAGTAGGTTACAAGCAGGCATCCTTCAATATTTGAAAGTTGCCTGGAAAAAAGGAAAAAGTCCTAATGGAACAATCTTTATAGATGTTTATGAGCCATTTAGTTGGAGTGATAGCTCCTATAAGGTGGAAGCGGGTTCATACATACAAGAATTTACAGATGTCCAGCATATTGAAGAGCTTTTTAGTGCTTTATGTACTAAAACAGAGGAAGTATTTCAATCTGAGCAATACGGTCCCCGATTTTTTGATTACCGCTTTGAGGTTGTGCTGGAATTTGAACATGATAAAACGGTGCTTCATTATCAAAAGGAGCTGTTGAATAATCGTAAACTAGCGTCAACGAAACAAGTGCTGGCAAGCTTTATAGAAACAAAGGTGATGGCAGAGCTACCAGTAAGACCAAGTGACAATGATGAATTTTTCCTTGCGAAGCATTTGGTCAATCCACATTTTTTCCATCAAACAGCTGAGGAAGTCGAACCATTTATTCATCGGCTTCAAGAAAAGCATCGGGCGAATAAAGAACGTTTAGACAAATGGATTTATTATTATACAATGGCCTTTAAGCAGTGGGCAGAGGAGCATTTTTTAACGCACTATTTTGAACAAGCAGGCGATTATAGGAAAGAGTGGGTATTGAAAACAGAGGACTCGGTACAACAACTAGAGCAGGAAAAACTAGATTTCTTTCTTTATGTCGCGTTGAAGATTGGTCAAAAAGAGCCAGCCACTCGATTAGAATACTTGGAACTTGCGAAGCAGCTTGGCTCGCTGCAGGCAGCTAATTATTTGGAAAAAGGAAGCGGTCGTTTTGAAAGTATAAGAAAGCGGGATGTATTCGAAGGACAGGCAAATGATATTTTACAAACGATTGATATACGAGTGATGGTAGAAGAGGAAAACGCTTATCGTGAAGCCCTTTACTATATCATTCAACTGCTACAAGAAGGTTTTCCAAAGGGCTATAAGCTGACTTTAAAGAGTAAAGCGAAAAATTATCTTCCTATTAAAAAGTTAGCTAAATCAAAGCTTCATCAATTTTTCGCCAATTGCCTACAATATCCAAATCTTTTCCCTTTATTAACGGACTATGCCCAGCTTGCTATGGAGGAATTTGCTTGGTATCAGGATGTTGAGCCGAGTGAAAAATCAGCTATGCCCAGCACCTATGCGGTTTTTGGATTAGGACTTTATAGCAAGGATTATTTTCCACTTGTTCAACGATATATGTTACTCGTTGATACAGAGCATCAATCCGTACAAGATGCTTATGCGGAAGCCTTTCTTGAAGCACATGGCTTATCAGTAGAGATGATGCCTGTGTTTGTAGCTATTTTACTTGGTGCAAGTGAATCAGCTAAGCCAATAAAGAACATTGACATCATGGATTTAGATTTGCTCGTGGCACTCGGACAAGAACTTGAAAAGAAAGCAGATTATCAGCGTCCATTTGTTTTATATCGAATATTCGGTAGTTCCAAGAAGCTTGCTCAGCGACTAAAGCAAGAATCAGCACCAATAAGGGATGAACTTGAGAAATTACTGCAATGGATGGATTCCTGAAGGGGGTAGACGAATGGAATGGACGGAAGTGAGTAAATCCAAGGATTTAGAGGTCGTTGGGGAGGCTATTAGTAAATTAGATGTAAATGAGCGAGATGCACGTGGGAGAACACCATTGATGCTTTTTATAACAAATCGAATGCCACATGAAGGAATCAAGCTTCTTTTGGCACAGCATATAGACTTGGAGGCACGAGATAAGCTTGGTGATACAGCACTGAAAAAAGCGGTAAAGTTTAAGCAGAAAAAAGTGATTTCTTTACTACTTGCAAAGGGTGTAAATTTATCTGAGCCAGAGGGGATTACCGCTACAGCTTGGTTTGCGGCAAGGGAGCATGCAAGAATCGCTGATTTATTGGTAGATACACCAGGTGCAATCCGTCTAACTTTGAATGCAGAAGAACAACAGCAAGTTGATGCCATTTTATATGAGGATTCTCTCAATACAATGTGCCAGCGCATAAGCAAGGTATCATCAGCTGTTATTTTACATGCCATTGTCAATAGCTATAACTGGGATGATGGCCCCGAGCCTATGCTCGCAGCATTAGCTAATCCAGTTTGTGCCCCTATTACCATGATAGACATGTTTGAGCTAATGGAAGGAGAATATTGGCTAGCACTAACAGAGGAAGAGATAGCGAGTTCCGATTGGAAGCGACCATGGAAAGAGATGGCACTAACCTTACAAGAAAAATTAAAGTGCTAGCTAGCGAGGAGAGAATAATGGACCAAAAAGCAAGGAAAATATTAATGCAAACCTATTGGCAATCTGGTGGATGGCGTTCAGGTGGTTATACCTATACAGAAGAAGATTTTCAATATGCTAAAAGTAAGGGCTTGATGTTTGATCGATTAACGATTTCCCATGATGAATGTGTACAAAGATTGCGACAGCTGCATGAGAAATTCTTAACAAAGGAGCTTGTGGTAAAGGCATTTTTGCATAGCTTATCGACGCGCAAAGTACATTTACGCAGTGCCTTATCGAGCTGGGCTCTTACGCATAATTTACCAATGCATACGTATGATGAACAACCTGTGGCATTGGTCTCCTATAGTGGCTGTGGCTACTGTAATGAGCGGAAAATCATGTCCAATGCTACGTATGTCAATGAAGATTTAAATGTGCTTAATTTTGAACGCATCAAGTGGGGAGGGGTTCGCCTCAATTGGCTCATCTATTGTTTACTAGACTTAGAATGCCTAGTGAAAGAACAAGAAGCATTGAATGTAAGTGAGGATGACGTAGCCATCTTAAAACAGATGGTAGCAGCAATAGAATCCTGTAACGACACAGATGCAGCTAGACAGCTTGAAAAGCGCTGGAAAGATGTTTTCAAGTCCAATCAACATGAACGAGATGTAGTCATGGAAATCTGGGGTTATGCGGGACTACTCGTATCAAAGGATGATTATCGCAAGGAGCGTGGACGTGGAACTGATTTTATGTCAATGGCGACTTGGAGAGGACAGGATGGCTATTCACAGGAAAAGATGAAGTTTTACTTTGCCTCCTACCTATAAAGCTGAGGATTATTGATATAGCAAAGGAATTTTAAGAGCGGCTACTATAATGAACAGCTGTCATGGTCATGCGTGCAGATTTTACTTTTACCAGAGCTTTACTAGAATAAATAAGAGAGGTGCAGTGAGATGGGGGCTTGGGGATACAAAGCATTGGAAAGTGATGAAGGTTTAGATGTAGTGGCGTTTTTGCGGGAGTTTATGGAACAGCATAAGGAATCCAATCAGCTAACATTATCGGATATTGTACAGGCTATGAAACAGCAAGGCTTTTTTGGTAAAACATTGGAGGATATAGATTTTTTCTACGATATAAGTGCCCTGGCTTTGGCAGAGCTTTATAGTCAATATCTGAATACGGGAACCATTCATGGTCAAGAAAGTAAGGATGAACAAATACAATGGGTTGTAGATGAAAGCTCTTTGACATTTATATTGCGGTATTTACAGGACATTAGAGATGAAGTACCTGATCAACATGGTAGTAGAGAGATTGTAGAATTATGGCAAGAGTCCAAGAGTTGGCCAGAATGGCAGACCAACTTAGCCTATCTTATTCAGACGGTGGAACAAGCGATTAACCGTTTGCCACAATAAAAATAGATGGAGTGATTGGAAATGACCTATGATTTTTGGATGATGGCTTCCATCATGGAGTTGGTTGAATATCCAGATGAGACAAGCGATGACTATATAGCACATCCAACTTTACAGACGATCATGGATGTGCTTGAAATCCAAGTACCGATAGCAGAGATTTACGAACGTTATTTTGGTCAATCCATTCATACAGGACATGTTTTAGTATTTTCGAATAAGCAGCAACCACATGTCTGTGTGGTACTTGATACTTATCGAGATCCGCTCGATCAGCTGGATTTAATTCAATTTGGCTGGAGAGTGAACACAAAAGATGTTCACCTAGTAAGACAGCTGACACGAAAACTATTTGATAATTGTGATGAGGGGATTCGCTATGAGGAAGGTCAATCCATTCTCTATCAGGTATTACAAGAACAACGCTATCCTCGAAAACTTTACTATGAGACATTATATGAACAACAGCTGAAGAAATTTTGGGTATGATAGCATCAAAAAGGATTCGTAACACTTTCTATAAAAAGTGTACGAATCCATTTCCTAGAACCTATACAAAGAAAAAGCTGAATAGAGATAGCGCAATCGAAATGATTACAATAGGTCCAATCATTTTCATATGTCGTTTTCGTGCCATTACAACAATCGCTACATATTCACGAATCATCGCATTTGGCCAATAATAAAAGGCTGTCTTAGAGCCAATGCCCTGACTATCTAAGCCCGCAAGTCTTGCATAAATACCCGCACGAAAAAGATGGAAATTATTCGTGGTGAAAATACTGTTATAGGCCTCACCCTGTTTCCGATCATCCATGAGCTGCTTAGAAAATAACATATTTTGATAGGTATTCACAGAGCGGTTCTCCTGGAGTGTATGCTCAATGGGAATGCCTTTTTCTATTGCATATCGTTGCATCGCTTCAGCTTCGGGTAGATTTTCATCAGGACCTTGTCCACCAGAGAAAATAATGGTAGGTGGAGTAGTCACTGCTGCTTGCTTATGATAGAAGTCAATTGCCTTTTGAATTCTACTAGCTAAAAGTGGAGGCACCTTATCATTAATTAATCCACTGCCTAGTACAATAATAAAATCTTGATTCAATCGAGGGCGATTGAATTGGTAGAGAAAATAAGCAGATAAAAAATTGGATAAATGGATAAAAAAATAAAACGTAATGAGTGAAATTCCACCAAAAATGGGCTGGAGGTGGACTGAAAACAAACTCGCTGGATTGATAATCGGTAATAGGATAAAAAGTAAAATGCCAATCGCCACAAGTAATGTTAAGGAATTGGCTAAACGTCTACCTTCTCGCTTCATTAATACTCTCGCATTTAAAAATAAACCAAACATTAAAGCCACAATACCAAAAGGAATTAAAATGAAAAGAGCAATCAGTGGAATAATGACAATAAGCCTTAAAAAGTAATGGTCAGATGCTAAAGATAGAATGACGCAGAATAGCAGAAATGAACAGACAAATAGATTAAATAATAGTCCGTTGATCATTTTTCTTGGGTCTTTAAAGTAAGAAATAAGAAAAACGATGAAAAGAATCAGTGGAATAATGCCAAAATACATACAAAATGCACCTCTAGTGATGGAAGTTGGTTAATGATATCTCTATATTATAAGTAATTATTGGATGAAATCAACCATCGATGAAAAAGTGGAGGGGGAGCATCTAGAAGCTCCCTCTATTTTTTTTGTGTACGATAATAGGTTTTATTGAGGTAATGAATATATTGGGTGCGGGTCAATCCACCCGTTTGGCGATTAAAGTCATCGTAGGAGATATCTTCTGGAAAACTAAATTCAGCGAGTGCCCGCTGACGATCTTCGCGGAAGTGTGGATGATCTAGCGACTCTGTTACAATTCCTTCCTCTTGCTTCAACCAATCACTGGAAACGCCTGCATAGACACCATGATTGGTAAAACGGCTAGCTGTTTGATAGGAGGTGGAAGGTGCAGGTTTACTAATTGTTCCTGTCCCCCAGGATAGACGATATCGAGGCTCTTTCCCATAGTTTAGTGTCACGCCATAGCCCATTGGAAAGACAATATCGGATTCTGTTAACATTTTATGGCCTATCTTTTCATAGCATCCTCGCATAAAATGGTCATCCATCACAATATGGGTTTGAGGGGCCAATGGAGCAGATATGATTTCCTCAAGAGAAGGCAGGCGCTCTGTCGTTGTCAACAAATAGGGACGTACAAACAATGGCATTGTCATTACATTATGCCAAATACTATCTTCTCCAAAAAGATGATCCTTTTGCATTTGACGTAAATCGCCAATGACAAGCACATAGCCATCTACAAATAAATCGATTTCTACACGAAAAATATCACCTGGCACAGTCTTATAGCGTAGACTTTTCATCTTGGTTAGCTTTTCTAGCTTGTCTGAGTAATCAGCAGGAAGCTGGGAGGGAAATTGCTCTAACCAATTCAAGAGAGCCGACTTAGTCGTTAAATGCTCAAAGCCTGTTAATGGTAGCTGGTAATATGTTTTAGTGTTACGAGCTGTGATATAGCTAGATGGATGGTTTTCATTACCTAGACCAGCAGAAAAAACAACGCCTGCAGCTTTCACAGCGGAGATATTGGTATAATTCAATTTCTTTTCTTTTCCACGCGCAGTTTGAGGGACAATGACTTCACGATTACGTGTTAAAATGTCGACATCCGCTTCTTGGTAGCTATGCTCATTCACGAAAATTCTTTTTTTAATGAGATCGCCTTCAAGGCAAATAAAATAATCCTCTCGAATCGGAATCGTTTCCCAATGTGCTTCTAAAGTATGTAGGCCGAAATAGGGGCGCAATGAATTCGTTAACCAACTAGTAAATGGTGTCAATCGAATTTCCTCCTAGCTATTGTTTTGTATTTTGGTCAAGTATACTGAATTTGGTGGGTGTCGAAAATAGCTTAGATGGAAAATAGTTACTTTTATGCAGTGATAATAATTGCTTTTGGAGCAGATGCCTACCTTTTTCTTCAGGCTATAGAACTGCTATAATGACAGACAGAGGTGATGAATATGCATATTGTGACGATTGAAGGCATACCCTATGCTTGGCTTGAACAATTACAAGAAATCCACGCTCACGTTTTTGATGGAGCAAATTTGCCACTCGAAAAGCTAGAAAAGAAAGAAGGCCTTCTTTGCATATTGGCAGTGGAAGGTGACACATTGATCGGCTTTAAACTAGGCTACCCACAACCAGATGATATTTTTTATAGTTGGTTGGGTGGCGTTCATGTAGCACATCGAGGTCAGGGAATTGCAAGTCAATTAATGAAACAACAGCATGAGCATATCAAGACTTTAGGCTTTCACAAAGTTCGTACATACGGAAGAAATACATTCAAAGCCATGCTCATTACCAACCTCAAGCATGGTTTCGATATATTATCAACATTTATTGATGAAAAAGGCAGACATAAAATTATATTTGAAAAAACAATTGATTAAGGAGTTTTATACATGAAAGCATATTTAGCAAATGGGTTATTTTCGTTAGGCGATCGTTTTGTAAATGAACAATTGGCAGCAGCTATTCGCGAGGCAGCACCAGGCATCGCATTATATGTACCTCAGGAGAATGAGACCATCAATGATAAATCTGCCTATGCAGATAGCTTAGCGATTGCCCAAGCAGATTTAGAGATGCTACAGGATAGCGATGTTCTGATAGCTGTATTAGATGGGGTGGAAATTGATTCAGGCGTTGCCGCAGAGATAGGTGCGTTTTCGATGCTGAATCGTCCCATTATTGGTGTGCTAACAGATGTTCGTCAGCAAGGGCGGGACAATATGCAAAAAATAGAGGCACTGATCCGAGATGGGCTAGAGAATCAGTTTGTTTATCGTAATTTATTTGTTGTGGGGTTAATTAAACGCAATGGCGTGATTACATCTTCTATTGAAGAGGCTGTGAAAGCCATACAAAAACTACAGAACGGGGAGGCATCATGATGCTATTAGCTACATCAGACATGGTGGCAGGAAAAGATATCATGGAAACATTAGGGCTAGTGAAAGGGAATTCTGTTCAATCTAGAAATATTGGTCGTGACATGATAGCAGGTCTTCGCAATATTGTCGGTGGAGAAATGAAGGAGTATGCGGAGATGCTTGTGCGCTCTCGTGAAATTGCCACAGAGGCAATGGTAGAGGAAGCCAAACAATTAGGTGCAGATGCAGTTGTAGGCGTTCGTTATGCTACTTCATCTGTCATGGATGGTACATCCGAAGTATTGGTATATGGAACAGCTGTAAAATTCAAATAAAAGAGTACAAGGACTTTCATTCAATGGAAGTCCTTTTTCAATGGTTAAAAAGTGACACATTCATCTAAAATGCTGTAAAATTTTAGTTAATTATGTCAAAAATACAGTCTATTGTGCTGCTTGAATGGTGATTTATTATAGGATGCGTATAGTACAAATTATACCAATAAAGTAGAAGTTTTATCTTGATTCAGTTTATAGATAATGAGATGAATGCACAAATGGAGTAGGTGTCAAAACACCAACTGAATCAAGATAAAAGCCCAAGCGGAGGTCACAGATTTTGAAGAGGAGCTTTTTGAGCAACTCGCAAAAAATCTGGACGCAATCAGTAGAAGGGCTATTTATGGCCAATATACTGCAAGCTGGGCATGATAGAAGAAAGAGTGGGATATATGGTAGATTCACAACAAGGCAAAGGCTATCGCGTACTATCGATGTTTGATCGATTGATGGATGGCCAAGGAATCAACAAGAAGCAAGAAGCATTGACACATCAGGTTGGTGAAAAAACCATACAACGGGATATCGATGAAATTCGTACGTATCTGGAAAAGGCTAAGCTAGATTACCATTTACAATATGTACGTACAGAAAAAGTGTATAAATTAATGCATACAAAAAACAATCGTTTATCTAAAGAACAGGTACTAGTCATCGTTAAAATACTGATTGCCTCAAAAGCTCTCGTAAAATCGGATATCGGTGAGATCGTTAATCAACTTCTCTCACGTGTAGCAGACGATCAACTGTTATTAAATGAAAAAATTGTATATGAAGATATCCATCAAAACAAGTCATTATTGTCCTTGATATGGGGAATTTCAACAGCCATACAAAAGAGAAAGGTCATTACAATTGATTATTTACAGGAGGGTGAAGCGATTCCAACTACAAAAATTTTAAAGCCGCTCGCTGTTATCTTTTCAACACATTATTTTTATTTAATAGGAGATAATCAAGAAACCCCAACTGTTTACAGAATGGATAGTATTCAGCATTTTCGTGAAATGACTATCCATTTTGAATTTCCATCTGTACATCCATTACAAGTAGAGGACACTAATGACCTTACTCATATCCGTCTTCTCTATAAAGGCCGTTCTCCTCAAATAGTCTACAGTCGTTTCCCAACAGCCCACCTAGTTTCACAAAACAATCATGAATATGTTTTTGAGGCAGAAGTGTTAGAATATGGCGTGAAAGAGTGGTTGTTAAGTCAAGGAGCCGATATGGAGGTATTAGAGCCAATTGAACTGAGAGAAGAGATCATTGAGACCTTACAAGCTATGCAGCAAAATTATCGTTACATATAAAAACCCGTGCGTACATGCACGGGTTTTTACGCTTACTGAAACAATTGTTTGATAAATGTCGTATCGATATCCTTAGTGAGCTTATAATCTTTCATGTAATTTTCCTCATATAAATACACGAATAAATGCTGGTCATCATCTAAACGCAAGCCAATTTCTCTGTTGTCATTAATTGAGAGTGTTAGCCAGTATGCTTCATGAGAATCAGAATTCGAAAACCACACCTTTTTTAAAGGTAGGTCCTTGAATGGCTGCATAATTTGATTGATTTCTGCTGCGTCAGTAATCGTTACTGTTTTTTCATCTGAGGAACGAATAATTTCAATCTCATGAATTTCCTCCATTTCGAGACGTTCTGTTACCTCTGTTGTAAAATCAGTGTCTCGTGTTAACAGCATTGTCGAGATATACAGAATAAGTAGTGGTAGTAAAATGCCTAGAAGTAGTTTGTATCTTTTTTTCATGCTTGTCTCCTTAAATTCTAAAAATTCACACATATGTATTCTTTTCCACGCTATAATTGAGCATATACTGAAATGATGAAGGAAGGCAATTAAATGACACATAATCATGAAGAAAAAGAACTATTTTACCCAAGTGGAATCATCATGTATCGAGGTGGCGTCAAGAAGAATGATTTCGGTCACGATATTTATGACGGCAAAGGCACGCTATTTGATCAAGAGGGAGAATTATTATTCGAGGGTGAATTCGTCAATCATATGAAGCAAGGCAATGGCATTATGTATTTGAAAGGACAACTCATTTATCAGGGTGAATTCATACAAAATAAAAAACAGGGTCATGGCATTTTATATAAGGATGGTCATATCCATTATGAAGGTCATTTTCGCAATGATTTAATGGATGGCTATGGTGTTTTATATTATGAAGAAGAAGTAATTAGCCCTTATCAAACACTACGCGCACAGTATCCACATTTAAATCAACCGCAGTATGAGGGTGACTTTGTCCATGGCATGAAAAAGGGAAAAGGCAAGCAATACTATCCAAATGGATTTTTACAATATGAGGGCGATTTTATTTGGCATCATATGCAAGGGGCTGGGAAGCTATATTATCCTACGGAATCACCAACAGCTGAGGAGCTTGCACGTGGTGTAACTAATCTCCACTATGAAGGTCATTTCTTTGAGGACCTAAAGCATGGTAAAGGCAAAGTATATTCTAGGGATGGAATTTTAGAAGCGGAAGGGCAATTTAAAGAGGATATGATGACAGGGCAAGGAACGCTCTATTATGCCAATGGGCAAGCTTCCTATATTGGTGACCTCGTTCAAGGCAAAAAACATGGACGAGGCGATTATTATAATGAAGAAGGCAAAATTATCTATAGTGGTGAATTTATTAACGATGAGCGGTTACGCATTACACCTGAAGTCGAGCAAGAGATTGCCAAGCTACAAAAACAATTAGATAGTCTTGTAGGTCTTCCGAATGCAAAGAAGGAATTACATAATTTAATAAACTTTATTAAAATTCAAAGTCTGCGTGTGGATCATGGTTTAACAAGCTTTCCTATTACGTATCATCTTGTCTTCTCGGGCAATCCAGGCACAGGTAAAACAACAGTGGCCCGCATTATTGGCCAAATCTACAAGCATCTTGGCGTCCTTTCAAGTGGGCATTTTGTGGAAACAGATCGTGCAGGTTTAGTCGCTGGCTATGTTGGACAAACAGCGTTAAAGGTTCAGGAAGTCGTTAACAAAGCAAAGGGCGGGGTACTTTTTATTGATGAAGCCTATTCATTAATAAATGATAAACAGGATGCATTTGGGAAGGAAGCTATTGATAGTTTATTAAAGGCAATGGAGGATCTACGTGATGACTTGGTAATTATTGTTGCGGGCTATACAGAGCTAATAGAAGATTTTTTACAATCTAATCCAGGCTTTAAATCTCGCTTTAATCATTTTGTACAATTTGATAATTTTAGCACGGATGAACTCTATGATATTTTTGCGATGCTTTGTCAAACGAACGATTATCAATTTGGCGAAGCATTTGCCCAACATATGAAAACACAGCTACGTCATATGTCAATTGAAACCATCCCTAATTTCTCGAATGGTCGTTATATTCGAAACTTGTTTGAGAAACTAGTGACGATCCAATCAAACCGATTGATTCAACAGGCAACAATCTCGAGAGAAGAACTCATGACATTTGAGGAGCAGGATATTTTACAGGGCATTGCAGAAAAGTTGTTTGACAATACTTTTTAAGACAAGGAGTAAATTCATGAAAAAGCTATTAGTGTTTATTTTAGTGTGTGCATGTATTTTACCACGACTAGTAACAGTTCATGTTACAGTGAATAATCATATTAATGTACGCCATAAAAACGATAAAAGTTGATGAGTGATGTATAAAGTGGTAATATAAGACAAAACATACGCTAACGTATTTTTTGGAGGGCAATTATGCAAGTAACGAAAGAGGATTGGATTAGAGCGGGTCTAGAGCAATTAGCAGAAGCGGGGATTCATAAAGTACGTATTGAAGCACTTGCTCGATCATTAAACATTAGTAAAGGTAGCTTTTATCATTATTTTCCTGATCGTCAACAACTATTAGATGCCATGCTAGACTATTGGGAAAACCACGCAACAAAGGCCATTATTCAAAATATGGCGCAAGTTGATGCTACTTTAGAGCAGCTTTTACGGATAAGTTTTCACAAAAATAAAAAGATGGAGATAGGCATTTATGCTTGGGCCAAATATGATTCAGATGTCGCAAAGCGTATCGTTCAAATAGAGGAGCAGCGAATAGCCTGTGTGGCGACACTCTATCAAAAAAGTGGTATCAGCATAGACGAATCCACTGATCGTGCAAGATTAGCTTATTTAACCTATATAGGCTGGATGACACGATTTGAAGCCAATCCTCATTTCGATCTCGAAAAAATGATTAAGCTGTTAATACAGTAAGAAGGTCTCTCGGAGCTAACATGGGCTTTGAGGGACTATATTTAACGCCAGAACATACGGTAGCGTATGTAAATGAAGAGGAGGTAGAACATGTTTATTTTATCAATTGTCGCAGTGGGACTATTAGGGCTCATTAGTATCCTACATATTTATTGGGCCTTTGGTGGTCGATGGGGTACAGAAGCTGTTATTCCTATGAAAGAAGGCAGCCAACAAGCTGTTTTTACGCCGAGAAAATGTGGAACGCTCTTTGTTGCAATGCTGTTGATGCTAGCAAGTGGTATCATCCTTGTTCAAGGAGGCTTCATGCCATTTTTTCAAGCCTCTATTTTTTCAAAAGTAGGAAGTATCGTTTGTGCGCTAGTATTTTTGCTACGAGCAATTGGTGATTTTAAGTATGTTGGTATTTTTAAAACGATTAAGCATTCCACATTTGCTCAAAATGATTCAAAATGGTATAGTCCTTTATGCTTGTTTCTTAGCTTTGTTTATGTGCTGGTGTTAGTTTAACAGCAATTTTACTTTAATAAGGGGAGCAGAATGGGGGATATAAAATGGAGCAAATGATCTACTTACTTCGCCATGGTGAGACAAATTATAATACACAAGGGAGATATCAAGGACAGCTTGATTCACCACTCACTGAGCGTGGTCGGGAGCAGGTTCAGCAAAATGCACGCATGCTGAAATCACTCATTGGCGATGCAGATGAATGGACCATCCTATCAAGTCCAATGGGAAGAGCCATGCAAAGCACAGCCATACTTTGTGAAACACTGGGCTATGACAGCAACAAGGTGAGGCAGGATCCACGTTTAACAGAGGTTGCTGTGGGACAATGGGCTGGATTAACCATGGCGGAAATACAGCAACAATGGCCTGCCTTGTTAACGAACACAGATGCCTTCAATTGGTATTTTCGTGCACCAGATGGGGAAACCTATGAAGCTGTTGTAAGCAGATTAACTGCTTTGCTTGAAACGATTCAACCACTTTCAAAAGTGATTATTGTCTCGCATGGCTTAACTGGTCGTATTTTACGCGGCGTCTATGCAAGTCTAAGCAAAGAAGAGACGCTCAAGTTAGAGGTTTCTCAAGATGTAATGTTCAAATTAAAAAATAAAGAGATTACAAGAATTAGTTCAAATTTCGATGATGATTTTTACCTGTGAAAATATTTGAGCGCATCCCATTTTTCTCAAGGAATATTCAGAAATGCCGCCTCTTATAATGTGTAGGAGGCGTTTTTTATGAAAAAGTGGATGTTAGTAGGCTGTATTTGTATCATGGTTTTCTTATTTTATTATACAAGCAAAACATATGAATTCACGCATCTAGAACTGCCATCATTACATAGTCAAAATGCTTTGTTACTCAATGAACAGGGCGATGTATTATACGAAAAAAATGCGGATGCTATTATTTATCCTGCATCTTTAACAAAGATCATGACAGCCATCGTTGCCATAGAGATGACAGATAATTTACAAACACAAACCATTGTAGAGCCCCAAACGATTGCGAACTATACGGCACAAAATGCTTCGATGGCAGGCTTTCAAGCAGGAGATTTTGTCACGATGGAGGATTTATTGTATGGTACACTCCTTGCCTCAGGTGCCGATGCAACAGGAACACTTGCAGATGCTGTCGCTGGCAGTGAGGACAAATTTGTCACGTTGATGAATAACAAGGCGCAAGAATTAGGCATGCATGACACACATTTTGTTAATACCAGTGGCCTACATGATGAGGCACATGTATCCACCGTGCGGGATATCAGCAAGCTTCTGCGATATGCATTAGAAAATCCTACCTTTTATCAAATATTTACCTCAAAAAACTACACAACCTATGTTCCCAATCAATTAATCATCACAAACTCATTATTTACAAAATTACCGGGTCTAGACAGTCCGATAATAGGTGGAAAAACAGGCTATACCCCAGAAGCAGGACTGTGTCTGGCGACCATAATCGAGAAAGAAGGGAAATCTTTTTTATTCATTACAACCAATGCTCCTAGCTATATATGGAACCCACCCCCACATATTGAAGATGCCCTAACGGCCTTCGAAGCTTTATAGCAGGAAAAATAATGAAAAAACCTCAACTTTTTCATGGTTCCTAACGTCTTAATAGAAAGGGGGATTATATAGCTGAGGTTCGGTGGTGGATAACCGGCTTTTTATAGGAACCATCAAATACGGGGAGAGCTGCTGCTAAAAGTGAGGGAGCAGTTCGAAAAGAGAGGGGAGCCATCTCCAAAAGGTGGCGAACCTGCTCAAAGAGGTGAGAGCCCTCTCCCAGTAAGGAGAAGGTCACTCACCTAAGTCCGTAGGCCATTTAGCAGCATGAGAAAAAGGAGCTAACAAAAAATCTACAAAATAAGCCACCATCATTTAATTATCATAACCTATGCATAGTTTCTCAGTAAAAAGGGAAGGAGGAATGTATAAGTATTTACTAAAATATGAATTTTAGCAGCATCGTAAAAGGGAATCTAGTTGATTATTACTATTTTATGGCAGGGTTGTTTACTCTATAATAAAAGTTAAATCTTAGCAATTTTTTAGCAAACAGACATGGAAGACATCTAAGGGCGGTGTAGAACAATGAAAAAATTTTTACCCTTTGCCATCGTTTTGACGTTTATGATGTGCATCTTGGCAGGGCAACTTTCAGTAAATGCTGAAGGGTCAGTGGTGATTCACAAGGTAGTCAAAGATACGGTTATTTTTGAAGAAGCTTCTACGAATAGTGCGGAGATCGGGGAACTTTCGAAAGGTAGCTTTGTTTCAGTAACAAAAGTAAGTAAAGGTTGGACACATATTCAAACGCCAGAGCAGGAGGGCTATGTCACATCTGATGCTTTAGTCAAGTTGAAGTCTGAGGGATACCTAGTGATTCAAAAGGGTGGTACAACATTATTTACAGCCCCAAGTCAACATGCCCAGCATGTAGGACAGCTCTATGAAGGACGAATAATTTATGTATATGGCACAGCACCTGGTGGTTGGTCTTTCGTTCAATATGGCGAGGAGATAGGATATGTAGCGACAAACGCATTAAAAAAACCAGCTCCAACGAAGAAAAAAATTAATGCTGTTGCTGGTGCTGAATTACGTTTAACAGCTAGTCCAGACGGAGAAGTTCTTGGTACACTTCCCAATAAAACAACTGTCCAGTATTACATAACACTTGCTGGTTGGGCTTATGTAGAAGCAGGCGACCAAAAAGGGTATGTCAAAGCTTCTGAGCTAGCCGATATTCAGTTAATAGATAATAAAGTTTATAATAAAGGTGTGCCAGTAGCGAAAGGCGCAAAAAAACGGGTAGCCTTAACATTTGATGATGGGCCAGATGCTAAGGTGACACCACAAATTTTGGCAACGTTAAAGAAATACGATGCCAAGGCTACATTCTTTATGGTAGGTAAAAATGTGTCAAGAAATGCTGCAATCGTTAAACAAGTCTATGAAGCAGGGCATGAAATCGGAAACCATACCTTGAGCCATAAAAAATTAACGACCTTATCAATAGCAGGCGTTAAACAAGAAGTCAATGGCACAAGTAATGCTATTTATGCAGCCATCGGGCAGTATCCAACTGTTTTCCGCCCACCCTATGGGGCGACCAATGACCAAGTACGTTCTGTCATGACAATCCCCTCGATTTTGTGGTCGATTGATACACTGGATTGGAAACATCACAATCCAGATAAAATTTTAGCGTATGTCAAAGCCTCTGTAAAAGATGGGAGTATTATTCTAATGCACGATATCCATCAAACGACAGCAAATGGTTTAGAAAATGTTATTCTTTATTTACAAAAACAAGGCTATGAATTTGTTACAGTAAGTGAGATATTACAATAATAGAAAAGCTTTGCAATCGTCTACTCAGAACGAATGCAAAGCTCTTTTTTATTTAAATAAATTGATAGTCGTAATAATAATAGGAATCCCAAATACGTCAATTAAAAATGCGCCGACAATCGGTACGACAAGAAAGGCTTTTTTAGAAGGACCGAAGCGTTGCACAACGGCTGACATATTAGCCATGGCATTTGGTGTTGCGCCTAGACCATGTCCTGCAAAACCTGCTACCATAACAGCAGCATCGTAGTTTTTGCCAAGTAATTTAAATAACACAAAAATACTAAATACAACAATAAAGAATACTTGCGCAAAAACAATGATGAATAATGGTAGTGCCAAATCAGCAATTTCCCATAATTTAATACTCATGAGAGCCATGGAAAGGAATACACCTAATGTGACATCTCCAATTAATGAGATGCTTTTCATATTAATGGCTTCAGGTTTGAATTTATCCATAATATTGCGCACTAATACAGCCACAAACATTGCTCCTACATAGCCAGGTAGAACGAAACCTGTTGCTTCTGAGAATAGTGTGCCGACGTACGTACCAACAGCCATACAGAAAGTAATTAATAAGACTTGTGTAAAGAACGAATCCGATGTAATTTGCTCATGTTTATTTTCATATTCGACTTCTTCCGATTCTTGTTCATCTGGTGTTAAATTATATTTACCTACTAAATATTTGACAATTGGACCACCAATTAAGCCACCAGCAACTAGACCACATGTTGCGGCAGCAGCACCAATTGTCATAGCTGAAGAAATCCCTAAATCTTCTAAGGTTTGGCCAAATGCAGCTGCAGCGCCATGACCACCCTCCATAGAAACGGCCCCCGCCATCATACCGATTAAAGGATGGATCCCCATAAGTGAGGCCAGAGATACCCCAATGACATTTTGCATTAACGCTAGGAAGCCACATGCTAGCCAGTAGATAATCAGTAATTTACCACCGAGCTTTACAAGTTTAAAGCTTGCACCTAAGCCAATTGTCGTAAAGAAAGTAATCATAAATAAGCTTTGTAAAGAAGTATCAAGTGATATTTCTAAAATACCCGTTGTTTTTAAGATAGTGGCAAGAGCAGCGAACAATAAACCACCAACCACTGGTGCTGGGATACAGAAACGCTTTAAAAAGCCTATTTTATTGATAAGAAAGCTTCCTAATGCAAAGAGTGCAACAGCTAGGAATACCGTTGTAATTTGATTAATTTCGATCATGAACCTTGCCCCCTAAGTAAGTTGTTCAGTGCCTCATATACAAAATAGGCACCTAATTTCACTGTACGTCCGTTTTCATCTAATAACGGATTGACCTCACATATATCAAATGAATGGGTGTGAGGGTGTGAAGTGACTTGTTGCAAAATTGAGCGCACAGTCGATGGGTCAAGCCCAAACGGTGATGGAGCACTTACACCTGGAGCAAATGCTGCATTCAATACATCCATACATAATGTTAAAAGAATATAATCATGCTTATCCATAAAATGTTGTAATGCATCCGTTAATTGTTGTTGGTAGGCTACCGTTATTTGATCCTCATAAACATACTTCACGTTTAATTCGTCAGCTTTTTCGAAAAGTTCTCTTGTATTGCCGTAGCGTTGAATACCAACAACAAAATAGTCAGCGTGTGGATCCTGCTCTAAAATTTGACGGAACATCGTACCTGACGAAGGTTGTTCATCATATGATCGTAAATCAAAGTGAGCATCTATATTGATGATGCCGATTTTAGCTTCCTTTGGTAGAGCAGAACGAACGCCTAAATAATGGCCATACAGCGTTTCATGCCCGCCACCTAGCACCACACATGATATGTTTTTTTGTAGTACTGTTGCAACGACTTCACCAAGCTCACGTTGCGCCTCCTCTAAAGCATGGTTTAGACAAACGATATTGCCAACATCAATAATTTGCTGATCGTCCTCAAATGTCCACGGTAAACTGGCTAAGCCTTCTCGTAGGGCGTTTGGACCATTTGCTGCCCCTACACGGCCTTGATTTCGACGTACCCCTTCATCGCAGATAAAGCCAACGAGAGCAGCACTTTTCTTATCTGAAGCGCTTACATCATTAATCGCAACTCTTTTTACTTGTTGATGTAAACGAAAGCTGCTTGTATTTGTCGTTGAATCTATTCGGCCTTTCCATTGTTTTTGATCTGTCATTGTGTACATAAACTTATCAACCCCATTGTGAATATTATTGTAGAAAAAGTATTGTTGTAATTCATTATATATTCACATAATTATAATTACTAATATATAATTAATATTAATCTATAGCTTTTAACTATAAATCTGGGAGGTATCTATAGGTGGACATTAAACAACTACACTATTTTATCGCTGTTTCAGAACAGATGAATTTCTCAAAAGCCGCAGAAAGACTGCATATTTCGCAGCCTTCCTTAAGTAATGCGATCAAAAAATTAGAACAAGAGATTGGCTCCCCTTTATTAGAGAGAAATACTAGAAATCTGCAATTAACAGAAGCTGGAGAGTTACTTTTTGAACGAGCAAAAGTTATTGTAAAAAATATGGAAGTGCTAAAAATCGAAATGGATGAAGTGATTGTTCATGGCACGAGGGACATTACCATTGGTGTCATGGAATCTATTAAGCATTGGCTGCCAAAGGTAATCGCCAACTATAAAAAAGACTATCCTCACATGAAAATTCACTTAGTCGATATTTTAGGTAGTAAGCGGGTGAAAAAATCCTTGAAAAGCTATAAAACTCATTTAATCATCACCAATCAGCTAATGGATGATCCAGAGTTGGAAGTTCAAACTTTATATGAAGAACGGTTGGTCGCAGTATTACCTTTACATCATCCGTTAGCTCAAAAGGATACTTTAACCATCTCAGATATTTGTGAAGAACCATTTATTATTAGTACCGAGGGCTTTCAAACAAGACGAGATATCTTAACGTCATTTGAACAGGCTGGTAAAAACATTAATATTCAATTTGAAATTGAGCGTTTTGAAACCGCTGTATCGCTTGTACGAGAACATTTAGGAGTGACCATATTACCTGAAAATTACTTGCAAGGACCGACTGCCAAAACAATTGTAAAAAAAGAAATAGAGGGTCTGAATTTAAGTCGCAATGTCTATCTAGTGTACTTAAAAAACCGTCATTTACCATTAGCCATCCGACAATTACTGAAGGATATAGTACAGTTTTTTGAAAATAAATGATGTAAGTCCATAGTAATGAATTCTCGCTTTTGTTAGAAAATTCAAAAATAGAACATTGCTTTACTAGAAAAATAGCGGTAACATTTATTGTAAGAATGAAAATGAACATTCATTCATTTTGCGAAGTTCAAGCAAAGGGGGTATCTTCTAATGAATTTTTCCTATAGTGAAAAAGTTGAGAAGTTACAGGACAAGCTGAAGAATTTTATGGCGCAATACATTTATCCAAATGAGGCCGTTTATGCTGCACAGGTTGAGGCAATGGAGGATCGTTGGGGAGCGATTCCACCGATTATGGAGGAGCTGAAACAGAAGGCACAACAGGCAGGTTTGTGGAATTTATTTTTACCAGATAGTGAATATGGGGCAGGTTTAACCAACTTAGAATACGCACCTTTATGTGAAATCATGGGCCGCTCACTTCTTGCCCCCGAAGTGTTTAACTGTAATGCACCTGACACAGGCAATATGGAAGTACTTGTACGCTATGGATCGGCACTGCAAAAAAAACAGTGGCTAGAACCATTATTACGAGGTGAAATACGGTCCTGCTTTGCGATGACGGAGCCAGCCGTTGCATCCAGTGATGCTACAAATATTGAGGCAAGCATTGAACGCGATGGAGATGAATACATTTTAAATGGCCATAAATGGTGGACAACTGGTGCTGGGGATCCTCGCTGTAGGGTGGCTATTTTTATGGGCAAGCATAAAGATTCAACGGCTCCTATCCATGAGCAGCAGTCTATGATTCTTGTACCGATGGATACACCAGGAGTAAAAGTGGAGCGTATGCTAACGGCTTTTGGCTACGACCATGCGCCAGAAGGACATGGTGAGGTTACATTTACCAATGTGCGTGTACCGGTGGAAAATATTTTATGGGGTGAAGGTAAAGGCTTTGCCATTGCGCAAGGCAGACTAGGACCAGGTAGAATTCATCATTGTATGCGTCTTATTGGTGCCGCAGAGCGTGCATTAGAGGAAATGTGTGTGCGTGTACAAGCGCGACAGGCATTTCATCGATCACTAGCAGATCAAGGGGTAATGCGGGAGCGCATTGCAGAATCTCGGATGGATATTGAGCAAGCAAGACTTTTAACATTGAAGGCTGCTTATATGATGGACACAGTAGGCAACAAAGAGGCAAAAGCTGAAATTGCTATGATTAAGGTAGTTGCTCCAAATATGGCACTCAGAGTCATTGATCGAGCTATCCAAGCATTTGGTGCTGCTGGGGTAGGTCCCGATACTACGCTTGCTGCACAATGGGCTAATTCTCGTACATTACGTTTAGCGGATGGACCAGATGAGGTGCATCGTAATACCATTGCTAAACTAGAATTAAAAAAGCATGCCAACAAACAAGAGGAGCTGGTGAAATGACGGTCCTAGAGTTATTTAGCTTAAAAGGTAAAACAGCGATTGTGACAGGTGGAGGACGTGGACTCGGTGCGCAAATTGCTCAAGGATTTGCAGAGGCTGGAGCCAATGTGGTCTTATGCTCACGAAAGGTGGAGGCATGTGAGGAGGTTGCCGCAGGACTCGAAAAGCTTGGTGTTCAAGCATTAGCTCTAGCCTGTGATGTCACAAAGCCTGAGGATATTGCCAATGTGGTAGCCCAAACGATTACAACATTTGGTAGAATTGATATTTTAGTCAATAACAGTGGCGCATCATGGGGAACACCTGCCATTGATATGCCCTACGAAGCCTGGCAAAAAGTATTTGATGTCAATGTCAACGGGACATTTTTATTCAGCCAAGCCGTTGGCAAAATTATGCTAGAGCAGAAAAGCGGCAAAATCATTAATATTGCTTCTATTGCTGGACTAGGTGGAACGCTACCAGCCTTTATGGATACGATTGCCTATAACGCGAGTAAAGGGGCTGTCATTACTTTAACGAAGGATTTAGCCGTCAAATGGGGGCCACATGGAGTCAATGTCAACGCTATTGCACCAGGTTTTTTCCCTACGAAAATGTCCAATGTCTTAATCGAACGTGGACAAGACTATTTGATGGGTGTTACACCGTTGAAACGCTTAGGCTCCGAAAATGATTTGAAGGGCGTAGCTTTATTTTTAGCAGCACCAGCTTCGGACTATGTAACTGGGGATGTCATTGTAGTAGATGGGGGCATGAGCTCCATTATTTAAGGAGGGAAATAGAATGGATACGATGCAAGTAAGGTCAAGTGAACGTTTAGATTTTGATAAACTACATGCCTTTTTAGAGAGTTATTTCACTGAGCTTCCACAGGGGAAGCTTGAAATAGCACAATTTAGTGCAGGGCATTCCAATTTGACGTATTGTTTAAAAATAGCTGATTTTGAAGCTGTTCTACGTCGTCCTCCGCTTGGACCAGTTGCCAAAAAAGCGCATGATATGAAGCGGGAATTTACGATTTTATCGGCACTGCATCCATTTTTACCATCGGTTCCAAAACCATATGTCTATGTAGAGGATCGAGACATTATCGGTAGTGATTTCTTTTTAATGGAGCGCAAAAAAGGAATCGTCCTTGATACACATTTTCCAAAAGGCACAGAACCAACAGAGGAGCTAGCACGTCAATTGTCCGAACTGATGGTTGATTCTTTAGTTGCATTACATGCTATTCCTTATCAGGACACTCCGTTAAAGGATATCGTGAAGCCTGACGGATTTCTTGAAAGACAAGTGTATGGCTGGATTGAGCGTTATGAAAATGCGAAAACAGCAGAACATGCAGAAATAGCGATGTTAACAGATTGGTTAAAAAACAATCTTCCGTCCAATCATGAGGCAACCATTATTCATTACGATTATAAATTGAATAATGCAATGTTCTCCGAGGACTATACCGAAATGATTGGCCTTTTTGATTGGGAGATGGCAACAGTAGGGGACCCACTTGCTGATGTTGGTGTAGCAATGAGTTATTGGATGCAAGCGGATGACCCGAAAATGCTATTATATGCACTTGGTGAACCACCAGTAACTGTATTACCAGGCTTTTATACCCGACAGCAATTTATTGATCGTTATGCAGAGAAAAGTGGGCGAGATGTGTCAGCTATTCATTATTACTGTACATTTGCTTATTTTAAATTAGCCGTTATTTGTCAGCAAATCTATTATCGCTATGTTCAAGGACAAACGCAGGATGATCGCTTTGCTCAGATGGATAAAATGGTCGCTGCCCTCATACAACAAGCTTCTCAATCAATATGATTTTATGGAAAAACGGTTACTTTTAATAAAGTAGCTGTTTTTTAAAGCCTATTATAACAGATTATCCGACATAAATTTATATAATTATTTATACTAACTCGCACAAAATTTACTCAAAAAACATAATAAATCACGTACAAGAAATTAAAAGAGGAGGGAACGTTTGTTCTTTTAGGCAGGAGTGTTAATCAATAACTATTTATTGTTTTTCGATAAAAAATAATTGACTTGCAATAAAAATAACGCTATCATCAATTACAACAAGGATTTAACAAATGGAGGAAGAAATAATGGGGAAATATTTACTTGCCACAATTCCGATGATCATGGGGATCGTATGTTTATTTATAAAAGGCCTTATAGGAGATGAGATACTAGCAGATGGTACGATAGTGGAGAAAAACTTCTTTTTAATTCCATTGAGCTATTTATTTTTCTTTAGCGGTATACTTACATTCTTGATTATGGCGTTATCTTCTACATTCAAAAAGCAAACTTCCATATAATAATGCTAAAAACAGGCTCTAAATAGGGCCTGTTTTTTATAACCATGTTTGATCTAGCTTATCACAGTAGTAGTGAATAGCTTTTTTATAATCTTGAATGCCTTGATGATTGGCTGTGCGTAATATCGTGTTCAATAATGTTTCCATTGATTTTACATGTTCGCCAAGATTATAGAGTGTCATGGCATAGAAGACCTTGATATGCTCAGCCTTGGGGAACTCTTGAATGGCTTGTTCAAAGATCCGTTTTGCTTGCTCGTATTGTCCTATAGTCCGATAGGTGCTCCCTAAACCAAGATAGGCATCCACTAAAACTTCTGGCTCTAGCCCCAACTTTATCGCTTCTTCGTAGTGCGGAACAGCCTCTTTTTCCTGCCCTAAAGAATCAAATGTCCAAGCACATTGAAATTGATAATAAGCATTTTGAGGCTGTTCCTTGACCAGTGCCACCATACATTGATTTGCTTCCTCAAGCTGTCCGTTTTTTCTTAATGTAAGTATGTGTTCTAATTGTTTGTCCATTATATTTAACCTCTTCTTTACTTAAGTAACTTACCATTCATAAAAACAATCTTCTATCAGCAACTCAAATGAATCAGCTATTCGCTTAATTTCTCCACAATCATGATCGCAAATAAAAACATGGCCTGATGGATCGATGAAAATAGGATTACCCCCACCATCCATTGAAATAACATAGCTCGTTTCTAAAACATTTGGAGATAGGAACTCTTTATATTGTTGACGGAAATCCAGTGTTAAATCGACAACGGTTTCGTTTCCTAGACTTGAGCCGTTAGAAAAAGCATGGATTGCTATACCTGCATATGCCCCACCAAACGTTTCAATGAACGCTACGTAATCGCTGTGAAATTGTACATGAAGTTTTTGCTGTGCCTCTATGACTTCTCTTTGACTTGCAGGTTTACCCACTAACGTTTGATGCTTTTCATTAAATAAAAATGACCGCAAACGCTTTATTAGATCTTCCTTCATAGACATTCTCCTTTTATTCAGTATACACGATCCTTCATTGCTAGGAATCTGTGGGAATGATATTGTTAATGTAAATAATAACATCTACTGGGGTGATAGAATGCTAGAGCGTTCAATGGAAAAAACACGGGAAAACCAAGAGGGAAGGGAGTGATGATACAAAAATAGAAAAGAGGATGAAGAAAATGACATATCAAAAACTTATGTGTGATGGATTTGAATTAAACTATTGTATAAAGGGGCAAGGCCAACCAATTTTAGTGGTGGGGAGTAGTGTTTATTATCCACGTCTGTTCTCAGAAGACTTTTATCAACATTTCCAGGTGATTTTTTTAGATCATCGAGGTTTTGGTAAGCCAGCTCAAGCATTTACGCAAGAAGATTACACATTAAACAAAATAGTGAAGGATATGGAGTATGCGAGACAAATCCTACAGCTAGATAATTTAATAGTGTTAGGACATTCAGGACATGCATTTATGGCAATGGCGTATGCCAAAGCCTATCCTCAGCATGTTCAAAAACTCGTTCTATTAAATACAGCAACATCGAATAGTCAAGAAAGACAGCAACAAAGCTTGTCTTATTTTGAGGCACATGCAAGTATGGAGCGTAAACATCAATTTGCGCACGAAATAGCCTTATTGGAACAGGATCTAAAGAAGGAGCCTGAACGACGCTTTGTTCATATGTGTATTCGTATGGGGGCGCATAGTTTTTATGATTTTATGTTCAATGCTACCTCTATGTGGGATAACGTTCATCCGAATATGGAAATTATTGATTATCTATGGGGAGTAGCTTTTGCGGAGCAGAACCTTTTACAACAAATGCTACAAGTTAACAAGCCAATTTTTCTAGGTCTAGGCAGGTATGATTATTTAGTAGCCCCTATTTCATTATGGGATGCAGTAGATCATATTCCCTATGTAAAGAAAGTCATTTTTGAAAAAAGTGGTCATAATCCTATGTTTGAAGAGCCTGTATTTTTTAATGAACAACTAATTCAATGGATAAACGAGAGGTAGTCGAATGGCTGGTTATGCTTGTATAGCAATTAACCAGCCTATTTTAATAATAAAAAGAGAAAAGCCAAAGTATCAACTACCTCAACAAGTTTTACGTATTGCATCAATGTTTTGACAGTCCATAATGACAGGCCGTGCCATATCATTGATTTGAAGGAAGTACCCGCAGCAGCTTTGCGGAATAAGATAAATAAAGTATATTCCTAGAAATTGGCTGCCATCTGAGAGGTATACATCTACTAAAGTCCCTGGTTCAAAACATTCTAAGTGACTACAAATACAGCTTTGACAATGCTTTTCAATTTGATTTTGTTTCTGATATTTTTTTTCAAATTGGGGACTATTATAATATTTTATTTTATAAGAATCTTCCTCAATAATAGGATGATCTACGCTGGGAGAGTGACCAAAGTAAAAATTCTTTGAGTCACAATAGCATTTAGAAAATTTATGATAATTGTTAAATTCCCAATTCATTCGTGTTAAATATCTGTTTCCATCCATTTCTAAAACGCTCCTTTATGATTACAATGTCATGCTAGCATGAGTCATCTATTTCTAGTCTATGTTAAAGAGCCCTTTAGGAGATGGTAAAATGTCCATTTATCTGTACAATATAAGAAAAGACTAAACTCATTAGTAGAGTTTAGTCTTTCAAATTGTAATCGCCTTTCAATAAGCCGTATATCTCTAAATCAACAACACCCTTACCAGACCATAATGAAGCTTGTCTCAGAAGACCTTCTTTTAAAAATCCATTTTTTAACAAAACCTTTTTCGAGGGTTCATTTAAAGGCATGACTTCTGCCTGTATTCGATTAACATTTACCTCTTCCAATAAAAATTTTACGATTGTTGCAACTGCCTCTGATGCAATGCCTTTTCCCCAGGATGCTTCAGCTAAATAGTAACCGATTGTTACCATATCTACTTTTTGATTAAAGTCCATCGCTTCGATAATCCCTACTAGTTTTTCACGCTGTGATATTTCGAAGATCCCCCATTTAATCCTGCTTTTCTTCGTATAATCACGTTCAAAATGGCCAATCATTTTTTGAACAGTTTGAAGGTTATGTTTTGGGATGATGCCACAATACTCAAATACCTTGTCATTATCATAAATAGCAAATAGCTCTTGTATATGTGAGTCTTCAATTTTTTTAAATTGTAAATTAGCTGAATGTAGGGTAGGGAACTGCTTAAATACTTTCTCAATAATCATCGACCTTGCTCCTTTATTATTCTTTAATGGGAATGTAGATTTTCATTTTCATCTCCTGTGGATAGATCGATTGCATGACATCGGTTATTTCAAAATCAGGACCCGTATCGCGCTCATAATTAGAATTCGGCAACCATACGCCATAAATATAACGTCTTGTATTTTGAATTCCTTCCGCAGTACCATTCAATGTAAATTCTGCATATTTACCAGCAGGAATTTCAAGGTGGGTGAAGCCTTTCTCTAATTGCTCCTCAAAGATTTCGACTTCCTCTCCTACAATAAAAGAAAACCGGCCATCCTCCTGAAAGTTTGTAGAAATGCCATACGCCATATTAGGGGCTACCTTATGGGAGATTCGTTCATAATATTGCTGCTGACCAAAATCCAAATAAAAGCCAGGGATTTCTGCATAGTATTGTTCGTCTTGTAAGGACGTTTTGTATTCATAGCCTGTAATACGTTTTTTAGATAAGTGAAGTATTTCCGGTCGCTGCATAGGGAGTTCTCCTTCCAGTTTATAATCCAAAAAGTTTATTTTGGTTTGAAATGGTATGGAGTTGGCTCCTTTTCGGTATTTAGCAGGTGTGACACCAAAATACTGAACAAATGCCCGTGTAAATGCCTCCTGAGAACCATATTGAAAGTTGATTGCAATCTCAAGTATATTCTGCGTTGTTGTTGCTAATAAGGAAGCTGCTTCAGAAAGCCTCCTGTTGCGAATATACTGCTGCACAGAAAAACCTGTAATGGCTTGGAAAAGTCGTTGGAAATGAAATGCTGAAAAGTAAGACTGAGAAGAAATATCTGTAATCGTTAACTTTTCACGTAGGTTTTTCTCAATAAACTCTATGGCGTTTTGAATTCTTTCAAAATAATCCATACCATCATCCTTTCTTAACTCAATGGTACCGTTTAATGGGAAGGGTTTTTTGATAATTTGTGCTAATTTGTACATTAAATTGTAATGTATAGGAAATCAATAGAAACATTGATTAAAACAACAAATAAATGTATAATTTAACTAAATTTACAAGAAAGTGAGTGATAGATGATGATAGTCAGCTCTGTTTTCCCATTGAATATAATTAAGGTGCGGGAGAATAAATAGATTAGTTGATTTCTTCCGCAAACAATCGGAGGAGAATATATGTACAAAAATTACGGACCGTTAAGCACAGCACTTTATGATTTTACGAAACCAGTTGGATACTCGCTTGATGGAGATATTGAATATTATCTAGAACGACTGCAAGGTGTAAAGGGGAAGATTCTAGAAGCAGGGGTTGGTTCTGGACGTTTCTATATTCCTTTTATGGAAAAAGGCTTTGATATAGAGGGAATTGATCATTCCCCTGAAATGCTAGCATCCTGTCGAAAAAGATGCCAAGAACGAGGATTGACGCCAGTGCTGTATGAAGGGAATGTTTGCCAATTCACCTTAGGGCAACAATACGAAGCCATTGTTATGCCTACAGGCTCATTTTGTTTAATTGAAAATCATCAAGAAGCACTATCAGCATTAACCTCTATGTATCAGCACCTTGTCCCTGGTGGGAGACTCCTCGTAGATTTATTACTTCCTACAGACTGGAAAACAGGAGAAATTACGACATCTTACCATCAAATTTCACAAGATGAAGGAATTGCCCTTGAAAGAAAATCGATTGCCATGAATTGGGTGGAGCAATATACGCTGATGGTTTTAAAATATGAGAAGTGGCAACAAGGCACATTAAGTGATACGGAACTACAAAAGTTTTTATTACGCTGGTATGGGATTGAAGAATTTAAGCTTCTATTACAAAGTGTTGGCTTTTCTGCAATAACTTGTTCTGCGCATTATAAGTTCCTTCAACAACCAACTGAAGAAACGTCACTCATAACGTTTGAAGCGGTACGTTAATTAAAATGACCAGTACTCCTTAAAAGAGTACTGGTCATTTTTACGAATTAGTCAAGCTTTAATTTTGTTGCAGTTCCTACTCCTTTTGTATGCACATCGACTTCAATTTGAACTTCAAGATTAGGGTAGAGGGTTTGCCAGTTCTTTTTAATTCGATTCCATGCTTGATAGTCCTCTCGATGTAGTACATTACTAAATTTTAATAAATCGGCTTGATAGGTTTGTTGAATTGTTTGAAGTGTACGTTCTAATCGTTCCTTGATTTGTCTGCTCGTTTCTTTATTTAAAGCATCGATGGTTTTTGATTTTGTTAAATCCAAAGAGCAGCTTACCTCTGCAACGTTTTGCTCAATATCAAGTTTAATGGAAATCGAGGGTACATCATTTTGAAAATGACCCGTCATTTTAGTAGAAGAATTAATAATTTCTGTTGAGATTTTCCCTTCTTCAGGACAAGCAATAATTTCAAATGTACTTTTTATATTATTATTTAAAAAATTATAGTCTCTGCTTTCTTGTTCTGTTAAATAGCCGATGAGCTTATAATTTTTAAAAATAGCCAGTCCACCATATTTTAATTGTGCAGGGCTATCAATTTTTTCTATATTCGAGCTAAAATCTCCAGCATCTGCATCACCGTATATATGAATAGAGGGTAAGACGGCACTATGATCAATACTGCCTAACGATTGAATTAAATCATCAAGAATAACAGATTCTGTTGTGCCCAATACTGCTTCAGAAACCTTTAATGATTTAAACATTTTGCTAGCAGGCACATCCTCTAAAGGGGTTAAAACACTTAATATTTCTTGTGCAGTCGAATCATGAGAAACAATAAAATTAAAATCACTTCGTCCTTCTGGGTCTCTTTGAAATAAATCTAAAATGCTATTCATACCTTCCTCAGCCATTTCTTCACCAATAATAATAATTTGGGCATGCGCATAATAAGGCTTTCTAGGTGTTAGCGCCGTTAATTTTCGAATGGCATCAAATAATGATTTACCTTTTGCATGGTGGGTAAAAACAGGGACTTGAATGCCAGATGCTTTGTTCGAAGCCACTTGACTTGGATTAACAATCTGAACAGAAATTTCGAATTGCTCGTCCGATTTATCCACACCAACAGCCGTAACAATAGCTAGTTCGTTTAACTCCCGCTTATTCCAGCATCCACCTAGTAAAAGAAGTACTGACAGCAATAGGATGAATGATACCTTGTGTTTAATGGTGGACACCTCCTCCAGGAAAAGAAGACATTTCCGATACTATTAAGGATAAGCAAAAGACAGGCAAAATAATCAATAATGAAAATCTCAATGAATCTTTTTGAAGGAGAATAAAATGAAGAAAACAAACTGTGAAATGGAGGTAAGAAAAATGAAACAATCCTTATTTAAAGGTGTAGAGGCCATTTTTATTCCAATAAAAGATCCTAAATTATCGGCTAAATGGTATGAGGAAATACTCGGATTTAAGCTTCAATATATAGAAGAGGGCGCAGCAGTTATGAAAATCACTGAACAATCCACCACGGTCATTTGCTTAGTAAAAGCTAAGGAGCATCAGCCATGTCATTTTCCAGACAATCACTTTGGTGTGGGGAAATATGTAAACTTCCTCTCTCGAAATATTGAAGAGACCTATTTATTTCTAGTGGATCATCATGTCCAAGTCGAGGCTTTAGAAGGAGAAGGAGATACCAAATTTTTTACCTTCTATGACCCTGATGGGAATCCTTTAGGTGTTTGTCAATCATTATAAGCGGGTCACTGCGTTAACAGTGACCCTAGTAACAAATCTAGGAGGTGTAAGGCTAATTAGCTTTACACTACTATAGTATACTAATTCTCTATGTTGAAATAGTTAATTGCCTGGGTAATAAAAAGAAAATTTAGAATTTTATAAAATTAAATGGGATGGACCTATTTTTTAACAATATGCATGTAATGGATAGTTTCAAAAGCACATAAGTAATCTGTTCGATTTTGAAAATACAGCTCTTGAATCGCTGTAGGAGATAGATGTTCATATATAAGCAAACCTAATCGATCTAGCATCCTCTCCATGTCCTCATAAGCATAGCATGATTTCATTGGTTCACCACCAACTGCGGCCATTTTGACCATGTTTTCTACTCTATTGGAGAGTCCTTTTTCCGTGAAGAGTGTTTCATCAGCATAATCCAAAACAATGGAACTACCTGATGGAACTAAGGCAAATAGATGATTGAGTAAACTTGTTAATTCATCTTTTGTTAAATAATAGGACACACCTAACAGACTAAAAAACGTTTTTTTAGATTGAAAGCCTTGCTCTGAAAATAATTGAGATTGAAATTGCTTTGTAAAATCCATAGGTACAAAATGCAGATGATTCAAGAGAGGGAGAGAAGCTTCCTGTAATCTTTTCATTTTGGATGCCTGTGTTGCGGGATAATCCACCTCAAAAATTTCTAGCATGGTTTGTCCTTGTTGCTGACGATACGGAAAAGTATCAAAGCCAGCACCTAAGATAACATATTGCTCGACACCAAGCTGTATTTCGCTATGCAAGACCCTTTCACAATAAGCAGCACGTGCCAAAGGAGTTGGTGAGAGTTGAACTTGTGTAATCCATTTTATTAATTCCTTTGAATTGTCTTTAAACTTTGTAGCGATATCTTTATTAAAAAATTCAATGCCTTGTATCAAATTAGCTTGGATATTTTGATATTCTTCTTGTGAAATCAATTCTTTGGCTATATAATCATCAAAAATTTTCGGCGTATCAAATTGGCTATGGTAGGCTCTACTAAAGGCAGCAACTAATGAAGTGATACTAGATTCCTGTTGATTCATACCAACACTCCTTAACAAAAAATAGGATTCCCCTGGCCAGGAGAATCCTATTATATATAATATTTATTTAAATGTAAATTTTAGCATAAAAACATTTTTTTGTCAAGTTATAGATACTGAGAAAGAGGAGTAATATGAAAAAATTTAAAATAGGCTTATCTTTACTCTTAGCAGTAATTGTTAGTGGTATGCTCATTACATGGAAAGATCAAAGCTATTCTGCTATTGATCTGTTAGAAAATGCTAATTTTCATGTGGAAAATTCCACTGTTACGCTACATCATATAGATACAGATACAGAAGATATCTTTTCTGAAATGAAAATATCAAAAGAAACACAGCAAGAATTGATACAGTCTTTTCAACAGGCAACATTCAAAAAAACAGCCATAAAAACTATTGATTACGATTACCGAATGACAATTTCACTCAATACAAGCTACCCGATGTTCATTGATTCTAAAAATAAAATATTGGTTCTCCTTAACACAAATGAAAGCTTTGAACTGATAAAAGATCACGCTTTTTTTAGTCTTTTAGAAAAAGCAACGGAAGATTCACAGAATTAGTTAGTATCCAACACAAGCTAAATAAGTAGGGATATAGCATAGATCTTACCTGTGAATTATGTAGATGAACCAACTGGGAATGGTGAATTTCACACCTCCTTTTATAGTGACCATTCTGATGAAGAACTCGGTATCTGATATGAGGTGAAAAATAAAGGCACACAACAATTTAACTGGAGTGTCACGGCTTCGGAAGGGAAAATATGGACTAAAGGTAGAGTAACAAATATCTTTACTGGAAAAAGAAGCCTACATAAGTCAGAGGGAGCGTGTGCTATGTCAATTAGTATGGTAGATGGAGCTGACCGCGTGTTTGATTTTGCCATTTAATTAGTAGAGTAAAAAATTTTTAAGAATGTGTAACTTTTTAAAACATCAGCCGTCTAACTCATCAGTAGAATACAAAGAACTAAAGCAAACTAGTAACATTCACTTTTCACAAAAGGGCCAGGATTCACATTTTTTTGTGTTTCCTGGTCTTTTTGTGGTGGTGGTCCTATAATTTAACGAAAAAATAAAGAAATTTATGAAACCTTTAGCCTGTTCATTCGTATTGTAATTTGAATCTAAAGCTAGACAAGATTTAGTAAGATTCACTTTCACTTAAAAGACTAGAGCTTACATCATCATGTGAGAGTCTAGTCTTTTTTGTATGGTTGTTCAGATATTGTTCAGTATAATATGTTAATCTATGAATGAAGATATTTCATAGTCTTCAACCTAAACGCAAAATGGCCAGTTCTCTTTAAAAGAGTGACTGGTCTTTTTGTTTAATGTTCCTTTAGCAGACTTAGATTCTTCAGCATATTTTATGAATAGCACGAAAAAGTTAGTAGCTTCACCTATCATAGTTAAAACCATAGAGACCTGTATGGTTTTAACAGCCATGTCATGCTTTCCCATCACCAAGCGAGAATGATGAAGTGGATTTCACGCTTTCAGCAGAAATTTTTCAGTTAGAGCAGAGGGAGGATTGTTATCACTTTCAGTTTGTAGAAACATACTTTAAATTATGTGAAAATAGCAAACAGTCACCCATACAGTGGGGCTGTCATTGGTAAATGACCCTGTGTTATGAGCTACGGTTAGTCATTTATGAGATTTCATTATTTCTTATTTTAATGAAACTAAGAAAGACTTAAAATTTGATAGAATGATTTATTTTCTCGAAAAAGCATTAATTCCCCCTAAAATCCTATTGGAAAATATTTTAACTTGTTCAGCGCCTCAAGTTGTCGTAGTATTATAACGAATCAAAACTAAGTAAGTTAGTAAGATTCACTTTCACAATAAAACCAGGTGCTCCCCAAAAGAGAGCATCTGGTTTTTTGTTTATATACGATATAGCTGTATACTTAGCGATACCCGATCCATATTGCCTAAGCACACAGTGATTATTTTTTCTCAGCTGCAATGATTAAAAACATAGGTCTCCGTAGTTCATCTTGCATGTCCGGAATATTTTTTAGCATTTCCTCTGAAGGCATAGGTTCCTTCACCGCACTTATCGTAAATCCAGCTTGTATTAAGACATTCATATAAGTAGACAGTGTGCGATGGTATTTAATAACATTTTCGGTAAGGAAGGTCGTTTCTCGAATGCCTTCTGTCTGATAATGATCAACTGCCCAATGCAGGCGGTTGCCATTCTCATCGTATACCCAATCTTGTTCATTGCGTGATGTGTATATAGGATGCTCTACAGAAAAGACAAATGAACCATTAGGTTTTAGATAAGCATAAACCTTCTTACAAAGTGCTTCGAAGGATTGTACATAGTGAATTGCTAATGAACTAATTACTACATCAAATTGAGAAGCGGAGAAATGGATATCTTCGATCGGCATCTTTAAATAGGTAATAAAAGGATCATTCGTTTTTTCCTGCGCTTTTTGCAGCATTTTTTCTGATAAATCCACACCAATTACTGATTTTGCCTGTTGTTCACGGGCATAGCGACAATGCCAGCCGAAGCCACAGCCTAGATCAAGTACGGTCTTATCCTGGAAATCTGGAAGAAGTGCTTTTAATACGTGCCATTCACCTGCCGCGTCTAGTCCTTGAACAGAACGTGGCATTTTTTCATATTCGGAAAAGAAATTTATTTCATCATATTTATTTTGTTTCATGTATAGAACACTCCTATCAATTAAGTTCGCCCCCTAAATCTACTGACAACCTAGGAGGCTAGCTATCTTCTTCTAACCATTGTTCCACCTCATGTAACTATTTTTTTTACTATAACACATGATCATTCAGGCGTACCTAAAAAATAGGAGAAGAACAGACTTGGCGTCACTTGATTATGAGTAAGAAATAAATAATAAGTATTAGAGGAAGCCGAATACACTCATCGTCAAATCAAAAAGATCCCATCTCTAAAATTTAGAGATGAGAGCTACTGTCCTTTATATACTTTTAATCTAACCACTCAATTGAACAATCGTTAAGGAGCGGTTAGCATAACTAGCGACGAAGGAATCTGAAGCTGCACTGGCTCCTACCAAATCCCCTGCGGCTAATGTAGCTTGAACCACATAGGCCGAGCTACTTCTATTGACAACATTAAAGACTGCAATGCCGTTTAGAAAAATCGGTTGACCATTGACGGTAATGCTCACTGTGAAAAATGGTTGATCAGGATCAGGGGCTGCTGTTGCTTGCGCATTAATCGAAATGGTGATTTGATAGACACCGTCATTTTGAACTACAAAGTCATTCCCAGATGGGCTAACCGTTTTGTTAGAAGTAGTCCAAAGTTTGAGATGTTGATAGAGAAATTAACTGTTTCAACTCATATAAAAAGAAAGCCCAGTATCAAGTCTGGGCTTTCCTTAGTTAGCGGTATCAAAAAAGCTACTTTCTCGCCTGAATCAAGGTGAACCAACTTTTTCCATTGAATGTACCAGAAACTCTGTATATGGGTTGATAGAAATCTTTTGTATCATACATATACGAGAGCTCTATTAAATCAACAGTAAGCTGATCGCCTTTTTTTATCAACAGTTCTTCTTCTGTTACGAGTGCATTATATTTTATCTGTGGAAATTCGCCCTTCTTAATTCGCTCATAAACCTCTGCAGGTGACAAAATATTTACTTCACGGATCAATTGATGCTCATGAATATTATACGATAATGAATACAAACTACCATCTGGCTTCAAACCGAGCTCTACTTCACCAAGCCAATAATCTTGGTTCAATTCAGCTTGGTCAGGAAGCGTCCATTCAAATACGCCATTATCCAAAGCTGTAAACTCCCCATCTTTAGGAAGGAGAGAAAGCTCATCCATCATACTCTTTGCCTTCTTCACAAGTGTCTCTTGCACAGCTAAGGAAGGTTGCACGGGCGTATAAAGATCGTCTGTTAGCGACCAATTTCCCTCTGAATTAATAAATAGCGTATACGAGTTCTCGGCTTTATCTTTCAATAAGAGCTCACGATCACCACTAATATCCTGCCGACTTAACTCTGATAAATCAAATTTCTTTTGCAAAAAAGTCTCAACTTCATCTGTATGAATTATTTTTTTATACACGGGGGCAACGGTAGATGCTGTATGTAAATCTAATGAGGTGGTTACATCAACATCCGACATATTTGATTTTGTGTAGGCATTAATTGCTAAATGACCAAATTCCTCTTGAGCGTAGACAATCATCATGCCAATAAAAATCAAACCCATCATGAGAGGAATGGCTAGGTTTCCGATCAAACTTTTCATTTTTATTTTTTTATGCTGAACAATGGAAGATCCTAGTCTATAGAACTGGTATCCAATAATCCCACCAAGCGAGTTGTTGATTAAGTCATCAAGCTCGAAAATCCCTGCTCCTGTAAGTGTTTGATACGTTTCAATGGATAAGGTTGCCATCACCACTACAGGAAGAAGCCATTTAAACAATTTAAATTTAGAGAAAAGTAAAGGTAAGAAAATGCCTAGTGGCACAAACATTAAAATGTTAAAAATACAATTTTGAAGATCACGTAACGAGTATTTCTTCCATGCATCTATATAGCCACTAAATGGTTGGAGATTCATTTGCATGAAATGGGAAGAACCACGCCCAAAAATCGTTAGTTCACACACAAATACAATATAGCCGATAAAGAGTGCTACAAGTATCAGTTGCTTAAAGTTTATTTTTTTTCGATTTGACTGTTGTTTTTTATGATAGAGGAAATAATAAAGTCCAATAAGTAAGAACTCAGCACCAACTATAAGGATGACTGGCAACATTAAAATTCGAATGTTATTCATAATATCTGTAATGCCCAAGACAAGATGCTCCTAACTATGTTAATCTATTTGTCGACTTTTCTTATTGTAAATGGTAATTATTAATAATTATTGAGAAAAATTATGAAGATTTCTTAAGATTTTGTAGCATATCTACTTGAGGGAAAATGCTTTTATTTTCCGTAAAAAAGGGAGAAACAGTCTAGGTATTATCAACGAAGTTTGTGAAAATTGCACGTTTAGAGGCAAAAATAAACCTTGCTGTTTCTAATTATCAGCATAATTTTATGGGCAATAAAGTATAGGTAGGCGTTTTTTATAAGACTTCCGTTGTATTGTCTTGTCAGTCCTTGTAATCAAAATTGACATAAACAATTGTCAGAAAATATCAATATACCCTATAATAAATAAAAAAGCTGAGAATAAGAGGTGAACTTATGGGGAAACCAGTAGATTACAATCTATTTCCGGGTTATCAAAACACACTTGACTCCAGACTTGATGAACGTAAGGAAGAATTTATTGAGGAACTAGAAAGAGCAAAAGTTGATGGACATATACTTGAATTTGAGAAAACACCAGAAGAATTGCCCCAATAGTAAGAGCAAAGCATCTTGAAAAAAGATGCTTTTTTCTTTTGTTTGGAGCTTGTTTATATGTATAAATTGGGCTTTTCACTTCAATGAACTCTTTCTTTTTATGCGATAATAATTGAGAAAAATGTCAATAATTAATAGGATGTAGAGTACACTAAATACATTTAAAGTTAACGAAGGCAAAGGGAAAATGACCTCTCTAATCAATATTAACCAAATAGTGGTTGATACTAAAACAATAGCATCCAATAAAATCACCATAGTATGTTTATGGGCTTTAAAAATAAAATTAAATACAATTAATCTTACTAAAATTGGTGTCGTGAAGAAGTAAAATGAATAGATCTGTGTAATTTCTTCTAGGCTCACATGCATCTTCCTTTGGCGTTATTTGAGTTAAATTAGCGGGAGCAAATAAAAATAGGACTATTAACAGTAGTCCTATTTTAAGAGTATAGCATATAAATGTCTATTTTTCCATTTTACGTAAATAGGCGAGCTGTCCAATATGATAGGCATTATGGGTAGCAGCATTAGATATGATGGCCCACCATTGCGCCTTCACAGGGAATCCATTTACGATAGATAAAAGTTGCTCTTCCTCAATTAATTCTTGCCACGTAAGTAGGATATGTAATAACTTTTCTTTTAATTCATAGAAAGTTACTTCCTCTTTAACTAGAAACGTATTCGCATTATTTGTTTGCGAAGGAGCCTTCACTTGATTTTCTCGATACCGTATTTGCCAAATTTCATTCCAGTAGATTAGATGCTGGACAATTTCAGCCATACTATGGCTAGAAGAATCGGGTTTCCAAAAGGCTTCTGCTTCAGATAACCCTTCTACGACTTCAGAAAATGAGATATACCAACTTGGGTCATTTGCATTAGCTAAAAGTTGATCTAACAAAATGGTCTTCGCTTCCATCATTCACGTTCCTTTCTTCAAAGTAATTTATTGAATAGTATAACATTTTAAGTTTTAATATACCGATAAAATAGTAGTTCTGACTAGCTTTGTATGAATGCAACAATAAAAAAGCTGCAGCTTATTAGAGCTACAGCAAATATAGATGCGGATTATAACACTAGTTAAAACAGGCAAATCAGCTTCTATTTTCAGCTTTTTCCGATTCTTCTTTTTTACTTCTGAGTAGTAATGCCATGAATAAGAAACTGGCCACCCAAAAGGCAAAGAATAAATTTTCTAGCAAAGCCCAATGACCATTTTTAATATAATTCCAAATGGTTGTAAATAAAAAAATAATGATGAAGAATGCGATATATAAGCATTTTCCGAATGTAGTCACTTCAAGCACCTCTATTATTAATCATCACACATAAGAAAAGAAGAACGTAATAAAACCCTCTGTTTCACTCGTTATGGGTGATACACTCAAGGTTAGTGTGTGTAAATTTTGGTTACTTATACATCCACCGAAAAAATAGAAGGTAACACTTACCATATAACAACTTTTTTTAAAAAAATTTCAAAATTAGCGTATTCGCGTTATGTTAGACTGAACTTAAGAAATAGGTGGAAGGGACGGAAATAGAGTGAGACAGTATGCCAACAAAGAAGAATTGATTAGTACGATTAACGAAAAGTATAAAAAATATATTGTCGAATTTCATGATATACCAGAAATCTTGAAAAACAAACGGATTAAAGAAGTTGATAAAACGCCGTCTGAAAATCTTTCTTATCAACTTGGTTGGATAAATCTTTTGCTTCACTGGGAGCAAAAAGAACAAAAGGGCGAAGAAGTACATACACCTGCAGAAGGCTATAAATGGAATAATCTAAGTGGATTGTATAACTCTTTTTATAAACAATACGGAGAGTACTCTTTGAAGGAACAACAATCAATGCTTAATGAAGCTGTCAATCATTTATGTGAGTGGTTAAATACCCTTTCAGAAAAGGAATTATTTGAAGTTGATCAAAGACGATGGGCAAAAACACAAGCTAATTGGCCTGTTTGGAAATGGGTTCATATTAACTCAGTTGCTCCATTTACAAATTTCAGAACCAAAATTCGAAAATGGAAGAAGATGAACCTTTAAAAGATTAGATGTTCCTTACTATAACAAACCAAACGAATTGACTTTAGCCTTCCACAAATGGAGGGCTTTTTATTATCCACTATGACAACAAGTGCGATGGGTTATGGTACGTTTTACTGTATCTCGATGCTTCCTATGAAGGAGGTGGAAGGGAATCAGTCAAGCAACAATCTTTCAGCGAGCTGCTATTATGGTGTCATGTCAGTCCTTCTCTACAAAAGTAGTGAAGTTTTTTTATGCCGCCAGAACTGAGCTGGTACATTAGCTCATACGAAAATGTAATTACATAATATAAAACTACTATTCGAATGACTATTGTAAAAGATAAATATGTACTATTTTACATAGAATTTAGAATATTCATATTAAATAACAAAGTATTTATTATTTTTCTGTTAAAATTATTATGTTAAACAATATTTTGGTATTGTTTGATAATTATCGATAATTTTGTTAAGAGGATTTAAAACTTATCTTTACTAAACAGGAATAGGGAGGGATTACGCAAAGTATGAGTAGGTGGGGAAATCCAAGTATTTGAACGCATTAACAGCTTCAGCGGTTGTAGTAACACCGATTACAAGGATGTATAGCGCTCGCCACAATTTTATAAAAAGATTAATAATTTAATGATCGTGCCATGATGGGTATATTTAAACCCGAAAAAAAACTAATCATCTGTATTTTGGAGAAGCTTTAATACGAATTTCTTTAATGCCATCTGGTAGTACAGGTACTATTTCGGGGGATTTAATCATTTATGCGCCGAATGTAACCCTCTCTTTAGATGGGTTAACCATTGTAGGGAACACAGTAATTGAATAATAACTTCCATGTAAAACCTAAGGAAAAGATTATTTTAGACTAAAATCATAAGGAGCTAAGCGAATGAAGAAATATGAATGTAATGTCGTTACCAAAATAGCGTTATCATTTTTACTTGTAATCTCTATGATTTCACCTTACTTCACAGTTGTAAAGGCCGAAACGACAGAAGCAATTGGAGTGGGGGAAGCGGTCAATCAATTTGATCCAACCGCAGTAAAGAGTAATGTTACTGTAGAGGGATATATAGTAGGGTTCGCCAAAAGTGAAACTTCTTATTCTGTGATAGCAGATAGTGACACAAATATTGCGATTGCTGATACACCAGATGAAACAGATGTCACGAAAATGCTGTATATTCAATTACCAAGCTCCTATAGAGCCAATTTTGGATTATTTACTAACCCAAGTAATCTCGGGAAAAAAGTTAGAATAACAGGTTCACTGGAAAAATATTTTGGCAACCATGCAGGGCTAAAATCACCAACTTCAATGGAGTTTGTTGGGGACGATACTACTGAACCAAATCCTCCCGAGACAGCAACAATTGCCGAAGCTCGTGCAGCTGTTGGAACAGACCGCACAGTTCAAATTCAAGGGACGGTTACGACATTACCTGGTAGCTGGGGAGGCAAGGCCTTCTATGTACAGGATGAGACAGCAGGGGTATATGTCTTCTCTAGTTCTGCAGAAGCAGGGAGCTTAGCTGTTGGAGATATTGTCGGCATCACAGGGAAAACTAGTTTATATAGTGGAGAAGTTCAATTTAATTCACCGACAATTGAACGGATTTCTACAGGGACGGCACCTACACCGCAGACAGTAAATTTACCGATTGCGGATGATAGCACACAAGGAAGATTAATCACACTTGAAAATGTGAAGATTAAAGATTTAGCGCCATCTGGTACGTATGGTACATTTGAATTTAAAGCAGTCGATGCAGCAAATAACGAGCTGTTAATTCGCCATGATAACCGTACAGGCTATCAGTTCTCTCAGTTTGAAGCAGATGGTTTTAATAACAATGATGTCATCACAGTGACAGGGATTGCGTCAATTTTTAACGGGACATATCAATTAAAAACGTTAAGCGCGGAAAGCTTCCAATTAGTATCAAACTATGAGCCAACACAAGTAGAGAATATTAAGGCTTTACCAGCAACAGGCGAAGTTTATGCAGGAACGAAAGTAACATTATCTACAAATACCCCAAATGCAACCATCTATTACACAATCGATGGTTCTGAACCGTCAGTAGCTAGTGAGGTTTATGATGCAGCAGCGGGGATTGTTATAAATGAAGCCATGACTATAAAAGCATTTGCTACTGCAACAGGCCTAGACGATAGTGACATTGCATCCTTTGATTATACGGTTAGAGAAGAGCCAACTGTTATATCCATTACGGAAGCTCGTAATAAAGAAATCGGGCAAACTGTTATCGTATCAGGGATCGTGACAGCAAAATTAGAAACGGCTACAGCGCACATTCAAGATGAAGATGGAGCGGCGATAGCCATTTATCGTGTGGATAGTCTTGCCGCAAATGTCGGTGATCGAGTGACGGTGCAAGGACGAGTAGATGAATATAGCGGTCTAAAGCAATTAACGAATATTTCACTTGTTGGTATGCCTGTTCTTTCGACAATACCAGAGCCACATCTTATTAAAAGTAATGAGGTTGCGGAAGACAATGAATCGAAACTAGTTACAATTAAAAATGTTACCATTACTGGGTCGGGTCAAAACTTTACAGGTACTGACGAAGTAGGCCCATTTGCTATTTACGATAAAACAAGAGATTCTGGTTTAGTGAGTGGAAAAACGTATGGGGAAATTACAGGGATTGTTGGTCAATATACAAACCATCAATTGCTCCCTCTTCGCGTTATTGAAGATGTAACAAAGGTGCAGGATATCAAAGCTTCTCACGTCGGGGGCGTAACAGCTGGCACGAAAGTCTCCCTTTCTACAATGACGGAAGGAGCAACGATTTATTACACAGTGGATGGCTCAACCCCAACAACAGCTAGTGCAAAGTATACAGAGGAAATCCTTGTTAATAAACCAATGACGCTTAAAGCGATTGCAGTGAAAGAAGGATTAACGAACAGTGCAATTGCTACATTTGTTTATGAAATTATTGATACTAAAAATGCCAAGATTAGCGATATTCAAGGGGCAAGCCATAAATCACCATATGTCGATTTAACAGTAAATGATGTGGCGGGAATTGTAACATTCGTTTTAAATTCAACTAGCTTTATTATGCAAGAAAACGAGTCGTCATTTGATGGCGTAAAATCAACTGCTATCAAAGTAAATAAGACAGGACATAATGTAGCAGTAGGGGACGTTATTAACGTTTCAGGAAATGTAGTTGAGGCGGGTGGCAACTCTCGATTGACAGATACACAAATTGCAGCAACAAATATTACAAAAACAGGTACAGCAGGAATTCCAGAAGCCCTTGTGATAGGGGAGGATCTGTTGCCACCAAATAAAATTATCGATAATGATAGTTTTGTAATTTTTGACCCACAAGAAGATGGCATCGATTTTTGGGAATCTATCGAGTATATGCTGGTATCATTCCCGGATGCGAGAGTAATAGGACCGATTTATAATAACGATTCTCCAATTGTTGTACCGAGCACAACTAATAATACATTCAATGTGAATGGTGGTTTAAATATAGCGGCCGATGATTATAACCCAGAAAAAATTATGCTTGAAGGGGTAGCTGGTAAAAATTATGATTCAGGTGATCGTTTTAATGATGCACTTATCGGATTTGTAGAGAATTTTACAGATGGCTATCGACTGAACACAAATAAAGTCTTCCCAGAAGTGACAAAAGCGAATCTTCAGCAAGAAGTGACGCATCTTGAACCAGTAGCGGACAAGTTGAATGTCGCTTCCTATAATATCGAAAACTTTTCAAATAATCCTGCCAATACATCAAACGAAAAAGTAGCCAGAATAGCAGCGACCTTTGTAAATAATATGAAATCACCAGATATTATTACATTAGTCGAAGTTCAAGATAATGATGGACAAACTGATTCAGGAAATGCGGATGCATCAGAAAGCTACATGCGATTAATTCATGCAATTAAAGCTGCGGGTGGTCCTGCGTATGATTGGATTGATGTCATGCCAATTAACAATACAGTAGGTGGTGCACCTGGCGGTAATATTCGTGTAGGCTACCTATATAATCCAGAACGTGTTTCATTAGTGTCAGGTATAAAAGGGATGGGTGACCAAACCAATACGTGGACAGCAGATGGAAGCCTTACTTTAAATCCTGGCTTTGTTGATCCATCAAAATTTGTAGATACCCGAAAACCAATTGCAGCCGAATTTGAATTCCAGAAAGAACGTGTAGTGATTATCGGAGCTCACCTAAATTCTAAAGGTGGAGATGGCTCACTTTGGGGACCAACTCAGCCACCAGTGCTAGAATCAGTAAAGAAACGTATTCAGCTTGCTCAAGCCATCAATGATTTTATCGATGAAGGACTTGCCATTAATCCAGATTTAAATATCATTGTAGCAGGGGACATGAATGACTTTGAATTCACACCAGCTCTTCAAACGTTAAAGGGTGATGTTTTAACGAATATGATAGATAAGGCCCCAGAGCAAGATCGTTTTACGTACTTCTTCCAAGGAAACAATCAAGTGTTGGATCATATTTTAGTTTCGAATAAGCTTGCTGACGTTACAGAAATTGACTTGATTCATATAAATGCGAACTTTACAGAAGCACAAGGCCGTGCATCAGATCATGACCCAGTATTAGTTCAAATTGATTTGAAAGCAGACAATGAGGAAATACCAACACCAATAACACCTGAAAATGTATACAATTATGATAACTACAAAACAGGTAAACTGATCATGAATCGCCCAAGCATTTCGCTAACGTTAGGGAAAAATACGAATATTAAAAATGGAATTGCGGTATTTAGTGAATATGCGGAATTCCACGGGGAAGGATTTGCAGATAAAACAGTAACGATTAGTCCCAAAAAAGGAAATGCTATTATTGATTTTAAAGGTACACAAATTGGAAAAATAATTATCGAAGGAAAAAATGTAAAAGAAATACGAAATTTACCTGATGGAGCGACCATTACGTATACTAAAGGGGCTTCGGCAGAGGAAATTGAGTTTAAGTAGTATCTAAAAAACAATCCAGCACTAGTCTATATTGATTTGGTGCTGGGTTGTTTGCTAATTAACCTAATATGTTCAGAATTCCCTGGCTCATTTGATTAATTTGCGCAATCATCGATTGGGATGATTGCAAAAGAACTTGATCTTTTTTCAATTTAGACGTTTCTTTTGCCATGTCCGTATCACGTAAAGTTGACTCAGCTTTCGTTAAATTTTCTTCAGCGTTTTTAACGTTGTTGTAGGCATGTTCAAACATATTTTGATATGCACCTATAGTTGATCTTGCAGATGACACTCTCTTAATTGCATTTTCAATAATAGTAATTGCTGAATTTGCATTCTCTTGAGAATTAACAGATAGAGGATCGATATTTAGTTGCTCTACCGTTACATTAGGTATTGATACTTTAACACTTTGTCCAGCATTACTCCCTACTTGTATATCTAAATGTAAGAACAAATCTTTTTCTTTCCCTGGTTCACCAAAAACATTAAGTTCAAACACTCCACTACCATTACTTGGCCAATTCAAACCATAATTCTCAGGTCTAAAATCGTATATATATAATTTTCCACCATCAGAAGCTAACTGTGAAAAGTGCTTTACAAAATTTGTTGCGCCATTTGGTAGAGTATTCGAATTAGGTGGAGTTGGATCATATACGAATCCTGGCTGACCATAGGCTGTTTCAATTATCTTGTTGACTAAATCAGTCCCGTTTGTAATTGTACTCACATCCACTTCCATTACCGGATTAGAATCATTTAATCTTGATGTATCTGGATTACCATTTACAAATTTAATACTATAGGCTTGATTACAAGTACAACAAGTATAGTTAACTCCTTCTCCATTTAACTTAGCTACATCACTAGCTGAGTTAATATTGCTAAAATCAATAATAGCGCTAGCATAATCAATTGAATTATATGTATATTTATCCGTTATTCCACCACTAGTTGTAACTTGTTGAACATATTGAGCTAAAGAACCAGATGTTATACTATTTCCATTTTTATCTTTCGTTCCAGCAAGCAAAACCATACCATTAAATTCCGTATTAGAGGCAATATCACTTAGTCCTTTTATGATTTGGTCCACCTCTTGTTGAACCTTTTGCCTATCGCCATCTGTTAAAGTATCATTTGAAGCTTGCACTGCAAGTTCTCTAAGTCGCTGTAGATTAGGATCTAACATATTTGCTAAGGCTCCATCAGCTGTGTTAATTAAAGACAATCCATCTTGAATGTTCTCCCCAGCTTGATTCAACCCTCGAATTTGCGCACGCATTTTTTCACTAATAGTTAAACCGGCAGCATCGTCAGCAGCTTGATTGATTTTATAGCCTGAAGAAAGTTTATTTAATGTTTTATTAATTTCCGAATTTGTTTGGTTATATCGATTTTGTGTAAACAAGCCTTGATTGTATTGAATCCGCATTTTCTAGCCCCTTTAAATATCTGTATTAGTAAAATAATACTGCAAAATTCTACTATAGTCCATTAATTTGTGTGTAATTAGTTTTATTGTGTTAGGAAAATAGTCATTAATTATTCTAGGTTGATTTAATCGAATAATATCATTTCAAATGAATTTGGCTGAAGCGAAAATTTTATTGTTAAAATGCACTTCAACTAAATAAACGCAACTAATTACTCAATAACATGGCGTCAATAATAACTGCAATAATGAGTAGAACTACAATACCCCAAACGAATTTTTCAGCTGCGCGTATGTTTTCTTCGTTTGTGACTTTGTTTTGGACTTCCTTTCGTACTCTCTCTGACACTTCTCTCTTTTTTCTCGTTAAAGTATCTTCAAAAATCGTATTACAATATTCACATTTTACAAATACTAAACCATCTCTATATACTTTCTTAAAAGGGTTACTGGCTAAACAATTAGGACAATTATTCATTTGTATTCACCTCAATATATCTATCTACTATTTACCATTTTAGGAAAATTAACATGTTTTGTACATAAAAATAAAAATCGGTAATCGATTTAATAGCAGACTATTTAACCTTCTTTATGGAAGTACCTGTAAAAATAGGACAGATATATTAAACTGTGCAGTAATAGTATCAGTATGCTCTTTATTCAAACTTGAACCTGACAAAGTACAAATATAGGTTTGTCACCTTACTTTTTACACATAAGAATATGAAGTACTAACAAATCCCTCTAATCTCACCATTCCAATTTCCTTAGAGCAAAAACTCGACCAAATCAATACTTTTGTGCAGATGAAAGAATGAATGACTATGGCAAACGAAAAAAAGCATTGCAACGAAGCAATGCTAAGTACGTGGGGTTTTTGACAACCTTACTACATTAAAAACAAAGCCTATAACTCCACAAATAAAGAAAATATAGGCTACTAGTATGGACATAACTTCTAAGTTGTTAGTGAATATCCTGTATCCTCCTAAAGTAAATAAAGCCAAACTGCCAACCGAACTAAGTAATATTTTATTTTTGTCAGTCAACACACACACCTCCAAATAATGGTATGCATATAGGTTAACACAAAATGTGTTTTTAGTTAACCTATTCTATGTTTATTGGTGAGTGTCATAAAAACAAAGAAACTTTACTGAACACTTTGAATAAAATGTTCAGCAAGGAAGAGGATTCTTGCTGAACATTACTATAAATATAATAATTTTTTTATTAATTAATAAAATTTTGAGGAATACATTCACGAACACCAGAATTTCTCAATGAGTTAAATAAAGCTGCACTGATTCTTAAAATAACAAAGTTATCAGTGCCATTCTCTAATTCATAGATCACAAAGTATGAATTATCGACTGTAAAAATACATTTTCGTTCTAATTCAAATCCAGGTGGTACAGGAGGAAGATTGAAACGTGGTACAACTAAAGGTGTATCTCCTTCATCTCTGATAAAATCAAAAGTTTGTTGGTCAATCTCATAGATATTAACTGGATCAATCTCCACACCTTTTTCTGGAATTGTAATTTCATCTTCAACTAATACGAAAAAGCGTTCGTTTCGAAAATTGAAAAGACCTCTTGCCCCAATTTCAAATGATGCCATTTTATATTCACCTCCTATTCTCTAAATATCTTATTCATATCAAATCCAGTTGTTTGGACATTAAGGAGGGGGGAGTGAAAAATAGTTTCTGGTCTGAAGTCATTAGAAGCTAATTATAGGGTAAGATAGATTTACAATTTCGGATATAAATGGGGATTAACTGGACAATTTGAAGTTCATGTCAGAAAGAAAATGTGCTGTAAGGAGTGACAAGCTGGAGGTAAATGAATGAATATGGAAAGCCCTATACACTGGTATAGAGCTTTTATAATCTTAACATTAAATTCTAAAGAATCTGTGTTAATTCTGAGTTCACAAACCGTTGGGCAGCAATAATTACACCTGAAGCTGTTCGTCCATAAACGCTATATATTCCACCATTTTGATTTGGAATAATTTCAACTTCATATTGAGCTCCAACTACACCAGGAGTTACAAAAGTAGAACCATTCGCAATAGCGGCAAAAGGAGTTGTTGATAATAATTGTCTTGACCCATCTAGTCTAAAAACTCTTACTACGCCAGTTAATAATCCTCCCGTAAGGTTAAGAATTTTGACACGAACACTAGCTGCATTAGCTGGTTGATTTCCTGTATTTTCAATTGGGCCAGTAGTTAAACTCATTTATTTCACCTCCAAATAAACAAAATTTGTATAATCTGCAGATTATATTTTCATAGTATGTAGTATTCTGTATACTCTCTAGTCTTATTAATCATTTCTATAAATTAAAGAAAAGTGTGAGTTGGTTTAGTAAGTAATGCGAAGGTTAACCTATTTCTCATGACATAGTACCTTAGTAGAACATCGAATAGTGGAGCTATTGAACAATATGAGGAAAGTAACTAGTGTCACCGGGTTGGTAATGACCCTAAAATGAGAGAGGCAGTGACGGTCAACTAACGCCACAAACGAATAAGTGCGTGCGATACACACAATTATTAATTTGCAATTAAAGATACATAAAAAAAAGCCGTAGCGTTTGCAGACGCTACAGCTCGAATTGGTTGATGCCTTTAAAGACAATCTAGTAAACGTAGTATTTCGTAACTTAGGAGGACGAAACTATGTTAACAGGGCAAACAACAGTTACTAAAGATGGCTGAAACAATCGAGGAGGCAAGGTAGCCAGTAACGAAAGCTGATAACAATAGCTAAATTGGAGTGATTGAATCAACATACCAAAGGCATGTGGTGGCACAACCTTTGTATACAGGAATTACAACGGCGTATATATTCATAAAATTATCGAATTAAGAAAAGGTGCAAAAGTGCATTTCGATAGTGCATGGGGATCGAGAGGTTGAAGTATTTCATAGATTGCTTGATGGGAAAGCAAGTACGACAACAAATGATGAAGTAGCCGAGAGACTACTTCTTATAAGATATTCCTAAAAGTATTTTTAAGCGGAATTATTTTAGTATGAGATCTGGATAAACTATGTGCTTTCAAATAAGGTCATTCAGTCTAGAGCTCTTTATTTTTATGCCATTTCATTGGTTTTTTCAATATCCTCTACTTTGATAAACTTTAAGACAACAAACAGGAGAATAAATCCTAATACACCTGCCGTAATATAGCTGGCATGGAGATAATTTTTCATGACAAGTGACATAATAGGAGGACCTGCTGCAACCCCTATAAATCGTGCCGAGCTGTAAAAAGAGGATACGGTTCCTCTTAACTCTTTTCTAATATTGTCAGTAATAATTGTGTCAAGTGCGGGCAATAGTGCACCAATAGCAATCCCCACTATACTCGTAACGACTAATAAAAGAATCAGTTTTTTACTTGTAAACCCAACAAAGACAATACTGACAGACATTGCAATCAAGGAGGCAATGATTATTTTTTTAATCCTTCCTAGGTTTCCTTTAATTTTTCGACCAGATATAAATGAAGCTATACAAAGTAATAAAAGTGGGATGGCCAAGACAAACCCTTTTTTAATCCCTTTTATATCATGAACTTTTTCGAGATTTTCTGATAAGAAAAATAGCATACTAAATAATATGAGCATCACAAGGACCCCGTTAAGGAATACGGTATATAACCATTTTCCTTCCTCCTTGAAAACTTTTTTTGTATTCCGTAAAAACTCTTTGAGCCTCAATGGTTCATCATCATCTTTAGGAGCTTTAACGAAGAAAAAAATTAGTACAATCGAAATCAAACTAAGCGCTGAAATGGAGAAGAAGGGAAGGAACCATAAAAATGCAGCAAATATTGATCCTAAAATGGGACTTAACACTTTCCCAAACGTGTTAGACGTTTCAATTATCCCTAATGTAGAACTTATTTTTTCGTCATCATCCTGGTAAAGATCACCTACAAGAGGCAATACGATCGGCATTGCACCAGCGGCCCCAATTCCCTGAATAATTCTTCCAGCGATAATCATTGCGTAGGGGTCATCCATTTTCCATGAAGCAAATCCAGCAATCAGACCACCGATTAAAGCTAAAATTAAGCTTGGTAATATGACCATTCTTCTGCCGAAGCGGTCCGATAAATAGCCAGCTACGGGGATCAGAAAAATAGCTGCGACTGAATAGCTTGTTATGATCATGCTCGACTGAAATGATGTGATCCCGACCTTATCCTCCAGTATAGGGAGCACGGGAATAAGCATTGAATTTCCAAGTGTCATGATGAGCGGAATAGAAGTCAAACTTACAATACACCAGACACTTACATTAACCTTCTCTTGGTCCATTACCACACCTCGACTAATATTCTTTTAAAAGGTATGGTTTCCTTTCATGTTCATTTTATGCGCTGTCGGTGAGTTTATTGGAATAACACTTGGTAAGCCTGCATCCCAAAGTAGATCCCGAAACCAATCATTAATAAGGCTGAGATAAAAGAGACCGTTTTCAAAAGCTGTATAGATAATAATTTTCGAGCGACACTGGATAAAAAGGCATAAATAAAATCTACAAAAATAATGCCCATCAAAATGGCGATACTCACCAAAATAATTTCATACCCTGTTGAGATACCAGCCGTTTTTGCGAGTATGGAGCCGTATATTCCCAGCCAGAAAAGGATGGTTAGCGGATTCAAAAAAGACATGAAAAATCCAGTCATGAGGGATTGTCTCAGTCGTGTCCTTTTCCCTGTTTTCGAATCCATCTCAATTTTATGTAGCGACAGTAAATTTTCGATACCGGTGTATAAAAGAACAAAACAGCCGAAGGACCAAAGGATTGTTTTTAACCAGATGGAATTGATAAATTGGCCAATTCCAAAATATACGATAAACATATAGATAATGTCAGTCGCTATGGCACCAAGACTAAAAAACCATGCATGAAAAAAGCCATTTTTTAAACCTGTATTCAATAGGACAGTCTTAACAGGTCCAATTGTTGCAGCCATTGATATGCCTAAAAAGATAAAGGTAAATATAGAATCCATAAAATAGCCTCCAATAATCAAATGTAATTGCATTTTATTCGAAGGCAATAACTTTTAGGACAATCTAAAACATGCGGATTTAATATGTCCTTATCGCACGCTAAACTAATTATATATAGCATATTTATCAAAGAATATAGTTTCGTTTTTGTCTTTAAATTTATCCTTTAAAACAAATAATTCAATCAAATTCGTTCATAATAATGAAAAGGACGTGATGACAATTCTAAACGAGAAGAAGATATCAAAGCTAAAAAATATGTTAATTGAGCAAAAACACTCGCTCCAACGAAGAATGGATACAGATGATGAATATTTAGAACGAGGTAGTTTACGGGATTCTGTTGATGAGCTGTCAACAATCGATAATCATCCAGCAGATCTGGGTACCGAATTATACGAGCGTGAAAAAGATATGGCGTTAAAAGTTCATGACACAGATGAGTTAGCAAAAGTAAATACAGCTTTACAAAAGATTGAGGATGGTACCTATGGCGTATGTGAAGTTTGTCAACAAGATATCCCTTATGATCGATTGGTGGCACTGCCTTATACCTCTTTTTGTATTGAACATACTGCAAAAGACGTTCCAACAGATCGACCGGTTGAAGAGCAAGTGATGCTTCCTCCAGTAGATAATTCTTTTGCAGGCCGAGATGACAAGGATGATATTCATGATTATGAAGATATGTTTCAAGTTGTGGCGAAATATGGAACTTCTGAAACACCTTCCGATTTTGAAGGGGATTTTGAAGATTATGATGAATTATATGAAGATCCTGAAGAAATTGCCGTTAATGACGAATGGGATTCATACCATATCTCTGAAACAGATGAATTAACACGCCAAGTTTCCATTCAGGAAGTAGAACACGCGAGAAAATTTGATTATTTAGAGGATTAAATGTGGGATTTAAAAAGTTGTTATAAATGAATGCTTTAATAAACATACATGGCCAGCCCGTATATTTTAAGAGAAAAGATATTACCCCAGTTAACATGTTTTATTAAGAATAATATGTGAAAAATAAATTATTTCCTTGTTAAAAAGATCACTTAATATAGTGGTCTTTTTATAATTAATCCATAAAGGTTTAGTAAAATTGTCTATTTCATTTGTCCCTTCATTGAATAATGTAATAAAACAAGGAGGATGATAAAATGGGTTTCGACAATTTTAATAGAAGTGAAAAGGAACCAACTAATAAAAGAATTAGCAGAATTCATGATGATTGTGAAGAAAGTTGTAATAACAAAAATATCCCTCAAGGAGTACAGGTACCACAAGAACCTTTAGGTACAGGTCTTCCAGGGTTTGCTTATATTTATGATACCACTGCTCAACCAGGTATCCCGAATAATGGTTCCGTTACTTTCAATACAAATGGTAATATTACTCCTGCAGGGTTTGTAACACATGTACCAGGAACAGCACCTATCATTATAAATCAAACGGGTATTTATCTTATTACCTACGAGGTGTTTGTTACAGGTGGCCCTAATGCATTTGCTCTTTTCAATGGCGACAACCAAATAGCCGGTTCCAATTATGGAGACAATTCTGGTAACTTGGAAAATGGTCAAGTAATAACGACTTTAAATTCATCGGATGTTCTTACTTTGAGAAATATTCATCCAAACCCAACAGCTTTATTAAATTTAGTTATTCCTGACATTCTAGTTATCAGCGCGTCTATTGTCATTTTAAGATTAGCATAAAGCTTTTATTGCGAGTCACATCTAATAGGTGTGGCTTTTTGCATTTATAGATTGGTTTTGAAATTTGAAAGTGAACTGCACCCCATTGTTACATTGTGTCTAACAATTGGGGTGCAGTTCAAAATAGGGTGTTTTTAAGCTTATTCAGAGAAATCATTGTAGACAATTTCGCTGGCGGGGTCAGTAATATAAATAAAAAACTAACAACTAATGTGCCAGTAAATATACCTTTATGTTTATTTATAGACTTTTGAACTTTGATATTCCTAATATACTCTTTACGTTCATCTTCAGTCGTTTGTTGCTAACAGATTTTTCTTTTTTTCTATGTTCAACTTCTGTTTTAAGAGCTTCTTCAGCCTTTGTTGAAATAGTAGGTTTTTTAAGTTCTTTAGCAACTTTTCTTTGACGTCTTTTCGGATTGATTTTTTTACTTTAACTTGTTTGAAATGTAGAGATTTAAATACTGCATAATATAAGAAAATTACATAGTAAAAAAAGGCCGCAGCGTCATCACACGTTACAGCTTATATTTTTATATTTATTTTTATTAAAAATTTGTAATACCAGTACAAAAATAGATAAGGGAACAAATACGAGAAAAACGTCAGGTAGACATTCCAACCGTTTTCGTAAATTACTCTTCCGAAATAAAAGAAAATCATTTCTAAAAAAGTAGTGAACAACGACATTAAAAAGGTAATCAAATAAGCTCTGTTAAATTTTTTTATGAAATAGATTAAGTAACATCCCAAGACTGGGTAAATCCCTAAATCAAAAGGTAATGTAGCTATATGTTTCTGATTAGGAAAAGGTAGTACTTCCCAAAAATCATAATAAAAACCTATGGCATTTATTATATAAGCAGAAACACTAAAATATGGAGCAAATAAAAAGAGTAACATTTTATCTCTCTTATAAAGGTGCAGTATACCTATAATCCAAGGAATTAGAAAGGCCAAAAGTAGATGCAGGATCATTTTTTTCATTCCTTTGATTTTATTATAAATATGTACTTAATCGCTTTTTATTAAACAGCGTGAGTTTAAGGAAAAATGTGAAAAAATGTGCAGTAATTGCCTTTTATGCGTTATGAAGAGTGGAAGAAAAAATTTAATGGTGAGGTATAGTAAGACCGAATATACACAATCATCTGTTGCTTCTTTCAAGGCTGTTCTTGCGATTATAAGTGAAAATAGTGTATTATAGCTTTCATGTTGTAATCAAAAAGGACGGATGTAATGAAATATAATAAGACAGTTATGCTCAAGCTTATAAACGAACATCGAACATTGCATGATGAATTAAAAAAGCTAAAATCTGAAATGGGTTTAGAGAAAAATTTCGCAGTAAAGGCATTGTATCATTCATTTGTTGCAGAAGATGGTCCTTATATGAAAGAATATCAGGATTTAGAGCGATTAAAATAAATCGTAGTGCCACTAACAAAATTGTTGGCAAGATAAGTAATAATTTTTAGTCCGAGAATTTAATACTAAGTTCGTGATTGAGCCATTCATTTTGAGTGGCTTTTTATTCTGTCTTTTTACTGGCAGACGCTATAAAGAACGATAGGAAATACACGTTTGAACAGTTTAGGGATTCTTACAGATCACTAAATTGGGCTAGCAGGAAAATGCAAAAGAATAAATACTTAAAATGTATGAAAATGAAAAGGGTAACCGCCTGAATGTTGAAAGGGAATTGGAAAACCTTAAAACAATGATTGGCTATGCGAAAACGCAGATGCAAGGAGCATTGAACTCAATTGGTATTGGTTAATCGATTACTAGAAAGATATTGTTCAGTAACTTGAGTCGATATAGAAGGAAAGCAGAAAAACAATAATCAGATACAAGGAACACAAAATAAGGCACATATACTACCCTGTTTTCCTACAGGTTAGTAAAAAACACTAACTAAAAGAGATTAGTCAGTGTTTCGTGTTTTCTTTATATAAGAAACTCTAGTTTATTTTCTAAAAGAGTCTGAAATCTATCCATAAATAGAGCTGCATGGTAACCATCGCAGACAGAATGATGAACCTGCAAGGATAAAGGTAAATAAATATTACTAGTTTTATTGATAAACCTACCTGCAGTGATTATCGGCAAACAATAATTTGGGCTATTATTCACGTTTAAGTTAAAACCAGTAAAAGAAGTCCATGGAATCATAGAAATATTGACGACATTTTCAGGTATCGGTGTTTTAGGAAACAGTTTTCCTGTACCATTGTACTTCTCAGTATCGGAAATATAGTTCTCATAAAACTTTTTAAAACCTTCATCTGTATTTGTATAAATGGCTGAAAATAACTCTGATGTCTTATCAAAGATAGTATACATTGGGACTACCTTATCCCAGTAGCCAAACTCTCCAGCAGAATTAAAGTTCATTCTAAAATGTTTATTTGAATTTGCCACGTGAGTAATTAAAAAGATGAATACAGGATAGAATTTATATCCCTTATCTTTTGTAATTTTATAAAGTTCAGTAATATCAATATTTCTGGTGATGCTAAAGCTCGTTTGTTGATTTAAGAAATGATTGAAAATTTCTTTTCGTTCCCAATTATTAATATCAATTTTATTGAATTTCATCTTACTAAAGCCTCCTAAAATTTAAAATCTAGATAATTTTAGGAAGCTAATTTGACTGCTTTTTTCATAAGATCATTCCTTTAATTTTATATAAGTCAATCTTAACATATTATTACGGTTTCGATTATTAATTTAGATTAGCATAGCGAGCTTAAACTGCTAATCAAAAAACTACTGCACAATATGAGAAATCGTCTTCAGGAAGGGCATCTTTGAAAAATTCTAATATTTCTTCGCCGAAAAACACAATAGATAATAGTATTAGTACAATTAAAACGGCTCACTAAAGTCTGGATGTCATCACTTGATACAAGGGTTCGTAAGTCACATAGAAAGCTGATAAAGATGGCTACTAACATTATGGTAAATGGAAATCAAAAGCACCAAGGTTATGGGGCATTGCATCGATGGATAGTCAGTGTCGATGGCACAAAATATATATGGTGAATGGCAAGTTACCAGAGTATCGATGAGGCAGAGACTACATGGACGATACCTACCAAAAGCAATTGGCTGTTCGTATTGATGCTTATATGTCTGATTTAGGGTTAACTTACAAACAAGCTTTTAATAAGGCGTACAAAGAGGTGAAGCCTCCACGTGTTGTAGTACCATTCGTAAGTTACGAGGAATGGAGTCAACAATTTAGCGGTAGAGGGTGAGTGTAGTTGGATAGGAAGTAGTTATTCCTAGGAATAAGTTTTTAGATATTGATGTTAAAAACGATATTGAAAATTAACGCTTAAAATCGTAAAGACATGTTGGAAATGGTACGCTTGACATAACAGAAATATAGTAACTATTTCGTACCGTATTGTTAAAAAACAAAATGTAACTTCGTAGCTTAGGAATGGATGTGTGAAATATGGACAAAAGAAATTCAATAATGGAAATATATTTTAATACAAAGGATATTGCTAAACGTAATGTATTATTAAAACAAATAGTATTTGACTTGCCTGAGAACGGAAAGGACTTTTTTCTCAAAGTATATAAAAAAGAGAGATATTTGGATATGCGGCTAACTGCGATTAGAGGATATGCTGCCTATGCAAGCGAAGAAGAAGTTGCGATTTTAATGAAAAAGATGTTGGAAATCTTAAAAAGGCAACCAGAAAGTACACCATATAATTATCAGGAATACGAAATCTTGCGTTCATCTTTTCTAATACCTTATTTATTGGAAAAATATCAATATGACTGTTTCAAAAAATTTAATGAACAGTTAAAAAAACAGTACGACGTTATGCCTGAAGTTTTCAAAGGAATTTTTACATGTGACGATAAAGGGGAACATATTCAACTAATTTCCCCAGCAGTAGTACGGAAAAAGATTGAAGATTTCATGCAAAGTGAAGGATGTATCTAATGGATTTTGCACCCAAATGATATATTGGAGATTTATGGATTTTTTTCCTATGTTAGTCTAATAACTATTGTAATTATATCATCTCGCATTGCACATTCAACCTTTGCAAAGAAGGAAGATTGGGTAGGAAAGCTGTTAACAAGTGTGTTTGCTAATATAGGTATGTTTACTTTTGTCATGGGTCTATTTAGAAGGATGGAAAAGTGCGAGTGAATTGCTGTCATATGGAAATGTAGTAATTGCTATAGGTTCTTTCGCAATGATGTTTTTTATTGCTTTTTTACAATTTTTGGATAGTCAATAAAATAATAAATGAATAAAAGAAACTCTGTGTGTGAACTGCCCCGTAAAGTTAGATTGATGTTTAATTATTACGGGGCAGTTCTAATAAAGTGGTGAGTGGTTTTCTCAATCATATTTATCGAAAACTTATAAACTAAAACCTTTTTTTGCTTCGAATTCCATTGTTAAAAAATTACATTTTTGATTTCCAGTACCTGCCCAGTATCTTTTATTTTTAAATTTTTGTATCCCAGTGTACCCCAAATAAATGGGGCACAACGGGTAAAAACGGAAACCAACATTTTTTACTAAATATTTTTCTGAATCTAATTTCAAATTTTTTTAAATTACAATTTATTAACTTTTTATAATCAGTAGAGCAAAAACCCCACCAAATCAACACTTTTGCGCTATAATGTAGGACGAGGTGAAGAAAATGTTTGTGAGTGAGAAACAGATTGAAATACGGTACGCAGAGACAGACCAGATGGGCGTGGTGTACCATGCGAACTATATTATTTGGATGGAAATTGGGCGTACCCAGCTTGTAAGTGATGCAGGCTTTGAGTATGCTGCCTTAGAAAAAGATGGCTATGTATCGCCAGTGATGGATTTATCGATTTCGTATAAAGCAGCCATGCATTATGGACAAGTGGCGACGGTGCGCACTTGGGTAGAAAAGCATGATCGTTTACGAACGACGTATGGCTATGAAATTTTACATGAGGATGGCACGGTAGCAGCCACAGCTCAATCCGTACATATTCTTGCGCATAAGGATACATTGCGACCGGTATCATTAAGTAAGATTGACCCAGCTTGGGATGCCAAATATAAAGAAATTGCCGTCGAGGCAAAATAGGAGAACAATAGATGGAAATGTTTATAGCTTTAGGCGCTATTTTGGCAGCTCTTGGTGTTGTTTTAGGTGCTTTTGGTGCACATGCACTCAAGGATAAGTTTGCCTCACCGCACTATGCAGCCATTTGGGAAACGGCTGTGCAATATCAGATGTATCATGCTTTAGGGATTCTAGCCCTTGGAATACTATCCAATGAGGCATTTTTAGGAAGCTCTAGTTTGCTTTCTTGGGCAGGTTACTTAATGTTTACAGGGATTGTATTCTTCTCTGGTAGTCTATATGTGCTAGCTGTGACAGGTGTGAAAAAGCTAGGTGCGATTACGCCAATTGGTGGCATGTTATTTATTATTGCGTGGGTGCTTGTTATAATAGCTGCCTTATCCTAATACAGAAAAAGTAACGAGAACGTTTTGATGATTTATATCATTGGCGCTTCTCGTTTTTTTAGTTGATAGGAAGAAAATGAAACAATTTGTCTGATTTTGCGTATTACATAGTATGAAGAGATGTTAAAATAAGCTAAACATCAATGTGAAGGTGGGAATATTTATGGGTTTATTGAAAGCAGGCGTAGGGGCATTAACAGGTGTTTTAGAGGATCAATGGCGTGAATATTTTTATTGTGAGGCATTATCCTCAGATGTTCTAGTAACTAAGGGTATTAAACGCACTTCTAAACGAGGTTCAAATAAAGGAAATGACAACATTATTAGCAATGGCTCGATTATTGCCATCAATGAAGGGCAATGTATGATGATTGTTGAACAGGGGAAGGTTGTAGAGTTTTCTTCAGAAGCTGGGGAATATGTCTATGATACATCTACAGAGCCTTCGATTATGTATGGCTCAGATTTATCTCATGGCATTATGGAAACATTTAAACAGATAGGCAAGCGTTTTACATTTGGTGGAGAACCTGCTAAAGATCAGCGAGTTTATTATTTTAATAAAAAGGAGATTGTTGGCAATAAATATGGTACTCCCGCACCAATTCCATTCCGTGTTATTGATCGTAATATCGGATTAGATATCGACATTGCCATTCGTTGTCATGGTGAGTATTCTTATAGAATCATTGATCCATTATTATTCTATACAAATGTATGTGGAAATGTAGAGCGTGAATATACGCGAGAGGCCATTGATAGCCAGTTAAAATCAGAATTAATGACAGCGTTACAGCCAGCCTTTGCACAAATTTCAGCAAGTGGCGTTCGTTATAGTGAAATACCTGCGCATACGGTTGCGTTAGCAGACGCACTCAATAAGGTATTATCAGAAAAGTGGCTTGCTACACGTGGTTTAGCTGTTGTGTCATTTGGGATTAGTACCCTAAAGGCTTCTGAGGAAGACGAAGCCATGATAAAACAACTACAACGCAATGCGGTTATGCGTGATCCAGGTATGGCTGCTGCCCATTTAACAGGCGCTCAGGCAGAAGCGATGATTGCAGCTGCTAACAATGATGGTGGCGCTATGGCAGGCTTTATGGGGATGAATATGGCTGCACAAGCAGGTGGGGTCAATGCTGGTCAGCTTTATCAAATGAATGAGCAAAATAAGCAAGCGCAAATGGCTCAGGCTGCCATGCAAAATCAATCAGCCAAAGCATCTGGTACATGGACATGTGCATGTGGTCATGACAACACAGGGAAATTCTGTTCAAATTGCGGCGCAGCAAAACCAGCGGAAGAGGGCTGGACATGTACATGTGGAGCGGTGAATAAAGGAAAGTTTTGTAGCGAGTGTGGCTCTAAAAAACCAGCTGGTGCTTTACTCTATGCATGCGATAAATGTGGGTGGGCACCAGAGGACCCTGCCAATCCGCCTAAATTCTGTCCAGAATGCGGCGATGTTTTTGATGAAAAGGATGTCAAGTAAGGAGATGATGACCTATGTCAACGCAAGAAGTTGAACATGTCAAACAAGTAAAGCTTGACTTTGATGCGGAATGTCCATCCTGTAGTGCATCAATTGAGTTTAATCCTGCTACAGGTAAGCTGACTTGTCCGTATTGTGGATTTGAATCTGAAATTGCAACCCCTGAGCAAGAAGAGGAAAAGGTTGCACAGGAAATGGACTTCTTAAAAGCAGAGGAACGTGGGAATTTCAATTGGGGCGTGGAGAAGAAAACAGTTATTTGTAAAGCTTGCGCGGCCGAGACAATTTATGATGCTCTGCAGGTCGCTGACAGTTGTCCTTACTGCGGCTCAAATCAGGTCATGGAAGCGAGCGCTGAAAATACGCTTGCTCCCAATGGCGTATGTGCTTTTGAAGTAACGGATAAGCAGGCAGGAGAACATTTTCAGAAATGGATCAAAGGTCGATGGTTTACACCAAAGGCTGCCAAAATAAGTGCAAAGCCTGATGCCTTTAAAGGGGTATACCTCCCGTATTGGACGTTTGATTCAAAAACAAGCTCCAGATACTCCGCAAGATATGGACGACATCGAACGGTTACGGATAAAGATGGTAAAACGCATACTGAAACGGATTGGTATTCAACAAGTGGGTTTTATCAGGAATTTATAGACGATCATTTAGTGAGTGCCACAACACGCTATGATCGAGATATGATGCGAAAAATTGAACCATTTAATCTTCTTAATAATAAGGCCTATAAACCTCAATATGTAGCTGGATTTTTATCAGAGCGTTACAGTGTTGGTTTGCAGGATGGCTGGAGCCAAGCAAAAAGTGAAATCCATGATCACCTCCATGCGCAGATTACATCCAAAATCCGTTGGGAAAATAGGGCGGATGTAGTATCCAATCTACGCTTTTCCACAAACCATGATGATATTACATACAAATATTTAATGTTACCGATTTGGTTATCTTCTTTCCGCTATAAGGAGAAGATTTACCGCTTTATGGTGAATGGACAAACGGGTCGAGTTGGTGGTAATGCCCCTATTTCACCGCTTCGGGTGACAATTGCAGTTATTTTATCATTAGCAGTAATCGCTCTGATTTGGTATTTCTTTATGTCTGAATAATAATAAACAGTATGCCAGTAGGAGCCTCTTATTGTCCTTTTGGGATACTGTTTTTTTCATAAAATTGTCCTTAAATACTGGGTAAATGACTGAATTAATTGACTGGTATAGGATAATCATCATCCATTATCACGGCTGTCATTGCGTCAAGTTGCATAGATTAAAGGGAGAGTAAAATATCAGAACAGCCTTGGTTGGACAAAAGCATAACGTTGCAAGATGGTGTAACAAGCAACCTACTATGTAGGAAAGTCGTTAGAAATAATGCAATTATGGTGGTTAAAAATTAGGACGGATTTCCATTAATGATGAGAAGTGAAGTTGCGATTTTACTTTAAACAACTTATTATACAGTCAGAGAGCATTTTTTAAGCTAGTCATGATAAATGTAATGTTATTTTTGAATAACAATGAAAACGTTATTCATATTGGAGGTTTCGATGATGGACGCAATTGAAGTGTTAACAAATTTAGATCAAATACATGGGTATTATCAACCGATATTTAGCGCAGATGCGCATACGGTGATTGCCTACGAAATTTCCGGATATCTACAAATTCAAGGTCAGCAAATTAATTTAAAGGATTTTGTCAACAATGAAGATATTCCAGAAGAATATCGAATTGATATGGAACATAAAATTTTACATGCGGCATTAGCCAAAATTGATGAAATTGCACCAGAAATTGATATTTATATCCCAAGCAATCCAAATTTATTGATGCAAGATTTTGGTGAAAGTCATTTTAATATTATCCAACAATATATAGAGGAAAAAGATTTACAGCGTATCGTACTTGTCGTATCAGAGCATCGTTTTATAGGGGATATTAACAAATTACATCACGCCCTACGCTATTTTACGACGTTTGGGGTGAAAATTGCCGTTCAGGAAGTAGGAGCCGAAAGTCATTTAGAGCATATTGCGCTATTGGCACCACATATCTTAAAGGTCAATACACGTGATTTAAATTACGATTCTTGGTCTGCTCAATCGGACATGATTTCTGCCATTGGTAGCCTAGCTTATAAAATTGGAGCAAATCTATTATTTGAAGATATTGAAACGGTTTATCAGCTACAATTTGCTTGGAAAAATGGCGGTAGATTTTATCAAGGGCCATACCTAGCAAATCCAGCTATGACTTTTGTCGATAAGGATATATTAAAGGAACGTTTTAAAAAAGAATGCCAGCAATTTATTACTTCCGAAAAGAAAATGCTGGAGGCGCAATATTTGCAGTTGAAAAAATTAAGGGAGGAATTAGAGGCGATTGTTCACCGTGTGAAACCAACAAGCGACAATGTCTCCCATTTAGAGTATTTAGCTGAATTATTGGATAACTACTCCTTCCGTCTCTATATTTGTAATGAGGATGGGTTCCAGTTAACGCCTAACGTTATGCGAATTGATGGGAACTGGGAGCTACAGCCACGTGCTATCAATAAAAATTGGAGCTGGCGCCCTTATTTCCTTCAAACGATTATCAAAATGCGCAACGATCAAAGTGGGGAAATCTCTGAATTGTATCGGGATATTGAAACAGGAGAAATTACAAGAACATTCTCCATTGCCATCAACGAGCATGAATATTTGTTTGTTGACCTTTCCTATGACTATCTTTATGAGAACAAAATCTTTAGATAAGAATGAATAAGTAGTTAGGGGTATAATCAGTGATTATACCTCGCTTTATTTGCAAGATTTTTGGATAAGTACATAAATTTTAAGTTGTGTTTAGGTAGTTGTAAAGCATAAAGGAGGGCTCTTAGTAATGAAGACAGCTATTATCTCAGACATTCATGGGAATATCGATGCATTACAAGCAGTACTACTAGATATTAGAAATCGTGGGATCGAGGATATTTATAATTTAGGTGATAGCTTATATGGACCTTTATTTCCGATCGAAACTTATGAATTATTAGTCAAAGAGAACATTCGAAATATCAGGGGGAATTGCGACAGAATCTTAATAGATCACAAGACAGACAATTCAACGGTACAATATGTTCAGGACTTATTGGAAGAAGAGCAGAAGGATTGGATTGCTAATTTACCATTCTCTTTACAAACGGAGGATTTTTATTTTTGCCACGGTACGCCCACTAGTGATGAAAGTTATTTATTAGAGGAAGTGAGTCCAAAAGGTTCTACACTTAAGAAGACAGAAGATATTATAAAGTTGGTGAATGGGATTTCGCAGAATATTATTTTTTGTGCCCATACGCACATACCTAGAGTTGTCTATTTACCTAATGATAAGATCGTAATTAATCCAGGTAGTGTTGGATTGCCAGCGTATGAAGACGAATTACCAATCTACCATAAAATGGAATCGGGCTCTCCTTATGCGAATTATACAATTATAACCAAAAAAGAAGACGATTGGATGATAGAGCAAATACTTATTCCATATAATCGAGATGCAGCTATCATACAAAGTGAAAAAAATGGAAGAAAGGATTGGGTAAAAGCCTTACAAACAGGAAGAATTTAAAATTTACTGTTAGATATTATTCAGAAGGTCTTCTTGTGGCCTCAGGGATATAGGATTGATGATAGTGTGAAAGGAATTAATTTAATTCTAGATGGAAGTAATGCCAGCATAGGTTGTTCAGAAAATGTTCATATTACCCTGATATACTATGAATGAACACGCATATTCACAAAAAAACTAGGTACCGCCAAAGAGGGGTACCTAGTTCTATTATGCAAAGGGACACTTGGGATGGAGTGACCCTAGTAACAATTTCGGAGGTGTAAGGCTAATTTAGCTTTACACTACTATATATATGTTGTGATTGCTATGGTTGAATAGTTAATTGCCTGAGAAATAATCGATGAAATGCAAAAGAGTTTGGGTATTTCATTGATTGTCTAGGATAGAAATGGTAAAGTGAACATAACTTTAGGGCCAAGGAGGAGAATTCACATGAAAAAAAGAGCTATTCGTTTTTTAAGCATGGGTATAGGGTTCTCCACAGCTGTTTTTTTCTAAAATCAACGAACATGGGATAAGTCTGCCCTTTTTTAGAAAAAAATACAATCCTAAAGGAGAAAAGAATATGAAAACTAACATAGTACGTAAAAATCCAATGCAGGTACCTAGCCCTGTTGGGAAATATAGCCACATCACAATCATCCCGAAAGATGCAACAATGTATGCATTCTCTGGACAAATTGGGGTTGATCAAGATGATCAACTGCCTGCAGATTTAATTGAACAAACCACCAATACATTTAGAAATATTGAAGCGCTTTTAGCAACTGAGGGATTGGATGCATCTCATGTGGTAAAGGTGAATATATGGGCGACAGAGGAGATTGATTGGCATCATTTCTATCAGCAATGGGAAGTAATGTTTGGTCATTCCTATCCCTCTATGACTATTGCTTATGTATCTGCATTGGGGCTACCAGATATCAAAATAGAGATTGAACTTTGGGCTGCTAAATAGCCTAAAAAACGACAATATCCATGTGGTATTGTCGTTTTTGTGTACAGACGGTATTAACGTAACATCCTTTTTAATTGTTTCATTTCATAATTTAATTCGTCAATTTGCTTTTGTAGTTTGTCAATATCATTGCTATTACTTTCAATTTCCTTCAACTCATCCTCTAGAGCAAGACCAGCCGCAATGGTCGCTAGAGCGTCTCCAAGTGTTGTAATCGCCCCCGCAATGACAGCCAACTTAGCTGCTTGACTCACGGATTCCAATCCCTCATTATTCCGATTACCTTTATTTTGCTTCATATAATCCTCCCCACAAAAAAGGGTATTATTTGCATTGTATGCTTAGGGTAAGAAACAGGTGAAGAATTTATGGGCATCAAATAGGTAACAAGGAAAAGTTGGATTTTATAAGGCGTTTTTTAGAAGTTTATGGTCTTTTCTAACAGGATTCTAATGAAATTCAGAGAATAAATAAATATTTTAACTCATGTAAAAATGTGTTGTCAATAATAAATTTGTAATTTTATTAAAAAATGTTATAATAGTCTTACGATCATTTTTTTTATAAACGTATTTCGAATTCCGATGTCCTATTTTGCAGAAAGAATTTGGATACGTTTTTTTATTTTTAAACAGAAGAAAAATTCGAAATTGTTTTAAAGAAGTTATTTGAAATTTTACTATCTAATAGTAACTTAATTTTTATTCCATAAGGAGGACTAGATGAATGAATCTAATTAATAAGAAAGTTACACACAAGCGTTTTGGCATAGGTAGTATAGTTAATCAAAATGATTCAAGTATTGAAATACATTTTGCATCAGAAAATAAAAGGTTTGTTTTTCCAGATGTATTTGGAAAGCACCTAACAATACATGATAAAAGTGATGCTAAGTTACTTGAGGAAATTATACAAAAAAAAGAAATTGAACGAAAAGAAGAAGAATCGCGGATGGAAGAGGCCAAAGAACTTCAACGGAAAGAACTCTTGCTTCGCTTGGAACACGAAAAACTTATGAGTAATCATAAACTTCATCCCGCATCACAGATGGTTTTTTGGTGTGATTCAGAGGAACAGAATAGTTCTGTTTCAGAGTGGAATGTTTTTTCAGGTATATTAAAGAGTGGTAATAATAAAGGGAAGCCAAACAAGCCGAGCCGCTTGCACCAAAATAGCGCTGTCCTTTTAACAGCAAGGGATTCCAGCCAGCCTGAAAGTGATAGACGCATCTTAGGTGTCTATATGGTGAATGAAAAATTCGTCGGCAAGCTGTGTGAAGATGGACATATTCCTGCTCATTCAAAATACAGAATTCAACTGACAGAACAGGAATCGGATCAGTTACTTTTCTGGCAATATTATATCAATGAAAAATTCCCCGAAAAAATGACATGGAAAACAGGGAAATATCGTTATTTCGAAAATTTATGGATGGCTCAAATTTTACTTGATATCATTTCGTTGAAAAGTGACCCAAAAGAACTGGAGTTGGCACAACAATTCTTTAAACATTTTTGTAAAATGAATCAGCTAACAGTTCAAGAAATTCCCAAACCTGATGGCGTATTAACCCGTATTTAGTACAGTGAACCAATTATCAAGATGAAGAGCTATACTTGCTTGCAAGAGAAAAATAATGGTAATGAATACAAGTCACTGGATTTTAAAATCCAGTGACTTGTATGTTTATGTCCCAGTAACTTTATTAGCTTTTAATACCTATTCCCCACAAAGTAACCCCAATGATTCACTTATTAGATGTAATAAAAGTAAAAAAACAGCGTTAATAATGGCTTAACGCTGTTTTTAAATTAGTCACTTTGGTGACTAAATAAAATGGGGATGTGTTTCTTGCTGAAGATATGAGCAAAGATGGAAAGCGAGTAGGGTACATTACCAATATATGATGTTTACCACCAAGCTGATAGGTGTTTATCCTTTACGATAAATAATCTTTCGTACTTTGTCGTAGGGGAGGAATTGTCCAATATGTCCCGATTCGCCATAGCCATTCCATAGGGCCAAAGCGGAAAAAGTATAGCCATAGCTTACTAAAGAGCAATTGGCAACCATAAATGCCTAGACAAATCCACAAAGATTCAAGATAGCGAAGTTGTCCAATTAAACCGAAAGTATGGCCAATTAAGAGAATGAGCGCTGTTTGCCCCAGGTAATTAGTCAAGGCCATGCGCCCATATGCTTTTAACGGTGCCAATAGTCGCTGGAACAAAGTGCTTTGTAATAATAGGATGATTGTTCCCATGTAAAAGGCAGAAGCGAATGGGCTAAACTGTAGTCCGATTAATGAAAATTGCTCAATATTTGTAATATGAGCCGCTAGCTGATCCTTGGGCAAATGCTGGATATTAACAAGAGGCTCAGGGACATACTGCCATTGATAAAACCAGCTAGCCATGCTTATAAAGCCCATTACAATCGTCACGAACATGATTTTATTTCGATGTAACGAGATATTTTCAAATAAATGATATTGACCAGCAGCTAGACCAAGCAAAATCAGTGGAAATGGCATTAAAATTTTTAGACCAAAATAGGCAGTGATGGCTAATAGGATGAATCCAAGGATGAGATTGATGTCTTTGCGCATTTTATAAAAAGGTAAGGCTACAAAGCCAAAGATAGCATAGACAGTTAAGGCTTCACCTGGTTGGAAATAAAAATGCACTAGCCCCATAAACAGTAAAATCAAAAGCCTACGACTAAATAAGGCATAGGCTTTTTCGCCACTTGCCTGTGCGCGTGAAATAAAGAGATAGAATCCTATTCCAAATAAAAATGAAAAAATGATAAAAAATTTACCCTCTACAAAAAGTGTTAGAAAGCGGCTATAGGCAATATCGTTTGCCAATTCAGGTGGTTCAATCCACATTAATGAGGGGATATTGACTAAAATAATGCCCAGTAAGGCGAACCCTCTTAAATAATCTAATGTATCAATTCGTTTATTACTGTTGGTCGGTTGCAACGTATATCTCCTCCTTCAAGACCAATTATAAGGAAGATCTTTTAAAAGTAGTAACGATGAATGTTACGTGAATCTAACAAAATTGTCATCTTATAGAGGCTCTATTGGCTCAGGGTAAATCGCTAATAGCTCATATGCATGCTGACGTATAAGCTGAATTAGTGCGTACGGTTCTTTGACAATCGCATGTTGACCAAGGCGAAAGAATAGGGAGCTATTAAAGTGGAGCTCATGTTGATCGATAATCGTATCGATATAGCCTGTTCCATCACTATGTCGAACAACCGCTTTTTCAAGATGGGGCTCACTTAAACATTGACGAACGCCCTCGCTTGATAATTCTACATATAACGGAATAGGCTGCTGAGGCTCATAGTCAGTTTCAAGCCATTGCTGCAAATTCATCGTCGTTTTATGGTTTGCTTCACTAATTTTTATCCCTTTAATTCGATCTACACGGAAGAGTAATATTCTTTCATTTGATAGCAGTAGCGCAGGCATATACCATAAGCCATCATGAGCGTACACGCCAATAGGCTGGATATGCTTAGAGGTGATACCAGACTTCGATTCATACTGGATATGCAATTGTGATTGGTTAATGATAGCCTCTAAAACGTCCGTTAAGAGTGGTGTTGTAATGGCTCTTTTAGGGTTCCAAAAGGCAATATAGGATTGCAGCGTATCCACCTTTTTCTTGGCTTCCTTCTGTAAGGATTCATACAGCTTTTGAGAGACAGACTTCATTTCAGTATTAAAGGGTAAATCACGATAATAGTGCAAAGACTGGAATGCAAAGAAAATGGCGACCGCCTCTTCCTCAGTAAATAATATCGGGGGGAGAATGGCATTGGATAGCACCGTATAGCCCCCATGTCTTCCCTGTTCCGCGTAAATGGGTAGCCCCATATCACTTAAATCCAAAAGGTAACGATGCACCGTTCGCACGGAAATATGGAAGGTGTCGGCAATTTCCTGCGCTGTAAATTTCTTTTTCACACTGACGAATAGCAAAATATCAATTAATCGTTTAGCTTTGGTCATATTTTTTCACCTTTTTATTTAATCATGCCAATAGTTGTCATGTTTTATATTTAGTATAGAGATTGTACAAGAGATTTTCAAAAGAAGAGGAGCTGACGTAATGTCACGAGAAATACTGGTATTTATTGCAGGGAGTTTAGATGGATTTATTGCCAAGGAAAATGATGATCTACAGTGGCTAGAGGAAACAGAGGGAGAGGGTGATAATGGCTACGCTGATATGTATCAAACCATTGATACCGTCATTATGGGCAAACGCACATATGATTATATCCTAGAACATCTTAAACCGTTCCCTTATCCTGATAAAAAATGCTATGTGTTTTCAACAACTCAAACTGGGGAAAATGAGCATGTGACGTTTATCCAAGAGGATGTCATCACATTTACTCAACGTTTAAAAGAGCAAGAAGGCACAAAGATTTGGATGGTAGGGGGAGGGGACCTTCTAGATGCTTTTTTACAGGAGCGGCTAATTGACGAATGGATTATTACGATTACACCCCATTTACTAGGCTCAGGGATACCCTTGTTTAAATCTCCCCGTCCATTCGAAAACTTAAGGCTATTGGAAACAAAACGATATGGTCAAATGGTACAACTACATTATGAGGTAAGGAAAGAGGCTTGAATCAAGCCTCTTCTTTATTTGATAAAGGAACGATAGACTTCTCCTAAGAGACCTTGCATTTGATGGACGCCTGTATCGGTGTTAGTCATGGCAACAAAGCCTTTGTCTAGGTGGGGGTAGGCCACTAGCATACATTGATAGCCAACGCCCCAGCCAAGCGAGGATATTTCAAGCTGCTCACCAGCACCATCAAGAAATACACCAAGGCCCATCCATTCTTTACAGCCCTGAGGACGAATTAGCTCATGGATTGAAGCTAAACCAAGTGTACCCTTTCCCTTTAAGGCCTGCATTACCTCTTGTAATAATTTTGCTAGATCTGACGGTGTTGTCCATAATCCACAAGCTGCATCATACGGGTAAATAGGGTATCTTTGTGCTGTTAGGGTGCCATCTTTCTGATGACCACTTGCTGTATTGGCAGTTGGGACTGCGGAAGAAAAAAAGCTATTTGCCATGGCTAGTGGTCGGAAAATCACGTCTGTCATAAGTGTTGAAAAACTTGAGCCTGTTGTATTCTCAATCAGCAATTGAACAATGCAAAAGCCAGCATCTGAATAGTGAAATTCTTGCTCGGCCTCAAAAGTACTATCGATTGGTATGGAACAATAAGGAGTTGTACCTTTTAATAAGTCGACCATCGAAGGCCTCTGCCATAGTGAATGTAAGGGAGAGAAGCTGCCTTTAGGGTCAATAATTCCGGCCTGATGACTTAACAAATGTCGTAATGTTACTTTTTTTCCCTGAGTGTAGCTATGCTCTGGCATCTTCCAAGATGTGAGCTTTTGATTAATATCCTCATCTAAATCTACTATACCTTGCTCGACCAGCTTCATCACTAAAATGCTTGTAACTAGTTTACTAATTGAACAGGCATTGAAGATGGTTTCGGTATTGATTCTGTTAGTTTTCCCGACCTCTAATAGACCAAAGCACTCTGCCTTCTGAAGCTCACCATCCTTTATATAGGCAATGCTGAGGCCAGCTATTTGTTGTTGCGACATTTGCTCATGTATTGTCATGAATAAAGATCTCCTAGTTTTTCCTTTATTATACCATAATTAGGAACGAATGTTCTTGGAAAACTATCGTTATGTCAGCTGAAATCTATTGTATAATAAAGGAATTATTTCTACAAAGGTACATACAATGGAGGGGTTTTGTGACAAAAGCGTTTCCACAAAAAATACATATCATTGGGTCCGTTGGCAGTGGGAAAACAACATTGGCGAGGAAGTTATCTAAAACCTTGCAGATTCCTTATTATGAGCTTGATAATGTGGCATGGATGCGAAAGGAATCAGGGGATATTCTAAGAACAGATGAAGAAAAAAAGGAGCACTTACAAACCATTCTCCAAACGAACAGTTGGATTATAGAGGGGATCCATCAGGAGAAGTGGGTTGTTGATAGCTTCCAGCAAGCTGATTGCATTATCTTTCTCGATACGCCTTATAAAATTCGAGTCTTTCGTATAATAAAAAGATTTATAAAACAAAAAATGGGCTTCGAAAAAGCTCACTATCAACCTACTTTTTCGATCTTTTTTAAAATGTTTCGTTGGAATAAACGCTTTGAAAGGGTAGGAAAGCCTAAATTCTTTAAACAGCAACATGCTGTATTGGCTAAACTTTTAATGATTCAGCGCAAAAAGGATTTAGATTCCTATTTTCGACAATTCTAAAGCGTATCCCGATGTCAGGATACGCTTGTTCTTAGGCATTTTTCTTTGTCCGTGTAGTCCGTTTTCTTGTAGCGGGCTTTTTTGTTTTTTCTAAAGAGGCCTGTAGAGCTGTCATTAAATCCGTGACATTTTCAGGAATTGGACGTTGTTTATCGCTTGTAGATATCGTATTTGTAGCTTTCTTTTCTTCAATTAGTTCTAATAAAGCATTGCGGTAATCATCTGTATATTTTTCAGGGTTGAATGTAGTTGTTAGTTGTTCCACTAACATGAGGGCTGTATCGAGCTCCTTTTGTACTACATCCTGTTCACTTGGAATATTAGGGACATCGCCAATGCTTCTTACCTCATCTGGATAGTGAATTGTTTCCATCACAAGGGCATTTTGATAAACACGCACAATGGCAAGCTGCTCTTTAGAGCGGATAACGATTTTGGCAATGCCAATTTTCCCTGATTGTTCTAATGTTTTTCGTAACAATGAATAGGCTTTGGCTCCCGTCGAATCGGGTGATAAAAAATAGGTGCGTTCAAAATAGATGGGATCGATTTCAGTTAATTGCACAAAATCAATAATTTCCACAGCCTTATCTTCATTTTCCTTACGCAAGTTTTCTAAATCCTCTTGATCCAACACAACAAATTTATTTTTGGCATATTCATAAGCCTTCACGATATCCTCATCTGTTACCTCTTGGTTACAGCCCTCACAAACCTTTTTATAGCTAATCGGCGTATGGCAGTCTTTGTGAAGCTGACGCAATTTGACATCTTTATTTTCAGTTGCAGCATGTAGTTTCACAGGAATATTAACAAGTCCAAAGGAAATACTGCCTTTCCACACTGTATGCATTGTTGTCACCTCGTTTTTCTTACTATGATGTATTTTGAGGTTTTTTATGTATCTTAAAATGAAATCTTCAAACACTGAATATAAAAAGCAAAGTAGGTATAGCGGAATGAAACCAATGCTTTTATCCGAAACAAACGATATTCCTAGTGGAGATGAATGGCTATTTGAAACAAAATATGATGGTTTTCGCTGCTTATTAGTTTGGGATGAGGAGCCGAAGCTCATTAGCAGAAATGGACGACATTTAAATCACTTGTTTCCCGAAATTTTAGCTTTTTGTCAGCAAATATATGCATCCATTCAAACCTTTTTACCCCTAACCTTGGATGGGGAGTTAGTTTATTTACGCAATCATTTTAAAAGTGATTTTGCCGTTGTTCAGAAGAGGGGGAGAATGCAAAATCAAGAAGTGATTCAGGAACATGCTCATTCATGTCCTTTTCACTATCTAGCATTTGATGTTTTAACCCTTAAAGGAGAATCTCTCCAAAACCATTATTTAAAAACGCGTAAGGAGCAATTGGGCAAGCTTGCGACGAAGTTCAAATGGCCAAGCGTAAACTATGAGAATCCAACGCCTATCCAAGTCATACATGGTAGTGAGGAGCATGAGAGCTTATGGCAGTCCATCAAACTTTACAATGGGGAAGGCATTGTTGCTAAGAAGAAAACAAGTAAATGGCTTGAAAACATACGATCAAATCACTGGTTAAAGATAAAAAATTGGCGTTATGTCACAGTCATTGTCACACAATATGACCATAGCAATAGTTATTTTCATGGTGCAGTTTTTGAGGACAATCAATTACGAGAAGTTGTTACGTTTAAGCATGGGATGACAGAGGAAGAGCATCAAACACTTGTCAAATTCTTTCAGACTAATGGACTGCGTAAAAAGGAGCTATGGGAACTTGAGCCTTCGATTTGTGTTGATATTGCCTGTATTGATTTTGATGGTAGTAAGCTTAGGGAACCTAGATTTCATGCCTTTCGATTAGAGATATCACCTGAGGAATGTCATTGGCTGCACATGCAACGTCAACTGTATCCTATCCCTGATTCAGTTGCTATCACACATCCAGACAAGCCTGTATGGTCGAATATGGGTATTACAAAGGATCAATACTTGTTCTATTTGCAAAATATTTCGCCCTATGTAATGCCTTTTCTAAAGGATCGTCCTCTAACGCTAATACGCTATCCACATGGTGTTCCAGGCGAAAGTTTTTATCAAAAAAGTAAACCAGAAAAAATGCCTAATTTTGTGGCAACAGCTGTGATGGATGATATTGATTATATCGTGTGTAATAACTTGGAAACGTTATTGTGGCTTGGAAATCAGCTTGCATTAGAGTTCCACATTCCATTTCAAACACATCATTCTTCGTACCCGACAGAAATCGTTTTCGACTTAGATCCTCCCTCAGTACAAGATTTTTCATTAGCCGTTTCAGGAGCACTTGATTTAAAGAACATTATTGATTATTTTCAGCTCCAATCCTTTGTCAAAACATCAGGTGGAAAAGGTTTACAGCTGTATATTCCTTTACCCGCAAATACATTTACTTATGAAGAGGTACGTATATTTACAGAGTTTGTTTGTCGCTTTTTATGTGAGCAAAAGCCAAATTTATATACAATTGAGCGTTTAAAAAAGAATCGTCATGAAAAATTATATTTAGATTATGTACAACATGCAGAGGGCAAGACTATCATTGCCCCGTATTCCACTCGTGGCAATGAAATGGGTTTAGTAGCAACACCGCTTCTATGGGAGGAGGTCAATGAAAACCTAGCGCCAACACTTTTTACGATTCCCTTTGTCATGGAGCGCATGAAAAAAATGAGTAATCCCTTTCAATTATTTCGTGAAATAGGGGAGGAACAAAATTTTCAAGCAGTTCTAGATCAATTAAAGGCATGAGGACACTTATGGAGATAGGGAAAGCTTGGACAGGGCATAAGCGCAGTGCGATGTAAAGCGAGCGGTTCACCTGAAAAAAGAGCGCCTTCCGATGTAAAAGGGCAGGTTTTACAAAAAGCTTGCATTGACCAGTACTATAAGCGCTTCTAAAAAAGAGGTGTCCCCAATGTCATTGGGAACACCTCTTATTGCCGTTAAAGTGGAATCTGCGCATTTGCTTTTTCGAGATAATCCAGTATGCCCATTGCGGACACAATGGTATCGAATGGGATGGTTTGATAAACAGGATGATCGGACGGAATGCCGTTTTCCTGTAGATAGTTAAATAAAAGTTCCTTTAAGCGAGCATCTAAGTAGTGAACTTGTTCTTGGAACTGGCTGGATGCTGCTTGCGCTTTTCTACCTTCTTCTAAAAAGAGTGGTGTCCAATAGCGCACCTGACGATAGGCTTCAGCTGGATTTTTATAAGCCCCATAGTGACCGAAGTATAATTCACTTGCTTGTAGCTTTTCGTACAATTTTAAGGATTGTTCCATTGTTTCAGGGTTGTATTGATTTGGAGAGGTGGACGGAATGATTAAATCAATTGCTTCCTCATCCATTTCGGGATAGCGAACACCTGTTGTATCTCCTACAAACAAGCCATTTGTTGCGGAATAAAGCATTGAAACATGATGCTTGGCATGTCCCTCAGTATGATAAAACGTTAAATGATGCTGACCTAATTGTAATAGCTGTTCGTGTTGGACTTCAATAATTCTTGTAGCGTCAATGGGCACAATTGGATCAAAAAGGCGGTCAAATTCAGCGCCATAAACCCCTTTAGCACTGCGGATAAGACGACTTGGATCAATCATGTGGGCTGCGCCTCGTGGATGAACCACTAATTTAGCATTGGGACAGCTTTGCAAAAATAACCCTGCTCCGCCTGCATGGTCTAAATGAATATGTGTCACGATGACATAGTCTATATCCTCTACTGCAATATTTAATTTCTGTAACCCTTCCATAATATAAGGTACGGATGGACTGGCCGAAGTTTCGATAAGAGCAATCTTTTCATCGATTAATAGATAGGAGCTTGTTCGCTGCTCTCGACCTAAATCATGTGTATCGATACAGTAGAAATTTGGTGCGATTTGTTGGACGCTAGTCAATTCAATTTCCCCCTTTTTTTCAAAAATAAGCTAATTATGCTTACAAATGTAATATTTAGCTACAAAAAGTAGTTGTTATACTATATAATAATAGAAAATTAAACTGAATGTCTATTCATTTTTTTAGGGGGATAGTAATGGAGCATAAAATTCGTTATGATACACGAAAAGTTCATCGTGTAAATTTGGCTATTATCTCAATTTTGGCCATTCTAATATGTGGACCTATGATTCTATCAAAGGGCATCCATTTTTTATTTATTGGGTTAGCTGTCATTGCTTTGGCGGTATGCAATTATTTTTTACCTATAAAGACGTATGTCAAAGGCTTTATTTTTGGTCTCATTCCATCAAGTGTTGTGTTTACCTTATTTTTGCTTGATAGCTTCTCATTAAATAAACATTATATTTTACTGTGCACAGTGGCCATTATTGCCTTGTATTTTAAAAAAGAATTGATTGTTTTCTTTGGAATTCTAACCAATCTTAGTTTTTTCATTTTATATATGGTCAACTCATCATCATTGTTAGGACCATTTGATGACACCATTGTCTTTGTGACACTTCTGGCAATTATGAATGGGGTCATTATTGCTTTTTATTTGCTGGCAAAATGGGGAAATGAATTGATTCAACATGCAGAAATCCAGCAAAATGAAGTGCAAGCATCCTTCAATCAACTACAAAATACATTTCAGGAAATCGAAAAGAGTAGTCAGGCATTGGACAAACATGTCACGCAATTCCAACAAACAATGCAAAGGATTTCTGGCTCTAGTAAGCAAATTTTAGTAGCGACAGAGGATATTTCTGCAAGTATTCAGCAGGAGGCATCTAGTTTACAAATGATTCATGGCACAATGGGTGACTCGGTTCATTTTGTCAATAAAACATTGACGATTTCGAAGGATACGGTCGCTAAATCTACTGATCTACAACAAGAAGTATTAGCAGGGTGGGATAAAATGCAGGATGCAATGACTCAAATGAGCGTCATGAGTCATGCGATGGGCTCAACTGCGGAAACTGTCAATGAGCTGCAACACAGCCTGCAAACGGTGGATAGTCTATTAAAGGGGATTACCCATATTGCAGAACAGACTAATTTATTGGCCTTAAATGCGGCGATAGAAGCAGCTAGAGCGGGAGAACATGGAAAAGGATTTGCCATTGTAGCAGATGAAGTGCGTAAGCTAGCAGAGGAAAGCGCTGCAATTACTGTCAGTATTACCAATGTCACAAAAACCTTGTTTGAAAAATCGACAGAGGCTCATCAACGCTCTGATGACGGTGAAAAGGCACTCCTGCATGGGGAACAGATTTTACAGGATGTCAGTCATTTCTTTAATAGTTTAAAGGATTCTTTTACGGAAACGAATACAGATTTAACAAGAGGGATGCATGAATTAAGCAGTGCCATCTCCCAATTCGAGGTAATTCAAAAGCAAATTGAAAAACTGAATCACATGACTGAGCAAAATGCGGCTTCTACTGGTGCTATTCTACATTCAGTGGAGGACGAAAATCAGCTTCTAGTAAGCATGACGGATACGACAAATCATATTCAGGCTTTAAGTAACACGTTAAAGGCATTAGTGATGGCAAAGGTATAATAGAACCATTGATATTGAAATAAATGGTAGGGTAAAATAAGAGTAGGATTAACCTTCCTAGATGGAGGGTATAGAGATAGTATTCATCGACATTGTTTTATCCATATCTGGTTGTGGTGATTGTTTTTGAGTTTGTATGAGCCTCAGCACAATAACTTAAATATGCATTTGTAGTGTGTTTGTTATGGTGATTGTCACCATTTATATATTAGCTGTAGATACATTCAGACCATAAATCTGTTGTATGACTTGAAAAGGAGGAGGGATTCCATGAACATTCGTAGTGTACAGAGTTCAGATTACTATACTTTATCTCCATTGATTAATGAGTGGTGGGGTGGTAGGAATATGTCAGACAAGCTGCCTAAATTATTTTTTGATCACTTTACAAATACAAGCCTTATTATGGAGAAGGATGGCGAAATTATTGGCTTCCTCATTGGCTTTTTATCGCAGTCCAAAACAAATGAAGCGTTCATCCATTTTGTTGGGGTCCATCCTGATTACAGAAAACAGAATATTGCAAAAAGATTATATGATGTATTCTTTCATGTGGTGAAGCAATACCATCGAAATATTGTGAAATGTGTCATGTCGCCTATTAATGAAGTATCCATCGCCTTCCATACGAATCTGGGTTTTAGAATGGAAAAAGGTGACAAAGTGATAGATAATATGTCCATTCATAGTAATTATGGTGGTGAAAATCAAGATCGTGTGTTGTTTTATAAAATTCTACCGTAATTTACTTTCGATAGTTGGCATATAGTCCCGAATAAGGGGGCTATACATGTTTATTAAAAGGTTATTTACGTTATGGTTTCTACTTTTAAGCATTGTTTGTGGTGCATTTTTCTTTTTGGCAAATGCACCTAGTCAATATGCTGAAAAAACCAATGTTTCTATGCCACAGCCTAGTAATGATGAATTATTGCGTTATATTCAGCAATATCAATTTTTAATTAGTGAGATTTCCTATACATTGCGCAAAGAATCCTATAGCTTTCTATTAGATTATGGAATTTTACCTAATGGAAAAATAGAGCTCCTTGTGTCATTACCCGACAAGGTCGATCACAAGACAAAGCAACATATAGAAGAAACAATGCTGGACGTTATCAAAGCTAATGAATTAAACCCCATCTCTTTTCAAATAACGTTAAAGCAACTCTATGAGCCAGTAGAAGCGATCTCAACTCGGCTAAGTTATAATGATGTCATGGCCAATCTATTTGAGGTGATGTTTGCAGAAAATTTTGGCACTTTCAGCATTGACCATAGTATGACGTCTGAGGAAATTCAAGTAAGAATTAATTTAACTCAAGAGAAAAATCACAAGGCTAAAAAGAAGGCTCAACAGTTAGCGGAAGATACGATAAAGCAGCATCAATTTGATGTAGAAGCCTTTTCTATTGATGTTCAAAATACGATGAAAACTTTAGATTAAAAAATAATTCAGATTAGATGAAGAGGGGAATACATACTCTACATGTGACAAACTCTGTATCTTTTTCCTTTATAGGTGTGTGTCAAGGTATGATGGTCATTTTCAAAGAAGTGCAGTGTAAGGGTTTTGATTTCTAAAAACGGAGCGGACCATTATGGTGATGCTCTTTTTTTATTAATAATCTCAATAACCATGGGGGTAAAAAGAAATGAATAAAACACAACATAAAATAGCAATCATTACGGGTGCAAGCCACCCTCAAGATATTGGAACAGCTATTTGTAGAAGATTGGCTACGGATGGTGTCAATGTTTTTTTCACACACTGGCATGCTGATCGTAAGTGGATAGGAGAATTCAAACAGGAAATTTTGAGTAAGGGTGTTTCATGTGAAGAATTGTCGATTGATTTATCAGATTCCAAAGCTCCTAAAACGATACTCCAAACGGTTTTCGAAAAACTAGGTGTACCTTCCATTTTAGTGAATAATGCTGCCCATTCAGCACAAGATGGTTATCTAGCATTAGATGCTCAAACATTAGACGAGCATTACGCGGTGAATATAAGGTCAACCCTACTACTTTGTGTGGAATTTGCACGTCTTTTTGAAAAAGCTAATTTAAACTCAGGGAGAATTATTAATATGACTTCTGGTCAAGATTTAGGTCCTATGATGGGAGAGCTAGCCTATGTGGCAACGAAAGGGGCAATTTCAGCCTTTACTAGATCATTAGCACAGGAGCTAGCACCGCTGGGCATTACCGTCAATGCTGTCAATCCAGGGCCAACAGATTCTACATGGATGAATGATGAGATTAGAAGTTATCTGTTACCCAAATTTCCAATGGGGCGGATTGGGACACCAGTGGATGTGGCCAAGGTGATTAGCTTTCTTGCTAGCGAGGAGGCTACATGGATAACTGGTCAAATAATCCACTCAGAGGGCGGATTTTTACGAGGATAATTGATTAAAAGCCTTGCTACAGTTGTGGCGAGGCTTTTCTACGTGCTTATATGTACGTAAAAAGGGTCACTCCCGAAATTGGAAATGACCAAGGTTTGTTAGGTGTGTTCGTTGGAGGAAAAAATCTTAAAGAACAGATACACTACTATTTTATTCGGTTAGTATAATAATTTATAGGCTTTAAACCAGTGACAGCGTATCTTCCTAAGGGCTTTATTTTTTCCCCACATCAACACTTTTATAGTCCTCCTACTTATGTATAGCAAGGCAAAAAGGTTGCTGTAGACCCACTCGATGTTGGGTTGTTATGATGATGTACGTAAGTGGGAGGTAAGTGAATTGGAAGCAGAAAGATATAATAATCTTAAATTAGGTGAACGTGGTGCCATTATCAGTATTATTGCTTATATAATTTTATCCATCATAAAAGTTGGCATTGGTTACTTGAGTGGTTCAGAAGCTTTAAAAGCGGATGGTTTGAATAATACGACAGATATTATTGCCTCTATTGCAGTACTTATTGGACTAAAGCTTTCACAAAAACCAGCAGATCATGATCATCGCTATGGTCATTGGAAAAGTGAAACCATTGCATCAATGGTCGCTTCATTTATTATGATGGCCGTTGGTATTCAAGTATTGGTCGGTGGGTTTTCTTCCATTTTTCAAGGTGGAAAAGAATCGCCGGATATGGTCGCAGCCTATGTAGGGATAGGATCAGCATTGGTGATGTATTTAGTCTATCGTTACAACAAACAATTGGCTAAAAAAATCAATAGTAAAGCCGTTATGGCTGCAGCTAAAGATAATTTGTCAGACGCTTGGGTAAGTATTGGAACCGCTGTAGGAATTTTAGGGTCACAACTACATATGCCTTGGTTAGATACGGGTACTGCGATTGTCGTAGGTTTCATCATTTGTAAAACAGCTTGGGAGATTTTCAAGGAAGCCTCTCATGAACTATCGGATGGATTTGATGAGAAAATTCTTCAAACATACAAAGAGATTATTTTAAAAATAGATGGCGTTAAAGGATTGAAAGAAATCAGAGGAAGAAATTATGGGAATAATGAGGTAATTGATGTCGTTATACTTGTAGATGCAAAGTTAGATATCACGAAAGCGCATGATGTTGCTTCGGTTGTTGAAAAAAATATGGTGGAAGAGCAAGGGGTTTATGAAGTGCATGTCCATGTAGAGCCTAAGGATGCATAGGGCAATTAAGTCCTAAAATGTAATATTCAGCTTCAAAAAATATACGAGGTAAGGAATGTCGCTATTGAAATACAAAAACAATTGCCTCTAGCTACTTAATGGCGTTGAAATGACTAATTTTAACCTTTAAAATTGGTGGTACGTGCAGGTTTTAGCCTTCATTGATAAAAAAATTCACTTTTCACTGGACTAATACGATTTTTTATCATATACTGTATGTAATAGAATCTTTCTTAAAGAAATAATAAATTCACATATTACAAAGAGTAATCGTGTTTTGTTAGTTACTTTTTGTAATATGTGAATTTTTTTCTTTGGAAGTAGTATGATTTTATTTAATAACATTATTGGAGGTCATTTAAATGACACAAGGTACAGTAAAATGGTTTAACGCAGAAAAAGGTTTTGGTTTCATCGAAGTAGAAGGCGGACAAGACGTATTCGCTCACTTCTCAGCTATCCAAGGTGAAGGTTTCAAATCACTTGAAGAAGGTCAAAAAGTTGAATTCACAGTTGAAGAAGGTCAACGTGGACCACAAGCTGCTAACATCGTTAAACTTTAATTTTTAAATGAAGAAAAACATTCTTAAATAGAGTGGTTTCAGTAGACAAAGTCGATTTTTTCGACTTTGTCTTTATTTTTTTTCATTACATTTCAAATCAAAATACATTTGTTACTTGCTTATTCTCGAAGAAAGAAGTCAGGATATGAGGTTTTACCAAGAAGAATGTACGAGGGAGTTTGTTCAGTATGATCTGTTTACAAATCAAAACTACCTAAAATCATAAAATCTACAATCACGCCACTTACTGGATTTTCCGATCCTAATACATTAATTCCTAATACTGTCACACCACTAATATTTGTAATATTAGCAGAGACATATTTCCCACTAATATTCTTCTCTCTCATTTGAACTCTCGGTCTTAAGTTTATCGTTGGATTTGTCGAGTATACACTTGCCACTGCATAGTCAATAGTAGATAAGAGAGGATTGCCATTCGCTAATGCATTGTCTGTAAAATATAATGTGGCTATTCCATTTGCATCAGAGGTAGCTTGTCCATAAACAATGCGCTTTACTTTTTTTGGATTTGCATCTCCTGCTTTAAACACCTGCATGACTGTTGGGGCAAGTGTAATAAAATCAATGCTCATAGGCATTCTCCTTTGTTATTTATAGCCCAAATTATGCTTGATATATTCTATGAACTGTTTGTTAGATTAGTACACTAAGCAACAAACTTCCTACATACATTCTTCTATGCAACAAAGTAAGTAGTAAAAAAGGGTCACCAGGGTGTAAGACGACCCTTTGATCATAGCATGAATATTTGAGGATAATAGAAGGTAATTATTAATGATATAAGAAAGTAGCACCAGCAATAATTAAAAGAATAAAGAGGACAACAATTAGAGCGAATGATAAATTATCATGCTTGCCATAGTTTGAACCGTAAACTTCATATCCCATATGAAAGTCCCTCCTTTCGAAAATCTAGAATATGTAAAGTATAGAAAGCTTCAGGCAAAATAATCTCCTTTAAAACGAAGTTTATATAAATGAATAAATATTTAAGGGTCACTCGGCTGAAAGTGACCCTAAGTAACAATTCGGGAGGTACATGTTAAACTAGATTAGCTTAACACTACTATTTATATGAAAAGTTAACTCATTGTGCATAGTTTATTGCCTTTAAAATAAAAATAAGACTATGACGGTCAACCAACGTCACAGCCTATGCGATACACTTATTAATAGTTTGTGTAAATACAGTCTATTTTTACATTCAAAAAGCCGCAGCGTCGACAAACGCTACAGCTAAACGTATTTTAGTTATTCATATCCTTCAGGCCAGGACTGTGTTCATTTGGCATCTCTGGCATAACAGGTACGGGGAATCCTTCTGGTGGAGGGGTCACATTTAATTCTCCACCATTTCTACTTGGAGTTTGTCCTTGAAAGATTTCCCCGATACGAGTTGGATCTAATCTAAAGTTAAATTGAGCATTGTGATAACCCATTTCAACAAACTTTCTACACTCTGGGTATTTGTTGATATCGTAGTTCGGTACAGGGAATAATTTTCCCCAATCTACCCCTAAAGTTTCTAATGCTTTGGCAAATGCATTTTGATGAGCATTGTCACGAACAATTAGAAAAGCAAGTGTTTCTCTAAATGTCTGATTAGAGCTCATCTCATATATACGTGTCTTTTGAAGTACACCCGTTGACTCCAATACTAAATTATCCAATAAATCTGCAATAAGGTTTCCATGTGCATAAACCCACGAACCATTCCAGGGATTACCTGCTGCATCTACAGGCAAAGATGATTGTGCACCCACAATATAATGGTGTGGATTGGCATGTTTAACTGCCTCATCTAAAGGTGCTTGGTCCATGCCGTTATTTCCAGGAGCAGAGGATTCCCCAGAATCATTTAGTAATTGGTTGATTGTATTTTGTACAAGTTCAACGTGTGCAATTTCTTCTAAGAAAACGCCCCGTAATAAATCACGATATTGGGTCTCTTTGCCTCTAAAATTAGAGCTTTGAAAAAAGTACTGCATCATGGTTCTCATTTCACCATAATGACCACCAAGTATTTCTTGCATTACTCGTGCTGCTTGAGGATCTGGTTTGTCAGGTTTAATAATGTTTATCAATTCTTCTTTATAATAATACATTTACTTTCCTCAATTCGGGGAATAGTCTTTATTTCTCAGGATAATTAACATGTAATGGTGGTGGTACAAGCCAGCCTTTATTTTTGTTTAAACGTAAAAGCTTTGCACCAAGTTGAGCTTTAGCCATATGGAATTGCCCAAACATTAATGCGATATCTTCACGAGTAGAAGTACCCATTGCCTGACTACATGCAACTAATCCAGCTGCTAGGTCAGCACTTAGAGCAGCGCTTATTTCTGGATCATTAAACTTTGCACCTGGAGGAATATCTTCCAGTCTTGCTACAGGTCTTTCAGGTGATGCAGGAGGTAGTGCGATCCCGTTTGTTTTTAGAATTTTTTCTAATTGCTTTACTTCTTCCCTGCATGTTTCGATGATATCTTCAATAATTTTTTTAAGATCTTCATCACCAGCATGATTATAAAACGTTTGATAGCCAGAAATCATGCCATAGTCTGCAATTAAACCCGACCAAACACTAAATACCTCACCATAATGCAACGGTTCATCTTTTGGATTTCCACCAAGAATACCCATCTGTACACATCCTTTTCTTATTTTTCGCCATTAAAGCCATGTTAGTATGGCTGAAAAAATAAGTAAAATTCACTTTTAATAAAATTTTTAATGTAAAAATTAAAAGAAGCCACAGAGAAAGAAATCTCTGCAGCTCTTTAAGTAGTGAGACACTACGCACTTATAGAATGGATGTTTTTTGTTTAGTTATACGTTTAATGTAGCTTTGAAAAAGTGAAAAGTATAGATTTTCTTAAGGAAGGCCACTTTAAAGCATATTGGAGGTGAGTGTTTTGACAAAAGAAAAGCAAAAGAATGAAGTAGAGCAAGAAGAAATAGCAATGGAATTTAATCCTGAAGAATTAGAAGCAGTAAAAGAGGAACAAGAGCAACAGAAAGAACAGCCCTTCAATAAAAAAGAAAAGAAGTAAGAAGGTAAGTATGCGTATGCCATCATCAATAGTTGTGGCATTTCCATATAGTTTATGCTTGAACCTCCAATGACTTAATTGAAAGAAGATGATTTAAAATGGACAAGAATTTGAATTACGGGGACGATTATAAATTTATCCCAGCAACTTCTGTTGGAAGCGGTGTAGGTATAGACATATTACCTGATTTATATCAATACACGATTCAAATTGTAAATATTGTACTTTATGGTGAACCGCAGATGAAAGATTTTGTGCTAATAGATGCGGGGATGCCCAAAAGTGCGGATGAGATCATTTCAGTTGTTGAAGAACGTTATGGTTCTAAGTCTCGACCGAAGGCAATCATACTGACTCACGGTCATTTTGATCATGTCGGAGGAATCATAGAATTAATAGAGCGGTGGGATGTTCCTGTCTATGCGCATACATTGGAAATACCCTTTTTATCTGGAAAACAAAATTATCCCGAGCCTGATCCAACAGTAAATAACGGCTTGGTTGCTAAAATGTCACCTATTTTTCCAAATGAAGCTATAAATTTGGGTGGTAACCTCAAAGTTTTACCTTCTGATGGTAGTGTTCCATTTATGGCAGGTTTCCGATGGATTCATACGCCAGGCCATTCACCAGGGCATATATCTTTATTCCGTGAGAAGGATAAGGTGCTTATTGCTGGAGATGCATTTGTTACAGTCAAACAAGAATCTCTTTATAAGGTGATTACGCAGACAAAAGAAATCAGTGGTCCCCCTCAATATTTTACAACAGATTGGCTGGCTGCTCGAGCATCTATCGAAAAATTAGCAATACTAAAACCTTCAGTTGCCATCACAGGGCACGGATTACCAATGAAGGGCGAAGAATTGACAAGCAACCTAAAAAAACTTGTCGATGATTTTGAACAAATCGCACTACCCAAGCAGGGTAAATATTTAAATTAATCACGTAAGGAAAAAACAAAGAAAAAGCCGCGGCGTCGTCACACGCTACAGCCATTGTCTTGCCAATTTAGTCAGATGATTCATTATATCATAAATTATCAGATTGCAACTGAAGAATGAACATATTTGAATGACAAGACACGATGAATGGCCAAGTTGTTAATAGGAGCCTGTTTTGATAATAGCTATCAAAACAGGCTCCTTCTTTATATTTGAATGTCATAGATCATTTCATGGTATAAAATTTCCTTTTTAAAAAAGTGGTTGAACAAATTTTTTATTTGTGTATATAATGTTTATATAGTATATATACAATATAATTAATTTGTGGGGGGGAATTGTTTAAGTGATAGGCACTGAAAAAGCGGATGAAAGTAATCTGTTAAAACGATGGATCATCACTATTGGTATATTTTTAATTGTTCAATTGATCTTTATCGCGGTCGATGGCACTGCTCTTGAGCCGAACATGAACGATAGTAATAATTTAGTTGCCAGAATGGGAAGATGGATTTTGGATTCGAGGCTTTTCACCGAATGGATAACGCCTTATTCCTTTCCTTTTTTTAATATGTTCATCACAATCCATGTTATTGCTATACTGATTGCAGCACTAGGGAATATTATTTCAACGATATTCTCAAAAAAATAAAGAAGAGGGATTGGCATGCAAATAATTATTTCGAACAGTTCAAAGGAGCCAATTTATGAACAAATTACGAATCAAATTAAATCACTTATTTTAGCAGGTGAACTACAGGAGGGCACAGCAATACCCTCCATGCGTAACCTCGCAAAGGATTTACAAATTAGTGTAATAACGACAAAACGGGCTTATGAAGAATTGGAGAAGGCGGGCTTTATCTATTCCATTGTTGGCAAAGGATCTTTTGTAGCGGAGCAAAATTTGGAGGTTATACGGGAAAAGAAGCTGAAGGTTATTGAGGAACAGCTAAGTGCGGTCATTGCGAATAGCAGAGAAATAGGCCTGTCTCTTGATGAACTAAAGGAATTATTGAAGATTTTATACGAGGAGTGAAAGGTATGGAAAATGTAGTCGAATTAAAGAATGTCACAAAGAGGTTCAAAGGCTTTTCCGTAAATCATATAAATTTACAGGTAAAGAGAGGCTTTGTAACGGGTTTCATTGGGGCAAATGGAGCTGGTAAGTCTACAACGATAAAAACGATGATGAATCTATTAAGGCCAGATGCTGGAGAAGTAAAGCTTTTCGGATTAGACTACAAGACGCATGAGAAGGAGATTAAGCAGCGCATTGGGTTTGTATACGATGGCAATATATTTTTTGAAGGGTTGAACTTAAAAGATATAAAACGTATAGTTGCACCTGCCTACAAGCGCTGGGACGATACAATATTTTATCAATATGTAGAACAATTCGAATTACCGCTTAACAAAGCAATAAAAACATTTTCTAAAGGGATGCAAATGAAGGCTTCATTAGCAATAGCCCTCTCACATCATGCAGAGCTAATCATTATGGATGAGCCGACAGCAGGATTAGATCCCATTTTTAGACGGGAGCTGTTAGATCTATTACAGGAATTAATGGTTGATGGCAATCGCACTATTTTCTTTTCTACGCACATTACAACTGATTTAGATCGTATCGCAGATTACATAGCTTTTATACAGAAAGGGGAATTAGTATTTAATCAATCTATACACGATGTAGCTGAAAACTATGCGCTCGTTAAAGGTGAGTTGAATCTACTTGATAGAGACACTGAAAAAGCATTTGTTCATGTTCATCGTGCATCCACAGGATTTGAAGCATTAACGGATAATATTAAAGCAGCGAAAAATATTTTTGGAGACACAGTTATTATTGAACGTGCCTCTCTGGAAGATATCATGTATTACTTTAAAGGAGGCATCCATCATGCTTAACTTAATTAAACGCGATGTCATACTACAGAAAAGGCAGCTATTGCTTTTTATTCCTTTTATCTTAGTTTTTATTTTGTTGGGGGCACCACCCGTTTTAATTTTTCTGGTCGCCAGTATTTTTATTCCCTTTAACACATATGCATACGATGAAAAAGTTGAGACGAATATATTATTAAACTCCTTGCCATACACACGTACAGAAATTATCGCATCCCGCTATCTTGGAGCGATTGTCTATATGATTTTATCCATAGGTGTTACAAGTCTAGCGCTGCTAGCTTTCAATAAACATTTTACGGTATCTGACATTGCCATTGGTAGTGGCTTATTCTTACTATTTGCTGCGCTTACCTTCCCATTATTTCAGATATTTAAACAGGGTTATATTACAACGGTTATACTTATTAGCTTTATCCTCTTAACTTGGATTTCACGACCAATTGCATTGTATATGAATGAACACTTAACAACAATTATTGATTTTGTAGATAATACATCCGTTACGGTTTTATATACAGGGGCGACACTTTTTATTATGCTAATCTATATTATTTCTTGGGGGATTACACATATTATTTACCAACGAAAAGCCTTCTGATTGTGTGCTTTTGTTTACTTCTAGAAGATTACTCAAGGAAAGTGGACAATTTTAGAATGGTGCACTTGATAAAATTTCATTGGGAGCTGAATGTAAGATGAAATTTAAATGTCTTTATGCAAAAATGAATGAAGTAAAAAGGTTATGTTGCTTAATATAAGGGAAAGAATGAAAGCCTCCATATGCCTACAAATCGACATATTTAGGCATGTTTACTTAGTATTTCGAAAGTGGTTTTATAGTAATATTTGGTATATAGTCTGTAGGAGGTTTTATATGCCTGATTTATTACTCGTTCTTTTTTTATTTAACTTTTCTTTATTTCTTTTGCACGAAATGGATGCAATAAGATGCTCTGAGTGGCGATTGTTTATAATACTTAAAGATATGGAAGATTCAAAGGCTTATAAAGTATTCACTTTTATTCACCTGTTTCTATACGTATTAATCCTTTCCTTACTTTTCAGTCAGTATCAAACCATCATTTTTTGGGTCCTTGATCTATTCTTTATCATTCATGCAATCCTGCATTTATTTTTTGAAAGGCATCCTCGAAATGAATTTAAAAATAGCTTTTCAAGATCCATTATTTATCCAATGGGGGTCCTTTCTGTCATACATTTAGTATTATTAATTAATATTTCGACTTAATTGTATTATAAAGGAAGTTTTCAGCTAGTAATTTGCAGAAAATTATTCCAATTTGTTGGTTTTCTGCTTATTATAAAGATGGAGGTGATTATCAGATGTATAGTAATACGGCAAATATGTTGAAGCAAACGAACAATCTTATCAATGCATTGAAAAAATTGAAACAAAATCTATCTTTTGTGAAATTGTATATTAATAGCGATAGAATACTGGCTATCTATTTTTTAAGTAATGCGTATAGTGATTTTAATTTATTTAAAACAATTTATTTATCTGTAACACCTGGTGATCAAACGATTGATAAGTTTTTACAGGAGTATGAAAAATTCTTTGTAGAAGTGAATAAATACTTAGAGGTCTTTAATGATGATAGCGTCGTCGAGGATAGACTTCATAAGGAAGTTTTGTTTGCGATTAATGAATTAGAAAGATATTTGTTAAATCTGTTAGATGTGTATAGATAAAAAGTTAGACATTCCTTATTTCTGAGGGGTGTCTTTTATTTTAAAGAAGCTTCTTAGATTAAGCTTCTCTGGTTGTAGGGAGAAATGAATAAGAAATGTTAAGGGATAGGAGAAAAATATGATTAGAAAAATTGAAATGGGTTTGTTTGTAATTGGAGTAGTAATGGCCTTAATAGGTATGCCTTATTTATTGGGGTATTCAACGAATGAATGTTTAAAATATCCTCTCTATCTAGGGTTAATATTAATGGTTGCCACTCTCCCTGTAACAATATCCAAGAGAAAGTAATCCATTGAGATTTAAATACTTGGTGTCTAGAGATTGTAGAGACACACTTGTGATATTGATCCTAAAGAGTAGTATTATTCATAAGTAACGAGTTATCTTGCTGATACGTTCTATAAAAATGATTTTAAGTAATAGAAAATTAAACAGTCACAAAAGTATTAAACAAAAATGCTATCTTGCTTTGAAACCTAATTTTAAAGAGAGACAACACTAAATGATGAAGAAATAAATACATTGTTAAAATAACAAAATGAATGCAAGAAAATAAGAAGCTCCATATAACTAAAGAAATACTACTCAAATCCCCTGGATAACTTTCTGCAGCTGTAAATCAAATACCTCCCATAAAAAGCACAGTCACCCATTGGATACAATAAGTTAAGAAAAGTACGATTACAAAATAAACAATATACGATAAAGTAAGAAAAATGTCTTATGCACCATTTCAGTCTTCTCCAATATTTACATTAACGTTTCTTAGTTAGTTGCACATTTCTAAAAGTAATGCTCCTTCCATTTATGAAGAAGGGAAGTAGAAAAAGGAAAATATTACATATATAAAATTAGGTGAGACATTGTTAAGATTTGATAGGTAAAGTATTCGATGGAATTGGAATAGAAAGCTAGTTAGTCATTACAAACTTTAAAAAATGGTACATAGGTCTAAACTTAGGGACAATTAAAAAAGTAGTCAAAATAAAATATAGGAGCAGAAATGGCAGTCCTTACGTAATAAAGAAAGGAAAAACAGAGCTGATAATTGAGAATAGAGAAACTATTGTAGAGAAATTATCCGAACTTTTCTTAGTGCGACCATAGCTTTTAGAGGGTTTGTAAAAGGAAGGGAAGTATTTTATGAAAAATCAATTGATACGAATAATCGCTATCGCTCTACTTGGTGTGTGTGTATATATTAATATGTACGAAATAGATGAATTAGGGTTGATGCAATTTTTTGCATATATTGGCTTATTAGGTTTTACTTTTGCGGTGGGTATTCCAATCATCTTTATTAAAAATAAGATTAGTTTATCCAAAAAATTTGGTTTGTTGTTTTTAAGCATGATCATCGCAGCAATAATTCCTTTATTGGGATTTGGAAATTTAAAATATATCCTTGAAGAACATTTAATGAATAAAGAGATGAATAAAGTTGTAAATCAATATAATGTAAATTTGCAAACTGATGAGGTGTTTTTAACCTTTCAAAATCATCTTCTCGTTGGAAAAAGAGATGATTTGCTTGGAAGTATAGACAAAACACTATTGGTTTATAATGCCGTAGGGAAAGAAACGAAAAGAATAAAAATAACGGAATTAGCAAAAGCGGCCGTTCCCTATCTGCCCCTTACTGATAAAGAAAAGGAAACAACTTATTTTGATGGTATGAAGACGCAAGGAAATACATATGACCTTTGGAAAAAAATAGATGATAACGACATACAACTATTTTTTAGATACGTTACAACGGAAGTTCCTGAGGATTATCAACCTGAACCAGATATGCCAGCCGATGCAAAGGACATAAAGTTCCATTATGATATCACCTATTCACCGGTTTTAGATGAGAACGGGGAATTTGTTTTTAGTTCGGATACTTTCCATTTATATAAAAGCAACGACTCAATTCGAGTTAGCTACAAAGCTTCGGGCATTGAAGCGATTGTTGCTCCAAATACGGCAGTGTTAGTGAACGAAATCAAGTAAAGATTACATACATTGCTAACAAAAGTACAACATGAAGCCAGTAGAGTGTTAGCGGCAAATCCACAAACGTAACTAGAATGAATATACTAAGTAACAACAAAGCCTAGGTACTCAAATTAATGTTGAGCCTGGGCATTTTTTACGTGATTTATTTATCTAACGAACGTGTTGTTTTTCGAAATTTCAAATAAATGAATGACCACAACCTAATAAAGTGGTAAAGTATAGAAAAAGTGAATGGAGAATTATGTAATGGAAAAACTGAAGAAGGTTGAATTAAAACATTTTTCAAGTGAATATATGCAAGGACTGAACGCTTTTGTACTTACTGAAGAGCAAAAACAATTTTCTGCACTGCCGAGCAATTTTGAGGAAATTAATGAAGGACAGCATCGCATTGTAATTCTAAGTGAAAATACACCTGTTGGTTTCTTTCTCCTAAATGCAAATGAACGAGTTAAGAAATATTCTACGAATAGAAATGCGATGCTATTATCTGCATTATCAATTAATCATACAGAACAAGGGAAGGGCTATGCAAAACAAGGAATGACATTACTAGTTGAGTTTGTTAAAGCAGAATTTCCAAATTGCGATGAAATTGTTTTAGTTGTAGACAAAGCTAATATTCCAGCACAGAAACTATATGTAAAAGTAGGTTTTGAAGATACGAATGAAAGGCTAATAGGACGCATCGGCGAAGAAATAATCATGAGGCAATTCATAAAATAAAGTTAGACCACCATTGTCACCAGAGTTTATGCTACATTTTGTAGATGAACTCTGGTTTTATGTTTTGGGGAAATGTCGCATCCATTCTTGAAAAAGAGTTTCATCGATCAAAATTAGCAAAGAAAATTATTTAAAATATCCTGATTAAAAATACACCGGCTATCATCACCATTAAACCAATTATTTGTAATGGTTGAATTCGATTCTTTAGCGAGTTAAACAATCCGAATTGCTGTACCAGCAAGCTACCAGTGATTTGACCGAATAAAGCAAGAACTACAGTTTGGCCATTTCCAATTTGATTGACAAGAAATACATTGATGAGAACATAAGATCCTCCTAAGATCCCGCCAATCCATATCCACCAAGGAGCAGCTTGTTTAAAAGGCTCTTTAATACTTGTGTAAGATCGATCTTTTAACCCAACAATTATAATCAAGGTAATAGTACCAACAAAGAATGAAACAAGGGCAGCATGAGAAGAAGAGTGAAGAACTTTTCCTAATTGTCCATTAACAGCGATTTGGATAGCTAGTAACATTCCTGCTAGAATCCCTACTATGCGCCAAATCCATAGATTCCGCACACTCTCCTTATTTGTTTGGGGAGAATACTGTTCATTTTTCTTGCTTCGTATAGCTGTAGCTAAAAGGACGCCTAGTAAGACTAGTAATATGCCAAAGATTCGATTCCATCCAAAGGAATATTGTGTTGCATTAAACCAGCCATTATGATCGATTAACATACTCATGAGAGTCATTCCAAAGATCGGTAGGATAGTTGTTTGCACACTTCCCAATTTAGGAAACAAGAGAATGTTAGTAGTTATCGCAATAGCGCCACCAATTCCCCCCAACCATATATAGATAGGTTGGTTCAACAATAAATCTAATGGAATCCCCAGTGATGAACCACTACTTACTAATGTAATAGTTAAGAAGATGACACCAACAGCGAAGGAAATCATTGAAGCTAAAAAAGGAGAAATCACAAACTTTCTTAATTGAGCATTAATGGCTGTTTGCACAGCAAGAATAGCTCCAATACTTATAGCCAAAAGTACTGCAAACATAAAAATTCATCACAACCTTTGTTGAAGAAAATGTAAAGAAAAAGAAATGTAAAACAACGCATGATTGATTATATCAGAGTACGTGTTGAATTTTATAAAATTAAGCACTGAACACTAAGTAAGAAATAGATTTTATTTATGATGTGGAACGTCACCAAACACATTAAGATAACGATAATCAGTTTCTCAAAAAAGAAATGATTTTTCATGTATAGAAGCGGTTAAGAAATAGAGCTTTATGTTAATAAAGTATAGTGTAATCTCTTCATATTCTGTATATTGGTGTATGAGGAGGAGATTTAATGGAAAGAAAATGGATGCTACCATTATTTATATTACTAGGTGTTTTGATCTCTGGTTGTAGTGAGGGTCAGGAAAAAGGTAGCAAAGATGGTGGAGATGTAGAAGTAACTATTCCAGCTATATTTTTTGAGGGTCAGGACATTGATTCTGTTATTTCAAAGGCAAAAAGCAGTGGGATGAAGGAAGTCAGTAAGAATGATAATGGTTCTTTAACTTATAAAATGTCTGAAACAGAACATAAAGAAATGATGAAAGGTTTAAAAGAAGGCATTCTAGCAAGTGTAGAAGAGCTTAAAGCAAGTGAAGAGTTCAAATCTATTAAAGATGTAACCTATGACAAGTCTTTTTCAGAATTCACTTTATCTGTAAACAAAGAAGAATTCGATAATAGTCTTGACACAATGGCCTCATTCGGACTAGCTTTAACAGGTATGTACTATCAATTATTTAATGGTGTGGATGAAAAGGATTATAAAGTCAAAGTAATTTTTAAAGATGAATCAAATGGAGATGTAATTAACACGATAGTTTATCCAGATGATTTAAACAAGAAAAATTGATCGGAAGAGCACCTAACATAGGTGTTCTTTTTAAATGCTTTGAGTGCAATCGAGTTGGGCAGTATTAGTTGTTCCTGATTCTTGATTGCTTTTTATTTTTGCAAAGGTTTTGTGTTCAAAGTAGAATGTCAGCAGCAAATTCTTAATGCACACATGGATAGGCTTAATAAAATGATAGAATTTGTTTTGAGAAACGACTGACGATAGCATAGTTGTAAGTAGAGATAGAACTAAATGATTCCACAAAGCCCAGATACTCATTAATTTTGAGCCTGGGCTTTATACTTATTTAACTTGTAATCCCTTTTATTATTCTCAAGATCGGCTGAAGGAGCTATCTAAAGAAATTTTTAATAGCATCCATACGAATTTTGCTATAACATTCTTCGCAACGAAAAATCTTATCGGTTCTTTCCTTTAACTGTCTAAATCTCAGTGACCCTTCGTATACTCTGAATTTATTTCTACAACTAGAACAAATTACCTCATAGTAATGCATAGCTATCCTCCTCAAGTTTTCTGACATATTACTTTTTAGTTGATTTATCGAATATTGTAATCAGTTCTCTCGTATATTCCTCAACATTTAACTGGGGATTTCTCATTAATTCAATAGTGAATCCGTCAATGGAATTTCGTATCGTTAACGCCATTACTCTTGAAGCCAATTTGGTGAATTCTCGGAAGACACCCGCATGCATTCCTAGTGTAAGTATGTTTTCAATGGGTAGAAAAATAGTATCATCATGATCCGCCGCAAATCGAAGTTTGCCATCAGCAGTTCTTTCATTAGAAACAATTTCAATGACAGCGAAAACATGTTGCCGATTTTCATCTATGAATCTAAGGTTTGATTCAATATAAATGCTAAGCATATCTATAGGAGATTTTTGATTTTCGATTAGAGGAGCAGTATAAGCTTGACATGCCATATAGTAATCATAAATTACTTGCTCTAACAATTCCCCCTTACTTGCAAAGTGATAGGAGATAACCCCCTTACTGATTTGTGCACGTTTTGCAATTTGACCTAAAGAAGCTTGAGCGTAACCCACCTCTGCAATGGTTTCAATAGCACATTTCACAATTTGAGTTCTACGAGCTTTTTCAATAAATGACATTTCTTTTTGATTAGTTGTTTTATTTTTTTTATTCATGTATTTATTTTAGCACGGTTGTACTAATTAAGCGATTAAAAAAACATTTAGAGAGGTTCCTAAATGGATGCTTTTCTTTTACTTTGAAATGTCAAGGGCTAGACTAGGGCGTTTCGTGAGGAAGATTAAGATACTTGAGCTTAATGGAACTATTTCTTATCTGTTGACATGGAGTCGGCTCCATCTTTTAAGATGAATGAAATCAAAGAATGGAGTGATGGGATGGTAATTTTGACAACTATACTAATTGTGTTATATGCCGTTTTAATAGGAGTGGCAGGGATAAAAAAATGGAAAGAAGTTGGATTTGAAGTACGAACATTCATATTTGTTATCATATCAATTAGTATTCTCTTAATATTATGTATACCAAGCAAAGGTTGGTTATTTATATTACTGATAATTGCGTTTATCTTGTTACATATACTAGCAGTTATAGAAGGGAAGTTAACAAATGGACGAATTACTTTCAGCCATCATATCATTCGCTTCATTTTCCATTGTATAATTGCCCTAATGGTTTATAAATTTATATTATAGAAGGAGATTTTAATGAAAATTGGTGAATTTGCAATATGTACTGGTCTTAGTAAAGATACTATTCGTTATTATGAAAAAATGAATTTATTGCAACCGGAAATTAAAAATAAGCACCGCTATTATAACAAGAAAGACATTGATACAGTAGAAGCAATTCTTAAACTTAAACAAACGGGATTTTCTCTCCAAGAAATCAAAATGCTTTTTGATTGGTCGGGAAATATTGATCAAAATAAAAAACTGACAAAAGAAGAAATACAAAATCTACTTGAAATAAAAGTTATATTCCAAGAAAAGTATGAGCAGATGTTACAAAGAGAACATCAGCTTAAACAAATTAAACAGGTTTTATTAAATATAGATAATAAAATAAAGCACCTTTTAGAGAAAAATAAAGAAGAAAATTGCTGGTTTTAACGATGTGTTTAGAAAATAAAGAAAAAGAATGTACCAATAATTAAAGCTGTTTGACGTTCTAATTGAACGTTTGAAACGAACGTCTGAAGGTGAGAAACAATATTTTAAGCTGCTTCTATTTAGTTATTTCTAAAAGTGTTGTTTCTTCAACTTATCGAGAAGGTGTGCAAGAAGGAATAGTAGAATATCACGTTGAAATAGAAGTAGAAATAAATTAGTAAGGAGGATGTATTTGTGACTAGCCATGACTATAAATCACCAATAAAAAACAGAATCGGCGGTGTATTTGTTCCAGTTCGTAACCTAGAGAAAGCAAAAGAATGGTACAGAAAAATACTTGGTTTGGAAGGGGGAGAAGAATATTTTGGACATTTATTCGTGGTACCCATGAAAGGTACAGCTGGATTAATTTTAGATTCCATGCCAAAGTGGAGAAAAGAAGATGGTGATATTACCACTTACCAAGTTCCGTCAATTCAGCTTTTGACCGATGATATTGAAGCTTCATATCAATTTATGAAAGAGAATAATGTTGAACTGGTTACAGAGATTCAGGATAATTTTTATTTTGTGTTCAAAGATTTAGATGGCAATTTACTAATGATTTGTAAAGAAACTTCTTAAAAAAATGCGAAAATTGTTCTTTGGACTACTGGAAAGAAAGTGGGGAGTCAATAGCAACTGAATATGCATTGTACAAAGTGATAAACGACAAACAATTCAAGATTGATGATAAATTAATCAAGTTTTACATGACATTAAAAGCGTACTAGCGAGGAGAAGATAGACAATTAATTAAGTTAACCGAGGATTAATCGAAAGAAAAAGGTCACTTCTATTAAAAGTGACCAGAAATGCTTATTTATGCTTTATTAAAACTCTAGGGGATTAGGTGTTTATACGATTTTATTGAATTTTAATATTTCCTTTATATGTTGCAAAGTAAATACCTGCATCAGGATCGTATGCATAATCAAATCTTGTTAGGTATCCTGCGTATTTAAAATCTCCATCCCATTCAACATGATAAATTTGTCCAGGTGGAAACGTTGAAGTTCTTGTATTAACTGTGACATATTTAGTATACACAGCAGCTGGACTAACATTGTCTATACTAGTAGAGTTTTGAACAACGTTGATTTCGGCTGCTGAAACATTACCTGATGGATAGATGAAAAATGAAACAAGTAAAGCTGAGAGTAGAGCAAAACCAAAAATGCGACCTTTAATTGTTTTTACCATTATTATTCCTCCATTCTAGTATAATCCCCTAGTAATTTACATTTAAACATATATTGGTATTTATAGCAACAGATGGTGGCTATTGGTTATGAAATTGATTAAAAAGTAGGTGTTACACATGCATTATGAGTGGTTAAAGAACTATCAATAATTAGCAGATTAATTTGTACATAGAATAAGCGTTAATCTCAAAAAAATCTACATAACATACTTTTTATATTTTCATAAATTTCTCCTTGCTAAAGAGCGAATGTTTGTTCTAATATAAATACAAACAAACGTTCCGTAGAAGGAGAGGTCAAAATGGCGAAAATATATAATTTTCCAACTAAAGCATTTCGAGATATAACAAAGGAAAGAGTTGATGTTGTAACTATTGCTTCTGGTTTTATGGGTGGTGTTGTAAAGGTATATGAATGTGAAGGGACAGTCATTATTCATAGTGAAAATAAGAAATCCAGCCATGCTAGTATTTCAAATGATCTTGGTCAGGTTAAAGAATGGGAGATTAGATATGCAATAGAACATATATTAAAAAGAGGCATTACAGAAGTGAATATAAAAGTTAGTAATACAGGAGTTGTTCATATTCGGAATAAAGATATTAATTCACTTTCTCAGTAAAGTCAGGTCACTTATAAAATAATATGAGTACTGGTTATATCGTTAATGGTCTTTTTAAAACGTAGTTTGCAACTATCCCTTCGACTGTTAGAGGCTTTTAAATTTGTTCCAGCTAACTCTGTTAGCAAGTAATTATCAACTTGTTTGGAATGATCATGTACAAGAAATAACAGGTCAATTGGAGTTAGATATTTAAAAGATATTGTTCTGTAAAGTTATTTAACTTTTAGAGGTTTTACAAAGAATGAAATGAACATAACAGAAACCCCTATAGCAATGAATAGTATTGCAACAGATTTATTTGAAATAAATGAATTGTATTCTAGGGCACCTGTTAATCTCGCTGATCCGATTGAAAGCGATAAGATGCCTAAAACAAATATGATATGTCCAATTTTAGAAGGTGTTTTCATTTTATAACAACTCCTGATATTTAGGTAATAACTTACAAAAGGATAACATGATTGGGTAATATTTGAAAATATGGTTCGGTTTGATTATTGCACAATAGGAGTATTTGAGGTTGATGGAGGAAGTACAAAAGTCAATATGGGCTGTCAGTAAATTATATGAATTTATAATAAAGGGGTATGTTTTTATGAAACCATTTATGTTACGTCATAAACTGGGTTGGCTACCTAACAAATTAGAGTATCGCAGAACCTATATCATAGGTTTTAAAGGAGAAACAGACGAAAGTTAAACTTTCATGCTAACAAAGAATAGTATGTAAGATTAGTAAATAACAATAAAGAAATGGTTGTTAGGAAAAGAGAATTAAAGAGATATTTCAAGGATGGTTGTTTACAGTTTCTAACTACACAATATGAGGAACATGCTTGAAAGATCTGGAATGGTAAACTTTTAACTTTTTTCTTTTTTGGGTTTAACAAAGTAAGAAATGAACATTACAGAAACGCCCATAGATATGTATAGTAGTGCAACAGATTGATTTGGAATAACTGAATCATATTCAAAGAAACCAGATAATCTTCCTAATCCAGTTATCATCAAAGTAATGCCAAAAATAAATATGATATATCTATTTGTAGAATGTATTTTCAACACAAAACAACCCCCGAGGCTTCCTAATAATTTATATAAGGATAACATAAACTGGTAAATATTTCACTATTCAGATTGAGTCAATATACATTATGAATATGTAAAATAAACACGTTCACTTGTACGTGTATGTCAGAAACGAGCAATTGATACAACTAATCATAAAGGCTTTCAAATCAAAGTGACAATAATGTTAGCTTAAGCAATTAATTGTCACCTTTTACGATGGTTTAAAGATACATTTTTTCTTAACATAGCTTTATAAGCTATAAAGGAGAGAATGTCTTGAATATATTAGAAATAAATAATGATTATTTAGAATGCTTAATAGTTTAGGAAAAGAATTTCAATTCTTCAATTTACCAATGATTATTATTGCTGAATACACAGTTATTTTCTTAGCTATTTTTGTTATTCTGTTCTGGTTTACCAAAGATAGAGAAAATAAAATAATGCTTATG